>CALSRA010000013.1 GCA_943788635.1 uncultured Alphaproteobacteria bacterium | reverse complement strand
CAAGCGTGGCAACGATCTTGGTTCGGTGCAGTCTTCTCATAAGTCACCTGTTCAGGGGAGTGCAATTTTGCCAATGCCTAGCACAGAAAATATTGCACTGGCGTAAATATGCGTAATTTTATTACCTGCAGGGCCGAAATTTTTCGGATTGGAATCGGATGGTTGGGGCGTCCTGAGCCGGATCAGGCGATCGTCCATACCTTCATCGGGGCTTCACGGCCCCGGATAGCCACGGTACCGGCTTCTTCCATGCCCGAAAGCGCTGCCGTGTCACTGCTGGTTCGGGCGGCGTGTACAAGATCGTCACTCAGCACGGCGCGGACGTCGAATTCCCGTGTCATGCGTTCCATGCGGCTTGCAACATTTACCGAGTCGCCGATCACCGCGAATTCGAGGCGTCTTTCGTCGCCGATATCGCCCACGACGACCTTACCGAAATGGGCGCCGATTCCGACCCTTTCGGGTGGTTCGCCTTGTGCGACGCGCATGGCATTCCATTCCGTGACCGCGTCGATCATGGCATGAATGCAGGCGATTGCATCTGCGGCGTCTGTCTCGCTCTGGTGCAGCGAGCCGAAAGTCGCCATGACCGCATCGCCGATATACTTGTCCAGTGTGCCGTTATTGGCGAATACCTGCGCCGCCATGCGGCCGTGAAATTCGCGCAGCAGCTTCATGGTCGGCACCGGTCCCATCTGCTCGGCCAGTCGCGTGAAGCCGACAATATCGGCGAACAGGACCGCCGTTGATTGTTCCCTGAAATCGCCCAGCGGTTTGTCACTTTCGGCCAGCTCCGAGGCGATTTCCGGCGAAAAATAACGGACCAGGTTGGCGCGCTGACGTTCCGTTTCGCTTTGCCGCAGGACGAGCCGCCGCATGCGCCAGACAACGGCGGCCAGGATGCCGGAGGTGATCGTCAAAAGGATCAGATCGCGTATCGGCAATCGCGGGAGCACGAAGTTGGGATGGGCGGCGATGTCGGCCTGTTCGCGCAATGTCATGGTGCCCCAGTCCGGCATGCTGGCGGGGGTGAATGTTTCCGGCAGGTTGAGCACCCAGAGGAGGCTTGCCGCGTAACTGGCGCCAATACAAAGGCCGGCCCAGAGTACGCGGCGCGGGTCGTAGGACAGCAGGGTACCGACCAGCATGACGAAGAAATACAGGAACGATCCGTTCTGGGTCGGGACCTGCCGTGGCCAGCCGTCTGTCGACAGCGGGTTCGGTGCGATGATGGTATAGGCCAGCAATGCAGCGTCCAGCATGATGATCAGGTATTGCGGCCAGTCATATGTCGGAAAGCGGTTGGCGACGAGGTTCTGGACCAGGCCGATCAAAATGAACGCCATCAGCAGACCGATATAGAACAGCGCCGCCGGGAAGGGGGTCTGGATCGTGAGCCATGCGGCGATAAGCGAAAGTGCAATCGTGCGTGCAATCACATTCTGACGGGCGCCGGATCGTGCTTCCAGTATGAAGCTGTCGGCAACCCGGCTGGCGATGCGGTTGCGGAGTATTGCTTCTGCCATGGTTTGCCCCCTCTATGCGGCGCGGTACGCGGTGTCCCGCCACATTTGCGGCGCAGAGTGCCAGAAATCGGGGCTGTATTACAGGGCCGTACTGGTAAGGCGGTTCCGAATTGCTATATTCGGGGAATGTCCATGAACGCGACCTCTGAAATACTGCATGACAAACTGCTGCGCCCGGATGACCGGGCGGCGGTGTCGGTCCGCAATCGGCAAAGTCAGGCCCATTTCGCCATTGTCTGTGACCATGGTGGCAGCGCGGTGCCGACGGCATTGCACGGATTGGGGCTCGACCCGTCGGTGCTGGCGCGGCATATCGCCTGGGATATTGGTGCGGCGGATGTGGCGGACAGGCTGGCCGTGCGGATGAATGCCCCCGCCGTGCTGGCCGGGTTTTCCCGCCTGGTCATCGACCTGAACCGACCGTTGGACGACCTGACCTCAATTCGGGAAATCAGTGACGGGGTCGTCGTTCCCGGCAACCGGCGGCTGAGCGATGCGCAGACTGCCGCGCGGGTGACGGAAATCTATCGCCCCTACCACGACACTGTTGAACAGGTGCTGGCGGAACGTCCGGTGCAGGTTCCGGCCGTCGTGTCCGTTCACAGTTTCACACCGGTGATGAAAGGGGCGGAGCGCCCCTGGCATATCGGCGTGCTGTACAATGATGATGCGCGCATTGCCCGGCCGCTCATGGCGGCGCTGGCGCGTAACACCGATATCACCGTCGGCGACAACCTGCCGTATTCCGGCTACGACCTGTTCGGTAATACGATTGAAACCCATGCCATGCCGCAGGGCCGCCCGAATATCCTGCTGGAGATCCGGCAGGACCTGATCGATACGCATCACGGGGCGGAACACTGGGCCGGGCTGATCGCCGATGCCCTGGAATCGGTGCTGGCCGATGACGGACTGTACGTTCCATTCAGCGGCACTGGGCCGGGCCAATGACGGATGCTGATTTTCCGCTGACCATTGGTATCGAGGAAGAGTAACTGCTGATCGATCCGGAAACCCGCGACTTGGCGGTGGATCCACCGCGCGCGATTCTGGAAGAATGCAGCACGCTCATCGGCGATGGCGGTGGTGCGGTGACACCGGAATTTCTGCGCGCACAGATCGAGGTTGGTACGCCGGTGTGTCATTCCATCGCCGAAGCGCGCCAGCGCATCGCGCATTTGCGGGGCTGTGTCGCCGCCGCTGCCGCGACGCATGGTTTGCGGCCTATCGCGGCGTCGACCCATCCCTTCGCCGAGTGGAGCCTGCAGCAGCATACCGAAGGGGACCGCTACAATGTGCTGGCGGAGGACATGCAGCAGGTGGCGCAGCGCTTGCTGATCTGCGGCATGCATGTGCATGTCGGGATCGAGGATACGGAGCTGCGCAACGACCTTATGAATCAGGTCAGTTATTTCCTGCCGCATCTTCTGGCGCTGACAACGTCCTCTCCCTTCTGGCAAAGCCGCCTGACCGGCTTGATGTGTTACCGGCTCAGCGTGTTTGATGAACTGCCGCGCACCGGCCTGCCCGAACGTTTCGACAGCCATGCGGAATACCTGCGCCATATCGATGTGATGGTCCAGGCGGGGCTGATCGAGGATGCAAGCAAGATATGGTGGGACATCCGCGCGCATTCGAAGTTCCCGACACTGGAAATGCGGATTGCTGATATCTGCACGCGGCTGAATGATGGAATCGCCGTGGCCGCGCTGTATGCCTGCCTGCTGTCGATGCTCGCGCGTCTGCGCCGCAGCAATCAGCGCTGGCGGATCTATTCGAACATGCTGGTGCGGGAAAATCGCTGGCGCGGCCAGCGTTACGGCATCGATCGCGGGCTGGTTGATTTCGGCCGCGGGCAGGTCGTCGACTATTCGGTCCTGCTGGACGAAATTCTGGACCTGATCCAGGAGGATGCGGAACGGCTGGATTGCGTTGCCGAGGTGGCGCATGCACGCGATATCGTCGCCCGGGGTACCAGCGCTCACCAGCAGATCGCCCGTTACCATGCCGCAAAGGAAGCGGGCGCCGGTGAAGCTGAAGCACTGAACGCCGTGGTTGACTGGCTGGCCGATGAGACCATGTATGGCGTGGCCCCCGTAGGGGCTGGCAAAACCGTCAGTCACACGCCAGATTAGTGACAGAACACGCCTTGGCTAACAGGAGGGATTGAACATGCCCGATATCGACAAACAGACCCAGACGGAACTTGAAGCTGCCGCATTCCGCACGCTGGTGGCGCATCTGCGCGAACGTACGGATGTCCAGAATATCGACCTGATGAACCTTTCCGGCTTCTGCCGCAACTGCCTGTCCAAATGGTACACGGCCGCCGCGCAGGAAAAGGGGCTGGAGCTGGGCTATGAGGACGCGCGCGAGATCGTCTACGGCATGCCCTATGGCGAGTGGAAATCGAAATACCAGAAGGAAGCATCCGCCGGACAACTGGATAAGTTCAAGGACTCGCACTAGGCGGCAGGCGCGGCAGCGGTATGGCGTTCAGGCTATATGCTATCACCCTGGCGTCGATTACCGCCGCATTGCTGCTGATCTGGTATCTTCAGCCGCGCTTGGGCGGGGCTGGAGCTTTTCGCGCTGTTTGCGCTGGCATTTCCGCTGTACCTGCCCCTGTTTTACCGGTGGGGCGTCCGATCCTGGGTCGCCTGGCAACGGCGACGGCTCGGTCTGCCGGCAGCCAGTGATCGTGATCTGATCGATTTTGTCGGCGAGGAACTGGACCAGGCCGATATCGTCTGGCAATGGCGGCCGGGGCTGCGCCGGGCGACCGATGCTGACGAAATCGAAATCGGTGACGATGTGGAAAGCGATTTGAGCGTGCGGGTGCGACATGGTGTGCTGTTCGTGACCGATTCGGAAACCGGAACGTCCCGTCATGTCGATCCGGCGGCAGCTGTTGATGATGCGGTTGGCCGATATGATGGCCCGAAGCGTGTGGATGCAGGCATCTACGGTGAGGATGAGAACGAAAGCCCTGGATAAGGGTTTAAAAAATGCCTTGCCGTAGGCGGGAACGGCGTATTAAAGCGGGTGCCCAATTTGGCAGAACCTGAATACACGGGAGAGACGGAATAATGGCGGATGTCGGCGGAGTCACGGGTGATCAATTACGCTCGCTGATCGAACGGATCGAGCGGCTGGAAGAAGAAAAAGCGGCGCTGGCCGAGGATATCCGCGAAGTTTTCGCCGAAGCCAAGGGCAATGGCTTCGACGTCAAAATCATGCGCCAGATCATCCGGCTGCGGAAAATGGAAACCGGTGACCGTCAGGAACTCGAAGCGCTGATCGACACCTACAAGGCCGCGCTCGGCATGCTGTAGACGGTTCGCTACAGGCTGACAGGCTTTTCCTTGGATTTCCGGCCGGTGTGATAGGTTGCCGGCGTGGCGATCGGGTAATGCTGCTCAATGTAGTGGCTCGCGACGACCACGCGGTCTGACAGGTATGCCTGCAGGAAAACCGCCATTGCCGGCACGACCACGTATCCGATGGCGAAACATAGCGTAATGGCCCGTTTTTTCATGGCTTCCATCCCTTTCCCGTTTATGTCCTGAATGATCGGGTGAAAGCGGGGCGGTGAAGGGGCGGAATTGCGGAATTTTTAAGGCAGCAACCGGTTCGGTCAGTCCGCCGCGTCGGCCTGCTGATCCGGATCGCGGAACCGGGTCAAAAGCGCCGCCTCATTCGCCTTGGCGTCGGCGATATGGCGATCCTTCACATGGCCATAACCGCGGATATGTTCGGGAATTTCCGCGATTTCAACGGCGACCGCATGATTGGCCGGGGTCAGTCCGGCCAGCAGTTCCTCGATCACCGCTTCATATTCGGTAATCAGCGTGCGCTCCTGGCGGCGTTCGTCGCTGCGTCCGAACGGGTCCCAGGCGGTGCCGCGCAGGAACTTCAGCTTTGCCATCACACCGAATACCCGCAGCATCCAGGGGCCGTACGCCTTCTTGATCATGCGACCCGTGTCCATGTCGCGCTCGGCGGTCAGTGGTGGTGCCAGATGAAAGTTCAGCTTGTAGTCGCCGGTAAATTGTTCGCGTACGGCATTCAGGAAGCTGGTATCCGTGTGCAGCCGGGCGACTTCGTATTCATCTTTGTAAGACAGCAGCTTGAAGTAATACCGGGCCACCGTCTGCACCAGGGCATCGGTGCCCTGCAGGGCGTGGGCTTCCGCCGTTTGTACGCGTACGACAAGGTCCTTGTACCGCCGGGCATAGGCTTCGTTCTGATAGGCAGTCAGGAAATCGATGCGGCGCTTGACGACATCTTCCAGTGTTGTGGCAAAATCTTCGGGTTCGGCTGCAGCGGGACCGGCGGCCCGGTCCACGGCGTTCCGGTCATGTGCGGCGCGCCGTCCCCATAGCAGGGCGGCCTTGTTGGCTTCCACCGCGATGCCGTTCAGCGTGATAGCCTGTTCGATCGATTCCAGGGAAACCGGTACCGCACCCTTCTGCCAGGCATAGCCCAGCATGAACATGTTGGTCGCAATGGAATCGCCCATCAGCGTCGTCGCCAGCCGTGTGGCTTCGATGAAATCGGTGTGTTCGTCACCGGCGATGGCGGCGATGCTTTTTTCAAGATCGTCTTCCGGGAACTGCATATCCGGGTCGCGCGTGAAATCGCCGGTAATGGTTTCATGCGTATTGATGAAGACCGCCGTTTCACCTGGCGCGACCTTCGACAGCGCATCCGGCCCTGCCGCTACCACGATATCGCAGCCGATTACGGCCTTTGCGCCGCCGGATGCCAGCCGTACGGCGTGAATGTCTTCCGGCGTATTGCCGATCCGCACATGGGTCATGACCGCGCCGCCCTTTTGCGCCAGTCCGGTCATGTCCAGCACCGAACAGCCCTTTCCCTCGATATGGGCAGCCATACCCAGCAGCGCACCGATGGTCACAACCCCGGTGCCGCCGACACCGGTGATCAGGATACCGTAGGGGGTGTCGGTCGTCGGCAGTACGGGGTCGGGCAGGACCTCGAACAGGTCCGTCTGTGTCTTGCGGGCGGCCGGTTCCGGTTTGCGCAATGCGCCGCCTTCAACGGTCACGAAACTGGGGCAGAACCCGTTCAGGCAGGAAAAATCCTTGTTGCAGGTCGACTGGTCGATGGTCCGCTTGCGGCCGAATTCGGTTTCTTTCGGCACGACCGACAGGCAGTTGGAGGCAACCGAACAGTCGCCGCAGCCTTCGCAGACCAGTTCGTTGATAATGACGCGCCGGGCTGGATCGGGGAAGGTGCCGCGCTTGCGGCGGCGGCGTTTTTCGGCCGCGCAGGTCTGGTCGTAGATGATGGCGGTGACGCCTTCGACGTCCCGCAACTGGCGCTGGATACGGTCCAGCTGGTCGCGATGTTCGACGGTCACGCCTTCGGCAAGGCCCGATTGGCGGCTGTATTTTTCGGGTTCGTCGGAAACGACAACGACACGACCGACACCTTCGCCGAACAGCTGATGGGTGATCCGGGGCACTGAAATCGCGGTGCCGACCGGCTGTCCGCCGGTCATCGCGACGGCATCGTTGAACAGGATCTTGTAGGTGATGTTGTTGCCGGCGGCGACCGCGGCCCGGATCGCCAGCAAGCCGGAATGATAATAGGTGCCGTCGCCGATATTGGCGAAGACATGTTTGGTGCTGGTGAACGGCGCCTGGCCATGCCAGCTCGCCCCTTCGCCGCCCATATGCGTGAAGGTTTCGGTGTTCCGGTCCATCCATTGCGCCATATAGTGGCAACCGATCCCGGCCAGCGCGCGGCTGCCCTCGGGCACCTTGGTCGAGGTGTTATGCGGACATCCCGAACAGAAATAGGGCGTGCGGGTGATCGGCGGATTGATCGCCGCCAGCGACTGATCCTTGATATCCAGAAAGCGGACCCGTTCCTCGATCTTCTCGCTGGTATGGAAGCGGGCGATACGCCGGGCAAGAAGCTTGGCAATCGGGCCGGGGGTCAATTCCCCGTTTGACGGCAGGATCCAGTTGCGGTTTTCATCGAACTTGCCGATCACGCGGGGGCGCACATCCTCGCGCCAGTTATAAAGCTGTTCCTTGAGCTGGTTTTCGATCAGGGCGCGTTTTTCCTCGACGACAAGGACTTCCTCCAGCCCTTCGGCGAAGCGCCGCATGCCTTCGGGCTCCAGCGGCCAGGTCATGCCGACCTTGTAGACCGACAGGCCAATTTTGCGCGCATAGGCCTCGTCGATGCCGAGATCCTCCAGCGCCTGCATCACATCCAGATAGGATTTGCCCGCGGTGACGATGCCGAAACGCCGGTTCGGCCCGTCGATCACCGCCCGGTTCAGGTTGTTGGCGCGGGCAAAGGCAAGTGCGGCATAGAGCTTGTGCTTGTGCAGCCGTTCTTCCTGCGCAAGGGCGTCATCGGGATAGCGGATATTCAGCCCTTCGGCGGGCATGTCGTAATCGGTCGGGATTCTGATATCCACGCGGTGCGGATCGACATAGACCGAGGCCGAACTGTCCGCCGTTTCGGCAATCACCTTGAACGACACCCAGCAGCCGGAATAGCGCGACATCGCCCAGCCATACATGCCCATGTCGAGGAATTCCTGCACGCCCGATGGGTTCAGCACCGGGATCATCGCATCCATATAGGCGTATTCGGTCTGGTGGGCGGTGGTGGACGACTTGCAGGTATGGTCATCGCCGGACAGCAGCAGCACGCCGCCATGTTCCGACGACCCGGCCAGGTTGCCATGGCGCAGCACATCGCCGGACCGGTCGACCCCGGGCCCTTTCGCGTACCACATGGAAAAGATGCCGTCGTAATTGCCGTCGGGGAACAGGTTGAGCTGCTGGCTGCCCCAGATCGCGGTGGCGGCAAGGTCCTCGTTCACGCCCGGCTCGAAATGGATATGGTTCTTTTCGATGAAGCGCTTGGCCTGCCATAGCTGCTGGTCCAGCGCGCCGAGCGGCGAACCGCGATAGCCGGTGATGTAACCACCCGTGTTCAGGCCCGCCGCGACATCGCGTTGCCGCTGCATCAGTGGCAGCCGCACCAGTGCCTGAACCCCGGTCATGAAGACGCGGCCGGACTCCAGCGCGTATTTATCATCCAGCGAAACGGCGGTTTCAGCCATGAAAATCCCCTCGATACAGCCAGCCCGTGCGCTCCATTAACAACACGGTACCTTTAAAAAGGTACTTCGCCGCGACTGTATTTCAAACTGATTTGGCGGTTTGCACCCCAGGACGCAATCCCGATGCGCGTTATGGGGAAGCCAGATTCGAATGTTTCACGTAATGCGTATCATTCGTAAGATCATTGCGTGTCAGGGTGTTCGGTCGCGAAGGCCCGGGTGTCCATCCACTTCATTTACCATCGATTGGTGTCGATTGGCATTAACGGGCATTCATCGATATTTCCGTCGTTCCTGCGGGGATTCGGCGTCTGCCTGCTATGCGCGCCGTCTGGCGATCAGGTCGATTTCCACCCGGCAGCCCCGCGCCAGCGCGGTCACGCCCACTGTGGTGCGGGCCGGTCGCCGGTCGGCCGGAAAATAGGTTTCATAGACCGCGTTCATGGCGTCGTATTCGTCTTCGAACCGGGTCAGGAAAATACGCACGCTGACCGCCGCATCCAGCTCCGCGCCACAGCCGGCCAGCACGGATTTCAGGTTCGCCATGACCTTGTGCGTCTGGTCCTCGATCGATTCCGGAATCGGGTCGCCCTCCGCGCCGGTCGGCAGTTGCCCGGTGACAAATATCCAGTCACCGGTGGTGACGGCATGACTATAGGGCGCGACGGGCGCCGGGCCATCGGCGAACAGGTGAAAGATACGGTCATCCATCGGTCATTCCCTCCTCAGAACAGTTCCAGGATCGGCATCAGCGAGCGTTCGGTGCGCATCGGTTTCACGTCATCGACGGCGGGCAGGCCGACGCGGTTGTGCCAGTAGACGGGCATGCCGACCGCGGTTGCGCCCGGCACATCGGCGGCGGAACCGGCGACGAACAGGGTCTTGGCCGGGTCAGTGCCGAGTTTTTCCAGCACCTGCAGGTAGGGTTCGGGCCGGGGTTTGTAGAAGCCGGCGGATTCCGCCGTTGCCACCGCGGCGAAGGGAGCATTGGCGCATTTGACGGCCTGTTCGGCCAGCGCGTTGGAGCAATTGGTGGCGATCCCCATCGGTATGCCGAAGGTGTACAGGCTGCCGAACACTTCCTCCGATTCCGGCCACGGGCGCAGGCCCGGCCAGTGCACCATCAGGGTTTCGGCCACGTCCGGGTGGATATCGGCCCGGTCGGCGGCCTCGCGAATGATGTCCTCATACGGGCGGTAGGGGCCGCATTCATAGGTCAGCTTCAGGTATTCACCGCGCCAGCGCCGCCCGGCTTCTTCCGACCCGGCGACGTCGTTCCACAACGTCCAGGAATCGAGCAGTGCGGTCAGCAGGTCAAAGACGATGGCGTCGAAATGATGGCGTTCGGCCATGAAAATTGTCTCCCGTTATATCCGTGGCGCGCAATAAAGCCTGTCCGCCCCGGCGCCGTCCATCCGTTCAGGACGTTTTTTTACTGCCCTTTTCACGGCTGTACTGGATATCGTCGGGGGAACTGGAACCGCCGGTGACGATAAAGGACATGGCCTGGTCGAAGGTCCAGTCGGTATGGGTGACCCTGTCCATTGGCATGATCTCGATATAGCCGGAGGTCGGGTTCGGCGCGGTGGGGACATAGACGGCAGCGAGTTCCTCACCCGTATCCGAATCGTGCAGGGTGCGGGTCAGGATGCCGATGGCCTTCATGCCGGGCGATGGAAAGTCGATCAGCACGACGCCACGCCCGCCTTCCGGCGAGGAACTGGCGACGGACACGAACCGCTTGGTGGCGTGATAGACGCTGTCGACGAAGGGGATGGCGCTGATCAACTGTTCGAACAGGCGGATCAGCCGCTGCCCGACCACCCGCCCCGTCGCCCAGCCCAGCAGTAACAGAACCAGCAGGACGATCAGCGAGGCGGTAATCGACATCAGTACTTCGTTGACCATCAGGTCGGCGAGGGCCGGGTTCTGTTGCCGGACCCCGCGCGCCAGCCCGCGAATCCAGGGTTCGCCGATATCCGCCAGCAGCGTGAACAGAAATTCGAGAATGAGGAAGGTAATGGCGAGCGGCGCGGCGGTCAGCAGGCCGATCAGGATATACCGTCTGACGGCGCGGAAAGCCCCGGGTTTCTTATCGGCTGCGTCCACCATGAAGCGACCTCCATTTGCACGATAGAGTGGTTTGTCCCGTGTTGTACGGGTGCAATATGCTGCGTCGCAACACAAGGGACAAGACCCGGATGGAAAATCCTCTGTCGCCTTGCCCGCCATGCCTTCTTCACGTTACGGTCCGAGGCGGTGGCGTTATCGCGTATTATCGGGCAGCAGGGAGATTCCCCATGACAGCAATTACTTTCACCGACCTTACGGCACATATCGGGGCGGAAGCGCAGGGTCTGGACCTTTCGCGGCCCGTTGCCGATGCCGATATCGCGGCGCTGGAGCACGCCCTGGCCGACCGCGCCGTGGTGCTGATCCGCGGGCAGGATATTTCGCCCGAACAGCATATCGCCTTCAGCCGTCAGCTTGGATCGCTGGAGGACCACGTTCTCAGCAATTTCTGCCTGCCGGGCCACAAGGAAATCTTCGTCGTTTCCAATATTATCGAGAACGGCAAGCATATCGGCGCCTTTGGCGGGTCGAAACAGTATCATTCGGATCTTGCCTATCTGGACGAACCAAGCATGGGCTCGGTGTTCCATTGCCTGGAATGCACCGAAGAAGGCGGCGAGACGTCCTTTGTGAGTATGAGTGCGGCCTATGCGGCACTGCCGGAAGACCGCAAACTGTGGCTGCAGGGCAAGCGCGCGGTGTTCGACTATGTCTGGTATTACGAGCAGGCGCATCGCGACCGGCCGGCGCTGACCGCGGAGCAGAAAGCCAAGGTGCCGCCGATCGCGCATCCCGTGGTGCGCAGCCATCCGGTCAACGGCCGGCCGTCGCTGTTTCTGTCTGAAGTCTGGATTCGCCGCTTCGAAGGTGTGGACGATGCGGAAAGCCAGAAGGTCCTGGCGGAAATCCTGGAATTCGCGACCGGGCCGGAATTCACCTATGTCCATAAATGGGCGCCCGGCGATGTGATCATCTGGGACAATCGTAATTCGATGCACAAGGCGTGCCCGTTCGACGAAAAGGGTTCACGCCGCCGGATGCATCGCACAACGGTTGCCGGCACGCGGCCCTTCTTCGAAGTCGTGGCCTGATCGCGCCACATGGCCAGTTCCGCATCCAAGAAGGTCATATACGCGGCGCTGGTGGGGAACGCCCTGATCGCCGTGACCAAATTCGGCGCCGCTTTCACCACCGGCAGTTCGGCCATGTTGAGCGAGGCAGTACATTCCGTTGTTGATACCGGGAACCAGGTCCTGCTGCTATACGGCGTGCGGAAGGCGAGCAAGCCCGCGGACGCACGGCATCCCTTCGGCTATGGGATGGAGCTGTATTTCTGGACCTTCGTTGTTGCGATCCTGATCTTCGCCGGTGGTGCGGGGATTTCCATCTATGAAGGGGTTCACAAGCTGGGAAACCCGACCGCGGTCAAAGACCCGATGGTGAACTATATCGTGCTCGGTTTCGCCATGGTCTTCGAAGGCTTTGCCTGGGCGGTCGCCTATCGTGAATTCCGCCGGGTACAGGGTGATCGCAGCCTGTTCGACGAAGTGCGGCGCAGCAAGGACCCGACATTGTTTACGGTGCTGTTCGAGGACAGCGCGGCCATTCTGGGCCTGATCGTCGCCCTGTGTGGAATTGCGGCGGCGGATATAACCGGTAATACGAAATTCGATGCCTATGCTTCAATCGGGATCGGCGTGATCCTGGCTGCGACGGCGGTGCTGCTGGCCTATGAAAGCAAGGGGCTGCTGATCGGCGAGGGCGCCCACCCGGAAGTCGTCGCCGGTATCGAGAAAATTCTGGATGCTGACCCGCGCATCGACCATTCAAACGAAATTCTGACAATGCATTTCGGGCCGGTGGATGTGTTGCTTACTCTCAGTCTCGATTTCGCTGGCGACATCGATGCGGATACATTGCAGGCGACGATTTCAGAACTGGAAGCCCGGATCAAGCAGGACTACCCTGAGGTCACACGCGTCTTCATCGAAGCGCAAAGCCGCAGCGGCCACCAGCGCGCGCTGGCGGATGCCGTTGAAGCCGGAGCCGCGCCGGCGATGTAAGGAGAGGATTCGACATGCTGGGACTGATGATGGAGATGCCGCTGCTGGTATCGTCGCTGATACGGCATGCGGCGGCAAACCATGCGGAGGCCGAGATCGTCTCGCGTACCGTCGAAGGACCGATCCACCGTTACACCTATGCTGACGCGCACCTTCGCGCGCAACAGATGGCCAATGCCCTGACCGGGCTTGGGATAAAGCCGGGCGATCGCATCGGCACCATCGCCTGGAACGGCTACCGGCATTACGAGGTCTGGTTCGGGACGTCCGGCATGGGGGCGGTATGCCACACGATGAATCCGCGCCTGCATCCGGATCAGATGGCCTATCTGCTGAATCATGCCGAAGACCGTTATGTCTTTGTCGACCTGACCTTCCTGCCACTGATTGAGCAAGTGGCGCCGCACGTGCCCGGGCTGGAAGGCGTGGTGGTAATGACCGACCGGGCGCATATGCCGGACACAACGCTGGCCAACGCGTTCTGTTACGAGGAACTGCTGGACGGGCAAAGCGAGTCGTTCGACTGGCCCGTCTTCGATGAAAATACCGCGTCCTCACTTTGCTATACCTCGGGCACGACCGGGCATCC
This sequence comes from uncultured Alphaproteobacteria bacterium, assembly GCA_943788635.1. Lineage (GTDB taxonomy): Bacteria > Pseudomonadota > Alphaproteobacteria > UBA8366 > MarineAlpha4-Bin1. The sequence continues at coordinate 195,560 of CALSRA010000013.1, read as the reverse complement.
CAAGGGGGTATTGTATTCACACCGGGCGACGATCCTGCATTCCTACGCGATCGCCATGCCGTCGATGCTGTGCCTGTCGGATGCCGAAACCGTGTTACCCGTCGTCCCCATGTTTCACGTCAATGCCTGGGGCATTCCCTATGCGGCGACCATGACCGGCGCGAAGCAGGTCATGCCCGGCCCGCGGCTCGACGGTGAATCGCTGTGGGCGCTCATGGATGCCGAAGGTGTCACCTTCTCTGCCGGGGTGCCGACAATCTGGCACGGGCTGCTGGGCTATATGGGCGAGAACAACAAACGGCTCGATACGATGCAGCGCATGATCGTCGGCGGCAGTGCGGCGCCGCGCTCGATGATAGAGTTGCTGGCGAACGAATACGGGATCGAGGCACGGCATGGCTGGGGTATGACGGAAATGTCGCCCGTCGGTGCGGTCAACACGTTGAAGCCCCATATGCGCGACTGGCCCGCAGACGACCGGATGAATGTGCTCGCCAAGCAGGGCCGCCCGCCCTTTGGCGTCGAGATGATGATCGAGGGCGATGACGGCACCGCCCAGCCGCATGACGGTACGGCGCATGGTGAGTTGAAGGTGCGGGGGCCCTGGGTCTGCCGCGCCTATTTCGGGGACGAGGATTCGGGGGCCCACCGTGACGGCTGGTTCGGCACAGGTGATGTCGCGACCGTCGACGCCGACGGCTATATGCAGATCGTTGACCGCAAGAAGGACATGATCAAATCCGGCGGCGAATGGATCAGTTCAATTGACCTGGAAGATTTTGCGATGAGCCACCCTGATGTCGCGCAGGCAGCGGTTATCGGGGTTGCCCATCCGAAATGGGATGAACGGCCGTTGCTGCTGGTAACGGCCGCGGCGGGGCGGACGCCCGACCGGGAGGATGTGCTGGAATTCCTCGCCGCGAAAGTGGCCAAGTGGTGGGTGCCGGACCACGTGCTCGTCGTCGATGCGTTCCCAATCGGCGGGACGGGCAAGGTGTTGAAGACAGAACTGCGCGAAACCTATAGCGGCTATACGCTGCCGGAGCTGCGATGACTGATTCCTCCGAATCCAAGGCTGACCCGGCGCCAGCGCCCGAGGTTGTGGAACCCGAGACTGCGGCGACCGATCACACGCGTCTGGGTCGCCGGTCGATATCGCGCCGCATGTGGCGTTCGCTGGTGATGCTTGTCGCGGTGCTCGTCATCAGCGGCGCCGTGACCAGCTTCCTGCTGCTGCAGGTGGTGCAGATCGTCCGGCAGGTCATCGAGGTCGAAGACCCGCTGGAGCGGGCGGTGCTGGAGATGGAAATCAACGCCGTCGAGGCAACGCAGGCGTTGTACAATTATGTCGCCGCGCCCGAAGCGCGCTACCTGGAAAAGTTCCAGGATTCGAATGCAGATTTCCGTAAATTTTCGCAGACCTTCAATTCCCTGCTGCAGGGCGACGCCATGACGGTGGAAGGAGCGGCGGTTCTTGATTTGCAGCAGACGTATGAATCGCTGGGGGAGGAGATCATTGCCCTGGTCAACCTGCAGGCTGAAGGATTGGACATATTCCGCGGAACGGCGGTGGAACTCGATGCCCTGATCGACGAAGGGCTGCAGGGGGCGCTGCGCAAGGGCCGGGCGGGATATGCGGCAAAACTGCATGCCGCGCTGGATATGGAAGTCAATATCGGCGAGGCGCTCGGCGCTATCGAAAGCTACATCATTTATCGTGACCCGGGGCAACTCGAAAAACTGCAGGATTCCGTTGATGATTTTGCCCGCTTTGTGGCGGATTACCGGAAAACCAGACTCTCGGCGGATGAGGGGCAGGTGCTTGACCGGATCGTGCGCGATTTCAGTGCGTCGGTGACCCTGGGGCAGGCATTGCTCACCCAGACCGACCAGTTGCGCGATGCCCTGTCCCGGTATCGCGACCATCTGGAACATTTCGACGATGTCATCGACAACCGGATTCAGGCTTTTGTGCGTGACCGCAAGCTGTCGGCCTATTCAATCATGGAAAATTCAAGCTGGATTGCCCTGATCGTCATTCTGGCCATGTCGGTTGGTGTGCTGGTCATCGCCGGGCTGTCGACCTTTGTTCTGACCCGTTCGATTGTTCGCGCCTTCTGGTCATTGGTGAGCGGTATCGATCAATTCGCACAGGGGAATTTCGGTCACCGCATCGATTTGAAGACCGAAGACGAACTGGGCGCGCTGGGCGATACATTCAACGAGATGGTGGAACAGCGCCGGCAGGCGGTTGCGGCGCTGGATGAAAAGAACCGGTTGCTGGCGGAACTGTCGACCAAGCTGTCGCGGTATCTTTCACCGCAGGTCTATGATTCGATTTTCAGTGGCGAACAGGATGTTGTCATCTCGACCAGCCGCAAGAAGCTGACGGTCTTCTTTTCCGATATCAAGGATTTCACCTCGACCACCGAAAATCTACAGCCCGAAGACCTTACGAACCTGCTGAATGATTACCTGACGGAGATGACCAATATCGCGCTGGAATACGGTGCGACGGTCGACAAGTATATCGGCGATGCGATGTTGCTGTTCTTCGGCGACCCGACGACAAAAGGCGTGCAGGAAGATGCGCTGACCTGCGTGCGGATGGCGATTGCCATGCAGCAGCGGATGGCAGTCCTGCGCGAACGCTGGCGCGACCTTGGGTACGAGCGCCCGTTCCACATGCGGATCGGCATCAATACCGGCTATTGCAATGTCGGAAATTTCGGCAGCGAAGTCCGCATGGATTACACGATTATCGGCGGGGAAGTGAATCTGGCCGCACGGCTGGAAGGCGCCTGCGACCCGGATGGTGTGATGCTGGCGCATGAAACCTGGTCACTGGTCCGCGATGAAATCGACAGCGAGGCGCGGGAGCCGGTCATCGCGAAAGGCATCGCCGCGCCGGTGAAGTGTTATGCGGTGCTGGGTATTTCGGGCGACCGGGTGGAAGACGTGGAACGCTACCTGCAGTCAGAAACCGAAGACATGCAGTTCCGCATCGATCTGCACAGTCTGGATGCAAACGGCCGTCGCCGGGCGGCCGAGGAACTGGAACGCCACGCGGCCAGGCTGCGCGACGTGGCGGATAGCGTTGATGACAAGGGCACCCTGATTTAGCGTCGTGCGGTGACGGCGTCAGGCGCTGTCGATCATCTCGCCGAATCGCGCGAGCAGCTTTTTAAGCTGCTTTTCATCGACAGCCGCAATCGCCGCGTCCACGGACATCCACTTGCGCTGTCGCATATACATTTCGGGCCAATCCCGCATGACACGGGTGACGGACATGGCGAACACCTCCACCCGTCGCGGACCGCCACTGCCCTTGCGGTCGTTCTTGTCGTAATCGTAGGTGCCGATGCTGTGTGGATCGACGACGCCGTCGACGCCGGCTTCCTCGCGCGCTTCCTTGGCGGCAGATTCACCCGGCGTCATGCCGTCCTCGATATGTCCCTTGGGCAGCACCCAGCGGCCCGTATTCATTGAAGTAACCAGCAGGACCCTGGTGCGCCACCAGCGCCGCCGGTAGGCGATGACGGCGGATTGCGGGACAGGCGCCGCAGGCGTCACGTCATCCCGCATGGCATCACTTGCCATACAGGGCCGTCAGCTTGTCGCCATATTTCGCAACAATCACGTGGCGGCGGATCTTCATGCTGGGGGTCATCATTTCGTTGTCGGTGGTGAAGGGTTCGTCGGCGACGGTGAAGCGGCGGATGCGTTCGATATTGCTGAGCTTGTCGTTGACGCGCGCCACCGCTGCGCCCAAGCCGTCTTCCTGTCCTTCCTCCGCCACCAGCAGGGCGACCAGATGGGGGCGCTTGTCGCCATAAACCATCGCCTGCGCGATTTCCGGTTCGATGGTCAGCATGCCCTCGACCCGCTGTGGTGACAGGTTGTCGCCGCCGGAATTGACGATGATATCCTTCTTGCGGTCTGTGATGCGGATATAGCCGTCCGGATCGATGACGCCGACATCGCCGGTATGCAGCCAACCATCGCGCAGCACTTCCGCCGTGGCCTCGTCATTGCGCCAGTAGCCCTGCATCACCAGTTCGCCGCGCACCAGGATCTCGCCGTCTTCCGCAATCTTGACCTCGACCCCGGTCAGCACCGGGCCAACCGTATCAATGCGGATATGGTGGGCCGGGTTGCAGCTCACGACAGGGGCGGATTCTGTCTGGCCATAGCCCTGCAGGATGCGGACACCCAGCGCCAGAAAGAAGGTTCCAATTTCCGAATTCAGCGGCGCGCCGCCGGAAACGAAAGCTTTCAGTTTACCGCCAAAACGGTCGCGCACCTTGGTGCGGACCAGCCGTTCCATCAGCCCGTCCTGCAACTGGTCGAGAAACGGCAGCGTACCGTCCCCTTCAAGCTTTCTGCGGCCCAGGTCGACGGCTTTGGTGAACATGGTCTGCTTCAGCCCGCCGGCCTGTTCCACACCGCGCATGATCCGCGCATGGATCGCTTCGTACAGGCGCGGCACCGCCGTCATGATCGTCGGCGATATTTCGGCCATGTTGTTGACCAGCCGGTCGACCCCTTCGGCGTAGTATATCTGCGCGCCGATGGTGATCGGGAACATCAGCCCGGCCGTGTGTTCGTATGAATGCGACAATGGCAGGAACGATAGGAATCGCTCGGCGCCGACCTCGAACCCGGGAATGGCGCTGACAAGGTCATACGCGCCCTTGCAATTGCACAGGATCGCGCCGTGGCTGAGCATCACACCTTTCGGGCGCCCGCCGGTGCCGGAGGTATAGATGATGCAGCTCGTCGTGGTTCGGTCGATGGTCGCAATCCGTTCGGCCACGTCGTCCGGCATGTCACGACCGCGTTGCAGGGTGTCTTCCCAACCAACGATATGGATACCCTGTTCATCCGACGCCACCGGTTCGATGGCGACAACGATATCGGTATTCATGGCGCGCTTCGCGGCGGGAATAAGGTTTTTCGCCAGTCTTGCGGTCGAAACGATGGCCAGTTTCGCGCCGCTATCCGACAACACATGCAGGTGGTCGTCGACGGTATTGGTGGTGTAGGCCGGCACGCTGATGGCGCCGGCCGCCATGATCGCGAGATCTGCAATGGCCCATTCCGGCCGGTTTTCGGCGATGATGGCAACGCGGTCACCCGGTTCCACCCCCAGCGCGCGCAATCCCCGCGACAGTTCGGAAACCTGTTGTGCAACGCTCCCCCAATCGGTGGTATGCCAGCCTTCCTTCCGCTTTACGCCCAGGAACGGCGCAGTCGGTCGTTCGGCGGCGGTGACAAAGAATGCCTCTGGCAGATTTCGGGTAGCAGCGTAATCTATCATGCTTCTGATCCAGCTATGTCGGTTTCCGGCTTGCCGGGTGCGGTAAGGCACCATATATCGGATGACGCAATGGAGGAAAAATCATGAGTCCCAGCACGGCCCTCGGCACGCTTCCCGAATGGAACCTCGATGACCTGTATCCCGGGCAGAATTCGCCCGAACTCGCGGCGGACCTTTCCCGCGCGGAAACCGATTCCAAAGCCTTCGCCAAATCCTACGAAGGCAGGCTTGCGGCGCTGGATGGCGCAGCGCTCGCCGGGGCCATTGTCGAATACGAAAAAATCGACGAAATCCTCGGTCGGGTGATGAGCTATGCGGGGCTGGTTCATGCGGGCAATGTCAGTGATCCTGAAGTCGGTCGATTCTACCAGACGATGCAGGAACGTGCGAACGACATCGGCACCCATCTGCTGTTTTTTACGCTCGAACTGAACCGGATCGACGATGCGGCGCTGGATGCGAAGCTGGCGGATTCTGAAGCGCTGGCGCATTTCCAGCCCTGGCTGCGGGAAGTGCGCGCGATGCGGCCGCATCAGCTTTCCGATGAAATCGAAAAACTGCTTTATGAAAAATCAGTTGCCGGGCGCAGCGCCTGGGTGCGGCTGTTCGACGAAACCATGGCCGGGTTGCGCTTTCCCTACCGCAAGCGGATCCTGACCTCGACCGAAATTTTCGACCTTCTGTCCGATCATGACGGCAAGGTCCGCAAGGACGCGGCAAAGAGCATCGGCACGGTGCTGGAAGATAACATCCGCCTGTTTTCGCTGATCACCAACACGCTGGCCAAGGACAAGGAAATCGAGGATCGCTGGCGTAATCTGCCGACGCCCGGTGTCATCGGCGCAACCTGGCGAACAGTGTCGAGGACGAGGTGGTGGAGGCGCTGTCCGAGGCGGTGGTCGCCGATTCCTATCCGCGCCTGTCGCATCGCTATTATGCGCTGAAGGCCCGCTGGCTGCGGCGTGGAAACAGCTGGATTACTGGGATCGCAACGCGCCGCCGCCCGATGTAGGACAAACGCATCGTCGCCGTGGGACGAAGCCCGCGACACGGTGCTGAAAGCCTATGGCGAATTTTCACCCGACCTGGCGGCGGTGGGGAAGCCATTCTTCGACAATGCGCTGGATCGATGCGGCCGGTGCGCTCGGGCAAGGCATCCGGCGCCTTCGCGCATCCGACCGTGCCCGCGGCGCATCCGTATCTGCTGCTGAACTATCAGGGCAAGGCGCGGGACGTGATGACCCTGGCGCATGAACTGGGCCACGGCGTGCATCAGGTGCTTGCCGGTCCGCAGGGGCAGCTCATGGCGGATACGCCGCTGACCCTGGCGGAAACGGCCATCGGTCTTCGGGGAGATGCTGACCTTCCGGTCGAATGCTGGAAAGCGACGACGGACAGGAAGTCGCGCCGCAAGACCCTGCTCGCCGGCAAGGTCGAGGACATGATCAACACCGTGGTACGCCAGGTCGCGTTCTACGAATTCGAACGCAAACGGGTGCATGACGAGCGCGCGCAACGGCGAAATGCCGCCGGAAGGGCTGGCGGAAATCTGGATGGCGGTACAGGGCGAAAGCCTGGGGCCGGCGATCCGGTTTGAACAGGAATACGGCAATTACTGGGCCTATATCCCGCATTTCATCCATTCGCCGTTTTACGTCTATGCCTATGCGTTCGGGGACGGCCTGGTGAACGCGCTGTATTCCCGCTATCAGGATGCGGAAGAAGGCTTCGTCGACAAATACCTGGAGATGCTGCGCGCCGGGGGAACGTTGCGGCACCGGGAACTGCTGGCGCCATTTGGTCTCGATGCTTCCGATCCGAAATTCTGGTCGCTCGGCCTGTCGATGGTCGAAGGCCTGATCGACGAGTTGGAAGCGGCCCTGTGACCGACCCCCGCCCACGCCGGGCCGCTGTCATCGGCGGCGGCATAACCGGTGTCAGCGCCGCCTTGTTCCTGCAGCGCGATGGGCATGATGTCACCCTGTTCGAACGCGACGAATTCGGCACCGGCAGCTCCATGGGCAATTCCGGCGTGATCAGTATCGCCGGCTGTATCCCCACCGCCGTGCCGGGCATCGCCGGGCGCGTGCCGAAGATGCTGATGGACCCCTATGGGCCATTATCGATCCGCTGGCCCTACCTGCCGAAACTGTTGCCCTGGTTGATCAGTTTTGTCCGGAACAGCCGGGAGGACCGGGTGCGCACCAATGCCGCGGCGAAAGCGGCGCTGTTGGATGTGTCGCATGCGGCCTATGACACGCTGATCGAACAGGCCGGTGCCGAAGCGCTGATCAGTCGGCGCGGCGTGCTGAAAGTCTATCGCGACGCCCGGAGTTTCGCGGGGGCGGAATTTGAAATCGATGTGATGCGCGAATGCGGCAGACAGTTCAGCCTGGTGACCGAGGATGAAATCCGCCAGCTCGAACCGGCGCTCTCGCCGGTATTTTCGCATGGCATCTATTTCGATGGCAATTCATCGCTGCGCCATCCGGGGCGGCTGGTCCAGCGGTTCGCCGAAGCTTTCCGCGCTGGTGGCGGTACGGTCGTAAAGGATTCCGTCACGGGGTTTCATGGCGACAACGTGGTGCGAACCGAAACCGGCGAGCACGAAACCGATGTCATCGTCATTGCGGCGGGGTCCTGGTCTACAAAACTGGTCCGGCAGTTTGGTACCCGTATCATGCTGGATACCGAGCGCGGCTATCACATCATGTTGCCGCACCCGGAAACGACGCTGAACGGTCCGGTCGCGCTGGCCGATCATTCGGTCTTCCTGTCGCCGATGGAACACGGGTTGCGCCTGACCACAGGGGTGGAACTGGGCGGCAATGAAGCGCCGCCGGATTTCACCCGCGCGCGGCGCATGGTCGATCACGTCGCCTATGCGGTGAAAGGATTCCGGACAACCGAACAAAGCAACTGGCTGGGCTTTCGCCCGTCGACGCCAAGTGGCGTTCCCTATCTTGGTGCGTTGCCGGGGCATCCGAACGTCTTCCTTGCCGCTGGTGGGGGGCATGTCGGCATGACGATGGGACCGGTCAGCGGCCGCATCGTGGCCGATCTGGTGGCGGGGCGCGATCCGGGGGTAGACTTGTCGCCCTACCGTATCGGCTGAAGCAAAACAGGGAATAGCGTATGCGTGGTGTTCTCGTCCGGGAATGGACGGCTTTCGAGAATCTGGAATTGCGCGATTGCCCGGTTCCGGAACTGGGGCCGGGGCAGGTCCGCATTGCGACAAAGGCGGCGGGGATGAGCTTCGCCACCAGCCTGGTGGTCGCCGGCAAGTATCAGCGCAAGCCGCCGCTGCCCTTCACGCCGGGGACCGAGGCGGCGGGGATCGTCACCGAGGTCGGCGCCCAGGTTAGCCGCTTCAAGGTGGGAGACCGGGTGACGGCGGTGCTCGATTGGGGCGGTCAGGCCGAGGAATGCACCGCGCATGAGGTCAACACCTTCGCGCTGCCGGACAGCCTGCCGTTTCACAAGGCAATCTGCTTCACCAACTCATACTCGACCTCCTACGCGGCGCTGATCTGGCCGCATCTGCTGGGGGTCGGGCCCGGCAAGACCGTGCTGATCCACGGAGCGGCGGGCGGCATCGGTGTCGCGGCGATCGAGATCTCAAAGATCAAGGGCGCGACGGTCATCGCCACCGTGGGCTCGGAGGAGAAACGCGCGATCGCCACCGAGCATGGCGCCGATCACACCATTAACTATCGCGAGGGCGGGTTCCGCGAGGAAGTGCTGGCGCTGACCGACGGGATCGGCGCTGATATCATCTATGATCCGGTCGGCGGCGAGGTTTTCGCCGAGTCCCTGCGCTGTATCGCGCCGGAGGGCCGGATCATGCCCGTGGGTTTCGCCGGCGGCACCATTCAACAGATCCCGGCCAATATCCTGCTGGTCAAGAACATCACCGTCTGCGGCCTCAATCTCGGCTACTACATGGGCTGGAGCCCGCGCGACATGCGGGATGAATACGACCAGCAGATGAGCGACAGCATGGCCGAGCTGTTCTCCTGGTACGAGCAAGGGCTGCTGAAACCCCGGGTCTCGCATGTCTTCCCCCTGGAGAAGTTCCAGGACGCCATGAGCACGGTGCTGGCGCGCAAGGCCTTGGGCCGCGTCGCCATCGTGATGGACGACGCATGATCTACCTCGATTACAACGGCAGTACGCCGCTGGCGCCGGAGGTCGCGGATACGATCCGCCGTTTCCTCGACGGTCCCTTCGGCAACCCTTCGGCACTGCACTGGGCCAGCCGCCCTGCGCGCGAGGCGATTGAGGCGGCGCGCGCCGACGTTGCCGCCCTGTTCGGTTGCGCGCCGGGTGAGGTGGTCTTCACCAGTGGCGGCACCGAGTCGATCAACCAGGCCCTCAAGGGCGCGTTCTTCGCGCGGCGCGACAGGGGCAACCACATCATCACGACCGGCGTTGAGCATCCCTCGACATTGTCGACCTGCGCCTTCCTGGAAACACTCGGCGCGGAGGTGACCTACCTGCCGGTGGATGAAACCTGCATGGTCGACCCGGACACCCTGCGGGACGCCCTCACGGTCCGGACGATCCTGGTCAGTGTGATGCATGCCAATGGCGAGGTTGGTTCGATCCAGCCGATCCCCGAATTATCCGCGATCACGCGGGAAAGGGGCGTGTTGCTGCATCTGGATGCGGCGCAGACTGCCGGGAAAATTCCCGTCGACGTTACCGCGCTGGATGTCGATCTGCTGTCCATCGCGGCACAAAAAATGTACGGGCCCAAAGGGGTTGGCGCGCTGTATATCCGTGACGGTGTGACCCTCGAACCGCTGATCCACGGCGCCGACCATCAGGCCGGTCGCCGTGCGGGGACCGAAAGCGCCATGCTGGCATCGGCGCTGGGCATGGCCTGCCGGCTGGCGCGTGACCTGGGCCCGATGAACCGGGTGCAGGAATTGCGGGACGATCTGCACCGCCGGTTACTGGAACGCTATGGCAATCGCCTGCACCTGAACGGGCATCCCGAACACCGGTTGCCAAATACCCTGAATGTTTCCTTCGAGGGGCAGATCGGCAGCGAGATTCTTGACCGCATGCCGGAAATTGCGGCGACGACCGGTTCCGCCTGCCATGAAGGGACGGTGACGGTATCATCCGTCTTGCAGGCAATGGGCGTTTCGGATTCCGTTGGCGCGGGGACGGTTCGGTTCAGCCTTGGCCGTCCGACGACGGCCGCTGAAATCGATACTGTTGTAAAGGCTGTTGCCGCCGCTGTCGGTGATTAACCGTCGAAGAAGGGGCGGCCTTCATTGCGGAACCACAGCCGCACCAGATGCCGCGTATCTTCGACCGTTTCGCCATCCGTATAGGGTTCGCGGTGATGCAGGCCCTCGCGGTTGTTGATGAAGACGATCTGACCGCGCTCCAGCATATATTCCGCCGCCAGCTTCCGGTCGCGGATCACGGACATCGCGGTCGCCAGTGAATCCCGGGACAGATTGTCCATTTCCTCGCCGGCCCGGTTATATCCGGCAGGGATTTTCGTCGTCGAATAACGCCCGGTCAGCCGCTCGCCGTCATAGCGCAATGCCGGTGCACGTAGCACGGCGGCTTCCCCCGGCGACTGGATATTCAGCCGGTCATGGTAGAAAGGCTCGAACAGCCGCTCCAGCTGCACCGGTGCATCCTCCAGCATCGCGTTATACAGCGAATACAGCGTGCAATACTGACTCATCCCGCCTTCTTTGGGCGTGTGCAGGGTCATCAGCCCGGTGTAATTGGGCATGTTGCGGTTGCCGCTGTTGTCCTGGTGGAAATTCAGGCCCGACTGGGTCAGCGCGCCATCGACCCCGGGCATGTATGACGGCACGCCTTCGTCGCGGATTTCACGGAAAATCTCGCCATAGGCGTTTTGCGCCACGACCTTGGAAAAGGCGCGGGCCAGCAGCCAATACATGGCGCGCCCCTCTTCTTCGGTCCAGTTGTCCAGCGCCAACCGGTCGATGATGGCGAACCCATGCCCGTCGTCGATCAGGCGGCGGGCCTCGGCCATCATGGCGCTGCAGGCGTCAAATTCGAAATCGCGCGGGTCCAGCATATGGACCGGTAGTACCTGCCTGCGGATCAGGGCGACAGCGTCTTCCAACTCGCGGGCGGCGGCGGCATTGACCTTTACGGTCCAGTCATCCGCCGAAATATCGCCGCTTTTCCAGGCCTTGGCATTGGTAAAGGCGCCATCGGGGCGCTGGTCGGTGCTTTCCGTTTCGGTCAGGTCGAGGACCTGCTGGGGTGTTGCCATGGCGCGTGCCTCCCGGGTTCGCGAATTACGATCCCTCAAAGCCTAGAGCTACCGCACTGCGCGCGTCAATATTGCCGGTTCGTGTGCCTTCCGGAAAACGGGCCTTCTGGGGTGAAGCGCCTATCCCGCCAGGACCGAATCCGCGACATAGGGATTGTCCTGCCGTTCCTGCCCGAAGGTGGAAAGCTGCCCATGCCCCGGCAGAAAGACGACATCATCGCCCAGCGGCCACAATTCCTGGGTGATGGAGCGCACCAGCGTTGCCGCGTCGCCGCGCGGGAAATCGCTGCGGCCGACGCTGCGCCGGAAGATCACGTCGCCGACAATGGCCAGCCGTGAACCTTCGTGGAAGAAAATGACATGCCCCGGCGTGTGCCCCGGGCAGTGGCGCACGTCCAGTGTCAATTCGCCAAGGGTGACCGTATCGTGGCCTTCCAGCCAGCGGGTCGGGGTGAAGGGCCGGGACTGGCCGAAGCCGGGTTCCGGGCCGTAACCGGCCAGCTTGTCTATCCAGAACTGATCTTCCTTCTGCGGTCCTTCGATGGGCAGGTCGAATTTTTCCGAAAGTTCTGCCGTCGCGCCCGCATGGTCGCGGTGGGCATGGGTGATCAGGATTTTCTCCAGCGTCACCCCGGCTTCTTCGACAGCCATGAGGATACGGTCCAGCTCGCCGCCCGGATCGACGACGGCACCTTTCATGGTCTTCGTGCACCAGATGATGGAGCAATTCTGCTGGTAGGGTGTGACCGGTATGACGGCGACCCCCATCGGCTTGTCATTCATTTCGCATGCCCGTCGATTATTATAAGTCCGCTGAAACGCATCTTATTGAAACGGATGCCGCTTCGCGACGCAATGACGACGGTGTTTTTTGCATATGTCGATTTGAAAGCGCTGCAATTGTGTCTGGACAGGGGAAACTTACTCAGGGTCGCAGGTCTTCCTGAAAGATCGCTCACTGCTGGCGGTTTCTTGCCTGCTTCGACTTGCCCGTTCGGGCGTGGCGCGGCATGGTGTCGGCCTTCAGTTTTGTATGAGTATCGAGTAGGTCATGGAACAACAATCCCCGCTAGCCGGTATAACCGTCGTCGAATTTGGCAATACAATCGCCGGGCCGTTTACCGCGCGGATTCTGGGGGAACTTGGGGCGGAGGTCATCAAGTTCGAGCCGGCCAATGGCGGTGACCCGGTCCGGAAATGGCCGCGGCCATATGTGGACGGCATGCCGGCGCCGTTTCAGGCACTGAATCGCGGCAAGAAATCCGTCACGGTTGATCTGCGGGATGAAGATCAGAAGGAAGCGCTGTTCCGGTTCATCACGGAGAAGGCGGATGTGCTGGTCCAGAATACACGACCCGGCGGAATGGAGAAACTGGGCCTTGGTGCGACGGCCCTGTGTGCGGCGGCGCCCCGGCTGATCTACTGCAATATTACCGGGTTTGGCCATGCGGGACCGCTGAAGGATCTGGCGGGATACGATCCGCTGATACAGGCGTTTGCCGGCATCGTCAGCGTCACGGGGGAGGCGGATCGCCCGCCCAGCCGGGTCGGCGTTTCGATTGTCGATATCGCAACCGCGACCTGGGCGACCATCGGTATTCAGGCGGCGCTGTTGCGCCGGGTGAATACGGGCAGGGGGGGTGTCGTCGATGCATCGCTGTTCGAATCGGCACTGAACATGATGCTTATGCCGATGGCGCAGATGCTGGCCGGTGGCGCGGTACCGGGCCGCAGTGGATTACGCGGGCCGCTGGTCGCGCCGAACAATGCCTATCAGGTGTCTGACGGGTTACTGGTGATCACAACCGCGGTGGACGCCCAGTTTGTCCGGCTGTGCGAGGTGCTGGGCCTGCCGGAGCTGGCGACCGATCCCCGATATGGAACGGTGAGTGACCGGATGGAAAACGAGGCGTCGCTCAGTGAATCGATCGGCGTCGCCGTCGCCGGCAAAAGCCGCGCCGAATGGGCAACCCTGCTGGATGCGGCGGGCATTCCCAATGCGCCGATCCAGGACCTCGATGAGGTGATGAAGCATGCCCAGACGATTGCGACCGGCATGGTGCAGTCAAGCGCCGAGGTGGATTTCAACCTCGTCGGCCTGCCGGTTTCCATCGATGGCGAACGCCCCGGGTTTGGAAAACCGGCACCAAAGCTGGGCGCGGATAACCAGCTATTGTTCGACTTTGTCCAGAATCGCTAGGAAATGGACCCTGCCATGACGCGACTGAAAATCGGCGATACGCCCCGGCGTACCGAAGACACCCGCTTTCTGACTGGCAAGGGCTGCTATATCGACGACATGGTGCTGGACGGCATGGTTCATGCGGTGATCGTTCGTTCGCCGCATGCGCATGCGGAAATAGCCGGAATCGATAGCGCCGAGGCATTGGCTTTGCCCGGCGTGCTGACAATCCTGACCGGGGCGGATCAGGCGGCGGCAGGGATCCAGCCGCTGCAGCCTTACGAGCAGGTCAATGTCTACAACAACAAACCCTTTGTCTTTCCGACACAGTATCCGCTGGCCATTGACCGTGTGCGCTATGCGGGGGAGCCGGTTGCCGTTGTCGTCGCTGAAACGCGGGACCAGGCGCTGGATGCGGCGGAGACCCTGTGGGTTGATTACAATGCGCTGCCGGCGGTAACGGATGTCCAATCGGCCATTGCCGCCGATCCGGCCAATATATGCCTGCAATGGCAGACCGGTGACCCGGCCGGGGTGGCGGCTGCGATGGCGAGCGCCGCACATGTCACGAAACTGAACATCCACAATCACCGGATCATCACCAATTCGATGGAACCGCGCGGCGCGATTGGCGTTTATGACGAAGCGTCCAGCCGGTACACGATGTATCTTTCGGCGCAAAGTATTCATATGGCGCGGGACCGGGCCGCGATGTCACTAGGCGTTGAACCGTCCCGGGTACGATTTGTTGCTCCCGATGTGGGCGGGGGCTTCGGTGTGAAGAATTTCATTTATCCCGAACATGTTCTGCTGCCCTGGGCGGCGCGTGCCACCGGCCGCCCGGTCAAATGGATCAACGGGCGCAGCGAGGGCTTTGTTTCCGACCATCAGGCGCGCGACCATACGGCCGAAGCGGCCCTGGCGCTGGACGCCGACGGTAATTTTCTGGCGCTGCATATCGCCGGCTGGGGGAATCTCGGGGCGTATCTATCGGGGAGTATCGGACGGCTGCATACCGAACAATATGCGACCCTGCCCGGCGGTCCGTACACCATCCCGGCAGTGCTTCTGGATATCGGCGCGGGGTTCAGCAATACCGTGCCCGTCGGTGTGTCGCGCGGGCCGGGCTTCGCTGAATCCGCCAATATTACCGAACGGCTGATCGACCGGGCGGCGGCTGAAATGGGGCTCGACCGGGTGGAATTGCGCCGCCGAAACCTGGCGCGGGCCTGGCCCTATACGAATGCTGTGGGGCATGAAATCGACAGCGGCAAGTTTCCGGAAAATTTCGACGCGGCGATTGCAAAGGCGCGCGAAGGGTTTGATGCGCGGCTGCGCGATGCGGAATCGCGCGGGCGGTGCCGTGGCCTTGGCTTCGCCTACCATATGAAAGGCACCTTCGGTGTGCCGGAAGAACATGTCGAACTGCGCTTTGGGGAGGATGATTACGTAACCTTCACCACAGGGACGCAATCTATCGGGCAGGGGCATGAAACGACCTTCCCGCAGCTTGTGTCGGATTTGCTGGGCGTGCCGTTCGAGCGCATCCGTTACCGGCAGGGCGACACGGACCTGATCCCGAAGGGCGGGGGCCATGGCAGTTCGCGGGCGACCTATATGGGGGGCACCGCGACCTTCAAGGCGGTGGAGTGGATTGTCGAGCGCGGCAAGCGCACGGCGGCACGGGTGCTGGAAGCCGCAGAGGCGGATATCGTTTTTCGCGACGGAAGATTCGATATCGCGGGGACCGACCGGGGCCTTGGCATTATGGAAGTCGCCCGGCATGCGCGGGAAGAGGACGGCAAAGGGCTGGACCGGCTGCAGGATTTCACGCGCGAAGCGCTGACCTTTCCCAATGGCTGCCATGTGGCTGAAGTGGAAGTTGACCCGGAAACCGGCGCGGTGACGGTCGAAGCCTATACCGCCGTAGATGATTATGGCACGATCATCAATCCGATGGTGGTGTCGGGGCAGGTGCATGGTGCGATTACCCAGGGTATCGGGCAGGCCCTGATGGAACGCGGGTCCTATGACCCGGCCAGCGGGCAGTTGGTATCCGGTTCCTTCATGGATTACAGCATGCCGCGCGCTGGCGATGTGCCATCCTATGACGTGGTCTTCAACGGCGTGCCCAGTGCGACAAATCCATTGGGCGTGAAGGGCAGCGGTGAGGCGGGGGCGATTGCAGGTTTTCCGGCCGTGGCCAATGCGGTGATGGATGCGTTGGCCGCCTATGGGCTGAAGGGGTACGATGGCCCGGCATCGCCCGAAATTACCTGGCGCGCCATCGCCAATGCCAAGGGGAGTGCAGCGTAATGGAAATCAAACCCATATCCGGGGCGCTGGGCGCTGAAGTTTCCGGGATCGACCTCAAGGAAGAATTGTCCAATAGTGAATCCGCCGATATTCATGCGGCGTTCCTGGAGCATCACGTACTTTTTTTTCGGGATCAGCACCTGTCGCCGCAGCAGGAGATCCGCTTCACGCGTATCTTTGGCGAACCTGATATTTATCCGTTCCAGAAGGGGCTGCCCGAAGCCCCGGAGGTCATTGAAATCCTCAAGACGGAAACGGATGAGCGCAATTTCGGCGGCTCCTGGCATTCGGATACGACTTATCTGGAAACGCCCGCGCTGGGGTCGGTGCTGAGCGCGCTGGAAGTTCCTGAATATGGTGGCGATACACTGTTCGCCAATATGGCGCTGGCCTATGACGCGCTGTCCGATGGCATGAAGCAGGCGCTGGAGGGGCTGGTTGGGATCAATTCCTCCGACGGCCCCTATCGCGGCGGGCGCCAGGCGGTGATGGCGAAGCTGGACGGCATGAAGGATACCTACCAGACCGAGGCGAAAGTCTATGTATCGGAGCACCCGGTTGTCCGCACCCATCCCGAAACCGGCCGCAAGGCCATTTATGTGAACAGCAGCCATACAAAACGGTTCAAGGACATGACGGAGGCGGAAAGCAAGCCGCTGATCGATTTCCTGTGCCAGCATGCGGTCCGGCCGGAATTTACCTGCCGGTTTCGCTGGACCCCCGGTGCTCTTGCCGTGTGGGATAACCGCTGCACCCAGCACCACGCGCTGAACGATTATGCGGGCAAGCGACGGCGGATGCAGCGCGCGACGATCAAGGGCGACCGGCCTTTCTGAGAACCATCATCAAAATCAAAACGGGAGAGAGTGATGATCGCCAAATGGATCAAGGTTCGGGTGAAACCGGACATGCATGAAAAATTCCTCAAGGCCATCGAAGTCGATGCGCTGGGCTCCGAACGGGACGAGCCGGGCTGCTGCCGCTTCAACGTGCTGAAGGACGATACCGACCCCAACGTCTATTACTTCTATGAAGTCTACGTGGATGAAGCCGCGGTCGAAGCGCATCGCGCAGCCCCGCATTACGCCGTTTGGAAGGCGGCAGCGGATACCCTGGACGGCCCGACCGAACGGGTCGAAGCGACATCCGTGTTCCCGGCTGATCCCGCCTACTGGACGTCGACGTAACCGGCGTCAGCCGAAGCTGGTTTCGACCTGCCGCATGGTGTCGGCATCCAGGTCGCCGGCATTGGCGGCCTTGACGCAATCATCCAGCTCGGTGCGGTTTTTCACACCCAGGACGACGGTGTCGATGCCGGGCATGGACAACGCGTAGCGATGCGCCAGCGCCGCGGCAGACTCGCCCCGTTCCGCCGCCAGCGCGCGGAATTTGGCCGCGCGGGCGAAATCGGTGACGACGCCATGGTCGGCGGGAAGGTCGCGATCCAGTACATCGGTCAGCGCGCCACCCTGCACGGCGCGGATACCCATCACGCCGACGCCGTTGCCTTTCGCTGTCGCGATGATTTCCCGCGCCCGCGTCGGCCCGGCGTAATACTGCAACTCGCCGATGGAATCGATCGGGTTGGCGATGCATTGCACGACATCCGGTTTCGGCGCTGAACCAAGCGCATCCAGAATCTGCGCCGGAATACCGATGCCGGTGATGCCCCAGGCGCCGATGCGCCCTTGTGCCTTCAATTTTTCGCAGGCCGGGCGAAAGCGTTCCATATAGGTGGCCCAGCGGGTTGCGGGCCGGTCCGTATAGGCGCTGGCATCATAATCGTCGGGAATGATGTTGGAATGCAGGAAGAAGACATCGACCCGGTCCAGTCGCATCCGTTTCAGGCTCTCGTCCAGGCTGTTTGTCAGCGCGGCTTCGACCTCGCCGTCCGGCGGTGTGCCCAACCGGCACTTGGTCGTGATGCGTACACCATCCGGCAGGTTGCCTTCGAAGGCCGCGCCGATGACGTTTTCCGCTTCGCCCTGTCCATAGGCCGGGGCCATGTCGAGCAGGGTGATGCCGCTATCGATCGCCGCGCGGGTCGTGGCGATACATTCGTCGCGCGTGGTTTCCCCCCAGAGCTGGCCGATGCCGCCGCCGCCCAGGGTCAGCGCACTGACGGGCCACAGATTGCCGAGTGTCCGCGATTCCATAACTATTTGTTTTCTTCGGCGGAGACGATCACCGAGTCATCCCGGTTCCCCCATTCACCCCAGGAACCCATGTAGTTTTTCACTTTGGTATAGCCCAGCGATTTCAGCACGACCCAGGTGCTGGCCGAACGATAGCCGCCCTGGCAATAGGGAATGCAGGTCTTGTCCGGGGTGACGCCCTTGGCTTCATACATGGCGCGAAGTTCATCGGCGGGGCGCAGCGCGCCCTTGTCATCCAGATGATCGCGCCAGAAAATATGCACGGCGCCGGGCATGGTGCCGACGCGCCGGGCGCGTTTTTCCGTGCCCAGATATTCGGTGTCACGCCGCGTATCGATCAGCACCGTCGCGCCGTCGTTCAGTGCGTCATGCACATCGAACCGGGTCGCCAGGTCCGCCAGGTTCCGGTCGCCCGACAAGCCGCCGCCGGACGGTGGTGATGGTTCAGTGGACATCTCGTACCCGGCATCGACCCAGCCCTGCGCGCCGCCGTCGAGAATGCGCACATTCTTGTGGCCCAGCACCGTCAGCAGCCAGACACCCCGTGCCGCGCGCTCCCCGGTTTCCCCGTCATAGATTACGACCGGCCGGTCCATGGTGATCCCGCGCGAAGCGAATTGCGCCTGATACATGGCCAGGAAGGCGTTGAGCGGCGCTTCCGATGTGTCGTTGACACTGACACCGTACAGGTCGAGATGCTGCGTACCGGGGATATGCCCGACGGCGTAAGCTTCTGCGGGGCGGAAATCGAGAATACTGACCTGCCCGAGTTTGCCATGCAGTTCCTGCGGGGTGATCAGCAGATCGAGTGAGGGAAAGCCTTTATGGGACATCGGATTCGCTTTCGTCATAGGGGCGGAAGGGGACTGCGCATGTGCAGGACCGTATCAAGGGGGGCGGGTCGGGGCAACGAAAGACGCCATCGGCGTCAGGGTTTCTAGTTCCTCAACAGAAGAATGATACCGCTGAAAAACAGCAGGATACTGACCAGATGGACATAGGCGCGCGACGACATGATGGCATGGGCGCGCCCGCCGACCCACAGCCCCGCCGCGATCAGCGGCAGGCCGGCCAGTATGGTCAGCACCATATCCGTGCCCAGCAGGCCGAATGATGCGAACGCAGCGAGCCGGACTGCGCCATCAATGAGGAAATTTGCAGAGAAGGTTGCGCGCGAGGCGTCCTTGTCCAGCCCGCGCAGGCCGAAATAGATAATATAGAAGGGGCCGCCCGTACCGAAAATCGTGCCGATCATCCCGCCAAGAAAACCGCAGGGAATTGCGACGAGACGCGATCCTCTCAATACCGGAAGCGGCAGGACCTGATAGACGGCATAGACGATGACGAAAATAGCCAGGGCCTGTTTCAGGGTTGTTGATGCGACCGATTGCAGGACTGTAAGAGTCTGACTCGAAATGATATCCATGTTTTCATGCTCTTGCCAATCGTCGGGCGAGCAGTTGAATGCTGGCGATCAGGAGCCATGCCTCCGCGCTTTCGATGGTTTCCTCGAAATCTTTGGCGAGACGGCGGTTACGACCGAGCCAAGCGAAGGTGCGCTCAACCACCCAGCGGCGGGGGCAACAATACGAACCCCTTGGCGGCGTCGGAGCGCTTGACGATCTGCACGGTCCACTTCCCAAGTTTGGCCAGCGCGTCGCGCAACTTCGGTCCCGCGTAACCACCATCGGCGAAAACATGGCGCAACCGGGGAAAGGCGTGGCGTATCGACGCCAACAGCGCGGGGCGCGCCGTCGCGATCCTGGATATCGGCGGCGTGAACCATGACGGCGACCAGAAAGCCGCCTGTGTCGGTCACGATATGACGCTTGCGCCCTTTGACCTTCTTTCCCGCGTCATAGCCCCGAACACCGCCGCTTTCCGTGGTTTTCACCGTCTGGCTGTCGATCACCCCGGCGGTCGGGCTGGTCGTGCGCCCAGAGGTTTCCCGCATCGACATCACCAGTTGGCGATTGATGACGTGCAAGGTTCCATCCGAGCGCCAAGCGTAAAAATATCGCTGGATCGTACTGCGTGGCGGAAATTCCCGGGGCACCATGCGCCATTGGCAACCGGTGCGCGCCACATAAAAAATCCCATTCACCACTTCTCGAAAATCCGTGGTTCGCGGGCGGCCTAATCGACGCGGCGGGGACAATAATGGCGAAATCAAACGCCACTCCTTATCCGTCAAGTCGCTTGCGTAACGAAGGCTCGAACGATCAAACTGCGGGCGGGTGATCTCAGTCCACATGTTGTGTCTCCTCATTTGCTTCAACACAAACGAGAGAATCACAACTTACTGAAATCACTCAACTCATTTCGGGCCGGACACTAAGACCCAGGGCGACGCCGATGAGGGCGAAGGGCAGAAGGACGAACTCTTCGCGCCATACGATCTTGTCGCGGTTGCGAATGCCCTGACTGGCGGACCCGATGTAGTCATACAGGACGACGACGGGAACAACCAGTTGGACCGGAAATACCATGGCGAGCAAGGGAACCGCGATCAGCCCGGACCCGAACCCCGCCATCCCGCGTATCATATAGGCGATGAGCAGGACCATCGCCGCAAACAACCACTCGAGCTGAAATTCCATGGCGGCCGCTATTACTGTGCAGCGCTTGCAGCGATACTGCCGCAATGACAGCGAGGGTGATGCAAAAATAAGTGGTAGTGACGGCCGCCAATATGGTTAACCGGAATTCCGGATTTTGACCGATAATTGTTTTCGGTGATGAACGGCCCTTTAGCCAAGATTGACGTCATTGATCCGTATGCCCGCATAATCCTGACAATATACAAAACCTCGCGGCCATTTCTATCAACTGGCGGGTTGAAGGTGTGAATTTATTTCTGCCGCCGAGGCGGTCAGGAAAGGTAACTATCCGAATAATATCGCATTATCACTTGCGGTTGTGCCAGTTCAATTTGACGGCAGGTCGATATTATATCGGCTGTCGCGGATAGAGCGTCGCCGCACTTTTTATAGAAACAGTCGGATTCGGTGACGGCTTTTCGACCGGAAATACCCCTGCCTGCTGCCCGAAGCGCGAATTCGGCTGCAGTGTCGAAAGGGATTTTCTGTTAACCATTAATAAATAATTGTTACGTAAACTTGGTTAAATTATAGGCTGTAAGGTCACGGCGCGCTGCTGTTTCGGATGTTCTGTCCGGGGGTACTGCGCCGGGCCGGCGAAAGGATGGATCGATGCCGATAGTCACTCGTCTGCCGAAGGCCCTGACCTTCGCGTTTCTCGGGTCGATGATGATTTTCGTGGGCAATAGTGCTGCTGCGGAGAAGAAATGCCTGTTCGTTTCGTCCTATCATCAGGGATATGCATGGTCGGACGGCGTCGAGCGTGGGTTGCGTTCGGTCCTGGACGGTAAATGCGAATACCGCCAGTTTGATATGGATACCAAACAGCGGAAGTCGTCGGCGGAAAAAAAAGCAGAGCGCGCTGGAAGCGAAAGCAATCATTGAATCCTGGAAACCGGATGTCGTGATTACAGCGGATGACAACGCTGCAAAATACCTGATTGCCCCGTATTACAAGGATGATGCGCTTCCATTCGTTTTCGCCGGTGTGAACTGGACGGCGGCGGAATATGGTTTTCCCTATAAAAATGTGACGGGGATGATTGAAGTCGCACCGATTGTGCCGATGCTGGAAAGCGCGATCGACATCGTCCCGAATCTCAAGCGCGCCTTTTACCTCGGCGCGGACACCCTGACAGAACAGAAAAATCTGGTGCGGTTCAGGGAAGCGGCAAAACAGCTTGGTTTCAAGCTGGAATGGGCCTTGGTCGATACCTTGGAAAATGGCTTCAGGCCTATAAAAAGGCGCAGGAGATGGACCTGGTCATTGTTGGGAGCAATGCGGGTATAAACGACTGGAATGCGGATGCTGCGCAGGAAGCCGTTCTGAAATTTTCCCGCAAACTCAGCGTTACCAACCATGACTGGATGATGCCCTTCTCAATTGTCGGCGTGACAAAGGTTCCTGAAGAGCAGGGGGAATGGGCGGCAAAGGCGGCGCTGGCAATTCTGGGCGGTGTTTCGCCGGCAGCGATTCCGATCGTTCCCAATAACCGGCGCGATATCTGGGTGAATCCGAAAATAATCGACGCAGCGAAGCTCAAAATGCCGGTCAGCATGATGCAAAAAGCGAAAAAGGTTTTGCCTGTTGAGTGACGCCCGAAATCGCTGGCTGTTTAGGACATCCGATGTCGTCGGGTTTTCTATCTTTACGGGCCTGACGTGCTTCTCTCTGGCGATGCTGGCAATCTGGCTGGATCTGGGGGCGTCGAAATCCGCTTTTGACGAGCGCGTTTCCAGCTTGCAACAGACATTGGCGCAGCAGTTCGGCAATACCGACGCGATCCTGACCTCTCTGGCCGGGTTGCAGCATTCGAGCGACAATATAAAGGCGCATGAATTTGCGGGGCAGTCGCGCGAACTTCTGGCGGCATATCCTTTTGTGGATGCTGTCGTGCAGGCGGATATGCTGGAAGAGGTGAACCGCACGGCATTTGAGGAAAGGATGCAGCGCAATGGCTTTGTCCAGTTCCGCCTGAGTGGATATGAAAACGGTGCGAGTGGCAGCTCAAAACGTGGCCATGAGATCCTGTTGCCCATTGTCGTGCTGGAGCCGTTCGATCCCCTTAATGCGGCGCTCGTCGGTTACGACCTTCTGTCCAACCCGGTTTTGGCTAGATCGCTTGCCAAGGCGATTGAAAGCGGTCAGGTCGCGATTTCCGATTCTGTCGCGCTGCCCAATATTGGCGAGCGATTTTTTGTCTTTAAGGCATTTTATCGCGGCTATACCACACCTGCAACAGACAGCCTGCGCAAGATCCAGACCAGCGGGATCATCGCCCTGATAATCGACCCCCAGCATTTCCTGGAAAAGGTCGTCAGAGATTACAGTGAACTTGAAATCAGGTTTTATCGTCTCCGGTGACACGGCGACCGGGCCCGAAAGAACATTGTTCGAATATGTGCCGGAACAAGTGAGCGCCCGTTTGCCGTTCCTTGAATCATTCGTATCGCGCATACCGTTAAGCGAAAAACAGAAGGCCTTTTCGCTTGAAATCCGCCGATCCCCGACACTCGAACATATCCGCTTCTGGCTGGTTATCCTGCTGGTCGTCATTGGTGCCTTCGGCTGCGGATTTCTGGGGCTCGCGATCTGGAACAAACGGGCCGGGCAATTGCGCAGCGATGAAGACGAACGGGTCCTGCGTGAGAACGAGATCAAGTTTCGCGATTTTGCCGAAATCGCATCCGATCTGTTCTGGTCTACCGACAAGGCGTTGCAGATCGACTATTCCTCTGAGGCACCGTCCGATCTGTCTGTAAAACCGCTTCAGGCGCTGCTTGTCGGCGATATGAGCACCGGTGCGATACAGATCAACGAACATGTCGCAAAACGGCTCGCAGAAGGCCTTCACAATCACAAGTCGTTTCGTGACGTTCGTTACAGGTGCAAAGACGGCTCAGAACCGGCTCGATGGTGGTCGGTTTCCGGAAAGCCGAGATTCGACAGCGAAGGACAATTCTGCGGTTACCGGGGAACCGGACGCGATGTCACCAAGGAAACCCAGGCCCGGCATGCGCTGATCGCCTCGAAAGAGGAAGCGGAAATCGCCAACCGCTCAAAGTCCGAATTTATCGCGAATATGAGCCACGAACTACGAACGCCCCTGAATGCGATTATCGGGTTTTCCGAAGTCCTGCAATCCGAACGCCTCGGACCGCTGGGGTTGGAGCGGTATTGCAGTTACGCCGCCGATATTCACAATTCCGGCAACCACCTATTATCGCTGATCAATGACATTCTGGACCTTTCCAAGGTCGAATCCGGTTTCGACGACCTCAATGAAGAGAAAATCGATGTTGCCGAAGTGGTTCGTGCGCTTGTCATTCTGATTAACCCGCATGCGGTTAAAGGCGATGTGAAACTGGAAATGGAATTGGACGATGATCTGCCGCTGCTCTTCGCCGATGAGCGGAAGATCAAGCAGATCCTCGTGAATATCCTCAGCAATGCGATCAAGTTTACCCGATCAAACGGCAAGGTTGTCCTGAAAATCCGGTGTCTGGGGTCGGGTGAGTTCGAATTTCAGACACATGATAACGGCATCGGGATGACGCCGGCGGAAGTTGAAAAGGCATTGTTGAAATTCGGTCAGATCGACAGCGAACTGAACCGGAAATACGACGGAACCGGCCTGGGCCTGCCACTATCGAAAGCCCTGACAGAACTTCATGGCGGTGTTCTCGAAATCGACAGCCTAAAGAACCGCGGTACCACCGTGACCATTCGGTTGCCCGCATTCCGGACCATGTCGCCCGATGCGCGTGTCGCCCGGGACAATGCCGCCGATAAACCGTCGCAATCGGTGTCCGGTGGTTCGAATGCGACCGGGGGCACAAACGCGCCCTAGCCTGGCGCGCCGTCCCGCAGGCAGGGCTGCTTAGTCGATGACCGCGACGGCCTCGATCTCAACCAGGAAATCGGGGGAGGCGAGGCTTTCCACGATGATCAGTGTATTGGCCGGGGGTGGGTCGGAGAAGAACTCTACCCGTACCTTGCGATAGGCGTCGCGATAGCTGGGATGGGTCAGTAGTGTCGTGATCTTGGCGACATTGGTCATATCGCCGCCCAGCTCTTCCACAATGTTTTTCATGTTGGTCAGCACCTGGCGGACCTGCGCCTCGATGTCACCCCGGCCGACGAGATCGCCTTTGATATCCTTCGCCACCTGGCCGGAGATGTAGAGCGTGCTGCCCACTTTCGCGACATGCGAATAGCCGTCGGATGGGCATACGCTGGTCAGTTTCGGAATTTCATGTGGCATGTCTGCCTCCCCTGTTTGGTCGTACGGTGCCGGTTTGCCAAACAGGGTCGCCTTTTTTCGACCGAAGCGTCAATGCGGTTGCTACGTGGCCTATATTCTGTTTCCGCGCCCGCGTGGCGTACCGGTTGCCGGCCTGGCTATTGGGTTAGCGGAAGGGTGTGCAGTTAGTGCATCTTCTTTGCAGCAGCGACGCAGGCATCATGTGCCGCCTTGTCGTGAATTGCTTCGCACTTCTTCAGGGCGTCGTCCTTCGCGCTCGCAAAGGCGGGTGCCGCCGCAACGGACATACCAAGAGAAATCGCCAGAATTCCAGCTGTCAAACTACGCATCTGCATCTACTCCGCTAATATGGATGGTCGTGCTGTGCACGCCGCCCGTCACCATTGACGGGTGAGAGGACATTAGGTGCCGCTTGTTTCTAAACCTCTAAAAAACAATATGAATTACCATTCACCAATATGCCCTGATGCCGTGATCGGTTAACCAAAGAACCGGTTGGGTGGCCTTGGCAAGCCGAGGTTTTCGCGTAATGTCTTGCCTTCATACGCGGTGCGAAAAATTCCCCGGCGCTGCAATTCCGGCACGACCTTGTCGACAAAATCGTCCAGCCCTGCCGGCAGATAGGGGAACATGACATTGAACCCGTCGGAACCCTTTTCCATCAGCCAGACTTCCATTTCGTCGGCGATGCTCATGGGCGTGCCGACCAGCGCGTGACCGGAATAACCGCCCAGGCGCCCGGCAAGCTGGCGCACATTCAAGCCTTCTTCCTTCGCCATCCGCAGTACGCGGTCGCGACCGCTTTTGCTGGCATTGGTTTCCGGGATCGGTGGCAGCGGGGCGTCCGGGTCGAACTTTGACGCGTCGGTGCCAAGTGCGATGGATAGCGAGGCAATGCCGCTGTCGTAATGGACCAGGCTGTCCAGCAGCGCGCGTTTTTCCCGCGCCTCCGCTTCGCTGTCTCCGACGACGACCAGCGCGCCGGGCAGAATTTTCATGTGGTCCGGATTGCGCCCGACGGCTTCCATGCGGTCCTTCACATCGGCATAGAATTCCTGCGCTTCCTTCAGGGTGCGCTGCGAGGTGAAGACCATCTCCGCGGTTTCCGCCGCGAGCTGCCGGCCATCCTCCGACGCGCCGGCCTGCACGATCAGCGGCCAGCCCTGCACGGGGCGGCCGATATTCAGCGGCCCGCGTACCGACAGAAATTCGCCTTTGTGGTCCAGGGTGTGCAATCGTTCGGGGTCAAAGAAGATCCCGCTATCGACATCGCGTGTGAAGGCGTCATCGGCCCAGCTGTCCCACAGCCCGGTGACCACGTCGTAATATTCGCGCGCCCTTCGGTAGCGCGCGGCGTGCTCCATATGCTCCGTCATGCCGAAATTCAGCGCGGCATCGGGGTTTGAGGTGGTGACGATGTTCCAGCCCGCGCGCCCGTTGCTGATATGGTCCAGCGAGGCGAAGCGCCGCGCGACCATATAGGCCGGCTCGAAGGTGGTGGAGGCCGTGGCGATCAGCCCCAGATGCTTCGTCACCATCGCCAGCGCCGGCAGCAGGGTCAGCGGATCGAACGATGTGACCGTCGCACTGCGCTTCAGCGCCTCCATCGGCATGTTCAGTACCGCCAGGTGATCGGCCATGAAGAAGGCATCGAAACAACCGCGCTCCAGCGTCTGCGCGTATTGGACAAGGGCTTCCAGATTGAAATTCGCATCCGGCGTGCCGCCCGGATAGCGCCAGGCTGCGGTATGGATGCTGACCGGCCGCATGAACGCGCCCAGCCGCATCATTTTTTTCTCCGCCATCACACGCTCTCCCGTTTTCATTCGATCTTGCCGTTATAATAGATCCGGTTGCCGGGTTCCCAAACAGCCTTGCCATGACGGTCATGCCATGTGGTGTGGAATGCGAGATTGGCAAGGCCGGTTTCGCAGGGTCCAGTAGCGGTATCCTGCAGCGTTAACGTAGTATGCCTGCAATCGTCGGCTCGTAACGGGGCGCCCTGCCAAGTCAGCAAGAATATTTTGCGGAAAACGAAATGATGAACATCAGTTCTGGCGGATCTGCGGTTTTGCGAAATGCTGTTCTTGTTTTCATTTCCCTGCTGGTTGGCATCGCAATTTCGGAAATTGGATACAGGTTCCTTCTGTATCACCAGAACCCCGAAAAGTTCCTGTTTGCCTGGAATCGGGACCACCCGTCATTTATTGCGATAAACGTTTCAAACTGGGAATTTGATAAGAAATTCGGGTTTTCCTATCCTCCCGGGCGCAAGATGGTCCGCGCGATAATTGCGGATGGAAAAGTTCAGGACTGCAAATACACCGACACAATCAACGAGCGGGGGAAATATTGGTTCCATCCGGGGGGGGACTATGCTAGTGCCGATCTGAAGGTCGCCGTTTTTGGTGATTCGTTTCCGGCCTTTTCCGTCGGTGGCATGACATTCCCCTCCCGGTTACAGGATGTTTTATCGGACGGCCTTGGGAAATCGGTCCATATCCTGAATTTCGGGCGGGACGGGTATGGCGTGATCCAGATTTTCAAACTGGCTGCGGCCCGCATTGCTGAGTGGAAGCCGGAATTTGCGATTATCACCTTTACGACTGACGATCTGACCCGCGTGCCGATCTGGCGTACGTCAACGATCCTGAATGGCGAGGAAAGGATTTTGACGACCGTTATTCCGGACCCCACACCGCCCCCCGGGACATTTCAGGATACGCTGGTCATCGATTCCCGGATAACGGCCGGATGGTGCGAGAAAGCCCGGGCCTCGTCAGAGTCCGATCCGATGGTGCAGAGTCTGGAGTTCAAGTTCCGGCGCATGATCCGTGAAGCCGGATACGCCTTTCCGGACCCATTATCGTTCACGCACTCGTTCCTGGCTGCAAAGCTGATCCATGGCAATTCTTATTCTGCAAATGAGGAACGCTTCATGATTCCCCGACTGGCAATCAGGGATTATGCGGATTCGGATTCGTTGCGAGAGAGTATTCAGGCCCTGGAAGGGCTTGGCGTGCCCTATATCATTGTGCATCTGCCAATTTCGGATGAAGTGGCGAGCGGGCGGAAGGCCATCCTGTCACCCGGTCAGAAAGCGCTGTGGCTCAGTCTTGAAAGGCTGGCCGGTAGAAAGGTTCTGGCGGTCAGCGACTTTGTCGACAAGCCGGTGCCGGACCCCCACCGCATGGATTATTCTCCCACCAATAAACACCCATCCCAATGGGGCATGAAGCTTTACGCTGGTGCCGTTACGCGGATGCTGGAACAGGAAGGCCTGATCAGCGGGAATTGATTTCGGTTTCCATATTCTGTAAGGCTCGCAGATTGGTTTGCAGAACCCATTACAAATAACGAGACAGCGCAGTGCGCCCGGCCCTGCCGGTCACGCATCCACGCGCCGCAAAAGGTCCTACCAGCGATGACGACATCCCCGGATGATCCCGGCGCGCCCCGCGCCGATGGGTCCGATATTCCGCACCGGGCCATCTTCTGGCTGTCGACTGCGAGTTTCGCCGCGGCGGCAAATTTCCGGGTCGTGGACACGATGCTGCCGGCAATCGGCGACACCTTTCGGGTATCGGCGGCGCAGGCATCAATCGTCGTGGCGGCCTATGCGGTCACCTTCGGGGTGCTACAGCTTCTCTATGGGCAGCTTGGTGACCGTTACGGGCGGTTATGGGTGGCCACGTTTGCCGCCGGGTTCGCCGGGTTTGCGGGTATCGCCTGCGCCTTCGCCCCGTCGCTGACGATGCTGACGATCCTGCGCGCGATTGCCGGCGGGATGGCGGCGGGGATCGTGCCGACCGCGCTGGCCTTCATCGGGGATACGGTGCATTTCGACAAACGCCAGGCGACACTGGCCCGGTTTGCGCTGGGGACGACGACGGGGCAGGTTTTCGGCCAGTCGGTCGGCGGGGTGCTGACAGCCTATCTTGGCTGGCGCTACACCTTTGGCTGTCTTGCCGGGTTGTTCACCATCGCCGCCTTCGCGCTGGTGTTCGAGGCACGCAAGTTTGCGCGGCCGCGCCCGACCAAGCCCCTGCGGCTTATCGCGGGCACGGTGGCGACGCTGTCGCTGTTGCGGCGGCGGAACATCCGAGTGGTGCTGGCGCTGCTGTTCTTTGAAGCCGCCTTCGGGATGGGCACCTTCACCTTCGTCGCCACCCATCTGCGCGAACATTTCGGCCTCGGCTACGACCATATCGGCGCGCTGATCACGCTGAACGCGCTCGGTGCCCTGTTCTATTTCACCTGCGCGCCTTTCCTGCTGCGCAAGATCGGGCAGATCGGCATCGTGCTGACCGGCGGCGCGCTGTTGGGCTTATCCTATGCGGGAGCGGTGATTTCCGGGTCCTGGTATCCGTTCATCGTCATCATCTTCGCCAACGGGATGGGGCTATACATGCTGCACAACACGATGCAGACCTACGCCACGCAGATGGCCCCGGACATGCGCGGCCCCGGCATGTCGCTGTTTGCTGCAACCTTGTTCCTGTCGCAGACGGTGGGCGTGCTGCTGACCGGCTTCCTCTATGCCCATTACGGCGCGGTCCCGGCCTTTACACTGGCCGCCGTGATCCTGCCAGTGCTGGGCATTGTCATACGGATGCGGATCAAGGGCAATGCGATGCGGGCGATGGAGTAGGCGTTTTATAAGTTCAGCCGTCCCACGTCAGCCATAATTCCTTCGGCCCGCGGAACGTGAAGTTGGGGACGTAGTCGAATTTCTGCCCCGGCACGAGGGCCAGCGATGGCAGGCGTTTGGTCAGCACTTCCAGCACGATCTGCGCTTCCAGCACGGCCAGGCGGCTGCCCAGGCAGAAATGGATGCCCTGGCCGAAGGCGATGTGTTTGCGGGCATTGTCGCGGTGGATGTCGAAGGTTTCCGGATTATCGAACAGGGCCTCGTCATGGTTGGCCGCGCCCAGCGACAGGAAGATCTGCGTGCCGGCTGGAATTTTGTATCCGGCGATTTCGCAGTCCTGCGTGGCGACGCGGCGCCAGCTTGTCTGCGGCGAGTTGAAGCGCAGGATTTCCTCCACCGCGTTGGCGATTTTCGTCGGGTCGGCGCAGAGCTCATCCCATTGCGTGCGGTCCGACAGCAGGCTGATCAATCCATTGCCCAGCATATTGCTGACGATTCCATGCCCGGCGAAGGACAACCCGTAGACGATCGATTCGACCTCGCGGTAGGCAAGCGCATCCGGATCGGCGTCGTGGATAGCGAGCAGTTCGGAGGTAAAATCGTCCTGCGGGTCCGCGTGCCGCGTCTTTACGAATTCGACGCAGTAGCGCCAATAGGCGAGCATCCCTTCGGCGATGGTTTCCTGCTCCGTGTCGCTGGCCTGCCCCCAGGTGAAGGCAAGCCGGTCGGTCGTCCATTCCTTCAGCATGCGGTCATCGGTGTCGGGGAAGCCGATGAAGCGGAAGATGGTTTCGCCCGGCAGGGGATGGGCCAGCCCGGTGACGAATTCCGCCGGCGCGCCGCCCGCCAGCATTGCATCGACCAACGCGTTGCAACGCTGCCGGATGATCGGGGCCAGGATACGCAGCCGCCGCGCCGAGAAACCGGCCAGCGCGTGTTTGCGGATGCGGGCGTGTTCCGGCGGCTGGCGGTTGGACATGACCGCGATGGGCGAATAATCGTCGACCGCCAGTTTCGCCGCTGCCGCCGGGCAGATCGGCAGCACCGGGTCCTGCACGTTTTCTGACGAAAACACCGCCGGATTGCGAAACACTTCGGCGACGTCTTCCATGCGGGTTACCACCAGGTAGCCCAGTGCCTCGGCGTAGAACACCGGCGTGTCATGCCGCTTGGCCGCCAGCGCGGCATAGGGGTCGTCCATATAGGTTTTGGAAAACGGCGTGAACGCGTGGTCGACCGGGCAGCCTTCGGGGGCGGGGGCGCGTTCGGTGCGAATGCGATGATACGGTTTGTCGGCCACGCGTCCCCCTATTCGATATCCATTTCGTTCTTTTCGCTGACCCAGGGTTCGCGCATCGCGTCGTCGAAAAATTTGACGGTCGACGGATGCGCCAGCACGGCCTCGCAATAGGCCTGGCTTGTGGCGTCCAGCTTCACCCCGTAGGTGCGCAGGCGCGAGGCGACCGGCGCGAAGAAGGCTTCGGTGGCGGTGAAGTTTGCGCCGAACAGATACGGGCCGCTGCCGCCCCATCGTTCCGTAGCCCAGTGCCACAGGTGCGTGATCCGCGCGATATCGGCGGTGGCATCCGCATCCGGGGTGAAGGTTTTGTATTGGCGGCGCATGTTCATCGGCATGGTCGACCGCAGCCCCCGGTAGCTGGAATGCATTTCCGCGCACAGGCTGCGCGCCGCTGCCCGCGCGCCCGGGTCCGTCGGCCAGATACCGGCCTCAGGGTGGCGTTCATGCAGGAATTCCGCGATGGACAGGCTATCCCAGACGGTCAGCGTTTCGCCGGATTCTTTGGACAGAAGCGTTGGCACGGTGAGCGCCGGGGGCGTTTCCGTGCGGAACTGCGCGAAATCATCGGTGTGCAGCTCGACGACCTTCGGGTCGAAGGGGATGTCGAACGGCTGCATCAGCAGCCAGCCGCGCAGCGACCAGCTGGAATAGTTCTTGTTGCCGAGGATGAGTTCGTACGCCATGTCGCGCCTGTCCGATGGATGATTGCAGGATATCTGGTCTTAGCATTGCGGCTGAAACCGGGCCAGACGAAAACGGTATGCGGATTCTTCCCGGTTGACGGGCATGCCGGACCGGGGGTAATCGTTTTGATGTTCGTGGTGATTTGTCCGACCGGATTGCGGCCACGTAAAAACAACGGCTAAAAGGTTGACTTGAATTGATTCAAGCTCCGGCCGTGCACGCCCGGGGCCTTTTTTATGCCCGGCCATTCTTTGACGAAAAAGGACAGGCACGAGATGACCCAAAGAGAAAGCAGCAAGGATAGCTGGCGCCCCGCAACCAAACTGGTACGCGGCGGGCTGCAGCGCAGCCAGTTTGAGGGAAACCAGCGAAGCGCTGTTCATGACGTCCGGTTACGTCTACCGCACGGCGGAAGATGCGGAAGCGGCCTTCAAGGGCGATGTGAAGCGCTTCATCTATTCGCGCTACGCGAACCCGACCGTCGCGATGCTGGAAGAACGGCTCACGCTGCTGGAGGGCGCCGAAGCCTGCCGCACGACGGCCAGCGGGATGGCCGCGGTCTTCGCCTCGATGGCCTGTTTCCTGAAGGCCGGGGATTACGTCGTTGCCTCGCGTGCGCTGTTCGGGTCCTGCCTGTACATTATCACCGACATCCTGCCCCGGCTTGGCGTGGAAACGAAAGTGGTGGATGGCTGCAACCTGGATGAATGGGAAGCCGCACTGGACCGCCCGACCGCCTGTGTGTTTCTGGAAACACCGACCAATCCGCTGCTCGAAATCATCGACCTGCCGGCAGTGTCCAAACTGGCGCATGCGCAGGGCGCGACCGTTATCGTCGACAATGTTTTCTCCACCCCGATGCTGCAGCGGCCCATGGAGCTGGGCGCGGACATCGTGGTCTATTCCGCGACCAAGCATATCGATGGCCAGGGCCGGGCGATGGGCGGCGCGATCCTGTGCAAGCAGCAATTCATCGACGACCACCTGAACCAGTTCATGCGC
Source organism: uncultured Alphaproteobacteria bacterium (assembly GCA_943788635.1). Classification (GTDB taxonomy): domain Bacteria; phylum Pseudomonadota; class Alphaproteobacteria; order UBA8366; genus MarineAlpha4-Bin1. The sequence goes on along the minus strand of CALSRA010000013.1, from coordinate 162,810 downwards.
CATACCGGCCCGTCGATCAGCCCGTTCAATGCCTGGATTTTCCTGAAAGGGCTGGAAACGCTGGACATTCGCGTGCGGCAGGCCTGCGAGAACGCGTTGCAAATTGCGAATTTCCTGTCGGATCAGTCGGGCATGAACCGGGTGCTGTATCCCGGTCTGCCCTCGCACCCGCAATACGCACTGGCGCAGAAGCAGATGAGCGGCAGCGGGACGATGGTCACCTTCGAACTGGCCGGTGGCAAGACGGAAGCGTTCAAATTCCTCAATGCGCTGGAAATCGTCGATATCTCGAATAACCTCGGCGATACGAAAAGTCTGGTGACCCATCCGGCGACGACGACCCATCAACGGCTGAGCGACGAGGAACGCGCGGCGCTGGGTCTCAATGACGGCGTGGTCCGGCTGTCGGTCGGGCTGGAAGACCCGAATGATCTGTGTGACGATCTCGCCCAGGCATTGGCCGCGGCAAGGAGCTGACATATGCAATTTGGCTACAGTATTCCCAACAATCAGGGGGTCGAAGACCCCTGTGACCTCGTCGACCTTGCGGTGGAAGCCGAAAAGGCCGGCTTTTCCAGCGTCTGGGTCGCGGAACACTTGTTCCATTCCAGCTACGTTCTGGAACGATTGGGCGATCGGCCGTATCACGATGCGATGACGGTCCTGACCGCGGTGGCGATGGCGACGAAGAATGTCCGGCTGGGCACGTCGGTGCTGGTGCTGCCGTGGCACGATCCGGCGCGGCTCGGCAAGATGGTGGCGACGCTGGATCATCTGTCGCATGGCCGCGTTGTACTTGGCGTCGGTGTCGCAACGACCGAAGACGAGTTCAACAATCTGGGTGTCGACTTCAAATCGCGCGGCCGGCGGGCGGATGAGGTGCTGGGCGCGATGCAGGCATTGTGGACGCAGAACATGCCGGAATTCGCCGGTGAGTTTTACAATTACAGCGGCCTGAAATTTTCACCGAAGCCGTTGCAGAAACCCTATCCCCCGATCCTGATCGGGGGCAGCAGTGGACCTGCCTTCCGCCGGACGGTTCGCTTCGGTGATGGCTGGCATACGCTGCGCCAGCCGCCGGCAAAATTCGCTGAAGGGCGCAAACGTCTTGAAGGGATGATGGCGGAAGCCGGGCGCGATTCCGCATCATTGCGCTATTCGATCAGCATCCAGGCCCGGTTCGATGCGCCGGCGTCGGACAAGCCGGTCGGGGAGCGCACCACCCTTCAGGGCTCCGCAGACGACATGATCGCGATCATCCGCGCCTATGAGGCTGCGGGATTGCAGGAAATGGCCGTCAATTTCCGGTCATCGACGCGCGAACAGAATCTGGAAACCATGCACCGGTTTTGTGATGAGGTGGTCGCGAAGCTGTAATCCCCGCCGCCACGGTTCCAGCAGGTTAAATCCGGACGAGTTCAGCCGGCAATAATCTTGTTTCGGCCTTTATCCTTGGCGGTGTAGAGCGCGCGGTCGGCGCGTTTCAGCGCGGGTGCCATATTGACTTCGTCAGCATGCCATTCGGTGATGCCGATGCTGGTCGTAACCCCCAGCGCCGTTCGTGTCGGATCAAATACATGTTCATGGCATTGCTGCCGCAGGCGTTCCGCCAGGATGAGCGCGCCGTCGATGCTCGTTTCCGGCAACAACAGAACGAATTCTTCACCGCCCAGCCGTGCGACCCTGTCGATCTGGTGACGGGCGACCTCAAGGCAGATATTGGCAAATTCCTTGAGCACGATATCGCCGACATCATGGCCGTAGGAGTCGTTGACAAATTTGAAGTGATCAAGATCGCAAATGGCGAGGGAAAGGGGATGTTTGTAGCGCTGTGATCGGGCGATTTCATCCGCACAGACCTCCGCAAACCGTCGCCGGTTGGTCACACCCGTCAGGGCGTCCTGATAGGCGAGAAGGGCCAGTTTTTCCTCCGCGATTTTCCGGTCGGTGATGTCCGTCGCCAGCACGAAATAGCCGGAGACAATGCCGCCGGCGCCGATATCGGGCATGAGCGATATGTTGAGATTGCGGATTCTGCCGTTTGGAAACTGACGCGTGCCTTCAAAATCAATTCTGTCGCCGGATAGCACCTGGGCAATACGCGGCTCCATTCGTTCTGCCATTTCGTCGCCATACAGGTCCCACGGTGTCTTGCCGATCAGGGTATCTATTTCGACCTGGAACCAATCGGCCATTGTCTGGTTGACCACGACGTACCGGCTTTCGTCGTCACAATAAGCGACCATGGCCGGAACGGCATCGACCAGGAGTTTGAGTTGCTGATAGGTCTGGGTCGCCTTGGCTTCCGCCTTGCGCTGTTCGGTCAGGTCCGTCAGCAGGACAAAAAACCGATGACCCGGTTGTTTTCGTCGAAATCTGGGACATAGTCGGTACGGACGTGGCGCGTCTGCCCATCGGCACACAGGCGGGTTTCTTCCAGTGTAAGGTTTTCGCCGTTCAGAACCGCCCTGTGACGGTTCGCCGACAATTCGGTGCGGCCGGGCAAAACGACTTTGGACATATGATGTCCGATGATATCGCCCAACGGCTTGCCGAGCCAGCGTGCGGCCTCCGGGTTGGCATAGCGAAAGACCAGGGAGCGGTCGCAATATATGATGGGCGCGGGCAGGAAATCGGCTGCCTGTCGGAACCCGCGTTCGTGCATGTTGACCGCTTGTATCCCGGCCGGCAGGCTCGTTACGGTGCTGATATTCTGGTTCATCGGTACTGGTACAGCCGGGACGTTGTGGTGATCACGACCTTATTAAAGCGAAGTTCGCTTAAAATGTTGTTAACTTGCGGCAACGGGCCGGATACCGGGCGGTACAGCGCTACCCGGCAGGCTCAGGGGCGTTGCAGGAATGGCGCTGCGCGCAGGAATGTGCGCCGGCCACGCTTGAAGCCGACGGCCGGTTGCGCAATGGATGCGATCACGTCCGCGGGTGAATCGACATTCCAGACCAAAAGGTCGGCGGGATTGCCGGGCGCGATGCCGTAATCGTCGCGCCGCATGATCCGCGCCGGTCGCTCGTTGATCATCGCGAATATTTCCGTGAGGTCTTCTCTGGTGCCGCGCTGGACCGTGTTCGCATACATATTGGCGATCCGGACCAGCGAACAGTCGCCAAAGGGGGTGAACGGGTTCAGTACGTTGTTGGTTGATATCGAACAGTTTGCGCCAAGGCTCACCAGCGTATTGGCGTCGGCGACGCCGCGCAGCACGTTATGATCCATATGGCGACCGTTGTTGAACAGGTCGGTCGCGGGCAATACCGCGACGGCGACGCCGGCCTCTCCCAGCCGCTTGCCCAGTTGTCGCAGCGGTTCCGGCGGCAGGGAGGCGTATTTCGATCCGTGGCCGATGGCGACGCGGCCGCCCCAGCCCAGCCGGTCGGCATGGTCACAGACCTTGTAGACGTCGATTTCGCTGGTGTCGTGCCCGCCATCCAGGTGGATATCGACATGCACGTCGTATTCCTGCGCCAGTGCGAAAATGCGGTCGATCTGCCCGGCACGGTCCGGGTCATAGCGTGGCGCCCCGCCGAGCACGGGCGCGCCGCGGCGTAATCCTTCGATAATGTTGTCTTCCGCGCCGGGGGTCGCGGTCCAGCCTTCCTGCAGGAAGACGCAGATTTCAAGGTCGACAGCCCAGCGGTAATCCGCCGCCAGTTGCGTGATGGCGTCGAACCCTTTCATGCCGATATTGGGATCGACCTCGACATGGGTGCGCATATGCGTGACGCCGTTCAGTACGCATTCTTCCAGTGTCCGCCGCGCCCGTTCGTATATGTCTTCCACCGTGAAGGTGTGCTTGATCGCGGCGGTGCGCTGCATGTGGTCGCGGGTCTGCCGGTCGGATGGCGGCGGCGCGCGGTCGACGATCAGCGCCTTGTCGAGATGGAAATGCGATTCAACCAGCCCCGGCGATACCAGGTGTCCACCCGCGTCAAGCTCGTCGCCCTCGGCGGCGAGGCCCGGCTCGATGACACGGATCAACCCGTTCTCAATACCGATATCGACGGTCGGTCCGTCCCGACCGTGCAGGCGGGCATTGCGTATGATCAGGTCCATGCCGGTCAGGCCAATTCCTCGTCCTCATCATCCATGCCGGCAAAGGCGATGGCGATTTCGGTTGGTTGCGGTTCGATCGCGCTTAGTTCCGTGCGTTCTTCGTCGGTCCATTCGGCAATAAAAACCAGTTGCGCGGTCTGCTGCCCATCCGGTGAATCTTCGGTCGGGTGGAACACCAGCAATCCGGCCTCGGCAAGATAGAACGTATGTTCGCCGAAATTTTCCGTAAGCTGGGCGGCAACGGGGTGGTCATCGGGTATCGGGTCGGCCTTGACCGCCATTTTGGCGATCACCGTCTGCATCGGTGTCAGTTTCATCGGTTCTCCACCGTGGAGAAGTTCGGAACCCGACCACGCTGCCGCAGCTGACTGGTCGGCCCATCTGGAATGCGATGGCAGCGCTCCCCGACAGTGGTAACGGGTCATGCATTCGGGTGCAACCGGCAGGGCGCTATTCGGCGCCTGCTCCCGTATGGGGATATTGGTGGGACGCTGTGGACGGTAAAAAGCGTTTGCCTAAGCCTTTGACAGCACGCTTCGGGGACCCCACTTAATAAACATGGCATCGAATGAAAACAGCAGTATTACCGGCCGGGCGCGACGCTATGCCCGGGTCGGCAGCGCGGTTGGCGGGCTGGCGGTAAGGTTTGCCGGTTCGAAATACCTCGGCCTTGATCTCGACAAGGGAAAACATGCGGGCGACCTGAAAGCGGCGCTGGGCGGGCTGAAGGGCCCGTTGATGAAGGTGGCCCAGATCATGGCGACCATCCCCGATGCGCTGCCGCCGGAATATGTCGAGGAACTGCAGCAGTTGCAGACCAATGCGCCGTCGATGGGCTGGCCCTTCGTCCGCCGCCGCATGGCGAGCGAGCTTGGCCCCGACTGGCGCAGCAAGTTCAAGGATTTCGAGCGCGAAGCCGCCCATGCCGCGTCGCTGGGACAGGTGCATCGCGCCACCGGGCCGGACGGGCGGGCGCTGGCCTGCAAGCTGCAATACCCGGATATGGCCTCTGCTGTGGAAGCGGACCTGAAACAGTTGCGCCTGGCATTCACCATCTTCGAAAGTTACGACAAGGCGATCTCCACCAAGCAGATTCATGCCGAACTGTCGGCCCGGCTGCGCGAGGAACTGGATTACACCCGCGAAGCCGCGCATATGGCGCTCTATGGCAACATGCTCGCCGGGGAAGACGGCGTGCACGTGCCGGAAGCGGTTGCCGAACTGTCCAGCGAACGGCTGCTGACGATGACCTGGATGGACGGCCAGCCGCTGATGGATTTCCGCGAGGGCGAACTGGAAGAGCGCAACGCCATCGCGCAGAACATGTTCCGCGCCTGGTATGTGCCGTTCTACGGCTATGGCGTCATTCACGGCGATCCGCATCTGGGCAATTACAGCGTCCGGCCGGACCATACGGTAAACCTGCTGGACTTCGGCTGCATCCGGGTGTTCCCGCCCAGCTTCGTGACCGGGGTGATCGACCTGTATAACGGATTATGCAACGACGACCCGGAACTGGCGCTGCACGCCTATGAAACCTGGGGCTTCAGCGGGTTGAACAAGGAAACCATCGACGTGCTGAACATCTGGGCGAATTTCGTCTATGCGCCGCTGATGGAAGACAAGGTGCAGAAGATCCAGGAATCGGAAAGCGGCATGTACGGTGCCCGCATCGCCAACAAGGTGCATCAGGAACTGCGCCGTCTGGGTGGTGTCACCCCGCCGCGCGAGTTCGTGCTGATGGACCGCGCCGCCATCGGCCTTGGTTCGGTGTTCATGCACCTTAGGGCGGAGGTCAACTGGCACCGCATGTTCCACGACCTGATCGGTGATTTCGACCAGAAGACACTGGCCGAGCGGCAGCACAACGCGCTGGAAACGGCGGGGGTGCCGGAAGCGGCGTAGTCACACGGTAATCGAATTGATCGTGGTTACGGACGGAAGCGACGCCAAAGGCTGAGTGCGCCATAGCCCATGAGCAGCGGGCCGCCGATACTGATGGCAAATAGCAGCATACCCGTCGGTCCAGTATCCTGGACCGATACGATGCCGGCCTGGCTTGTAATCCAAAACATTAAAAGCAGGGTCAGCGGAAAGCCGATTACTGCGACGAAGACAAGGTCGCCGGATCGAAGCTTCGGCAAAGACTTCTGATGCTTTGGTTGGCGGCTGGCCTGATCTTTCCTGTCAGATTCCAGTTTCCGCAGCGCATTTACGGCGATCTCATTTTGCGTATCTGCGGCAACTGTCAGAAATTTTTCCAGCGTCGTATCCAATTCCCGAAAACTGATGGAAAATTCGCCAAGATCGGATGATCGGTCCTTGCCCAGATTCCAAAGCCCGATGACATTCGCATATTGTTTCGGGGTCCGGACGGTCAGGATTGCGTAGGTTGGTGTGAAGAACGGCGTGGCGCTCTGGATGGCAGTGTTGATGTCGATAATGTCGTGCCACGGGATGGGTTTGGTCATGCGGCGGGCGTCAAATACACCGTGATCATCAACGGTCAGCACCGGCCCTGACCGAAAAAGCGGTATCAGAGCGGCAATGCCCGTGGCGACCCCGATGCAAAGGCAGGCGGCTCCGACAATGGCTGTGATTATCGACGCTGTGGCGACTGCGAAGCTGATCCAGATCAGCCAATACCCGAATGCGGCACAGGCGACGGACCCGAATGGCGGTAAGGCGCTCCTGCGTCTGGAAATTACGATTTCGTATGCCATGACGTAACGGTCCACCCGTTAAAGACGAAGAATTTACGATTTTTCGCGCAATTTTGCAATCCTTCGCAGGCATTGCCCGGCAATCACAGGCATCCCCAAAACAGCGATGTGGCCGCGTGGCGCAGGTCAGGTGCTGGACACGTATATCGATAGCAGGACGAGGTTATTGGCGGCGTGGCACAGGATGCCGGGCCAGAGCGAGCGGCTGACTTCGAACAGCAGCGCCAGCAGGATCGACAACATCAGCATCTCGGCGACAAAGGCCGGTCCTGCCGTATAGACATAGAAATGCGCGGCGGTGAACACGATGCCGCTGATCAGGGCGGAAAGGGCGATGCCGAGCCGTTTGCGCAGCCAGCCATAGATCATGCCGCGGAACAGGGCTTCCTCGACCAGAGCTGCGACCGGGCCGGCCATGACCAGCAGCAGGAGAAACGCATTTTCGTTGGCCAGGAAGGGCGCAACCAGCGTGCGCCCGGCGGCGATGGCAAGCGCCCATTGCCCGACGGCGGAATATATGACGCTGGTCACGCCAATCCAAAGCAGCGCCAGGAAAATCCCGGTGATATACAGGGAGCGGTCGCAATGCCGGAAGCCGATATCGCGCAAGCTGCCGCCGGTGCCGGCGACGGTGACCCACAGCGCCAGGAAGATCGCGGCATAGGCGGTGAGGCCGAAGCCGAGGTCGAGCATCGGCGGCGACACCAGGGCGGGCGTAAGCTGCCGTCCGAAGGTGACGACGATCCCGAACAGTCCCGCCACGATGCCCAGGCTCAGCGCCAGCGTAATCAGAAGGCTGCGGCCACCAATGTCCGCCGGGGATTGGCGGCGTCCGGTTTCTGTCTTTTCCGTCATGGCGGCACCTTCGACCGCACTGTTCCACGGCGCAACATATTAATCCGGCTGCCGCTGCCGCCAATTCAGGCATTGGAATGCTGAAATAGATTGCGGTACGATGATAAAATGCGCAATCGACGGGCCGAATTCAGAAACAGGGCCGGTTATTGGCCAATTTACGCACGCAATGCAGAGCGGGGGTTTTCTAGGGATGTTGACGGGGAAGAAAAATCACGTAGTTCCGGTTCTAGCCGGGCTGGGTGCCATATTGTGGCCGGGCCTGGCTGCTGCGGCGGATGGTCTGAACAGTGGCGATACGGCCTGGATTCTGGTGTCGACAGCACTGGTCCTGTTCATGACGCTGCCGGGGCTGGCGCTGTTCTATGCCGGGTTGGTCCGGTCCGGCGCGGTCCTGTCGGTGTTGATGCATTGTTTTGCAATCTGTTGCGTTGTGTCGGTGCTGTGGCTGGCTGTCGGTTACAGTCTCGCCTTCAGTGACGGCGGTTATGCCAATGCCTTTATCGGCGGGCTGGACAAGGCGTTCCTCGCCGGTGTCACCACGGATTCACTGTCAGGTACGGTGCCTGAACTGCTATTCTTCATGTTCCAGATGACCTTCGCGATCATCACGCCGGCGCTGATTGTCGGCGCCTATCCGGAACGGGTGAAGTTTTCCGCCGTACTGTTTTTCAGCGCTGTCTGGCTGCTGGTTGTCTATGTACCGGTCACACACTGGGTATGGGGCGGTGGCTGGCTCGCCGAAATGGGCGTGCGCGATTTCGCCGGCGGCATTGTCGTCCACGTAACCGCCGGTATTTCCGCGCTGGTTTTCGCCTCCATGCTGGGCAGCCGTCGTGGCTTCCCCGATCATGTTCGGCCGCCGCACAATCCGGGTATCACGGTGACAGGCGCGGCCATGCTGTGGATCGGCTGGTTTGGCTTCAATGCGGGTAGTGCGCTGGCCGCTGATGGCAACGCCGCCATGGCAATGCTGGTGACGCATATTTCCGCCGCCACCGCGTCGCTGGCCTGGGCCACGGTTGAATGGATCAAGTTTGGTCGCCCCAGCGTAATCGGTATCGTCACCGGCATGGTGGCGGGGCTGGCGACAATCACCCCGGCCGCCGGCTTTGTGGGGCCCGTGGGCGGACTGATCATCGGCCTTGTCTCCGGTATCGTCTGCCAGTGGATGACCGCATGGATCAAGCACAGGATAAAAATCGACGATTCGCTGGACGTTTTTGCGGTCCACGGCGTCGGTGGCATTCTGGGCACGCTGATGGTGTCGTTCCTGGCGCTGGAAAGTTTTCAGGGGCTTGGCCTGGCAGAGGGCATGGGCGTTGGCGATCACCTTTGGGTTCAGACGGTTGGCGTTGTATCCGTCGCTGCCTGGTCGGCGGTCGCCAGCTTTGTCATCATCAAGATTGCATCGGCAATTTTCGGACTGCGTGTTGCTGAAGAGGATGAGATCGAGGGACTCGATATCACCGCGCATGGCGAACGCAGTTACGATTTCTGATCAATATTTCACGGGGAGGCTGAAACATGAAAATGGTGATGGCTGTCATCAAGCCGCACAAGATGGATGCGGTCCGCGAAGCGCTGAGTGAACTGGCGGTGAACGGCATGACCGCGACCGAAGTCAAAGGCTATGGCCGCCAGCGCGGCCATACGGAAATTTACCGTGGCGCCGAATACACGGTGAATTTCCTGCCGAAAGTAAAGGTCGAGGTCGCAGTTAGCGACGACCTGGTCGACCGCGTTGTCGAGGCAATCCAGGAAGCCGCGCGGACCGGAAAGATTGGCGATGGCAAGGTCTTCGTCTATGACATGGGGAAAGCCGTGCGCATTCGCACCGGTGAAACCGGGGATGACGCGCTGTAACCTGATTTGGGGGAGTGTGTCATGGATGATGTTTCACCTGCGGGGCTGAACCGGGCCGACCCGGGCAGTCTGGGGTTCGATGCAAACCGGCTGGCGGAAGCCGTCGCCTTTGCGGAAAGTGCGGAAACACACTGGCCGCGCGACCTTAGTGCCGGGCTTGCCGCAATCGAAAAATCGCGTGAGCCGGCGCCCTGGAATGAAGCGCTGGGACCCAGCAAGAACCGGACCGGCCCGAACGGGCTGATTCTGAAGAACGGGTCCATCGCGGCAAGCTGGGGCGATACGTCCAGCGTGGAGATGACCTTCAGCGCCGCGAAAAGCTACCTGTCGATCCTGGCCGGGCTGGCTGTTGCCGACGGGCTGATCGGCAGTATCGATGATCCGGTTCGCGACTATGCCATTGACGCGGCCTTCGATACCGACCAGAACCGCGACATCACCTGGCGGCACCTGCTGAACATGACCAGCGAGTTCGAAGGCTCGCTATGGGACAAGCCGGACCTGATCGACCGGCATCGCCGTATCGGTGCGGACGCGGATAATTCGAAAAAGGGCACCCATCGCGATCTGCAGCCGCCCGGCAGCTTCTGGGAATATAACGACGTCCGGGTCAACCGGTTGAGCCTGTGCCTGATGCAGGTGTTCCGTCGTCCGCTGCCGGATGTGCTGAAAGAACGGATCATGGGCCCGATCGGCGCGTCGGATACCTGGACGTGGCATCACTATCGCAACTCATTCTTTGAAATCGACGGCGTGCCGATGGCATCTGTGCCCGGTGGCGCGCATTGGGGGGGCGGATTGTGGATTGCTTCGCTCGACCATGCCCGCATGGGGCAACTCATCGTCCAGCGCGGCGCCTGGGCCGGACAGCAACTGATTCCCGAAAGCTGGTTCGAAGCATTGAGCACGCCATGCCCCGTCAAGTCGACCTATGGCCTGTTATGGTGGCTGAACACCGGCGGCGCGCAGTTCAGCAACGCCCCGGAAACCAGCTTCTTTGCGCTGGGCGCGGGGCAGCATCTTGTCTGGATCGATCCCGCCCTGCAGCTTGTCGCGGTGTTCCGCTGGATCGACCCCCGCAAGACGAATGACCTTATCGGCAGGATCATGGCCAGTCTGGGCTAGGGCGCATCATGATATCGATCCGCAATATCGATCATGTTGTCATCCGTGCTGCGGATATGGATCGTGCGCTGGCGTTCTATTGCGGCGTGCTGGGCTGCACCGAGGAACGACGCCTGGATTCAATCGGGCTGGTACAGCTTCGCGCCGGAACATCGATGATTGATCTGATGGATGCTGCGGAAAACCCACCGCCGGCGGGGGCGGGCAATATGGATCATTTCGCCGTGCGGGTTGATCCCTTCGACGCCGAGGCGATCCGCGCCCATCTGGCCGAACATGGGATCGAGATGGGCAAGGTGGAAAGCCGCGTCGGTGCCGAGGGCAACGGCCCGTCGGTCTATGTGCAGGATCCGGACGGCAATACGGTGGAATTGAAGGGTCCGGCTTACAATCCCTAGATAGGGCGCTCCCTAAACCGGGCGCTCCCTAGACCGGGCGGTCGCCGGTAACCGTGACGCGGTGCATTTCACGCCGATGTCCCTGATAGTCGTTCAGGGCGAAATGCTGCGTACAGCGATTGTCCCAGAATGCGATCGACTTTGGCTGCCAGCGGAACCGGCAGGTGAATTCCGGCCGGACTGAATGCTCATACAGGTATTCCAGCAGCGGGGCGCTTTCCGCTTCGGTCCAGCCTTTAAAGCCGCTCGTGAAGTTGTGGTTGACGAACAGGCCCTTGCGGCCGGTTGCGGGATGGGTACGAACGACGGGATGTTCGACCACTTTTTCCGCATCCACGCCGGTACGGATTTTCATCGACTGGCTGCCCTTTTCCTGGCGGTCAGTCGCGCGGCTATTCGCAGCGCCATAGACCCGGGAGGCGTCGTGCAGCGCCGTCATCCCGTCCAGCATCAGCTTCATGCCATCGGAGAGGGCGTCATAGGCCATGTACATGTTCGCGAACATGGTATCGCCGCCGTGGGGCGGCACATCGAGCGCGTACAGGATCGAGCCCAGCGCCGGCTTCTCATAAAACGTCACGTCGGAATGCCATGTGCCGCCGAAATTACCTGCCCGGTCCGTGGCTTCCTTGATAACGGGCATGACCTCGGGGAAACCATCCAGCCCGGCGGCAAAGGGATGGATGTCCAGCTCGCCGAAGCGGCGGGCGAACGCCCTGTGCTGCGCCGGGGTCAGGATCTGATCCCGGAAAAAGATGACGAGGTTTTCATGGAAGGCATGGCGCACTTCATCGAAGGTTGCGTCATCCAGTTCGCGGGACAGATCAATGCCGCCGATTTCAGCGCCAAGAGCGCCGGCGATTGGAGTGACTTCGATGTGCTGGTAGGGCATGAACTTTATCCTGATACGTTTTCAATCAAAGGCAGATTTAATTTCTATGGGCGCTATTTAAGGTGCGTATTGCGGCGCGATTCTGCGCGTAGCTTCAACTCTTTCGTCGAGAAAATCAAATATACGGTCACAGCCTCTTGGCAAGAGCGGTTCTTTCTGTATCTTGGCGCGCTTGGAAACCGCAGGTAGGCAGGATCGCCACTGATGAAAATCGCTGTTCTCAAGGAAAGGCGACCCCATGAAACGAGGGTCGCCGGCGTTCCAGAAACCATCCGGAAACTCATAGGCCTTGGCGCCGAAGTCGTTGTCGAAAAAGGCGCCGGCAAAGGGGCATCCATTTCGGACGAAGCGTACCGGGATGCGGGTGCCACAATCGCCGCCAGCGCAAAGTCGGCCCTGGAGGGCGCGGAAATCGTGCTCAAGATCCAGAGCCCGATGACAGCCGCCGAAGGAACTGATGAACTTTCGGAGTTCACAAGCGGTCAGGTTCTGATTTGCCAGATACAGGCGCGCAGCGAAGCAGATCGTGTGCAGGCGCTGGCCGATGCGGGCATAACCGCCTTCGCCCTGGAAATGGCGCCGCGAATCACGCGGGCGCAGGCGATGGATATCCTGTCATCGCAATCCAATCTTGCCGGTTACAAGTCGGTACTGGACGCGGCTGCGGAGTTCGGCCGCGCATTCCCGATGATGATGACGGCGGCGGGCACGGTTCCGCCGGCGCAAATGCGTTCTGGTCATGGGCGCCGGGCGTCGCCGGGACTGCAGGCGATCGCGACGGCGCGCCGGCTGGGCGCGGTGGTCTCGGCCAGCGACGTCCGCCCCGCCGCCAAGGAGCAGGTCGAAAGCGCTCGGCGGCAGCTTCGTCGCGGTCGAGGACGAGGAATTCAAGCCCAGGCGCAGACCGTCCGGCGGCTATGCGAAGGAAATGAGCGCCGCCTATCGCGAGCCAAGCAGGCGGCGCTGATCGCCGAAACGATTCACCAAGCAGGATATCGTCATCTGCACGGCGCTTGATACCGGGCCGCCCGGCGCCGGTCCTGGTGAGCGCCGACATGGTCAAGGCGATGAAGCCGGGCTCGGTGATCGTTGATCTGGCGGTCGAAGCCGGGCGGCAACTGCCCGCTTGTCGCAGCTTGGCGAGGTCGTGGAGGAGCACGGGGTAAAGATCGTCGGCCACGCGAACGTGCCGGGCCGCGTAGCCGCGGATGCGACGCCGATCGTTTGCGCTATACGCCAAGAACCTCAGTTGAATTTCGTGAGCCCGCTGATCGATCCGGAAGGCGGGACGTCGCTGACGGTGGATACGGAAGACGAAATCGTCAAGCCGGGACCCTGGTCACCCGCGCCGGCGCGGTGGTGCACGACCCGGTCGCTCGCCATCGCCGAGACGCCGCCGGCGAACCAAAACGCGCGGCGGCGAAAGCGGCGGCTGACTAAGACAATCGGAGGAGACTGTAGCGATGGAGAACGGATACAGCTGGCTCGAACCGGCTGCCAGAGTATTGCTGGCAGAGGAAGCCGAGCGCTTGGCCAGCTGAGTCGGTTCAAGGCTGGCCCAAGCGGCGGCTCGATTCAGGCCAACCTCGAGCTTGCTGCCGCCGGTACCGGCCAGCGGCGGTCGACCCTTTCGTCTTCGGACTTGACGGTCTTGGTGCTCGCCGGTTTTCGTGGGCTACTACGTGGTCTGGCGCGTGACGCCGGCGCTGCATTCGCCGCTGATGAGCGTGACCAACGCGATTTCGTCGGTGATCATCGTCGGCGCGCTGATCGCGGCGGGCCCGGCCGAGACGAGCTTCTCGCAAAGGTCATGCGGCTTCTAGCGCGGTGGTGCTGGCCTCCGTGAACATCTTTCGGCGGCTTCATCGTCTACGCAGCGCATGCTGTCGATGTTCCAGCAAGAAACAGCTGAGGCCGGGCCGCGCATCGATGAGCGAGAATCTATTCCGCCATACTGCCTACCTGGTTCGCCAGCGTCTGCTTTCATCATGGCGCTGCGCGGGCTGAGCTCGCCGGACCACGGCGCGCCGGGGCAATATGCTGCGGCATCGCTCGGCATGACCGTGATCGCCATCGGCACCACGCTGGCCTTGACCGGGGGTGCTGAGCTACTGAGGTGATCCTCGCTGGGCATGCGTGATCGGTGGCGGCGATTGGCACCGTGGTCGCGCCGCAAGATCGAGATGACGGCGCTGCCGGAGCTGGTCGCGGCCTTCCACAGCCTGGTCGGGCCTCGCGGCCTGTTTTCGTGGCCGCGGCGGCGTTCTACCGACCCCGCGGCCTATGGCATCGGCACCAGTTCCTGGACGATCTATCCGCTGGGCAGCCTGGTGGAGATGAGCGTCGGGGCTGGCGATCGGCGCGGTCACCTTCACCGGGTCCATCGTCGCCTTCGGTAAGCTGCGGGGCACTGCTCACGGGCGTCGCCGGTGGTCTTTTCCAGGGCCAGCACGCTGCTGAACGCGGTGCTCGGGCTGATCCTGTTCGGTCGCGTGGATCGCCTGGTACCGCGATGTGGAACAGACGCCTAGCCTGGGTTCTGGACGATCGCTGATGCTGTCTCTGCGTGCTGGGCGTGCTGATCATCGTGCCGATCGGCGGCGCGGATATGCCGGTCGTGATCTCGATGCTGAACTCCTATTCCGGCTGGGCGGCGTGCGGTATCGGTTTCACGCTGGCAACCAGCGCTGATCATCACCGGGCGCCTGGTCGGCTCGTCCGGCGCGATCCTCAGTCTACATCATGTGCAAGGCGATGAACCGGTCGTTCATCAGCGTGCATCCTGGGCGGTTTTGGTGGCGAAGGCCGGCGGCGCCGCCGACGGCATGACCCGGCGACAAGACGTCAAGCGGGCAGCGCCGAGGATGCGGCGTTCATCATGGAGAACGCGCGCAGTGTCATCATCGTGCCGGGTTACGGCATGGCGGTGGCCCAGGCACAGCATGCCCTGCGCGAGATGTGCGATATGCTGAAGGCCGAGGGCGTGAAGGTCCGCTACGCCATTCATCCGGTCGCCGGGCGTATGCCGGGGCACATGAACGTGCTGCTGGCCGAAGCCAACGTGCCCTATGACGAGAGTGTTCGAGCTGGAAGAGATCAACCGCGATTTCGCCACGACCGATGTTGCCTTCGTGATTGGCGCCAACGATGTGACCAACCCGGCGCCAAGACGGATCCGGAACAGCCCGATCTACGGCATGCCGATCCTGGATGTGGAGAAGCCGGGACGGTGCTGTTCGTGAAGCGCTCGCTCAGCCCGGGCTATGCCGGCGTCGATAACGACTGTTCTATCCGGGACAACACGATGATGTTGTTCGATGATGCCAAAAAGATGAGCGAAGACATCGTAAACGCATTGCAGGCAATCTGACGCGACAGGGCGTCACTCTACCTAAAATTGCCGGAATCCCTCGTTAACCGTAATTTTACCAGTATTTTATACGGTAACGGCACACTATTCGCCGAATAATATGGTGAATAGGCCGGGTCGAAGGATTGGCGTTCAATAATATCCCGGTAGAACCTTTGCGTAAATTTGGGAGGTGCGCAGCATTTCCGGGCGGGCGCCCGATAGGAGACGTTCATGATGCGCTCGACACTTGCGATTACATGCACCTTGCTCGCGTTTTTTACATTTACGGTACCGGCTTCGGCGCAAACGGTTTGTGGCGAACGGGTTGAAATCGTCAACCGGCTGACCGACGGATACGAAGAACAGCAGACCTCCGCCGGCATCGCCCGCAATGGCAGCCTGGTCGAGATCTTTTCCTCGGAGACCGGAAGCTGGACGATTATTTTCACGGTGCCCGGTGGTCAGACCTGCCTCATGGCCGTTGGCGAAAACTGGCAGTCGCTGCAGGAACCAATGGCGATGACCGGCCAGTCCTATTAACCCCGGTATGGCGGGCTACGGCGTGATATGTAGCGCCGCCTCCGGGAAAAAGGCGTGGAACGCGAAAGCGAAATCCACGAAATAGGGAATATCGGTTCCGTCGCGTTGCACAGTGACGCTTCCGACATCCTTGCCACGGGCGATCTGTCCGGAATCGAGCGCCGAGTTCTGCCCGGGTTTCCAGCGCAGAACCGTGCCATCGTCCAGTTCGACCTGCTGTTTCTGGCGAAGGAGGTCGATACTCCATCCCTGCATAAGGTCGCCGAATGACACAACCCGTGTCAGCGGCGGGATGCCGTCGGGCATTTCACCGCCATACAGGAAAGGCCGGGGCAGCGAATCATAGCCGACATAGGGGTTGGCACCATAGGCCCGCATGCCCGGGTCATTCGGTACCAGCACCTTGCCTTGCGGGGCGCGGGCGCGGAAATCAGCCCAGGATTCAAGCCGCGCAGGCAGGGCCTTCAGCACCTTGCCCGTCATCTCGCCGATAATGCCTTCGCCCAGGAACTGCTGCCACCAGCTTTCGGTCTGGCGGTCATACATCACAAGGTCCGAATTGCGCAGCTTGCCGGTCGTGCCGAAATCGAACACCTGTCCATCAAGCCGGCGATCGAAGGCAATGGCCGTATTGCAGAGCGGGCAGAAGGTGACGCTGACCGGGACGCCGCCGATCTCGTCATTGACGATTTCGTGCCAGATCAGGATACGCAGCGGATAGGCGCGGCTTTCGCCGTTCACGGTCAACCCGATGACCGGGTCCGTATCCGCGAGGTCCTTCGCTGCGCCGACCGCTACAAAGACCGGGTCGTCGATGGCCGGAATCTGATCCTTGCTGACGCCGCCGGACAGAATTTCGGAATATTCGATACTGCGTTTTGAAAAATCGGTATCGGGCCAGCGGGATTGCCACAGGGACGGGTCTGCTTTGGCAGGCAATGCCTGAAAAAGCAGCAGCGTAAATATAATCAGGAGCTTTTTCATCATGGGGCCAGTCTGTTTGGCCGTGGCCTCGGGCTCAAGTCACGTTGGTGTGAAACCGGCGCGAGCCAGAACAAATGGCGGATCGGCTATTCAGGCCCGCTAAAACGGCACGTTAGAAATAAGCCGGGTATTTTTCCATGAGGGCGGGGGCGGATCGCAATGTCCCTGTCAGATGTCCGCGAATTGCCCGCGCTGCGTCTTCCGGGTCAGAAGCTTCGATTGCGGCCATGATCCGTTCATGGTCGGACAGGATGCGGTTCGCCTTTCCCGTATCGGGCAGGTGCAGGTTCCGCAAACGGTCAATATGGCCGGCACGTGACATGATCAGGTGCCACAGGTTGGTCTGTCCGATGGCATCGGCGAGCGCCCAGTGGAAACGGTGATCGAGATCCCGAAAAAGGTCGAGGTCGCTGTCACCGCTGATCGCGACCTGCTGTGCCGTAAGAATGGCCTTGGCCTCTGCCAGTCCCGATTTGTCGCTCTTTGTTGCAAGCTGGCGGGCAACTTCGATGTCAAACGCGGTGCGCAGGAACTGGGTTTCCCGTGCATGGTCGATATCGATCCTGGTGACCAGACTTTTGGACTGGGGATAGACGTCGATCAGGCCTTCCTTTTCCAGCAGGATGATCGCGTCGCGCACCGGCGTCTGGCTGACATTGTAATGTTCGACCAGTTCCAGGCGCGAGATATTGGTGCCGGGCTCCAGCTCCAGCGAGATAATACGCATGCGCATGTCTTCATAGACCTGCGTTGCGGCTGGCCGTTTCCGGTCGATTTTGAAATTCCGGCGATAGGGCGTTACATCGATACCCTGATCGAAATGCTGCAATGTCACGAAACCGTCTCCTTTCGCTCAGGATAGTATTATCCTGAACTGTCCCGCATCATGCATAGTAATATACGAATAAATCAATTGTGGAATGCTGCCGTCAGTTTTAACCAAGCGGTATATCGACAACCCAGCAGTACCCGTCGGGGTCGAGAATATAGGCCTCACGCAGGCCATGCGGCTTGTCCGTAGCGCCGGCCAGGATGGTATGGCCGGCAGCGCGGGCGCGGGTTTCCGCCAGATCAGGGTCGGAATTGTGCAATCGTATTTCAATCCCGGCGCCGCGCCCTTCCAGCCCGGCCACAAAGCCTGCCATCGGGTGATTTTCATAGGTATGGTCGGCGTGCAGCATCCATTGCGTGGCACCACGTTTCATGACCGCAAAATCGGGGTCGGCATAAACCGTTTCCGCGCCCAGGACGGTTTGGGAAAATGCGACGGTGGCGGCAACATTCGTAACCAGCAGGTTTACCGATAGTCCTGTCAGGCTACGCCCGAATGCCGGGGCGGGCATCCAGGGATCGCCCTCGCGCTGCTTGGCCATTGCCTGTTCCTCTCGCATTTCGGCACCGGAATTCCGGGCACGACGAAAACGTCCCCGAAATTGACCTCGGGGACGCTAAAAAACTACCAAAAACGATGTCTCGTTAGTAGCCTTCGCGCTCCATGCGCTTGCGCATCACCTTGCGATGGCGTCGCTGCGCTTCCGCCTTTTCACGGACGCGGCGTTCTGACGGCTTCTCGAAGTTGCGGCGAAGTCTCATTTCCCGAAACACGCCTTCGCTCTGCAATTTCTTCTTCAGTGCGCGCAGCGCCTGATCGACATTATTGTCCCGGACAACGACTTGTACGATAACCAGTCTCCTGAATAGGGCCTTTTTGAGAGAGCGCGGCTTATATCATAGCGGTTTCTGCTTTGAAAGGACGGAGTCGGCACGCAAACGCGGCTTTGACATTGGTCCTGTCGTACGCATATTACCCCCATGTCGATACTCAAGATTGCCCGCATGGGGCACCCCGTCCTTCGTCGCCCGGCAGCGCCGGTGGCGGACCCGACAACGGCTGATATCGCGCGTTTGGTCGCCGATATGACCGAAACGATGATCGATGCGCAGGGTGCGGGGCTCGCAGCCCCCCAGGTGCATGTGCCGCTTCGGGTCGTCATTTTTCATGCGCCGGCACATCGGCTTGAAAAACCGTCGGAATCCGTGCCGCTGACGGTGTTGATCAACCCGGAAATAACACCGCTGAGCGACGAAACGGCAGACGATTGGGAAGGCTGCCTGTCCGTGCCTGGGCTGACCGGGCTGGTGCCGCGCTGGGAGCGTATCCGCTACACGGCCCTGACGCCGGACGGCGCGCAGATCGACCGGGAAGCGGAAGGTTTCCATGCCCGCGTAGTGCAGCATGAATGTGATCATCTGGACGGTATACTGTATCCCCAGCGAATGACCGATATGGGGCATCTGATGTTTCGTGAGGAATTGCGACATTATATGTCTGACACCGAATCCAGCGAAGATGAATAGGAGACGGTTTCCATGACCCGTCAGGACATCGAGACCCAGCGGTCCGCCATCATGCAGGCGGCGCTGCTGCATGTGCCGTTTGACGGCTGGGGGGAAACCGCGTTGCTGCGCGGTGCGGCGGATGCCGGATTTGATGCGGCAACCGCGCGGCGGCTGTTTCCGCAGGGCGCGACCGACCTGATCGCATGCCACAGCCATGATGCCGACCGGCGGATGCTGGCGGAACTGGCGACCCTTGATCTGGACAGCATGAAGATACGGATGAAGATCGCAACTGCTGTACGCGTGCGGCTGGAACAGAATGTCGCCCATCGTGAGGCGGTTCGCCGCGCGCTGTCGATGCTTGCCTTGCCGCAGAACAGCGCATTGGCGATGCGGCTGCTGTATCGCACCGTCGATGCCATGTGGCATGCGGCGGGAGATACCGCGACGGATCACAATTTCTATACCAAACGCGGGCTTCTTGGCGGGGTCTACAGTGCCACGCTGCTGTGCTGGCTGAATGACAATTCCGATGGTTTTTTCGGCGACCTGGACCTTTCTGGACCGGCGTATCGCCGAGGTCATGCGTATTCCCAAGGCTTTGGCCGGGATCGGAAAGCTGGCCGGCCGCCTTCCGGATCCGTTCCAGCTATTGCGTCGTTTTGCGCCGCCGGCATGATTGATTTTGCCACGCAGCCCGACCGCTACCGGCACTGGACGCTGAAATTCGACGGGCCGGTCGCCGAACTGATCCTGAATGTCGATGAAGACGGTGGGCTGAAGCCTGGCTACGCGCTGAAACTGAATTCCTATGATCTGGGCGTGGATATCGAGTTGTACGATGCGGTGCAGCGGCTGCGCTTCGAGCATCCGGAAGTCGGCGCGGTGCTGATCACTTCGGCACAGGATCGGGTATTCTGCGCCGGGGCCAATATCGCCATGCTGGGCGGCGCAAGCCATGCTGAAAAGGTCAATTTCTGCAAGTTTACCAATGAAACCCGCCTTGGCATCGAAGACGCCAGCGAGTATTCGGGCCAGCGTTACATCGCGGCAATCGCGGGAACCGCGGCGGGGGGCGGCTATGAAATGGCGCTCGCGGCGGACCACATCATTCTCGTCGATGACGGTTCCAGCGCCGTATCGCTGCCCGAAGTGCCCATGCTGGGCGTGCTGCCGGGGACGGGCGGGGTTGACCCGTCTGGTCGACAAACGGCACGTGCGGCGTGACCGGGCCGATTTCTTTTGCACCGTGACCGAAGGGGTGCGGGGCAAGCGGGCGCTGGACTGGAATCTGGTGGACGAACTGGTGCCGCGTTCCGCCTGGCAGGAAACCGCGCGGGCGCGGGCGGCTGAATTTGCCGGGGAAGCGCAGCGCCCTTCGGCGGATGAGGGCGTCAAACTGCCGCCGCTCCCCCGCGAAATCAACGGCGACAATATCGGGTATGGCACGCTGAAGGTGGCGTTGAACCGCGATGACGGCGTGGCTGCGTTTACAATCCGCGGCCCGCAAATGCCGCCGCCGATGACGGCGGAATCGATCCGCGCGATGGGGGCCGGTTTCTGGCCACTGGCGCTGGCGCGGGACCTGGATGACGCCATCCTGCATCTGCGCAGTAACGAACCCAAAATCGGCACCTGGGTCTTCCGCACCGAAGGGAATGGCGCGCTGGTCGCCGCCTATGATGAGTTGCTGGCGGAAAACGAATCCGACTGGTTCCTGCATGAGGTTACGCAGTACCTGAAACGAACCTTCAAGCGGCTGGATGTATCCTCGCGCAGCATGTTGGCGCTGATTGAACCGGGCTCGTGCTTTACCGGCACGCTGCTGGAATTCGCGCTGGCGGCGGACCGGGCCTACATGCTGGACGGGACGTTCGAGGATTCGAACCTGCCGCCCGCAACCGTGCAGGTGACGGGGATGAATTTTGGCCCACTGCCGATGGGCAACGGGTTGGGGCGGCTGGAAACACGGATGCTGGGCGATTCCGGCGCCGTTGTCGCGGCGCATTCGACCATCGGGATGGAACTGGAAGCCGCCGATGCCGAACCGCTCGGCCTCGTGACCTTCACCCCGGATGATATCGACTGGGAGGACGAGGTGCGCCTTGCCATCGAGGAACGCCGCAGCTTTTCCCCGGATGCATTGACGGGGATGGAAGCCAGCCTGCGATTCGCCGGGCCCGAAACGATGGAAACCAAGATATTTGCCCGGCTGAGCGCATGGCAGAACTGGATTTTCCAGCGCCCCAATGCGGTTGGCGAGGACGGGGCGCTGAAGCTGTTTGGTACCGGAAAGCGGGCAAATTTCGACCGGAAGCGGGTGTGACGCGATGAATATCGATTACAACGAAACCATTCCGAACAACGTGAATCTGGCTGATGACCGCCGCCTGTTGCGCGCGTTGGAGCGCTGGCAGCCCGCCTATCTGAAATGGTGGGAGAATATGGGCCCGGCGGAAAGCGGCGATCTGGAGGTCTATCTGCGTACGGCGATCAGCGTCGATACCGATGGCTGGGCGAATTTCGGCCATGTGCGCATGCCCGAATACCGCTGGGGTGTCTTCCTGACCCCGCCCGAAGCCGATCGGAAGATAAATTTCGGCATGCATAAAGGCGAACCCGCTTGGCAGAGCGTGCCGGGCGAATACCGGTCCGAACTGCGCCGGCTGATCGTGACGCAAGGCGACACCGAACCGGCGTCGGTCGAACAGCAGCGCCGGCTCGGCCGGACCTGTCCGTCGCTGTACGACCTGCGCAACCTGTTTCAGGTGAATGTCGAGGAAGGCCGGCATCTTTGGGCGATGGTCTATCTGCTGCAGGCCTATTTCGGCCGTGACGGGCGCGAGGAAGCGGACATGATGCTGGAACGCCATGCGGGCGATCCGGACCGACCCCGCATCCTGCAGGCGTTCAACGAACAGACCGATGACTGGCTGTCCTTCTTCATGTTTACCTATTTCCAGGACCGCGACGGCAAGTACCAGCTCGCCTCGCTGGCGGAATCGGGCTTTGATCCGCTGGCGCGCACCTGCCGCTTCATGCTGACCGAGGAAGCGCATCATATGTTCGTCGGCGAAACCGGCATCGGCCGGATCGTCCAGCGAAGCTGCGAGCTGATGCGCGAGCACGATACCGATGACCTCAGCACGGTCGGCGGTATCGATCTCACGACGATCCAGAAATTCATGAATTTTCATTATTCGATCTGCCTCGACCTGTTCGGGCAGGAAAAATCGACCAATGCGGCGAATTATTTCACCATGGGCCTGAAGGGCCGGTTCCAGGAAACCCGTATCGACGACGATCACCAGCTCGATGGCATGGTCTATACGGTGCCGGTGCTGGAAGGAGATCGTATTTCAACCCAGGAAATCGCCGCCGTAACCGCCAGCAACGAGCGGCTGCGCGAAGAATTCACGAAGGACAGCCAGCGGGGCGTCGACCGGTTTAACAAGATCATCCGCGACCATGACATCGATTTCACCCTGACCCTGTCCCATGCGGCATTCAATCGGAATATCGGTGCCTTCGCGGGAATCAACAGCACTCCATCGGGGCAGGTCATCGACAATGCCGAATGGACACGGCGACAGGGGGAATGGCTGCCGACGGCGGCGGACCGGGAATATGTCAATTCGATCATGATCCCGGTGACCGAGCCCGGCCGCATGGCAAGCTGGATTGCGCCGCCGCGGCGCGGCATCCATGGTCAGCCGCTCGATTACGACTATGTGCGTTTTCACTGATAAAGTCTTGGCGAAGCCGCGAGTTGAAATTTATCGCTATTGCCACCGCAAATCAGGCTTCACGATGGAATAATTTACACCGGCTCTGGACGCGGAAGCGCTTCAGGCCACGGTTCTGTATTCGCAGCAGCCGGGTCCGGACACTCTACAGCGGGGCAGACGCTAGATTCGAGACGTTGAATCTGGTTCACAACTTAACCGCCTGTTGATTCTCTTGATTTGCTTTCGACAAGAGTACGAATTTGCTGGGCGAGCCTGGTGCCGAGTACCGGATTAGAGAACTTCTTTTCGACCATGGCACGACCGCCTTGACCCAAGGCCAGGCATTTTTCGGGATTGTCGTTCAAATGAACGATTGCCTCGCGCAGGGCTGCTTCATCACCTGCCGGGACGACGATGGCTGTCTCGCCATCCACGAAAAAATCGCGCAGGGGCGGATTGTCGGTAACGATAATCGCCTTGCCCATCGCCATGGATTCCAGCACGCTTCCAACACCGCTGACATTCTCAGTCTGATACGTTGGGACGACGACAAATTTCGCATCAGCATACAATTTACGCAGATCTGTATGGCTAAGCCGTTCTGATATCTGGTCGATGCGGGCGCGCCGATCCGGCAAGTCGATAAGATGCTTTCGTGTCTTGGCGACCAAATGCACATCGAGGCTATTGACCGCCCGTATCAGCGTATCAAAATCGCGCCCGGCATCATCCCCGATCGCAAAAATGGGACCATCTGGCGCCGGGGCTTCGGGGCGGTAAAATTCAGCATCGATATGTTGATAGACCACGGATGTTTTGGCACCGCATCCCCAACGCTTCTCAATATAGTTTTGCTGATTGGAACTCAGTAGAAACAGATGATCGACTCGTGGCAGAACAATATTCTGCAAGAATTTTCGAGGTTTCCAATTTTCCTCGGGCACAATATCCCACATGGCAATCAGGGGGGCGTACATCGCCAGGCGCCTGAACAGCAGCGGTAACGTGCATGATGATTCGAAAACCGAAATGACGATATCGACCTTGCGGTTTGCGAACAGAATCTTTGCCGTCCTCTAGGGATCAAGCCCCATGTAGATGGGGTGCAGGCCGAATAATGGATTAATCGGTTTCCGGTGCGGATCCAATAAGGTTACATCGACTCCCTCCAGCGCCATGGCTTTGTATACGGCAAAGGGATCTGGCGTAATGCCGGGTTGATGGCCGTCGAGTTCTGGCTGCCATGGTTCCGGTGGCGTCAATAAAACATTCAAACGATCAGTTTTTGACAAGTTTAAGTCTCTCTGTAAATCGCCGGTATTGAAAAATTTCCCAGGTGCGGCTTTTGCGATAATGCCGCCAAAAAGGACAAAGGGTTATTAAATTAAAGTCAATCGAAGCATGCCTGTAGTAAATAACAGCATTTCAAAAATCCAGCGTCATAATTTTGATCAACACATGGTTGTTTCATGGGGCGCGGTCTCGTGCGGTCAAATGAAGCCGTCGGGCCGGTAAGCGAAAACGCCCCAATTCATGACAGGCATGATTTCGGCGGGCCGGTTCGAAAGTATGTTCGGTTTTCAAAAGTGTGACCTTGGTCACGGTACCTTTACCGGTGATCTGCTATAACGCTGCCATGAACCCGATCTTTTCCACAGCGCTCAGCGGTTTGCAGGCGGCGACAAAGCGGGTCAGCGTATCCGCCAATAACGTTGCCAATGCACTGACAAGTCGGCCGGAATCATCGCCGGAGGGCGCGTTTCGGGCACAGCGGGTTGTTGCCACCGCCGTGCCGGGGGGCGGTGTATCGACCCGGGTTGCGGATAAATCACCGGCAACGGTGACGGGCCCGGATCTGTCGGTTCCCGGGGGCGTATCGGTTTTTCCGAATGTTGATTTCGTCGAGGAAGCGGTGGAGCAGACCCTGGCGGTTGCCAGTTACCGGGCAAATGCTGCGGTTATCCGCACACAGCAGGAACTCGATGAATCCCTTCTGGATATAAAAAATTAATGATTTCAACGTAATATATCTGTGCGTCGGAACGTCGCAGTAATATCACTTGATATCTTGCTGCGCCGCAACATATCTTCTTCAGCTCATATTTGATTTCTGGAGATGTTTAATGTCTGACAATACGTCCGGCCGGGGATGCCTTTGGCCAATGTGGGACCATTCTTCTATTCCGACGCATGAATACTGCGGCAAGAATCGGACGGATGGTCAGTCCTATTGCACCGAGCATTACGCGCGGTCGGTTCGCACCAGCGAAGAGCCAAAAGTCGCATTCGTTCCCCGTAAGCTCGCCGCCTGATTTCGCGGTGGGTGGCGCGTTGTAGCGCCGCCTATCGCGTATTAGACTGCCGCTTTTCGGGCGCCTGGCGCCCGAACCCTTGCACGGGGCAATGGGAAGGGCGGCGATATGCGCGATCACACCGTTACGATTGATCGATCGGTTTCACCGGTGCGTATTGAATACGCGCCGGTTTTCAATGTTGCGGTGCCTTTCATAGACCGGCACCTCGACGAAGCCCGTGGTGACAAGGTGGCAATCCGGGCGGATGCCGGGGATGTCACCTATCGCGCGCTGGCGGAAAATGTGAACCGGTGCGGCAATGCGCTGCGCGAACTGGGCCTCGTGCCCGGCGACCGCGTGCTGATGGTCGTCAAGGACTGTGCCGAATTCTTCTATACCTTTTGGGGCGCGATCAAGGCGGGTTTCGTGCCCGCGCCGTTGAACACGCTGCTGCGCGCGCATGACTACGCTTACATGATCGAAAGCTCGGGCGCGGCGGCGGCGGTGTATTCCGCCGAATTCGCGGCGGAAGTCGAACCCGCCCTGCAGCAATCCCCGCATAAACCTGCCCATGTCCTGCTGGTTGAAGCTGATGGCGACTCGCTGGTCAACCGGATCGCAGGGGCCTCACCCGATCTGGAACCCGTTCCGGCCGCAGCGGGTGACGACTGTTTCTGGCTGTTTTCCTCCGGCTCAACCGGCCTGCCCAAGGCGGCGGTGCATGCCCATCGTGACATGGTGGTCACCAGCCAGCATTACGGGGCTGACGTGCTGGGCGTGGCCGAAAGCGATGTCTGTTTTTCGGCGGCAAAGCTGTTCTTTGCCTATGGCCTTGGCAATGCGATGACCTTCCCGCTATGGGCCGGCGCGCAGGCGGTGCTGTATCCGGCCCGGCCGACCCCGGATGCAATGGCGGATATGGTCGCCCGCTACCGGCCGACGATCTTTTTCGGTGTCCCGACATTGTTTGCCGCCCAGTTGCAGGCACTGGAATCGGGCGATGCCGACCTGTCTTCGCTGCGCTGCTGTGTCTCGGCGGGCGAACCACTGCCGGCGGATATTCTGCGGCGCTGGAAGGATCGCACCGGGCTCGACATCCTGGACGGCATCGGCACAACGGAAATCCTGCACATATTCATATCCAATGGTCATGGCGATATCCGGGCCGGGACCAGCGGTCGGCTGGTGCCGGGATACGCGGCACGAATTGTTGACGAGCACGGCGATGACGTTGCGCCGGGAGAGACCGGCAACCTGCGGATCAAGGGCGGGTCGACGCTGAAATACTACTGGAAGAACGCGGACAAGACCGCCGAAACGATTGTCGACGGCTGGGTTCATACCGGCGATACGTATTATCAGGATGCCGATGGCTATTACGTCTGCTGCGGACGCAGCGATGACATGCTGAAGGTCGGGGGTATCTGGTGCTCGCCCGTGGAAATAGAGGCACGGCTGATCGAACATCCCCAGGTTCTGGAAGCGGCTGTGGTCGGGCGGCCCGATGCGGACGAACTGATCAAGCCCGAAGCCCATATCATATTGAAATCGGCATCGGACGCGTCGGACGCGCTGGCCGCGGCATTGCTGGACCATTGCAAGACCGGCCTTGCACCCTACAAATATCCGCGCTGGTTCAATTTTGTCGAGGAACTGCCGAAAACCGCGACCGGCAAGATCCAGCGCTACAAGCTGCGGAACGGCACGCTTTAGAGCCAGGGGCGGTTCCGGACAGGCCGACATGCTTGTTTTAAAATTTTCACGCGTTCGTTTATGTCGTGTGCCGGGCGCCCTTTGGGGCGACCGTTCTAAATACTAAAGGTGGTGATTTATATCCCTCTGCGTCCTGTAAGGCCGGATTAGGCAACCCTAACCGACATTCCCCAAGTAGAATGCCCTTTCTTGCATGTTGTCGATGTTTTGTGCCCCGAGCAAGCCGCCTGTACGACTTTCGCTGTTGTTTGGGCACCTGACCCAGGAACTGAGCGCGATTTCTGGTCTCGACAGCTTGGTTAACCCGGATTTTGTTGTGATCAACACCCCTTTGGACGGACCAATCGCGCCGCTTTTCCTCCGATTTTGTTGCTGAGGTCATCATCCTGGAACCGGTGGTGAGCGAAGGCGATGTATGGCTGCAAGGATGCGAGTGAACAGGTCACAGCTGACCGCGACTTCGGCCAGTTGGAACGTGATGGCCCGAGCATGACGCACCACCCTCGCTCCAGTTTTGATCAGCCTTGTTTGGAGGCTGGTCAGAGACCAATCAGCCACCTCTTCGGGTAGTTCGGTCCCTTGCAGTAAAACGCCGAGATTGTAGGCCAGTGCATGAAGTTGCAGGCGGATCTCGTTCTGCGCCATCCCCTTGCAAGATAACCGTGTCCAGTTGATCGCTTGCTTGCCTTCTTTGATATGCTGCTCTGCCGTTCCGCGTTGGTTGTAGAACCGGATGATCCAGTCTGGTTCCATTGGCAGATTGGTGACAACGAAGCCGACGCGAGGGAACAACTCGCTGGGATGCCATTCCACCTTGGCGATGACACGACGGGGTTTGTCCCAAGATGCCGCCTGATACTCGAAGTCGCCGTAGATGCGCTTCACGCCTTTTGGCGGACGACCCACAGGGCGCTTGAGCAGATGCGCAATCTTGCCCTGAAGAACGCGATTGGCCCGAAGGCGGATGGCGTAAAAATAGCTTTCCGCTTCCAGAGTTTTGTATAACTCCGGGATGGCGAACGCAGCATCCCCCCGGAAGAACCGCATCAGGTGACGATCCGCATATCGCGCGATGACGGGCTTCAGAACCGCTTCCCAGCCGTCGGCACTGTGGACGTTGCCGGGGCGCAGGGCGCAACGTTCGAGGTGCCCGAACTGGTTGAAGACGAACAGCGGGTGATAGCACATGCAGCCGAAATGCCCGTTCCAAGCCGTTCCTTCCTGTGCGCCGTGGGTGGGACTGACGGAACTGTCCATGTCCAGTGTGATCCACTTGGGTGGGTTGCGGTCATGAACCCGGTCGATCCAGTGTCCTGATAAATCCGCCAGCACAGTGCGATTGTCGGTTGCCGCCAACACCTCGGTCTCGAACCGGCCCATCTGGCTCGCGGACGCGGCCTTGGCATCAACGGCACGCCCTCCAACGACCTGCCGCATCACCGGATCAAGCGATAAACGGTCTGCGTCATTCACATCATCATATCCGGCCAGCCGCCCAAAGACCGACTGGCGCAACAAGCCAACCAGTGAGTGTAGGCGATTGTGGCCAGTTCGCGTGTCTCTCAGAAATCCGCCCGCAATGTCGTGCAGGCCAAGCACTTCATCCAATTCCCGGAACAACAGTAATCCACCGTCCGAACTGATCTTCGAACCATGAAATTCCAACCGGACCCGTCGGTCAAAACTAAGCCGCGCACCATCCGTTTCGCTTGCACCCTTTGGGTGATCCATGATCCGCCGCCTTAAGCCCACTTAACATGCTGCAATATAACACATTAATTGTCGTCAGAGGAGTGACTTCTCCCTTTTACTTGGGAAATGCGGGCTAAATGTTTATTCTTTGAGATACGGTTCTGTTTGGTATTACAATTATTCCGAGACTCCCCTGATGGTCGCGTGGCGGGCGCCCGCCACGGCCATGGATTGACGCTGTGTTGGAAACTCCGTCTAATAAACGCTTGACGTGAGTCACTGACAGTACTCTGGGGGGAGGAACTAGTGCGCGTAAACGATGCGATTACGGGACTGATATTACTGGTGGTCGCGATTGCGATCTTTGCGTACTCAACAACTTTTCCACAATTGACCGGGATGCAGTTCAGTGCCGGGTTCTGGCCGCAGACGCTTTGCGTCCTGTTAGCCCTGTGCGGCGGTTTCCTGATCTTCAGTGGCATCAAGGAACGCAGTGGCGGTCAGGCCTGGGTGCGGCTGGATGAATGGTGGCGCCAGTCCGGTACGCTGTTCACGGTCGCGCTGGTGCCGCTGGCCATTTTTTTCTACATCCTGTTTTCGGATTTTCTGGGCTTCATTATCTCCAGCCTGATCATCCTGCTGACCATGTCGTTACGGTTCGGCCTCAAGCCGGTCAGTGCCATCATCCTCGCCGTTGTCACCACGGGGGTGATGCAGTTTGTCTTTGTCGACCTTCTGCTGGTGCAATTGCCCTGGGGTATTCTTGAATCCGTCGTTTACGGCTCCTAGGCCATGCCAATCGATACCGGTCTCGATCCAACGTCTCAGTGTGTGTTGAAGGTCTTCCATTTAAAATTCAGATAGAGAGTCCCGCACCGTGGAAAATTTTGTCATCGCCCTCGGGCTAGTTTTTGACCCCTATGTCCTGATGGTTGTCGGGGCAGCCGCTGTGTTCGGACTTTTCGTCGGGGCCATCCCCGGTCTCACTGCGACGATGGCGACGGCACTGCTCATTCCCGTGACGTTCTTCATGGACCCGGTGCCCGCCATCGGTGCGGTCATCAGTTGCAGCGCGATGGCGATCTTTGCCGGTGATATTCCGGCAACGCTGTTGCGCATTCCCGGAACCCCGTCTTCCGCCGCCTATACGGACGAAGCCTTTGCCATGACCCGTGCGGGGAAACCGGAAACGGCTCTTGGCATCGCGGTCATATGCTCCGCTCTGGGCGGAATTGTCGGCAGTCTGGTCCTGGCGGTTTCGGCGCCGATTTTGGCGGAATTCGCGCTGAATTTCACCAGTCTTGAATATTTCTGGCTCGCCTGCCTGGGGCTGACCTGCGCGGCATTGATCACGACCGGCTCGCCGGTGAAGGGCGTTGTCTCCCTGCTGATCGGTCTGCTGATCGCGACCTCGGGCGAAGACATCATGAGCGGTTATCCCCGCTTCTCCTTCGGCAATCCCGAACTCGCTGCCGGTATCAGCCTGATCCCGGCGATGATTGGCATGTTCGCGGTGTCCGAACTGATCCGCAACGCCTCCACGATGAAAAGCTATACGCCGCCGGTAATCACCCATCTTGGCTCTATTTTTTCGGGCCTGGGGCCGATCCTCTGGCGCTACAAGTTCAACATGATGCGGGGCTGGACGACGGGCGTGCTGATCGGCGCATTGCCCGGCGCCGGGGCGGGTATGGCGGCCTGGGTATCGATGGCCTTTGCCAAGAAATTCTCGAAAGAACCGGAAAAATTCGGTACCGGCCATCCCGAAGGGCTGTGCGAGGCAACGTCGTCCAACAATGCGGGGCTCGGCGGGGCCTGGGTGCCGGCGCTGGTCTTCGGCATTCCCGGTGATGCGATCACCGCCATCGTCATCGGTGTGCTGTTCATGAAGGGCATGACGCCGGGGCCGACGATCTTCATGCATGCGGGCGATCTGCTCTACGCGCTTTTCATCATCTTCTTCCTGGCGAATATCGCGATGGTCGGGCTCGGCTGGGCCGCGATCCGGGTGTCCCGCCATATCATCACCCTGCCGCGCGAGGTGCTGGTGCCGGTGATCCTGCTGTTCTGCATCATCGGTTCCTTTGCCATCAATACATCGCTGCTGGGTGTGACGGTGATGCTGGTTCTGGGGCTGCTCGGCTATTTCATGGAAGAAAACGATATTCCCATCGCACCGGCGATTCTGGGTATCGTGCTGGGCCGGATGATCGAGGAGAATTTCTTCAACTCCCTGGCCAAGGGCCGCGGCGACCCCATGATCTTTTTTGACCGTCCGATTTCCGCGGTACTCGGCGTGATCACCATCTCAATCTGGGTCGGTCCGCCGCTTTACAGGCTGTATCGTTCCTGGCGCGGGACACCGCGCACAGCCTGATCCTTCACGCCCGGGCTTGGCCGGTTTCAGCAGAGTGTTGATCGGGCGGGCGCAATGGTCATACTTGCAGGCACGGGGAGTGGAAATGCTTCCCGGGCAAGGCAGTACAGATCGTGGGAAGCGGCAATGGATCTCGAGTTTTCGGATGAATACCGTGCGTTTCAGCAGGACGTGCGGGGATTTCTGGACGAAAACCTGCCCGAAGACATTCGCGAGAAGGTCACGCGCGGGTTGCGGCTGGAACGCGATGATTATGTGCGCTGGCAAAACATCCTCTCTGCCAAGGGATGGCTTGTCCCCGGATGGCCGGTAGAGCATGGCGGCACCGGCTGGTCAGCCGTCGAGCGCTACATATTCGACGAGGAGAACGGACGGGCGGGCGCGCCGAATGTCGTACCGTTCGGGACGCGATTCGTCGGCCCCGTGATTTACACCTATGGGTCGGAAGCGCAGAAAAACTATTACCTGCCGCGCATTCTGAACAATGACGACTGGTGGTGTCAGGGATACTCCGAACCCGGCGCAGGATCCGACCTGGCCTCGCTGCAAACCCGCGCGGTGCGCGATGGCGACCGCTATATCGTCAACGGTACCAAGACCTGGACGACGATGGCGCAATGGGCAAACATGATGTTCTGCCTGGTCCGCACCAGCAACGAGGGCAAGAAACAGGAAGGCATTTCATTCCTGCTGGTCGATATGAACCAGCCGGGCGTGGATGTGAAGCCGATCATGACCATCGATGGCGGCCAGGAAATCAACATGGTCCATATGACCGATGTCGAAGTGCCGATTTCCGACCTTGTCGGCGAAGAAAACATGGGCTGGACCTACGCCAAGTTCCTGCTGCAGCACGAACGCACCGGCACGGCGGGCATCGGCAATTCCAAGGCACAGGTGCAGCGGCTGAAAAAGATCGCCGCGCAGGAAAAATCCGGTGGCATCTATCTGATCGATGACCCGGATTTCCGCCGTCAGGTCGCGGAGCTTGAGATTGACCTGCAGGCGCTGGAATATACCGATCTGCGCTACCTGATGCAGACAGTTGCCGGCAAGCCGCCGGGCGCGGAATCCAGCCTGTTGAAGTTGCGCGGCACGGAAATCCAGCAACGAATTTCCGAACTGCTGATGCAGGCGGTGGGATATTATGCGATCCCCTTTGTACCGGAAGCGCTGGAATACGGCTGGAACGAGGACCCGATCGGTCCGGAAGGCGCGGCACCGCTCGCGCCGGCCTATTTCAACCGTCGCAAAACGACGATCTACGGTGGCACCAACGAGATACAGCGCAATATCATCGCCAAGATGGTGTTGGGGCTCTAGCGGATACCAACAGTACACAATCATGCAGGACGCGGCGGAACGACATGGATTTTGATCTCAGCGAAGAACAGCAATTGCTCAAGGACAGCGTCGATCGTTTCGTGCGCGAAGAATACCCGTTGGACAAGCGCCAGAAACTGACGGCCTCCGATGAAGGGTTCAGCCGGGACAACTGGAAGACGATGGCCGAACTGGGCTGGCTCGGCGCCTCCCTGCCCGAAGAATATGGCGGCATCGGCGGCGGTGCCGTGGAAGCCATGGTCATGATGGAAGGGGTCGGCCGGGGCCTTGTGGTCGAACCGTATTTCGCGACCGCCGTGCTGGGGGCCAATCTGCTGCTTCAGGCGGGTAGCGATGCGCAAAAACAGGAACTCCTGCCACAGGTGGTTTCCGGCGATCTGATGCTGGCCTTCGCCTATGCCGAACGACAGGCACGCTACGACCTGTTCGATGTCGAGATGACAGCGACAAAGGATGGCGACGGCTATGCGCTGAACGGTGCGAAGGGCGTGGTCTGCCATGCCGCCAGTGCGGGCCGGATCATTGTATCCGCGCGGACCGGCGGCGGGTCCCGTGACCGGGACGGTATCACGCTGTTTCTGGTGGATGGCAATGCGGCTGGGCTGTCCCGCCGCGATTACCCGACTGTTGACGGTTTGCGCGCCTCGGAACTGGCCTTCGACAATGTTCGGGTTGGCGCCGACGCGGTGTTGGGGGCGGTCGACAATGGCTTGCCGCTGATCGAACATGTTGCCGATCAGGCGATTGCAGGGCTGGCGGCGGAAGCGGTCGGTTGCATGGATGTCCTGCTGAGTTCGACCAATGAATACCTGAAAACACGAAGCCAGTTCGGGCAGCCGATCGGCAAGTTTCAGGTCATCCAGCACCGGATGGCGGACATGTTCATCGCCTGCGAGGAAGCGCGCTCCATGTGTTATGTCGCCACGATGCGGCTTGATGACCCCGATGCGGAGCAGCGTTCGAAGGCAGCGTCCGCCGCGAAGGTGCAGATCGGCAAGAGCGCCCGTCTGGTTGGTCAGCAGTCGGTGCAGTTGCATGGCGGGATGGGGATGACCGATGAATTGAACATCGGGCATTATTTCAAGCGACTGACGGTGATCGACACGATGTTCGGTGACCAGAACCACCACCTGAAGCGATACGCTGCGTTTCGGTAGAGGCCGGGGATCGACAGATGACCGAGTTCGAACACGAAGAACCCGAATATGACGGTCTCGAATTTGGCGAAGCTGATATGGATGGCTCGGATACGCTGGAATGGATCAGCGTCCGCGCGCTTGACGGCACGGGGCGCGCGCGGATTGTCGATGCCCGGGCCTATCTGCGCGGTGAGCTGCAAGCGCCCTGTTTCTGGGTGCAGCTCGACCGGAATTATCCGGCGGTGCATCGCTGGCTGCGCGATCAGTCGGGTCTGACGGATGTTGCGACACAGGGATTGCTCGCCGAGGAATCGCGCCCCCGTTGCCTTAGCTATGAAGGTGGGGTGCTGCTGAACCTGCGCGGTGTAAACCTGAATCCGGGCGCCGATCCGTCCGATATGGTGTCGATCCGGATCTGGGCCGAAACCGACCGGATCATCACCGTCCGCCGCCGCAATCTGCGGGCGGTGCGCGATCTTGAGGATAACCTGGATGTCGGCGTCGGGCCGCATTGCGCATCGGAATTTCTCGTCGCGGTCACCGACCGGCTGACGGAACGGATGAGCCAGGTCATCAATGATTTGAACGATCAGGTCGACCAGCTTGAAGTGGATCTGCTGTCGGAAGAACCGGACGATCTGCGCGCCAGCCTGCGGTCACTGCGGCGCGAATCCATCGGGCTGCGGCGCTATATCGGGCCGCAGCGGGACGCCATGGCGGCGCTGACCGGCGAGGCGCTGGACTGGCTGACGCCGGTGGACCGGCAATTGCTGCGCGGCGTGGCCGACCGGCTGATCCGTTATCTGGAAGATCTCGATATCGCCCGGGAAAAGGCGACATTCGTTCAGGATGAAATGTCCAGCAACCTGAATGAACAGATGAACAAGAACATGTATGTGATTTCGGTTGTCGCCGGAATATTCCTGCCGCTGACGGTCATCACCGGGCTGCTGGGTATTAATGTGGCGGGTATTCCCGGGGCCGATTGGCCCTGGGCCTTCGGGTTGGTGAGTGTTCTGCTGGTCGCGGTTGTCGCTGGCGAGTTGCTGCTGCTGCGCCGTCTGCACTGGTTCTAGAGCAAACCCCGAGCAGATTGAGTCAATCTGCGACGACGGTTTGCGACAAAGAATTGATTACCAGAATCCCCGAGCAGATTGAGTCAATCTGCGACGACGGTATGTGGGCCACCAGCTATGTTGAAAGGCGATAGACCCGGGCAGCGGTGTCGTGGAACAGGGCGGCTTTTTCGTCTGCGGAATAACCCGTCGAGAGCCGCTTGAACGCATTCCACAGGGTATTGTAGCTGCAGGTGATGAGGTCGACTGGAAAGTTGCTTTCGAACATGCAGCGGTCGGGACCGAACTGTTCCACCGTGAAGTCGTAATACGGCCGCGTTGTGTCGGCGAGTTCCTGACTGGTGGGGGGCCTGGGCCGTTCATGCCAGCCATACCCGTTCAGGGGCATGTTGATCCCGCCGAGCTTGGCATAGACGTTCGGGCAGGTCGCGAGCTCAGCCACATATTGTTGCCAGACTGGAAATATCGCGTCGCGCTTTCCGCTATAGGGGCCAATCCCCAGCGGCGCGCCGAAATGGTTGAAGATGATTGCCGTTTCCGGAAAGGCCCGGGCCAGATCGGTCAGTTCCGGAATCTGCGGGTGGAAGCACCAGCCCTCGAAAGACAGGCCCCGGGGCGCCAGTTCGGCGAATCCCTCGCGGAAGGCGGGCATGTTGAACAGGCCCGCCATCGGCGGGGTGGTCGGGTTGGGGCGGGGGTTGTTGACGGCGTCGCTGGCATCCCATGACCCGCCATGGCGAATACCCTTGAACCGGCCGTTTCCCGCTGCGATCAACGCATCCAGAACGCGGCCCGTGGCACTGCCGCCCAGCAGGTTTGCCGTCCCGACGATACCGGCGGCGACCCGGGGATTGCCATACAGGCCGGATGCGCTCATCGCCGCGATGCCGTTGGCGAATTCGACCTCGCCTACGAATTTCATGGCATCCTCGCCATCCTGCCGGTACATCGCCCCGCACTCGATGAAGACGGTCGACACGACATTGTGGCCGCTGGTCAGGTCCCGCAAAACCTCTTCCAGCAGGTAACGCGGCGTCAGCCGGGCACTGCGGGCATCCCACAAATGATGGTGCGGGTCGCAGATCGGCAGCGCCGGCTCCAGTGTTTCTTCGGGGGTCAGCGCTAGCCAGTCATCGTTTTTCGCCACGGCTTGTGCCCCGGCTACAGGCGGTAGACGCGGGTCGCCGTGTCGAGGAACAGTGCTGCTTTCTCTTTCGCCGAAGCACCCTTGGCCATTTTCTTGTTGGCGTTCCACAGCACGTTGTAGCTGCAGCTCACCATGTCGACCGGGAAATTCGATTCGAACATGCACCGGTCAGGGCCGAACTTGTTGATGGTGTGTTCGAAATAGCGCCGGTATGCCGTGACCAACTCGTCGCTGGTCGGCGGCATCGGGCGCAGGTGCCAGCCGAAGCCGTTCATTTCCATGTTTAGCCCACCCAGTTTTGCCACCACATTCTGGCATTTCGCCAGCTCGGTGATGTCCTTGCGCCAGGTCTTGAAGATTTCGTCCTGCTTGCCTTCATACGGGCCGATACCCAGCGGGCCGCCGAAATGATTCAGGATGATCGTCGTGTCCGGGAAGGCCTTGGCCAGGCTGGTCAGTTCCGGGATCGTGTGGTGATAGCACCAGCCTTCGAAGCTGAGGCCGCGGGGTGCCAGTTCGGCGAACCCTTCGCGGAAGGTCGAATCCAGATACAGGCCCTTGATCGGGTCGAGACGGCCCCGGGGAATGATCGGGTCCGCGTCCCAGCTCGCACTGTGGCGGATGCCCCTGAACCGGCCCTTGGGGCCACCGCCTGCCAGAATCTGCGCATCCAGTACCGCGCCCGCCTTGCTGCCGCGGGTCAGGTCGGCGGTACCGATGATTCCGGCGGCGACCTGCGTCTTGCCGTACAGGCCCGAGGCCGCCATGGCGGCGATGCCGTTGACGAATTCGGTTTCGCCGACACAGCGCATGTGCTTCGGGCCGGTCTTGCGATACATGGCGCCGCATTCGATGAACACGGTGGAAACGATGTTATGCCCGCTATTCGTGTCTTCCAGGATTTCGTCCAGAAGGTAGCGGTCGGCAACCCGCTCGTGGCGGAATTCCCACAAATGGTGATGCGGGTCGCAGATCGGCATTGCGGGGTCGAGGGGCTTTTCCTGAACCTGATTCAGCCAGGCGGTATTCCGTGCCATGTCGTTTCTCCCTGTCGTCTGTTCTGATTTTTCCCGATTACAGGCTGTAGATTCGCGTCGCGGTATCGTGGAACAGCTTCGCCTTTTCGTCGGCGGAGAAATCCTTCGAGATTTTCTTGAACGAATTCCACACGATGTTGTAGCTGCAGCTCAGCTTGTCGACCGGGAAGTTCGATTCCCACATGCAGCGGTCGGGGCCGAAGGCTTCGATTGCGAAGTCGAAATACGGCTTGGTCACGGTCACCAGTTCGTCGCTGGTCGGCGGTTTCGGACGATCCTGCCAGCCGAACCCGAAATAATGCATGCCCATCCCGCCCAGCTTGGCGATCACATTCGGACAGGCGGCCAGATCGGCGTAATCCTTCTTCCAGGTCTCGAAAATTTCGTCGCGGCGGCCGGCGAATTCGCCCAGACCCAGGGGGGCGGCCAGATGGTTCATGATGATGACCTGATCCGGGTTGGCGCGCGCCAGGTCGACCATCTCCGGCAGTTGCGGATGATAGCACCAGCCTTCGAAGGTCAGGCCGCGCCGCGTCAGCTCCTTCAGGCCCTCCCGATAGGCGGGCTCCATGCAAAGGCCGGGACGGTTGATGTTGCGCCCGTTGGGTACCGCCGGATCGGCATCGTAGGTCACCATATGGCGGATGCCCTTGAAGCGGCCATTGCCGGCGGCGACCTGCGCATCCAGAACATCGCCCACCGCCTGACCGAGCATCAAATCCGCATGGCCGACGATTCCCGCGGCGACCCGCGTCTTGCCGTACAGCCCGGATGCGCCCATGGCAGCAATGCCGTTGGCGAATTCGACTTCGCCGACCGGTTTCATGCCTTCCGGTCCGTCTTCGCGAAACATGGTGCCGCATTCGATGAAGACGGTAGAAACGATATTGTGGCCGCTTTGCGTATCGTTCAGCAGTTCATCGATCAGATAGCGGGGTTCGACCCGTTCAAGCTGGAAATCCCAAAGATGGTGGTGCGGGTCGCAGATCGGCAGATCCGGCTCAAGGGTTTCTTCCGTAACCAGGGCAAGCCAATCGTCGTTCGTTCCCATTTAAAAGCCTCTCAATTCATACGGGTGTCTGGCGGCACGAGCGTGTCGCCGAAATCAGGAATGGGAACGGTAAATTCTATGACCCGCAGATTCAAGTATCGTGCGTTGGTTGCGTCGCCCGGCAGGCGCGGAAGGGCCGGTCAGTCGTAGCTGATCGCCCCTTTGGGGAGCGTCACATCGGTGGTGCCCATGACGCGGACCACGGCCCGAAGCCGTGCCGCGAGGTTTTCCTCCAGCGACAGATAGCGGATGCCGATGCCGGACTCGTCATTGTGGATGACCTCCGCCCAGGCGTCGAATTCGAAAACATCTTCACTGGTCAGTGGCAGGACAAAACGAAAGGCGAAGCGGTCATTGGCTTTGGGGCCGCCTGGAAACCTTTCCAGACGCAGGCCGGTTTCGCTCCAGTCGATAACCGGGTGCGGCGTGTCGTCCACAAAGATTTGCGCATCGGAACCCACGACGCGCTGTGCCGTGCGACCCGCAAAAATGGAACGAAGGAGACGCTGTAAACCCATAATCCTATCTCAACCGATATCAGGCGATTGTGCAATCCTGAACAATGGATACACAATCGCCGTTAACGGTTTGCGAATACGCGGCAACAATTCGTCCTAAACGACGCCGTCGTCGTGCAATCGGGCCAGATCCTGCGGATCGACGCCGCACAGGCCTTCCAGAACCTCGTCCGTATGCTCGCCAA
This sequence comes from uncultured Alphaproteobacteria bacterium, assembly GCA_943788635.1. Lineage (GTDB taxonomy): Bacteria > Pseudomonadota > Alphaproteobacteria > UBA8366 > MarineAlpha4-Bin1. Next base: position 124,363 of record CALSRA010000013.1, on the reverse strand, counting down.
GCAGCGGGGGCCGGACGATATCGGCATGGGAATCCGACAATTTAATCGGGCAACCCAACGTGTGATATACGCCGCGGTTCGGGAAATCGATATCGACGATCATCTCGCGTTCCCGCAGATGTTCGTCCCTGATGAGTTCCCCGGTATCCTGCACGGCGCCGGACGGAACGCCTGCATCGCCCAGAATCTTCATGACCTCGTATTTGGTCTTGGTTTTCGTCCATTCCTCGACGATGGCGTCCATTTCCTCGCGGTTTTCCCAGCGTGCCTCGCCCGTGGCGAATTTGGGGTTATCCTTCAGGTCCGGCCGGTCGATGGCCCCCAGAAAGGCTTCCCACATCTGTGGCTGGGCGAAAATGAAGACGTAATCGTTGGGACCGCCGGGTGATGTGGGGTAGGTCGTGCCGGGCACGGTGTTGCCAAGCTGATTGCCCGTGCGCTCCTTGGGTTTGCCGAACCGCTGATGGTCGCGGATCGCGACCCGGTTGAGGTTCAGCACCGCATCCTGCATGGATACTTCCACTTCCTGGCCCTTGCCGGTGGTATGGCGCTGTTGCAGCGCCGCCAGAATGCCGATGGCCAGATGCATGCCGGTACCCGAATCGCCGATTGCCGCCCAGTTATAGGTTGGCGGCCCGCCCGGATGACCGGTGATGCTCATCGCGCCGCCCATGGCCTGGGCGATGGGTTCAAAGCTCTTGAAGTGGCTGTACGGGCCATAGGTGCCGAACCCCTTGACCGTGGCATAGACCAGCTTCGGGTTGATTTCCTGGATGACGTCCCAGCCGAAGCCCATCCGCTTCAGCGCGCCCGGCGAATAGTTTTCCACCAGCACATCGGATTCCGCCAGCAGCTTGCGGAACAGCTTCTTGCCTTCTTCAGATTTGAGATTCAGCGTCAGGCTGCGCTTGTTGGCGTTGAAGACCAGAAAGAACAGGCTGTCCTGATCCGGAATATCGCGCTGCACGACCCGGGCGACGTCGCCGCCCTTGGGCGGTTCCAGCTTGATGACATCGGCGCCGAGCCAGGCCAGAATCTGGCAACAGGCGGGACCCGCCTGATTATGGGTCATATCGATGATACGGATGCCTTCCAGGGCCTTGCTCATGGTTATTCTCCCGAATCGGTGCTGTTTGCGCTTAATTTGGCGTCACATTGACGATGAATGCGTCACAGTAGCGCCGCGCTTCCCACGGCGACAAGCCCGGTCTCCCTGTTTGCCAACGCGCGCGCCGTAAAGCGGTGGAAACGGTTGCACACGTTGTTTTGCCATTTCAATCGGCAATCCGGTGAAACGGACTGAACTAAGTCATTTATCCATCTTATATATTGATATATAAGCGGCTCGCTTCCGGTGCTGCCGTCGGCGATGCGGCTGACCCTGAAACGTTAATAACCTGCTGATAAATTGGTGCAATTATTGCTGTACCGGTGTTGTCACGACTCCAAACAGGAACAAGGACAATTTGAACAAAATGACCAAAAGAATTCAGGAAGGTGGCCTTCAGGTCGCTGCGAGCCTGCACGATTTTATCACCGCTGAAGCACTGCCCGGCACCGGCGTTTCGGCTGCCACATTCTGGTCGGCGCTCGATTCGATTGTCCATGACCTGGCGCCGGTTAACCGGTCGCTGCTGCAGAAGCGGGAAGACCTGCAGACGCAGATCGATGCCTGGCTCCGCGACCGCAAGGGGCAGGCCCTCGATGCCGCCGCCTATCGCGCCTTCCTGGTCGAGATTGGTTACCTGTTGCCGGAAGGTGCGGATTTCAGCGCCGATACACCGGAAACCGACCCGGAAATCGCCAGCATCGCGGGTCCGCAACTGGTCGTGCCGGTGATGAACGCACGCTACGCGCTGAATGCCGCCAATGCCCGCTGGGGCAGCCTGTATGATGCGCTATACGGCACCGACGCGATTTCCGAAGACGATGGCGCCACGCGATCCGGCGGCTTTAACCCCGCCCGTGGTGCGAAAGTGATCGCCTTTGCGCGGGATATCCTGAATCGGGCCGTGCCGCTGGCGGCGGGGGTCGCATGGCGATGCCGCCGCGTATTCGGTTGCGGATGGCGCGCTGGTTGTGGCGCTGCAGGACGGCAAGACCACCACGCTGAAAGATGCGGCCGCGTTTGCCGGTTATCTTGGCGACCCGGCAGAACCGGATTCGGTTCTGTTCGTGCATAACGGATTGCATATCGAGGTCTGCATCGACCGCAGCCATTTCATCGGCAAGGACGATCCGGCGGATGTGTCCGATATGGTCATGGAAGCAGCGGTGACAACGATCCAGGATTGCGAGGATTCCGTTGCCGCCGTGGATGCCGAAGACAAGGTGCTGGTTTACCGCAACTGGCTGGGCCTGATGAAGGGCGACCTGTCGGACCGGTTCGACAAGGGCGGACAGGTGGTCGAGCGCAGGCTCAACCCCGACCGTGAATTTACAGCACCCGCTGGCGGCACGCTGACCCTGCCGGGCCGCAGCCTGATGCTGATCCGCAATGTCGGTCATCTGATGACGACGCCGGCAATCCTGGACCGTGACGGCAATGAAGTGCCGGAAGGGATACTGGATGCGATGGCGACGGGCATGATCGCGATCCACGATATCAGCGAGAGCACGTCGCGCCGCAACAGCCGCACCGGCGCGGTCTATATCGTGAAGCCGAAGATGCACGGGCCGGAAGAAGTTGCCTTTACCGATACGCTGTTCGGGCGGGTCGAGCAGGGACTGGGCCTGCCCGCCAATACGATGCGGATGGGCATCATGGATGAGGAACGGCGCACGACCGTCAATCTGAAGGAATGCATCCGTGCGGCGCGCAAGCGGGTGTGCTTCATAAATACCGGCTTCCTGGACCGGACCGGCGACGAGATGCATACCTCGATGGAGGCGGGGCCGATGATCCGCAAGGGCATGTGGGCCATGCCGGACCTGATGGCGGCCATGCTGGAAAAGAAAATCGGCCACCCCCGCGCCGGGGCCAACACGGCCTGGGTGCCATCGCCGACGGCGGCGGTGCTGCATGCGGTGCATTACCATGAAGTCGATGTGGCCGCGCGGCAGCAGGAACTTGCCAGCCGCCCCCGTGCTGCGCTGGATGATATCCTGACGATCCCGCTGGCCGACCGACCGAACTGGCAGCCGGAAGAAATCCAGCAGGAACTGGACAACAACGCGCAGGGCATTCTGGGCTATGTCGTGCGCTGGATCGACCAGGGTGTCGGCTGTTCCAAGGTGCCGGACATCAACGATATCGGCCTGATGGAAGACCGCGCCACGTTGCGCATTTCCAGCCAGCATATTGCCAATTGGCTGCATCATGGCATCTGCACCGAAAACCAGGTGCACGATACGATGAAACGCATGGCGGCAGTGGTCGATGCGCAGAATGCGGGGGATGCGGGTTACCGGCCCATGTCGGCGGATCTGGAAGGCAGCATCGCCTTTCAGGCGTCCTGTGATCTGGTGTTCAAAGGGCGCAGCCAGCCCAGCGGTTATACCGAACCAATCCTGCATGCACGGCGGATCGAAGCCAAGGCGGCGCAGCGCGCATAAAAAAGGGGGAGGCCGAAGCCTCCCCCTGATCCGTTCTGAAACGGTAAGGCGAACTTACTTCTTGCCTTGGGTCGCTTTCAGGATCCGGCCGGCATTGGCATCGTTGTCGACGAGGAACTTGTCCAGTTCCGCACCCTGTTTCCAGTCCATGCCGTAACCGAATTTGTCCATGCCCTTCCTGAAGTCTTCCGACTCCCAGACGGTCCGAAGCGCAGCAAGATACTTTGCCTTGATATCGTCTGGCAGGCCCTTGGGAGCCGCGACGGCGCGCCAGGCGCCGGCAATGATCTTTTTGCCTGTGGCTTCTTCCATTGTCGGGACATCAGGGAATGTGGGATGCCGTTTGTCGGACATGATTGCCAGGGAGCGAATCTTGCCCGCATCCATCAGGCCCTTGGCTTCCGGCAAGGAGGTCGGTGCAAGGTCGATACCGCCGGCTGCCAGTTCTGTGAGCGACGGCGCGGCACCACCCGCGGCGATCCAGCTGTAAACGGACGGGTCCATGTCGAATTCCAGTGCGACCTTGGTAAAGGCCATGCCCCAGCTACCCATGCGACCACCGCCGCCGAGGTTCCATTTGGAGGGATCGGCTTTCAATTCTTCAATCGCCTGCATGGCATTCTTGATGTGAGCCTTGCTCGGCCCGACCTGGAAACCGGCCGGATCGAAGTTGAACATCGCCAGTGGTGTGAGGTCCTTGTAGCTCAGCTTCATGCCTTGCCAGTGATACAAGCCGATCGCCTGGGCGATCAGGCCAATCGAATAACCGTCCGGTTTGGAATTTGCCAGTGCCGAATGGCCTGTCAGCCCGTTCGCGCCGGTGCGGTTCACGACATTGACGGCAACGCCGAGTTCCTTGCGCAGGCCCGCTGCGAAGAAGCGTGCGGTCGCGTCCGTGCCACCGCCCGCGGAATACGGACAGTAGATGGTGATTGGTTTTTCGGGCCACGCGGCCTGGGCGGTGTTGAAACTGGCGGCGAACGCGATTACGGCTGCGCTAACGCCCAATATTTTCTTCAATGACATGGGTAAACTCCCTTTCTCCCTCGCGGTTGAGTGGGATAACCCGGGTGGACGTCTCGTTTGACTGTCAATTATTATTGCGAATATTCAAAATAGCGGCGTCCCCCCGAACGAATCCCGCTTTGCGTGTGAAACGATAGGCGCTGGTCAATTTTTTGCCAATGGTTCGTCATGCGTGTGGTCCGGCACGCGTGTTCGCTGCAATCATCCGGACTGGTTTCCGAGCCCTCAGCCTAACGCCGCGGGGCTGCCTGGATCAGCATGCCGATACCGAGTGCCACGACGAGCCCCCAGTATAAGGAGGGCAATTCCCATACGCCGATGACGAAGCCTGACGCGAGCGGGCCCAGCGCGGCGCCAAGGTCGCGCCAGCTCTGCATTGTCGCCAGCCGATGCATGACGCGTTCTGGCGGGTTGCGCAGGGCGACGGCAGCGGGGCCCACGGCGGCGATGATGGCGCGGCCGACGACCACCGCGATGGCACCGGCATACAGATACCCCAGGGCGATTGCCGCCAGTCCCGCAGCGGATAGCGCGGTTGCGGCGAAGAATGTTTTGCCGACCCCGACCCGGTCTCCCAGCATGCCGCCAAGCGGGCCGAAAACGGCTTCGGCGAAACGCCGGAACACAAAGATCATGCCGCCGCCGAGAATTGCCGATTCAAGCGACAGCACGCCGGTCAGCAGGATCGTGATCGTCATGGTGAACGCGCCGTCGATGGTCAGGCCCACCGTAAAAAACAGCAGGTCCATCCGTTCCGGGCGTGGCAGCCACGGCGAGTCCCGCCGCTGCGCCGGGCCGGTTTCGCGCGGCAGCATCCAGGCCACCGGAATGGCGAGCAATGAGATAACCCCGATATAGGCGAATGTCACCTGTGGGCCGGCATAGCCCGCGAGCCATGCCCCGCCGGTCAGCGCCAGGGCCGGGCCGAACTGCTGGATAGCGTGGCTCAACCCGACGCGGGTGCCGGCGCGCGTCCGGTCGTCCACCGCATAGGACAGGCAGGCGAGGATCAGCGCGGCATAGGACAGGCCCCAGACCAGCCGCGCGGCCAGCAGCACCGGCCCGCCATCGAACAGCCCGTACATGATGGTGGAAGCCGCACCCGTTGCGCAGCCGAGGATCGCAATGCGCCTGACGCCCAGCGCCTCGGTGAGGCGCGCGACCGCGCCGTAACTCACAATTCGTACAAAGCGGTTGGCGGATAGCAGCACGCCAACCCAGATGATGCTGACGCCGAAGGCCTCCGCACTGACCGGCAGGACCACATAGAGCAATGCGTCGCCCATCAGCACAATCGACAGGGCAGCCGCGGCTGTCAATTTATGGCGTCCGCCGGACCCGCAAACCCGGTGCTGTCGGACGCGCAATACTTCATACGTACTTCTCCCAATGGTAATAGTACCGGATTGTCTTGTTGGTGCGAGTGTGCGCCCAATATAAAGAGTATGGCAGCCTGTGATAGGCGCCCAGAAACGGAAAGGCTGATCCATGACCCGAATTTCAATTTTGTATGCCGTCGCCGTGGTCGGACTGGTTTCCGCCGCCGCCATGCCCGCCCAGTCGCAGAGTTTCTTCGACAAGGGCAAGCAGATGCTTGAATCGGTGACCAAGTCGGCACCCGAAGGCAGCATGGGGCTCGCCACGGATGAAATTGCCGCGGGGCTGCGTGAGGCGCTGAAGGTGGGCACCGAGCGGGTCGTCAACGCGGTCGGCACGGCGGATGGTTTTAATGCCAACCCGGAAATTCATATCCCGCTGCCCGACAGCCTGAAGAAGGTGCAGTCGGTGTTGAAGACCGCGGGCATGTCGCAAATGGCCGACGACCTGGAACTGAAGCTCAACCGCGCCGCGGAAGCGGCGGCACCGAAGGCTAAGGCAGTCTTCTGGGACGCCATTGAAGGTATGAGCATGGATGACGTGAAACGCATCTATGACGGTCCGAAGGATGCGGCGACACAGTATTTCAAGGGTAAAATGACCGGCCCGCTGGCGGACAGCATGCGTCCGGTTGTTGATTCCTCGCTGTCGGAAGTGGGGGCGGTCAAGGCGTATGACGCGATGATCGGCCAGTATAAGTCGATGCCTTTTGTCCCTGATGTTAAGGCGAATTTAACGTCGCATGTGTTGGATAAGGCGCTCGGCGCGCTGTTCCTGTTTCTCGGTCGGGAAGAGGCAGCGATCCGGGAGAACCCGACCAAGCGCACGACGGAACTGCTGCAAAAGGTCTTCGGTACCTGAAGACGGATTTGACGCAGGTCGTGGTGCTGCAAAGCTGGTCGGGCTGCGGGAACGAGAACGGAAGGAACCGGAATGCGACGCGATAGGATCTTGGGAACCTGTATAGCGGTTTTGATGGCGGTGACATGCGCATCGGCATGGGCGGCGGAACGCAAGATCGATGATTTCTACGGCACATATGTCGGCCGTTCGGTCTCCGGCGACGACGGCGCGGTGAAAGAGCGCGACATCAATGTCGAAATCAAGGAAATCAAGCGCGGATTCAATATTTCCTGGTCGACCGTGACGCATCGAAAGGATGGCGATTCCAAGCGGAAATCCTATTCCATCGATTTCCAGCGTACCAATCGCGACAATATTTTTCAGTCGGGGATGCGCAAGGACGTGTTTGGCGGGCAAGCGGCCGAATGATCCCATGAAAGGCGACCCTTATGTCTGGTCGCGGATCAAGGGCGATACATTATCGGTCTATGCGCTGATCGTCACTGATGACGGTACCTACGACATGCAGGCCTATCACCGCACACTGACGGATGAAGGGATGTCCCTGCGCTTCTCCCGCACCATGGAAGGGGAACCGAAGAAGGTTCTCACCGGCGAACTGAAGCGGTTCAAGGAATAGCCGCGCCGGACAATACTTCCTTAACCCCCGCCGGCAAGCCATCGGGGTTAAAGCGATACAGCCCCTGTACGGTCCCGCACTGACCCTTCCATCGTCATTGCGGGCGCCATTCGTTTGATTGTGGCCTATACGGTATCCGTCGGTCCGGCGATTGACTGCTCACGATCCCACGCCGCGCGGCCAATCCACTGCCCGGCGTTTGTTTTGCCCGGTGACATCGCGCCCTTTTGGCAAAACCTCGCACAATAGCGACCTTCTCCCGTTTCATCCCATCCCGCGATCGCGGAATACCGGATTTCGGCCATTCCACGGCGTGCTGGGCTGAGGAGGGGCGGCGTAAAATCAAGTGTACTAATACTTAAAGTAGTGTTAATGTTTTTAGATATCTAATAACGATAATTAATCACTAAACAGCATATCCGAAAACAGGCGCAGAGCGGGCGAAATCTGCGGGTTGCAGGTCAGGTAACAACCCATAGGGTGGAATTTTGTCACTCGAGAATTCAGTAACGGAACTTGCCAAGGGAGCGGGGCTCTTTCTGGGGGTGTTCTACGTGGTCTCCCTGACCTGGGAGAAGCTGGAAGACAAACCCGGTATTCGCAACATCGTTAGTGGTGTCCTGTTTGGTGTGGCGGCGGTTGTCGCCATTTCCACCCCAGTCGAACTTGGCCCCGGCATGCTGTTCGATGCGCGCACGCTGTTCATCGGTATCGGCAGCGCCTTTGGCGGGTGTCACCGTTGCGATCATATCCAGTGCAATCGCTATCGCCTGCCGGCTATGGCTTGGCGGGGCCGGCGCCATGGGCGGTTCCGTCATCATTCTGTCCTCCGCCGTTATCGGCCTGGGATTCTTCTGGCTTCGCCGGCGGAAACGCGTCGCACCGAATTTTCTGAATTTCCTGTTATTTGGTCTGCTGCTGCATGTGGCGGCATTGCCCTGGTATTTTATCGTGCCAAGCCCGGAATATGCCGAAATTACCGGGTCAACCGGTATCGCAATGCTGATAACATTCACGCCGGTTACGGCGCTGCTTTGTCTGCTGATGACCGAAATCATCACCCGGGCCGAGCAACACAGGGAGAATGAACGGCGCGACACGGATTTCCGAAACATCCTCGATACGATGACAGACACGTTCTACCGGGTGGATAGGGAAGGGCGGATTACAATCGTGTCGCCCTCGGTCACCGAATTTCTGGGTTACACACAAGAAGAGATGCTGGGTCAGCATATTGCTGATTTCTATTTTGATCCGGATGAGCGGACCCGGCTTCTCGCCGCGCTGGACGCCGCCGGCGGCAGAATCCGTGACTATGAGGCGCAGCAAAAGACGAAGGATGGAAGGGCCGAATGGGTATCGGTAAGCGCACAATACCGGCGTGATGCCGACGGAGCTCTCGACGGTGTCGAAGGGGTTGTCCGCTATATATCCAGTCGAAAACAGTCCGAAGAAAACCTGCATGTTCTGGCCGAACGGTTGAGCCTGGCCGCACGCGCCGGTGGGATGGGGATCTGGGACAACGACCTGACGACGGGGCGGCAGGTCTGGGACGAACGGATGTGCCAGTTATACGGCCCTGCCCGGCGAAGGGCTGGACGATGCGGAAGCATACTGGCGAAGCGCCGTCCATCCCGATGATCTGGTGCGAACGCGGCGTGCGATTGCGGATGCGCTGGAAGGCAAACGCCTGTTCCACGCGTCGTATCGAATTCTCTGGCCGGACCAAAGCATTCATCACATGGAATCGCATGCGCTGGTGCACCGCAATGCCGCCGGCACGCCGCTTCGCGTCGTCGGGGTGGACCGGGATGTTACCGAGGAGGTGGAAGCGGAGCAGCGAATCCTGAAGTCGCAGAAGATGGAAGCCGTCGGGCAACTGACCGGTGGCGTCGCGCATGATTTCAACAATCTGCTGGCGATTATCCTGGGCAACCTGGAATTCATGAACGACTACATCGAAGCGGGGACGGAGCTGGACACGCTGAAGGAAGGCGCCCTGAAGGCGACCCTTCGTGGTGCCGAACTGACCCAGCGCCTGCTGGCCTTTTCCCGCCGGCAGACGCTCAACCCGTCCCGCAACGACGCCAATGTGCTCGTGACCGAAATGACCGAACTGATGCGGCGGACCCTGGGCGAGAATATCGAAATCGAATGTAACCTGGCGAAAAAACTGGATTGGGTGGTGATTGACCCGGGCCAGTTGGAAAATGCATTGCTCAATCTCGCCATCAATGCCCGCGATGCCATGCCGGACGGCGGGACACTGCGGATATCGACGGAAAACGCGATCCTGGGCCGGGAAACTGGCGATGATATTTCAACGCCCGGGCCCTATGTCATGGTGTCGATCTCCGACACGGGGACCGGCATGCCGGACGGCGTCCGCGAACGAATTTTCGAACCGTTCTTCACGACCAAGGAAATCGGCAAGGGCAGTGGCCTGGGGCTCAGCATGGTCTATGGCTTCGTCCGGCAGTCCGGTGGCCATGTCATCGTTGATAGCGAGGCGGGGAAAGGCACGACAATCCGGCTCTACCTGCCACGGGCCAAGGAAGTGCGTCGCAAGCCCCGGCTGGTGGCACCGGTGGCGGCGGATTCGCCCTGTGGCAATGAATTTGTCCTCGTTGTGGAGGACGACCCCGATGTCCGGGCGTTCGTGGTGGCGTCACTGGAAAAACTGGGTTACCGCGTTTCATCCGCCGCCGACGGCCCCGAAGCCGTCGCGAAGCTGGAAAAACTGCCGCCGCTCGATCTGCTGATCACGGATGTGGTCATGCCCAAAGGCATGAACGGCAAGGCCGTCGCGGATATCGTCCGGGAGTATCACCCCAATGCCGGGATTCTTTACACATCCGGCTACGCCCGCAGCGAAATCGTTGAATCCGGGGACCGGGTGACCTTCCTGCCGAAGCCCTATAAACGCGCGGTCCTCGCCCAGACCGTCCGCCGCCTGCTCGACGTGGCCTGACCGGCACCGTCGCAAGTTTCGGGTGGCGCGGGCCGCCCCGGCCCGCATGATGGGGGTCGGAGGCGATCATGAAAAAAACGCGGGACAATTTGAGCTGGGCGCAACTCGAAGCCGACCTGGATGCGCATGGCCATGCGGTCGTGGATGGTCTGCTGGACCCGCTGTGCTGTGCCGGTATCGCCGCCGGGTTCGATGCCGATGCCACCTTCCGAAACCGCGTAGTGATGGCCCGGCACGGCTATGGCCAGGGGGAATACCGCTACTATGACTACCCGCTGCCCGACCCCGTGGCGGCGCTGCGCACCAGCCTGTATCCCGCCCTGGCGGCAATCGCCAACCGCTGGCACGCCGCGCTCAATATCGACACGCGCTTCCCGTCCGATCACGCCGACTATCTGGCGCGCTGTCACGCGGCGGGGCAGATCAAGCCGACCCCGCAGCTGCTGCGCTACGGGCCGGGCGACTACAATCGCCTGCACCAGGACCTGTATGGCGAACACGTCTTCCCGTTACAGGTCGCGATCCTGCTGTCCCGCCCGGGCAAAGACTTCACCGGCGGCGAATTCATCCTCACCGAACAGCGCCCCCGCATGCAGTCCCGCGCCGAGGTCGTGCCGCTCACCCAGGGCGACGCCGTCATCTTCCCCGTCCGCCGCCGCCCGGGGCAGGGCAAACACGGCCACCACCGCCTGACCATGCGCCACGGCGTCAGCCGCGTGCGGACGGGCGAACGGTTCACGCTGGGGTTGATTTTCCACGATGCGGGGTAAAGGAAAACGCCCGCCACAACGTGTCGGCCATGGCGGGCGTGATTGCGGCAACAACCCTATTCGTTAGCTTGCCGTTCCCCGCAGCGTTTCCATGATTGGCTCGTAGACCGCGTCGGCGATGGCCGCCAGCTCGTCCTTCGTGCGGTTCTGGATCGGGTGAGGGACCCATTTTATGGCCGGTTCGAAGCCGAGCGACTTTGCCTGCGAGGCGGCTGCGGGCATGAACTCCGTGGTGGCGACGATCACGCCGGGAATGCCGAGTTTGTCGAGCGTGTTGATGTCATGCAAACTGCACGACGTACACGAGCCTCAATCCGCCAGCCCTTCGACGACGATGTCGGCTTCGCTGACGATGGCCTGGACGATGTCCTGTGCGGCGTTCTTCGAATTGCTCGCCTTGCGGTAGCGCTTGACGATGAAGCCGTCAGCCGTGAAGCGGGTTTCCAGCGTGTCGAGGAACTCGTCGCTGCGTTCCTTGGCGATGTCCAGCAATGCGATGGTCTTGCCGGTGATATCCGGTGGGAACGGTACCGGCGCGCGCAGCGTCGAGGACGCCTCGCTCGTCGGGTCCCGCATGAACAATTCTTCTGCCATGCTCAGAACTCCTTGGTTACGGGTTGGATTTCATCGTGATTCCGGCCGCCGCTCCAGCCGCCGATAATGGCGGACAGCAATCCGGCGGTACCGCCGCAACGCACGATCAGCAGTCCGTGGTCGCGCCAGAATTTCGGCATCATGTCTTTCATTTTCTCCGGCGAGACACCTTCGGGCACGCCGTGGGCACCCTGCACCAGGTCCTTGCCGGGGCGGGTGGTGTATTCGTGCAGCTTGTCCTCGATCTTCGCGCGGTCCCAGCCATCCTGTTCGAAGATGCGGTAATGTTCCGGCGAAATACACAGGATGACATTTGGCGTCTGCACCACTTTGGGGTGGATGTCGTTGACCAGTTGCAGGGCCATCGACCGGGCCAGTTCCTCGCCGGTGCGTGACCGGTTGTCGGAAAAGCTGGTCAGCCCGTGCCCCTGATGCAGGGTAACGGCGTTACGGCCCGGCGCGACCCCGCGCGCCACATGCAGCGGCGTCCAGGTTGCGTCGGTTTCGTCTTCGGCGAAGCAATAGGTGAACTTGCCCGGGTTGCCGAATACGGCGCGGTCGATCTCGCCCGGCCGTCCGCCGCCGACATTGCGGATGATCAGCTGCAGGGTGCGGCCGATGGTGGCGTTGGCGCGATTGCCCTGCCCAAGGCAGTTATGCCCCCAGTTCATGCCGATCTGCTTGGTGATGGGCCCGTTGACCACGATGACCGGCCCGGAATAGCTGAGCGTGCACAACAGCCCGTGCATGCAGAATCTTGGGTCCAGCGCGGCTTCGACCACGGCCAGCACCACCGGCATGTATTCCGGCAGGCAGCCGGCCATGACCGCGTTGATCGCCACTTTCTCGACCGTGCATTCCTTCATGTCCGGCGGGATGATGCCGACGATTTCCGCCGGGTCGCGCGGCGTGCCTTGCAGCATGCGCAGGATACGTTCGTCGGTCGGCGGTACGATGGGCAGCCCGTCGGTCCAGCCCCGGCTGAAAGCCTGCTCGACCGGGTCGTCCCAGCCGGAATAGGCGATCTTGCGCGCCTTCATCGGCACCGCGCCATAACGCGCCTGCAGCAGTTCATGCACGCCGGGTTCGACGCTTTTCGAACCACAACCCGGCTGGTTTTCCGGCAGGCCCTCGCCCAGCCCCTGGATGCCGGTCAGTTTCTCCCAGTCTTCCCGGTTCCAGCCGAAGGTACGCTCGACCTCCGCGCCTTTTTCGCGGCGGATCAGGGTCGGCACGAATTCAACATCGTGATGAAAGGATTGCTCCAGCGCAGTGTCATCCACCACCCCGTCCATACCGTCGGGAAAGGTCGGGTCATCCTGGGTATAGATGGTGAAGGGGACACCCGTGTCCTTCAGGCGCTGCAATACCGGCGCGACCAGTTCGCAGGTCGGGCAGTCCCGTTTGACGATGGCAATCAGGCCATCCGCTTCATTGGCCATGCGGCTTCTCCGGTTGTGCTTTTGCCGAAGCATAGCGACGGCGCCGCCGGATGCGAAGCGAAACCGGCCGCCTCTTGCTATCGCAATGGATGCGGAAACGTGATTGTCGGTCGTACGGTCGGCGTGGCGCAAAAGCATCACATTGGAAATAAATGCCCTGTCGTTCATTTTCCGGATTGCACATGCAATCGCAATCCCCTAAGTGACAGCTTCTCGACGCAATCGCACGTGCCGCTGGCCCTTTGTGGTGTATGTAACGACGGACGCGTCCTTTTTGGTCTCGCCGGGTCATGCCCGGGCTGGAAGGGGTGTGACGATGTTAGTTACCAACACGGGCGCGGCTGCGCTCGAGCGAAACGACTCCCTGATTTTTGAACCCGATGCCGTGGTGGAAGCGGCTATTTCGCTGGTTTCCGATATGACGGAAGGCCTGCGCCTGCCCGAACGGCAGGGCGACATGCCGCTGCGCATCGCCGATTATCTGGCGGCGTTTGAAATCGACGACCCGCTTCTGGTGATCGATACCGATGTGGTCGCCAGCAATTACATGGCGATGTCACGCTCGCTGCCGGTCGGCCGGATATTCTATGCGGTCAAGGCGAACCCGGAACATGCGGTGATCGCCAAGCTGGCGGCGCTGGGTTCGTGTTTCGACACGGCCAGCCGAAACGAAATCGACCTGTGCCTGGCGCATGCGGTGACGCCGGACCGGATTTCCTACGGCAACACGATAAAGAAGCAGCGCGATATCGAATACGCCTATGCCCGCGGTGTCGGCCTGTTCGCTTTCGACAGCGATGCGGAGCTGGAGAAACTGGCCGAATCGGCGCCGGGCGCCATGGTCTATTGCCGCGTGCTGATGGAATGCGAGGGGGCGGAATGGCCGCTGTCGCGCAAATTCGGGTGCGAACCGGAAATGGCGCTGCGCCTGCTGGTCAGGGCCAAGGAACTCGGCCTCGACCCCTATGGCGTGTCCTTCCATGTCGGCTCGCAGCAGACGGACCTCAGCCAGTGGGATGTCGCGCTGTCGCGTGTCGCGGAATTGTTCGAGGATGCGGAAGACCTCGTCGTCACCCTGCGCATGGTCAATCTGGGCGGTGGCATGCCGGCGCGCTACCGATCGGATGTGCGGCCGATGGAAGAGTATGCGGGGGCGATCGTGAATGCGATTTCGACCAACTTCAAGCACGGCTTTCCCGAACTGATTTTCGAGCCGGGCCGCTCGGTCGTCGGGGATGCGGGCGTCATCCAGGCGGAGGTCGTGCTGATCTCCCGCAAATCCGACAATGATGAAAAGCGCTGGGTCTATCTCGATATTGGAAAATTCTCCGGGCTCGCAGAGACCATGGATGAATCGATCAAGTATCGGTTCGTGACACCGCATGACGGCGGCAAGACCGGTCCGGTCATCCTTGCCGGCCCGACCTGCGACAGCGCGGATATCCTGTATGAGAAAGTGGCCTATGAACTGCCGCTGGACCTGAAGATCGGCGACAAGGTCCAGATCCTGTCGACCGGCGCCTATACGACGACCTATTCCGCTGTCGCCTTCAACGGGTTCGAACCGCTTCAGACTGTTTGCATATAGGCCTGGGATGCAATCGCGTTTCCCGCTTTCGGGTCTGGGTGTGTCATCCGTTTGAAAACGACGAATTAACCATTTTGTGGCACAGTAATAAGTCCCTTTTTCGAAATTTCCGGATGATGATGAAATGAGCCCTGATACAGGGATGCATAACGGGTCGGCCGAGGATGTGATTTCCTGGCTCGCCGAACATGGCGACGTCACGAGCGTCCAGGCGGCGGTCTGTGACCTCAATGGAATCCTGCGTGGCAAGCGCATCCCCGTGGAGCAGGCGGGGAAGGTGCTCGACGGCAGTATCCGGATGCCGCTCTCCATTCTGGGCGTCGATATCTGGGGCGAGGATATCGTCGGCAACAGCCAGGTTTTCCAGAGCGGCGATGCGGACGGCTATTGCATCCCCACGGGCCGCGGCGTCATTCCGGTAAACTGGACGTCGCGTCCCAGCGCCCTTATTCCGCTGTGGATGTATGAGGAAGGGGCGAAGCCGTTCCTGGGCGATCCACGCCAGGCACTCGCGGCCATCGTCGCGCGGTTCCATGCGCTGGGGTTGCGCCCGGTCGTCGCGACGGAGCTCGAATTCTACCTCGTGGACGCGGAAGCCGAAGGTGCCGTGCCGCCGGTTTCCCCCTACACCGGAAAGCGCCTCGATTCCGATGCGATTCTTTCGATCGACGAGCTGGATGATTTCGGCGAATTCTTCTTCGATGTCTATGCCGAATGTGAAAAGCAGAATCTTCCTGCCGACGCGGCGGTCGCCGAAAACGGTGTTGGCCAGTTCGAAATCAACATGCGGCATACGGCCGACCCGCTGAAAGCGGCGGATGATGCTGTGCTGTTCAAGCGGCTGATCAAGGGCGTGGCCCGCAAGCATAAATTCGCGGCGACCTTCATGGCCAAGCCCTACGGCACCCGTTCCGGCAACGGGTTTCATGTCCATTTCAGCCTGCTCGACGAGAACGGCAGGAACGTTTTCGACAACGGCACCGCGGAAGGCTCGCCGGTTCTGGCGCGCGCGGTTGCGGGATTGCTGGGCGGGATGGCGGAATCGACGCTGATCTTCGCGCCGCATTTCAATTCCTACCGCCGCCTGCGTCCCGATACCCACGCACCGACCTCGGTGTCCTGGGGCTATGAAAACCGGACGACGGCCCTGCGCATTCCCGGCGGCGACAACGCGTCGCGGCGGATCGAACATCGCGTCGCGGGCGCGGATGCAAATCCGTATCTGGTGATCGCGGCGATCCTTGGTGCCGCGCTGTACGGGATCGAGAACGAACTGGTGCCGCCGGCGCCCTTCCAGGGCCGCGCCTATTCCGAGCGTCTGCCGAAACTGCCGGCCGACTGGGCCTCGGCGGTGAATGCGTTCGAGGATGGCGAGATGATCCCGGCATTCTTTGACGAGACACTGCAATCCATGTTTGTGGCCTGCAAGCGGCAGGAAATCGCGGGCTTCGCGTCCAATGTTACGGATTACGAGTTCGACGCCTATCTCGAGATCATATGATGACGACATCTGCTCGCGCCTATGCGGGTGACGGGTCCTACCCCGAAAGCTACTACGCGGCCTCGGCGAATATCGTCCGGGCGCCGGTATCGCTTGCCGGCGACGAAACGGCGGATATCTGCGTTGTCGGCGCGGGGTATTCGGGGCTGTCCGCCGCGATCCATCTGGCCGAAAAGGGCTACAGGGTCGCGGTCGTCGAAGGCGCGCGGGTCGGCTGGGGCGCGTCCGGCCGCAATGGCGGGCAGGTCGTGAACGGGCTGAATGCCGGGCTGGACAGCATTGGCCGGCGTTATGGCGCCGATACCGAAGCCTTCGTCGGCGGGCTGCTGCAGGCGGGCGCGCGGATCATCTACCGGCTGGTCGAACAATACGGCATCGACTGCGACCTCAAGCCGGGCAATATCTACGCCGCCTATACCGCCCGGCACATGCGCGAACTGGAAGCCAAGCAGGCGCTGTGGCGCCGGCACGGGATGGACGACCATGAAATGCTCGACCGCGCGGGTATGCGCGGCCATATCGGCAGCGATGTCTATTTCGGCGGCATGATGGATCGCTCGGGCGCGCATATGCACCCGCTGAACCTGGCGCTGGGGGAGGCGCGGGCGCTTGAATCCCTGGGCGGGCGGATTTTTGAACTGTCGCCCGTGACCGGCGTCGAAAACATCGGTGGCACGGTGCTTGTCCGCACGGCGGGTGGCACGGTTGCGGCGAAGACGGTGCTGGTCTGCGGCAATGCGTATCTGGGGACGGTCGTGCCGGCGCTGACGGCGCGGGTCATGCCGGTATCGACCCAGATGATCGCGACGGAGCCACTGGGTACGGAACACGCCGCAGCGCTGTTGCCGACTGACAAATGCATCGAGGATAACCGCTATATCCTCGATTATTACCGGCTTTCCGCGGACAAGCGCATGATCTTCGGCGGCGGCGTCGTCTATGGCGGCACCGACCCGGCGGATATCGTGGCGAAGACCCGGCCGAACATGGACAAGGTGTTCCCGTCGCTGCAGGGCGTCAAGATCGACTATGCCTGGAGCGGCAATTTCGCCCTGTCCTTCACCCGGGTGCCGCAGCTTGGCCGGCTGGATGACGGAATCTATTTCGCCCATGGCTATAGCGGCCATGGGGTTACGGGGTCGCATCTGTTCGGGTCGATCCTCGCCGAGGCGGTGGATGGCGACCTGTCCCGGTTCGATACCTTTGCGAAACTGCCCTGGGTGCCGTTCCCCGGCGGGCGGCTGCTGCGCGCCCCCTATTCGACCCTCGGTTCCTGGTGGTATGCATTGCGTGACAAGGTGGGCATATGAAAATCGGAATCCTGCAGACGGGCCGCTCGCCCGATGAATTGCGCGCCGAACATGGCGATTACAACGACATGTTCATGCGGCTGCTCGCGCGGCCGGACGTGACGTTTGAAACCTTCGCCGTGCTGGCGGATGATTTTCCCGCGCGTCCGAGCGATGCCGATGCCTGGGTGGTTACCGGATCGCGCTGCGGCGTGTATGACGGGTTTCCGTGGATCGCGAAGCTGAAGGCCTTCCTGCGCTTTACCCATGAACAGCAGGTGCCGCTGGTTGGTGTCTGTTTTGGCCATCAGGTCATCGCCGAAGCCCTGGGCGGGCGGGCTGAAAAGTTTTTCGGGGGCTGGTCCTGCGGGCTGGAACGATACGATATGCCGGGGCGCGATGCGCCGGCGGCCCTGCTGGCCTGGCATCAGGATCAGGTGACGGCATTACCGCCGGGTGCGGAAGTCATCGCCTCCACGGATGCCTGTCGTTATGCCGGGATGCGGATCGGCGATTTCACGATGACGCTGCAGCCGCATCCGGAATTCACGCCCGGTTTCCTGCGCGGGCTGGCAAATGTCCGGCGCTCGGTGGTCGGCGAAGCAACAGCGGATGCGGCCATTGCCAGCATGACATCGGCGCCGGATGATTTCGGGCCCTGGATACTCGACTTCATCGACGGGGCGGTTGCCGCCCGCGGGTCAGCCTAGTTC
This sequence comes from uncultured Alphaproteobacteria bacterium, assembly GCA_943788635.1. Taxonomy (GTDB): domain Bacteria; phylum Pseudomonadota; class Alphaproteobacteria; order UBA8366; genus MarineAlpha4-Bin1. The sequence continues at coordinate 106,054 of CALSRA010000013.1, read as the reverse complement.
GCGGCGCAGGATCGGCAGCACCTCGTTGCCCAGCAATTCGATGGTCCGCAAGACAACCTTTTGGTCCATGCCGACCCACTGGATACGCGTCACGAGGCGCTGGAAGCCGGTCTGTTCGGCCAGCAGCAGAAGTTCTTCGGCGCATTGTTCCGGCGATCCGATGATGACCCGGTCCGCCAGCAATTCCTCGAAATCAAGCTGCTCTTTGCCGGACCCGACGACTTCGGAAAACAGGCCCCATTGGCCGAATACCTGATAGCTGGCGGCGAGGGATGGGCCCGCCTCGCGGATCGCGGTTTCCCGGTCAGGCGCGACAACGATATTGCGCAGCAGCGGCAGTTCCTTCGGTTGTGGCTTGCCCAATTCGTCCAGCGTTTCCCGGTACAGGTTGGCCTGTCCCGCAATCACGGTTTTGGTCAGATGCGCGGATGCGACCCAGGTATCGCCCAGCGCCGTATCGGTGAGCGTGGCGGCGCGTTTGATCGCCGCGTCCACGCTGCCGCCGAACCACATGGGCAGGCGTGGCTGCTGCACCGGCTGTAGCGACAGGGACAGGCCTTCGGCGTTGAAGTGCTTGCCGGAAAAATCGACGCTGTCTTCGGTATACAGCCGCTGGATCAGTTCGACCGATTCTCGAAAGCGGCTGATCCGTGTTTTGAAACCCAGTCCCAGAACCTTGAATTCGTCCTGGGTCCATCCCGGTGCCACCCCCAGCGTGAAACGTCCGCCGCTGGCGATGTCCAGCAATGCCGCCTGCTGTGCCACATGCAACGGGTGGAAAAGCGGCAGGATCAAGACGCAGGTGGCCAGCTTCATGCCTTCGGCTTCCGGCGCGATCCGCATCAGCGTTTCCATTGGCGGGAACCAGACCGTTTCGCCATAGGAAAGGTGATTGCCGATGGCGACGCCATCAAACCCGACCTCACGCGCCAGCCGCACCTGTTCCAGGTGTCCGTCGAATCCGGTCTGTGCCGTTGGGCCCGGTTTGTGTTCGGAACTGATGAAGAGACTGAACTGCATGATACTCCCCCGCATTGCCTGTCACTTGTGGACGGTAAAACCCTAGCAGGTTGCCGCGCGACGGGCGAATAGCGCTCTGGGCAGGGTTGCCGGGCCCATATGAAGGGGGCGGGAGCGGTCCGCGAGGATTAGGTGTATATAGAGGAGGCAAAGTAAAAAAATAATTAGTTCTTGATTGAATTTTGAATGGTGGTAACATAGTAGGTAGAAAAAGAAACGGTCAAATAATGAATGCTCTTCTTCATCATTTTGAACGCGAATTATCGGATTTTTCTCCGAAAAGCGGCCTGTTGAAGGCGCTGGAGATGTCCGAAGCACTTTCCCATACATACGAATACTGGAGTGACAAGCGCGGCGACCGTCCCGCGCCGCTGGAATCTGAACTGTGCCCGCATATCGATATCCCGATTGCCGCGCGCCAGATAACGCTTGTCGATGTCGAAACGGTCGGCAATGGCAGACGGTTCCAGATGCGACCGCGACACCGGGTAAGAATAGGGAACGGTGTCAGCGAGTATATCGACGAACGCCTGAGCGGCAGCATTCTGGACAGGACGCTGGAGGCCAGCAACAACGTTTGTGATACCGGTTCGGCGCAATTCATCATTATCGACCCGACCATCGACTTTCCCTATTTCTATTGCCGCCTTTGCGTGCCGGTAACGCGCGACGGTTCGGCCATTGATGTCCAGATACATGCCGTGGATGTGCTGAGCCCCTACGACCGGTAACCCTTCGCGGTCGATTTTCACTGACAGCCGGGCCTGAACCCGCCTAAAACCCGCTTGGGGATGTGTCCCCGAAGGGTGCTTTCTCATGGTCAATACGGATTCCTCAACAGCGGTATCCTACCGTACCGGCGTGATGCTGGTGCTGATGGCCGGGGTGTGCTGGTCCAGCATGGGGTTGGGGATCCGGATGATCGAGACAGCGAATGTCTGGCAGGTTCTGTTCTGGCGTTCGACGGCCATTGTCGGGTTTCTTTTTGTGCTGCTGATGCTGCGCTCCCGGGGGCGGCCGGTAATGGCCATACGCCGGGCCGGCATCGCCGGGGCGCTGGGCGGGGCCTGCCTGGTCGTGGCGTTTACCGGCGGCATTTATTCGATGCAGACCACGACCATTGCCAATGCGGTGTTCATGTTCGCCGCGGCGCCATTGCTGGCGGCGCTACTGGGCCGGATGCTGCTGGGAGAATCGGTCCGCCGCGCGACATGGTGGGCGATGGGGATCGCCATCCTGGGCATCGCGCTGATGGTGGGAGAGGGCATTGCCCTGGGACACGTGCTGGGCAATGCCGCGGCGGGTATGACCGCGCTTGCGTTTGCCTGTTTTACGATTGCGCTGCGCTGGCGCAGGCTGGAGGACATGATGCCGACCGTGTTCCTGGCCGGTGTCTTTGCAACGGCGGTTGGCGCGATTATCTGTGTTTCGGGCGGCTACGGGCTTTCGGTTCCGGTGAATGATATCGCGGTGTCGCTGGCGATGGGCGTCTTTCAGGTCGGTGCCGGGCTGGTGCTGTATACGCTGGGATCGCGCGCGGTTCCGGCGGGGGAACTGGCGCTGCTGTCGATGACCGAAGTCGTGCTCGGTCCAATCTGGGTCTGGTGGGTATTCGGTGAAACTGCCGGTTTTTACACGCTTGTGGGCGGCACAATTGTGCTGCTGGCGATTGGCGGTAATGCGGTGTCCGGGATGCGTCGAAAACCCGTTCCCATTCTGTAGCCGTTAAAGTTTCGGAAAGCGCAGCAGCAGCAGGCCCAACCCGTCGGGACCGGATTTGATGTCAATCGGGCCTTCGTCCGGCGACGCGAATTCCAGCGATAACTGCCGCAGGGGCGCGCCATCCCGCAGCATCGACCCGGTGGCGACCAGGTGATATTGCCCGCCGCCATCGCCGGCATCCGGCAGGGTGGTCTGCGTATCGGGGCCAAGCGCCAGGAACTGCACGAACAGCCCGTCCGTTTCCGGTTCGATCAGGGTTTCCAACTGCACCGCGCCGGATTCGGTCGGCAGGTCGCGGGCCGCGCGATGCGCCTTCACGCCGACTTCCTGGCGCTGCTGTCCCCGGACCAGAAGGTCGCGCTGTGCCGGCAAGTATTTCGCGCCGGAATCCCGTTGCTGGCGCAAGGTGAAATAGCTGATGCCCTTGGCTTCCGCATTGATCGGGCCATAGGGGGTGTTCGCGCCTGCATACTGCACCGTCAGCGGGTCGGTCCGCACCTTGCCGATGGCGCCACCGCCGGCAACGATCACCTGGAACTGGTTGGTCTGGTGGAAATGCGGCTGGGTGACCGAATGCGGTGGTTGCATGACCAGGAATGCCTGCGGTTCAACCGCCTTGCCGCCGGTCTTGTCCGCGATATTGGTTCCGTATCCTGGCATGCCCGGCTTGACCGTAATGCCGATATAGTCACGGCTGGAATAAGGCTGTCCATCGACCAGAAAATCGGATTTCTGCTGTTCGGCAGTTTCGGTGGCGGTGGTTATCAGCATCTGGACGCTCCGGTAGGGGCTATTCGTAGACGTCGGTATAGCCGACGGTGATACGCCACATCATGCGGCGCAGCGGCAGTTTGTAATCCTTTAGGGCAAGATGCTGCACGGCGCAATTGTCCCACATGATGACATCGCCGACCGCCCATTTGTGGCGATAAATGAATTCATCGCGGACCACCGTATCGGCCAGTTCCTCGATCAGCGCCAGCGCCTCGGATTCTTCCATTCCCTCGATGGCGCCGCATTCGCCATTGTTGACATAAATAACCTTCTTCCCGGTCCAGGGATGCACGCGGACGACGGGATGCGGCATCAGCGGATAGGCTTCGTGTTTCTTCTGGTCTTCCGGGTCGGCCGTGCCGGTCTTCCGGCGGCGTCCAGCGACGTCATGCACCGCGCGCAGTCCCTGCAGCTTTTCCTGCATTCCCGTTGGGAGGGATTCGTATGCCTTGACCGCGCTGGCGAACAAGGTGTCGCCCAGTACCGTGCCATCCTCGGTGACCGGCACTTCCTTCGCGTGCAGCATGGTCGCGCGGGGCGGGTGCGGTTCGTAGGACATGTCCGTATGCCAGACCGACCCCGCATCCGCGTAGCCGATATCCTTGCCCTTGTCCTGGATGTTGGACACATACAGGATTTCCGGGTGATCGTTCATGGCGTAGTGGTCGAAGCCCAGCGTCTGTACTTCGCCGAAGCGCCTTGCATATTCGATCAATTGCTCCGGCTTCAGGTCCTGATTGCGGAAATACAGGACCGAATGTTCATTGAACGCTGCTTCGATCGTGCCGAAGGTTTCGTCGTCCAGCGGCCGGGACAGGTCAATGCCCCGGATTTCAGCGCCCAGTGCGTCCCCGCTGGGGACGACTTCTATATCGGTGACAGCCTGCATGATGTGCGTCTCCCTTAACTCGCGGTTTCCGCGACCCGCTGTGCGCTTTCGCCCGGTCCACCATCTTCGGGGTCCAGTGGTGCAGTCAGCGTGACGCCGGGCATCAGGTAACCGTCCGGTCGTCCCGAAGCCGTTTTGCCCATGAATTCGTAATACGGATCGGCCAGTGCCGGTGCGGAATCGCTGGCCAGCCAAAGCCGCAGCAGGTGCCGCCGGTTTTCCGGTTCGGGATAATCCTCATACGCGGTGCGTGAATGCATGATGTAGTGATCGCTCAGGAACTGGATGTCGCCGGGCCGGAATTCGATATTGAGCACGAAGGCGGGATCCGATGCGATCCGTTCGATCAGGGTAAAGGCTTCCAGTTGCGCGTCGGTCAGGCGCGGCAGGTTTTCGAATCGCTGCGCCTTGTTGATGGTGCTGCGCACGTAATTGGTCGTCAGGTTGCCGTCGCGGAAATTGAACACCGGCAGGCGGTACCAGGGTTCGCGCCCTTCGGGAATTTCGCCGCGCCGGTCACGGTAGATCGTCTCGGTCAGCACCTGCACCAGATCCGGCCGTTCCGCCAGCATGGCGTTATAGACGGCGCCCGAACTGACAATGGCGCTCAGCCCGCCCGATTTCGACGTCTTCAGGCATAACAGCCCGACCACATCAGCCGGATCGGTATGGAAATACAGCTTTTCAGAGGTCTGGTAGCCGCGCCCGGTCGGCTTACTGGCATCGAAGCCCAGGTCATAGACATGTCCCAGCGCATGCCCCCTGGCATTCTGCGCCACGGCTTCGCCCAGATGCGCGCCGATACCGAAATAGGCGATGGCCGCCTGCCGGATATCATAGCGGTCTACCGGGATACCCCGGATCATGGCAAAGCCCGCGCCCTTGTGCAGGTCGTCCTGGATGCGCTGGATGGTCGCGCCCAGACCCGGCAGCAGGAAATTGTCGCGTGTGATGTCCAGAACATCCAGGCCCAGCGCCGCGATATTCGCAATCGCCGCTTCCAGTTCCACAATGTCCTGCGACGACAGGTGATAGGCCCATTCGGCTTCACGCGTTGCCATGTCCGGGCCGTGCCATACCCTTGGGCCGACAATCGGTTTCAGTTCCTGCTGCTGCATCTTTGTATTCTCCTTCTGCCCCAATGGTGCCTCCATCGGTACCGGCTTGGCAAGTTGGCCTTATTGCCCCGTCCGGCCTTCCATTATCACTCCCGCTCGGCCGTTATCATCTGCCACAGCTTTGCCATGCTGGCCCGGGCGCTGCGGCGATTGGTCTGGTAGCGGACATGCTGGTCGGGTGTGGCATCCGGTGTCAGGGCAATCGACCACAAGGCGCCGATGGTGTTGGGCAGGAACGAATACCGGACATCGATGACCGCGTCAGGCGCATCGGGGTTCCGGGCGACATAGCCCTGACTGAACCCGTCGAACCGCAACAGATCGCGATATTGCTGGCTTTCAGGGGTAAGCCAGGGGAAATCCCGGGCCGGGTCCAGCCGGGCAATCGATGTGCCGGGATACACGACCGGCGCGATGCCGGCGCGCAGCCCGTCCACATAAAACCGGCCCTTTGATTCATAAACGGATCGCCAGACCAGAATGTTGCCGAATGTCGGCTTTACCGTCAGCCGCTCGATGGCATGACCGCGCGCGGCGGCGGTTGCTTCGGCCATCTGCAAGGCGGTGTTATGCTGGACCGCGCCCAGTGTCAGGTAAACACCGGCCCAGACCAGCGCCAGCCGGGCAAACAGCGGTGTCCGCCGAAGTCCCGCCAGGATGACCAGCCCGATAATCGGCAGGGTCATCAGCGGATCGATGATGGAAATGATGCTTGCTGCGAAGCGTTGTTCGCTGAACGGCCAGAACAGCATGGTGCCGTAGGACGTCATGAAGTCCAGCAACCCGTGGGTGCCGTAGCCAAGGGTGCAGAACAGTAGCGTCCGACCGAAGGAAAGTTGCAGCCGCCGGCCAAACAGAAAATGCAGTATCGCTGCCGAAATCAGCCCGCCGACGGGAATGAACACCAGCGAATGCGAGAACTGGCGATGGTATTCCATGAATAGCAACGGGTCCTCGACGGACCGGATCAGCACATCCAGATCGGCGGCCATCCCGGCCAGGAATCCGAACATCCCGGCCAGTGCGACCGCGCCCTTGCGGGTGGTTGCCACCGCCTGTGGCAATGCTGCGCCCAGCGCGCCTTGCGTTATCGGATCCATTACTGCGCTGCCGTGCTCCGCGGGATGGGGGGTGCCTGAACCGACCTTATTCCAACGGCTGCAGATCGCCCAGCATTGTCGGGATCAGTTCCGTCACCGTGGGGTGAATATGCATCGCGCGCTGGATCACCGTATAGGGGGTATCGGCATACATGATGTCCAGCAGGGAATGGATGATTTCGTCCCCGCCGATGCCAAGGATGGACCCGCCCAGTATTTTTTTCGTTTCCGCGTCGATCAGGACCTTCATGAAGCCCTGTGTCTCGCTGCGTTCCTTGGCGCGGCCGACGCGGGACATCATCATCTTGCCGATCAGCGCCTTGCGGCCGGATTTGCGGACCTCGTTTTCGGTCATGCCGACCCGGCCGAGCGGTGGGTCGATAAACAGCCCATAGGCCGTAATCCGGTCGGAAACGCGGCGCGGGTCATTGTCGAACATGTTCGCCGCGAGGATTTCGTAATCATTGTAGGACGTATGCGTGAAGGCGCCCCGGCCGTTTGCGTCGCCGATTGCCCATATGCCCGGCACGTTTGTTGCCAGTTGGTCGTCGACCGTGATGAAGCCGCGTTTATCCGTCTGGACCCCGGCCTTGTCGAGGCCAAGGTCATCCGTATTCGGCTCCCGCCCGACTGCCAGAAGAACATGGCTGCCAACGATGTCATTCGCGCCGTCGGGACAGTTTGAGGTGACGGCAATCCGGTCGCCGCGTTTTTCGAAGGCCGTGCATTCGGCGTTCAGCTGAATCTCGACGCCGGAACTTTCCATGATCTCCCTGATGGAATCGGAGACGTCCTCGTCTTCACGCGGGACCAGCCGGCTGCCCCGCTGCACAACCGTGACCCGGCTGCCGAAGCGGCGATACATCTGCGCGAATTCCAGCCCGATATAGCTGCCGCCGATGACGATCAGGTGTTCCGGCAGAAAATCCACATCCATCATGTTGGAGTTTGTGAAATAGGGAATGTCGTGGATGCCCGGCATTTCGGGCACCAGCGCCCGCCCCCCGACATTCAGGATGATCCGCTCGGCTTCCAGAACCGTGCCGTTGACGCTGACCGTATTGGCGCTTTCCAGCCGCCCGTGCCCTTCATGGACGGTGAGGTTGTCCATGGTCTTCAGCCAGTTCGTCACCCCTTCGTTGGACTGGCGGACGATGGCGTCCTTGCGGGCCTTGACCTGCTGCATATCGACGGTGATCGCGCCGTCGATAACGACACCGAAATCCGCCCCGCGCCGCGCCATATGCGCGGCCCGGGCGCTGGCGACCAGCGCCTTGGTGGGAATACAGCCGACATTGACGCAGGTGCCGCCGAACAGCTTGCGTTCGATAATGGCGACCTTCATGCCCTCGCGGGTCATGCGTTGCGCCATCGACGGCCCTGCCTGACCCGTGCCGATGATAATCGCGTCGAATTTTTCCGCCATTGCCTGTTTCCCTTGCCCGGAACGAATTGTTGCCTGTTCCGGACCTTAGGGGGAAATCCCGGGATCACCCGATCACGATTGCGTGGCACAGCGCGCTCTTCATGCCCGCCGGGGCGTCGATTGACGGGACGGTGCCTGCGCCGCATCATTCCCCGTGATTGCCTGCGGTGTGCCGGGCAGGGAAGAACCGGTCCGGGGTCAAACGGCGCCGGGTCACAGCAGGATGCCTGCCATCTTTACGACCAATGAATCGATCAGCGATCTGTTTGCCCGCTTCGGCCCGTCCTATCGCGTTCTGGTGATGATCGCGGGCATGACCGCGTCGTTCACGATGGTCATGTCCAGCACCATCGTCAACGTGGCCACGCCGGATGTCATGGGCGCGTTCGGTATCGGGCTCGACCAGGCGCAGCTGATGGCGACGGCCTTCAACATCACCATGGTGACCAGCCAGTTGCTGAGCGCCTGGCTGGTGGCGGCGCTGGGCCAGCGCGGGGCGTTCATGCTGATGGCAGTCGTGTTTGCCGTCGGCAGCATTACCGCGGCAGTGAGCCAGGATTTCTCCATGCTTGTTGTCGGCCGGATCCTTCAGGGTTCGGCGTCCGGTGTTATCCAGCCGCTGGTCATGGTGGTGGCGTTCGAGGTGTTCCCCGCGTCACGGCGCGGTTACGCCATGGCGCTGTATTCCATGGGCGTGTTCATGGCGGTCGCGGTGGGGCCGATTTTCGGCGGCATCTTCATCGACCTGTTTCACTGGCGCTATATCTTCTGGGCGCCGCTGCCGGTTATCGCCATTGCGGCGGCGATGGGCTGGGTGTTCATTCCCTCGGTGCCGTCCACGGACCGCCGACCCTTTGACTGGCCGGGGTACCTGTTGCTGCTTGTCAGTGTGTATTGCCTCATCACCGGCATTACCAACGGCGCGCGCGAGGGGTGGACGTCGGGTTATATCGTCACCCTGTTCACCACGGGGATCATCACCGGCGCGCTTATGGTCGCAACGCAGCTGCGCGACCGCGCGGCGCTGATCGACGTCACGCTGTTCCGGAACCGCCGTTTTGCCATGGTGGCCATTATTGCCTTCGTGTTCGGCATCGGCAATTTCGGCGTCGGCTATGCGGTGCCCGTCTTCACCCAGTTGATTCAGGGGCTGACGCCGCTCGATGCCGCGCTGGTCATGCTACCCTCGGCGTTGCTGATCGTCACGACCTTGCCGCTGACGGGACGGCTGGCGGATACGGTGCCGGCCCATTGGGGGATCATCGCCGGGTTGTGCCTGTTCGCCGCCGGGACCGCGCCCATGGCCGGCGCCGATGTCAACACACCCGTTTTCACGATAATGGCCCTGTTTATCGTCAGCCGCATGGGGATGAGCTTCACCAACCCCTTCATCATGAATACGGCGCTGCAGGCGCTGCCGCAGGACAAGTTGAGCGCGGGCGGCGGTACGATCAACTTCTGCCGCCAACTCGGCGGGTCGCTGGGGCTGGCCGCCTGGGTCGTCTTCGTCGAAACCCGCACCCAGATGCACAGCGAGGCATTAACGGCAACGCAGAGCGCTGGCAACGAAACAACGCGGACATTGGTGCAGGAGGTCGAGCGGTTGCTGGGCGAGGCGGGTCTGCCCGCGGAACAGCAGGCATCCGGCGCGCTGTTTTACCTCGGCGAGGTCATCCAGGCCCAGGCCAGCACGCTCGGCTTCCAGGACGGTTTCCTGCTGCTCGTGGCTTTCTTCCTCGCCGCCATGATTCCGGCCTGGCTGCTCGGCCGGATCCGCCCGTAAGGAAATTCGCAAGCCGGGCTCACAATTCGGTTCAAGGCGCCCAAAGCGCTGGCTGGCGCCAAGCTTCCGGTACGGTAAGTGTCCCATGTGGCGGCGGCTCGGTATTGTGCAGGCTGACCGATTGCCATGCGCCGGTCCATTCCGTCGGCAACGGGTATGGCGGCATAATGTCAGCCTCGGGTGCAAAGCCGAAGCGCCCGTAATAGGCCGGGTCGCCCAGTACACAGGCCCGGACCGCACCGTCATGCGCCACCTGCTGCAATCCTTCGCGAACCAGGGCGCTGCCGATGCCCTTGCTTTGCCACGCGGGGGCGACCGCGAGCGGTCCCAGCAGCGAAATTTTCTGCTCCGTCCCGGCAATACTGCATGCTGTGAAAACGACATGCCCCGCCAGCGTTCGGTCTACAATCCCGACAAGCGAAAGCGTGACAGACCGCAGCGTCAGCAGGTCCTGTACCAGGGGCAACAGGTCCTCGTCCGGAAACGCGTCCGGATAAAGCGTATCGATCGACGGCATGTCAGACGACAGGCATGTACGAACTTCAAGACCTTCAATCATGTCCTCATTCCCAAAATAGAACACGTCGATGATACATTCTTTCGCGCCGCCCCATCGCAATCTGCCGTTCCCAGGGGGCCGTCACGGCCTCAGCCGAACATCTCGCGCAGCCTGTGGTGCAGGACTTTACCGGTGGCATTGCGCGGCATCTGTTGCGCGGCGAGAAAGACAATGTCTCGCGGGCGCTTGAACCCGGCGAGATGGTCGCGGGACCAGTCGATCAACGCATCGGCATCCGGCGTCGCCCCGTCGCGTGGCACCACCACAGCCAACACCCTCTCGCTCCATTTCGGGTCTGGCACGCCGATCACCGCAACATCGCGCACATCCGGGTGGTTGATCAGCACCTGTTCGACCTCCGAAGGGTAGATGTTCTCGCCGCCGGAGATAATGAGGTTCTTCTTGCGATCGACAAGGCGAATGAATCCGTCGCTGTCGCGTACCGCAATATCGCCGACGCTGAGATACCCGTCGCGCATCGCCTCGGCGGTCTTTTCGGGCAGGTTCCAGTAGCTGTCGAACTGGTACGGGCTGCAGCTGAACAGCTCGCCGGGCTCACCGTCGGGCACCTCGTTGCCGCTGTCGTCCAGCAATCGGATCGGTGCGGAGCCCACGACCTCCCGGCCGACGGTCCCCAGGTGATCGAACTGCTCCTCCGGGTGCAGGATCGTCACGAAGCCCGCCTCTGTCGAACCGTAAAGCTCGTAGAGGCCGGAATTCGGAAACATCTCCATGATCTGCCGCTTGGTCGTGGCGAAGGCCGTTGCCGAGGAAACGACAAGCTTTTCGACGGAGGTGATATTGCCGCGCCGGTCGGCGGGGATATCCAGCATCATCGCATAATGTGTCGGCACCAGTGACGTAAAGGTCGCGCTGCCCAATGCCCGCAGGCAAAGTTCCGGATCGAAGCTCGGTGATGAGAATATCGTTATCGCCCCACCGCAGAACAAAGACGCGGAGAAGAAGAACAGCGAGTTCGAATGGCACATCGGCATGACCAGCAGCGCATTGTCGCGCCGGTGGAACTTGAATTCGATCCCAGTCATCAGCCCCAGCATGGCCAGGCTGCGATGGCTGCGGATCGCGCCCTTCGGGTCGCCGGTCGTGCCCGAGGTGTACATCAGACACCAGGGGTCGTCCGGCGCGACATCCATCGCAGGCTCGCGATCCGAGGCATCGGCGATCAGGTCCTCGTATCCGTGGTGGCCCGCCGGTGTGGGCCCGCCGAAATGCACGAACCGGTCTTCCGGTACGGTCAACCCGGCGCGCATGCTTTCAAGTGTTCCCGCGAGCGACGCTTCCAGCAGCACCGCCGCCGCTCCGCAGTCATTGATGATATAGGCGGCCTCCGGCCCGGTGAGGCGAAAATTGATCGGGACCGCCACCAGCCCGGCCTTCGCGACGGCGACATATATCTCGGCCCATTCCAGCCGGTTATAGGCCAGGACGGCAACCCTGTCCCCCTTGGAAAGGCCGAGCCCGAGCAGCGCATTGGCCAGGCGGCAGGCCCGCTGGTTCCACTCGGCGAAGCTCATCCGCCGCGTCAGGTCCATGGCCCCAAGGGCGCCGGGTCGCAGCCGCGCATGGGTGGCAAGCATCCCGCCGGCGGTCAGCAGGCCTGCTGTCATGCCCTGATGCTCCGTTGCTGTATCGTCACTGTCATGCCTCCTGTCGAAGCCCCGCGTTATCGCGTCCCGTCAGCGATTAGGTAAAGACGTTCTGTCGTTACGACAGGTTATCATAGGGTGGCCCGTGACCGCATGGAACCGGCTTCCTCTGTCAGGACGTCAAGCTGCTTTCACCGAATACGGTGTAGATTACGGTATTGGTTGGGGGTAGATTTGGTGTGCGGTCCGGGTAGCGAAAGCGCTACGGCCTCCGGATTCCTAATGACCGCTTTTGACCCTTTTCGGACTCTCGGTGTGACTTCTGGCTAACGGAGGTAATATCTTGTCGCGAGCGATATTTTATTAACCTTACATCTCAGATATACTCGCTATATGGGAAAGATCAGTAGAAACGCACCGTGTCCTTGTGGCAGCAGGAAAAAATATAAGCATTGCTGCGGGAACCCTCTTAAAGAGGAGCTGTCAGGAAAAGCTACCCCTTTGCCCGCGCACATTCAGGCCATGTTGAAGGAGAAACGTAAGCGTTTGGTGAACCCGCCCTATTTGACCGCGTCATTATCTGCGACAGTTCCCGCCTGATGGAGGGCGTTGGTGTCCACTATCGATGGTGGACACCAAGTGGGTTTAAGGATGCCAAAGAATCGACGCGTGCGGCGGTTGTGGGAAGACGAAGAGAAGATACGGATCGTGGCGCAGACGCGAGTTCCGGGGGTATCGGTTTCACAGGTGGCGCGTCGCTATGACGTGAACGCAAATCTGATATTCAAATGGCTGCGTGATCCGCGTTTCAATCCGCTGCCAGTCGAAGACGCCACCCCATCATTTCTTCCAGTCGAGGTGGTCGCCGAACCGCTCGTCCTTGGTCCTCCCGTCATCGACGCGCCGGTTGTCGGTGCCCCTGTCAATGAGGTTGGGGTGTCGGGATCGCAGATCGAGATTGTCTCGCCGTCTGGACATCGCATCAGCGTCAGCGGCGCCTATGACCCCGAGGCGCTGTGCCGTCTTGTGCGGGGGTTGGGTTCTTGATTCCCGTTCCAAGCAACACGCGGGTCTGGCTGGCGGCTGGCGTGACGGACCTGCGGCGGGGTTTTAATACGCTGGCGGCGCAAGCTGAGGCGTCGTTGTCGGAAGACCCGTACTCCGGCCACCTGTTCGTGTTCCGGGGTCGGCGTGGCGATCTATTAAAGATCATCTGGTGGGACCAACAAGGAGCCTGCCTGTTCTCCAAACGTCTGGAGCGGGGGCGCTTCGTGTGGCCGGTGGCGAAAGACGGCAAGGTGTCGATGTCACCGGCACAACTCTCAATGCTTCTTGAAGGGATCGACTGGCGCATGCCGCAACGAACGTGGCGACCGCTGACGGTTGGGTAAAATCGTTTCACAGCAAAGGTTTGCCAATCCTTGGGGATTCCTATGGACGGTGGCGTCTGATAGATTACTGGCATGCTCGACAACGCCAAGAACCTCCCGAATGACGCTGCCGCCCTGAAGGGTTTGGTTACGACATTGGCGTCGGAGTTGAAGTCTCGCGACATTCTGATCGAGAAGCTCAAACATCAATTAGCCGGGATGCGTCAACATCGCTTCGGGTCCCGTTCCGAGGCCCTGGATCAACTGACGTTGACGCTGGAAGACGAAGAGATTGCCGCAGCCGCGCAAGAACCCGCGCCAGACGACGCCAATACCGATCAAGCCGCAACGCCGCCAAAGGGCAAACCCAAGCGTAAACCGCTGCCCGGTCATCTCCCGCGCAACGAGACTACACTGTCGCCGGGCGACGCCTGTGGGCACTGTGGCGGCAAACTAAAAACGCTTGGCGACGATGTCACCGAGGAATTGGAATATGTCCCCGGACGTTTTGTGGTGAACCGGATAGTCCGCCCCCGCATGGCCTGCACCTGCTGCGAGACGTTCCATCAGGCGGCCCTGCCGTCGCGGCCGATTGAGCGCGGGCGTCCCGGCCCCGGTCTGCTCGCCCATATTCTGGTAAATAAATACGCCGATCATTCGCCTTTGTACCGGCAAAGTCAGATATTCGAGCGCGAGGGTATCGACCTGGATCGCTCCACCCTGGCCGACTGGGTTGGTAAATCCACGGCCCTGCTGGAACCTTTGGCGGACGCCATCGCGCGCCATGTCCTGAAAGGACAGGCTCTCTTCGCCGATGACACGCCGGTAAAGTTGCTGGCTCCAGGTTTCGGCAAAACCAGGACAGCCCGACTTTGGGCCTATGTCCGCGACGAACGTCCCTGGGCCGGAGAGGCGCATCCCGCCACGTGGTATCAATTCTCGCCCGACAGGAAGGGCGTTCGTCCGCGTGAACATCTGGCTGCCTACGAGGGCTTCATGCACGCGGATGGTTATGCGGGCTTCAATGACCTGTACCGCACGGGCAAAGTGACGGAGGTCGCCTGCATGGCCCATATCCGGCGCAAGTTCGTCGATATCCACAAATCTCAGGGATCGGCGATTGCTGATGAGGCCATAAAACGGATCGCCCAACTCTATGCCGTCGAGAAAGCGGCGCGCGGTTCACCGCCGGATGAACGGCGGCGGCTAAGGCAGGAAAAGGCAAAGCCTGTTCTCGACGACCTGGAAGCATGGCTGCATGCCCAACTGACCAGGATATCCGGCAAATCGCCCCTTGCCGGAGCCATTCGCTATGCCCTGACACGAATGAAACGGCTTCGGCCGTATCTGGAACATGGCTTCCTGGAATTGGACAACAACACCGCAGAAAGAAGCATGCGGGCTATCGCCCTGGGCCGGAAGAATTATCTCTTCATGGGCTCCGAAGGCGGCGGCAGATCAGCCGCAATTGCCTATACGCTGATCGAGACCGCGAAGCTCAATGGCGTCGACCCGCAGGCATGGCTCACCGACACGCTCGGCCGCATCGCAGATCACAAGATCACCCGCATCAACGAGCTCCTGCCCTGGCGTTACGCTGAAGCCTCAGCGTAACAGGGCCATCCGTCGCGCGGTAGGGCGGAATGCCAGGACGGTAACGCTCTACCTCGACATAGATGGCGTTCTCTTGACGAAGCGCGGCGACCTCGCGAACGGAGCGGAGGCTTTTCTGCGCTGGGCCATCGCAAATCACGAACCCGTCTGGTTATCGACGCGAACTCGAGACGGTACGCACCGGGGCGCGTTGCGTGCATTCCATGGCCTACTCGACCCCGCGTTAATCGAAGCGGTCGCGCCAGCACGTTGGGACACGTTGAAGGTCGAGGCCCTGAAGGGTGACTGGCGCTGGCTAGATGACGAACTGCTCTATACTGAGCGTAATTGGCTCGCGCGTAACGATGCCCTGCATCGGTTCGTGCAGATCAATCTCAAGCTGGCGCCGGATGTGTTGCTCTCGCTACGCTGGTAATCCGTCCTATTGGACCCCCACGGCTGCCGCTATGCCGTTCAGGCTGCACCCCTGCGTCCGCCTAAGCCGGAGCCTTTCTGTCATCTTCGGGGAAACTCCGAGCAGGTCAGCGACCACATCGTTCGTGGGGAACGCCGCCGTCTCCAGCTGCCCGGTGAGGGTGGCACCGTCCTGCTCGAGGGCAATGCGCCGCCCGGTCAGGGTCTCGATGTTGGCCCGGTCCTCGGCCGTCAGGCCGAGGTTCTCGAGCGCGAGGTCGCTCAGTCCTGAGAGCTGCTCGGCAATGGCGCGAGCGCGGGATGAAGCGCTGTCCGCTCCAGTGACGCTCGGGTGTCGTTCAACGTCTTCTGGTCGAACTCGACCCCGTCCTCCAGCATCCACCGTATTCTGCGCGTCAGCTTTACCTTCGAGGTTTTGGACATTTTCGTCACTTCGTCCGCCGAGAACATCTTCAAGGCGACCTCCGAAATAGCGTCTGACGATACTTCCTCTGGCATCTTCGCTTCCTTTCCATCTCAATACATCGCCGTCGGGCTCGAACCCGAGGTCCTGTAGAATGTACTACGAGGGCTTGATACTGGGCGAGCGTCTCCCTGATCAGGGCGCCGTATGCCCGACGAACGCCCGGCTGGCGGACGTCGTTGGGCATAGCCTCGTAGGCTTCGGCGACGCGGGTGGCGAAGGCGGCGTCTACTTCGACGTATCGTCCTTGGCGTCTTGTTCGTCTGCCTGCGCTTCGAGCATATCGGCGAGCGATGTCATGGATATCCCCGAGCGGCCCTGTCGCGCCTTCAATTCTTGGCGCGTCGCTGAGCGCATCTTCCGCCGTTCGTAGGCTCGCTTGTCTTGCGCCAGCTCGTCCGCCGCCGTTATCGGCTCCGGCCACTCCATCTTGTTGTCCATATTCTCGAGGGGATTGCTCAAGAACCGTTTTCGTAGAGCCACCACCCTGTCCATTGCCTCGCTCTCCGACATCGACACCTCTTGCTTCGAGGAGTTTTCGAGCTCCTTCGCTGTTGGTTCCTTCATCGAGACTTCCTCCATGCTCCGCCCACAGGCGCTTTTCAAAAAACCAGAGGACAGCCTGAGTGTCCCCTATGTGTTTATCTTGCATTGATGAAATGACACACCTTGCGAACGCAAACGGGAATGGGATTGAACTGGAATATGATGAGGAAGGGAAAAAAGTTATCGTCAGATTAGTGGGAGCGTCTAATTGAAGAAGAAGTTGGAACGATTGGCGGTGAAGCGGGTTTAGTCGGAACTATTCGTTGCCGTCGCTTATCGTTAGAGAACTGATTTCACCGTCATATACTTCATAGGCTAATTTGAGAGGGTTACAACATATGACGCAGTCATAAATTTCTGTGTTGTGACCCGTAAATGTCTCGCCTATTCCAATATCCACCTCAAATTTCTCAAAACAAAAGTAGCTCGTGATAGTTCGTTTCGAAGACATCTTACTTAGCCGAATCAACAGCAATCCATTGAGCGATATCGTTTGCTACTTGATCCTGAATATCTTCGAAGCCATGGTGGTTGAGTGGTCCACATTCACTGCCTGATGCACCCCCGTCCTCATAAGATAAAAATGCCTTTCGAGGAGCTTCAAGCTCTTCAAAAAAATCTTTTGCGTAAGAAAACGGCGTCACCTTGCAAGAATCTTTTTTATGATGTGCAACTAAAACGCCAACGTTTACAGTTGAACCCAAAATCCTCTCCATTGAATAAAACTCTGCCTTCTTTGAGGAATTTGTGTAAACCCCAGAAGCCAAAACGATGCCTTTTATGTAATCCGGAAACAATTTTGAAAATTTCGCTGCGTCGACTGAACCTCGACTAAAACCAACTAGATAAATTGGGAGGTTATTGCGTTTGTTGATTTCCTTAGTGAGTTTGAGAATTCTCGCTGCTCGCTCCTCGCTTCCTCGTAATTTGTAACTAGCCTTCTCATCCTCGGAGCGATTCGGGAACAGATAAAAGTTCAAGCCTGCTGAAATAAAATCACCTCTTTGAGTAACAAGAAAATTTTTGCTGTTTCCTTGACTGTTTTTTAGACCATTTCCACCAATAAAAGCGATTATATTTGCCTTTGCCTTGGCTTGTTCAACGCTATGGATGGGAAGCTCAGACACATCTGGAAAGCTAAGGGTGACTTGATCTGCCACGGCGGCAGACGATAAAAATATTATAACTATTGTGTAAGCTAAAATTCTCTTCATTATTTTATGCCTAATTTCTGCATCCTATTATTAACTGGGATTCTCCAAGTAAGAGGCTTCGACCGGGTTGATCGTGGCTAAAAATTGCATGATTGGCAAGCGGGCTGCGTTTGGCAGCCACGGCCTCGCCAATATCATAGAATGGAGCGCCAAGCGGGCGTGTCGGCGCGGAAAGTTGTCGTTCGGAGCGTGTTTCAGACGCACCAATCCCGTCGTCGGCTTTCATTAGCGGCATCCCGTCGATCATGTCGGGGCTGGCTCAGGTCTGAGTCGGTCGATGCGGCGCAGGATGTCAGCGAACAGGTCGCGGGGAATGGCGACCTCGGCCATCTGGAACGTGACGTAGCGCCCGTGGCAGACGATCTTCGCGCCGATCTTGATGAGCTTTTCCCGCAGGCTGGTCAGTGACCACTGTTCCACGGCATCGGGCAGCGCCAGGGTGCGCATGAAGTTGCCGAGGTTGTAGGCCAGCGCATGAAGCTGGAGACGGACTCCGTTGTTGCGGAACTTCTGGCACGACAGGCGCGTCCACCGAATCGCGTTCTTGCCCTCCTTGATGTACTGCTCGGCGGTGCCGCGCTGATTGTAGAATGCGACGACCCGTTCAGCGGGACGGCTCAGGTTGGTGACAATGAAGCCGACGCGCGGATACAGTTCGCCCGGATGCCATTCGACCTTGGCGACGACGCGACGGGGCTTTGTCCAACTTGCGGCCCGATAGCTGAAGCTGGCGTGATACCGGCGGACGTCCCTGGGGGGCCTGCCGACCGGGCGCTTGAGTAGGTGCGCGACGCTCTCTTGCAGCACCTTGTTGGCCGGCAGCCGGATCGCGTAGCTGAAGCCCTCGACTTCGAGGAACTCGTATATCCCAGGCAAGGCAAACGCCGCATCTCCACGGAAGTAGCGCCGCAACTTCCGGTCCCGATACCGCGCGACAACCGGCTCCAGAACGTCACGCCATTCGTGGGCGCTGTGCACGTTGCCGGGTCGTAGGCTGCAACGCTCCAGGTCGCCGAACTGATTGAACACGAACAGCGGGTGATAGCAGGTGCAGCCGAAGTGGCCGTTGTAGGCTGTGGCTTCCTGATCGCCGTGGGTCGGGCTCACGGAACTGTCCATGTCGAGCACGATCAGCTTCGGCGGGTTGCGGTCATGAACCCGGTCGATCCAGCTTGCCCGACAGGTCCACCAGGGCAGCGAGGTTGTCATTGGTGGCGAGCAACTCTGTCTCGAACCGGCCCATCTGGCTGGTCGAGGCACCACCGCGCTCGACCGCCTTGCCGCCGACGATCCAGCGCATCGCAGGATCGCGCCCGAGCCGGTCGGCGTCGTTCACGTCTTCGTACCCGGCGAGGCGACCATATATCGACTGACGCAGGAGACCGACGATGCCGTGCCAGCCGTTCCTGCCGGTCCGGCTGTCGGCGAGAAATTCACCCGCCAATGCCGTCAGCCCGAGGGCGTCATCGATTTCGCGATAGGCAAGCAGCCCGGCGTCGGAGGTCACCCGCGATCCGTGGAACTCCAGCTTAAGGCGGCGGTCGAAACAGGGCCGAAGTGGGTGGCTATCCGATTCACCCTCTGGGTTCCGCATCCGAGCCGCCCTCTGTCTGATATAAGCCTATGTTTCTTATGCATGAATCAGACACAAACCGCATCAAATGGTTCGGTCACTTGGGAAATGCGGGTTTATATCATGCTCGGCCGCTAGTTTCTCAGCCAGATGGAATCTACATTCTCCGGAGAAAAGAGAGCCACCAGAGCTATTTCGCATTCGGATGTTCAGGTAGCAGGGCCATCCGTCGTTTAGCAGGTTGAGACTGCAGCTCGAAAGTAAGCCCCGAAAGCGCGCCGGCGCGGCCCTTGAAACCCGTCCAACGAGCCATCATTTTATGTCCGATAATCAGACTTATCGTTCATAATAGAGGTTTATGCGTATGCGTGATCTGATCCAGCAGGATGAACTGCAGTCTCGGCTGGTGGCCTACGGGCAAAAGGCCAAGGGCGCAATATCACCGAACACCGAGCGGGCGCTGAAGGCGGACACGGCGGTCTGGAGCGCATGGTGTTCCAGCCATGGTCATGTCGCGCTGCCGGCCCTGCCGGAGGCCCTCGCGGCCTTCATCGACGAACAGGCGGCGTCCAAATCCATTGCCACGGTCCGACGCTACGTCGCCTCCATTGCCCGCATGCATCGCGCTGCCGGTCTGGACGACCCGACCAAGGACGAGACCGTCAGGCTGGCGGTCCGGCGGACGGCGCGAACGAACGGGACACGACAGGCGCAGGCAGATGCGCTGAACCGGCCCGCCGTTGATCGCATGATCGCAGCCGCCGGCGACAGCGTCCGGGAGCGCCGCAACGTCGCCATGCTTGCCCTGCAATACGACACGATGCTGCGTCGGTCTGAACTGGTCGCGCTCGATGTTGAAGATGTCACGCGGCAAGAGGACGGGACGGGCACGGTCATCGTCCGGCGGTCCAAATCTGATCAGGCCGGTGAAGGGGCGGTCTGCTTCATTGCTGCCGACACGATCGTGCAACTGGACGCGTGGATCGCGGCCGCCGGCATTACCGCCGGCGCGTTGTTTCGGTCTGTCCGCAAGGCGGGACGGGTTGGCGAGCGGCTGAATGATCGTGACGTACCCCGAATTCTGAAGGAAATGGCGAAGGCTGCAGGGCTCACGATTAACCCTTCCGGCCATTCCGCACGTGTCGGCGTGGCACAAGACATGACGGCGGCCGGGTTAGGCCTGGCGGAGATCATGCAGGCGGGGCGGTGGAAGTCGCCGGCGATGCCCGCCCGGTATTCGGAGAACCAGCAGGCGCGGCGCGGTGCTGCGGCCAAGCTGGCGGCGTTGCAGGACCGAACCTGAACGCGATCGGCACAGAGCAGACTGACAGATCGTAGGCACAGCGACGGCGACAGAAAACGGTAGAGCGAACATGACCGGGGTCCTGCCAGAGCCGGAGACCGCGGCGCGGCAGGCGATGTCGTCACAGGCTGAAACGCCTAATAAGGATTACTATATAGGCGTTTCAGCCTGTGAGTACACAAGCGCCCCGGCCCCCCTCGCGGCGCAGCCGGTGGCGCTCAAGGCACCCGGCTGCCGCTACGCGGTGCTTGCGCACGCCGTGCGCTCGCCGATCCGTCGCCCGTTAGACGCCGACGAGACCCCGCCCAAGGACGCAGATATCAATGATGACGGCGTCCTTGCCTACGGCCCTGTCTACGTCCTCAAAGATATCCCCAGACGCCTCAAATCTGCGGACGACCAAACATGAGAGCGGAGAACAGCATCTTAATCCGATCTCGTAAAATAACTGGAATTAAGGTAATGTAGGGACACGATTACGGGACATTTGTCGGACTCGGCGGGCGGCCGGGAGCTCCCGGACTGCGTCACCTTATTGATGCCGCTCATATTGACGCTCAGGGTCACGGATAGGGGTGCGGCACCTCGGGGCCAAGACGGTTTAAACCGCTCTCCGCGACGATCTCTGGCGGTCCGACTAGTCGCAATGAGTAGGCGGGCAACGCGGCCAGACCGGGAAGACGGAACAGGGGTCCACCACCGTCGCGCACGCCAAGCGAACTCCACTGATGAGGGCATCGGCCAATGACAAAGGTTACAACCGCACTAAAAGACCGAACTGCAGCCCGGTCATTACGCGCCACCGCCGCCGCACTTGAGGCCGCGCCGGTCACCGATCCTCTTGCCGCCGAGTTCATGTGCTACGACGCTGCCGAACTTGAAACCAGCGCAGCCTCGGCATTGGCGCTGGATAATCCCCCTGCCGTCGGCGCAGGCGGCGAACTCGTCCCAGTGGGTGATCAAATCGCGCGCGGCGCAAACTTCATCGACACTGTCGAGCGCCCGGACGCCGTCGCCGCCGAGGCCAGTATGGACCGGCTCAAGCTCGCCGACGACGGCATCCAGTGTGTTGCCTTGGCCGTCGACGCCGCTGAGACTATCCAAGCGCGGAACAGCATCGAGAAGATGATGGCGCACCAACTTGCCGCCGCCCACAAGCTGGCCATGACCTTCGCCGCCAAGGCGCGGGAACTTGTCGAAAATGAAGGCGGACCATACCAACAGGACGGCATCTACGTCGTCGAGGCAGCCCGCGTGGCCAATTCCTCGGCCCGCATGATGGACGCCTTCCAGAAGGGCGCTCTTGCCCTCCACAAGCTCCGTACAGGCGGCAAGCAGACCGTCACCGTGCAACACGTCAACGTCAATGACGGCGGACGGGCGGTCGTTACAGGGGGGCTCAGCGCCGGGGGTGGCGATGACTAAGAGCGATAAACCTTATATTCCCGCATGGAAGAAGGCTCTTTCCGTGGCAAACGCCGCACCACGTTGTGGAGCCAAAACTAAGCGGCGTGGAACGCCATGCCAGTCACCGGCAATGTCCAATGGGCGATGCCGCATCCACGGCGGCAAAAGCACCGGCCCCAAGACGCAGGAGGGCATTGAGCGAATTCGCAAATCTCGCTGGAAGCATGGCCGTCGATCAGCGGAGGCGATCCGTCAGCGGAAGGAAGGCGCGGCTATACGCCGGGAAATCAAACGACTGTCAGGATTTGCCAAGTCGTTGCTGGACAGTTGACCAAGAGGTAATGCCACCGCCACGCCTTTAACTTCCGCTATCCTTAGAAAAACCGGACGTGCAACGCAGGTGCCTGCGACAGCGACTTTTAGCCAATTCTGGGAATGGAATTCCGTTAAAGCGACGTCGACCCGCAAGCCTGATTGACCGACGTTCTCGCCCGCATCGCCGAGCATAAAGGATAGCGCCCAAAAACCTCGTTTAGTATATGATCAGTTGGATACCGTTGAAAGGTGCGCGGTAGCCGCGGCCTTTGAGACCAATCGTAACTTTGGTCCCTAGGAGGGGTGCAACATGGAGGAGGTACACGCTAAATTTATGTGTATGCGTATCCGCGTCAGTCTCGGCATCTTCTTGCTCGGGATCTTTCTGGTCTTAACGATTCTGCCAATGCTGGGTGTTCTGGTTTACGGCTACATCCGCAACGAGGCTTCGGCGCTTGCGAACCTGGATCGCCAGGTGACCCATAACATGCGCCAGACGGTCATGGCTTCCGCGGAAATGGTAGAGACGGTTGGTCATGTCGTCGCGGTCGTAGCGGACTCGGCGGCGATGGGGCCAGTCTATTTCAAGTCCAAACTCGGCGGCCAGGTGCTCTGGCGCAGCCTGAAGGCGGCCAATCAGATCGACGCCATCTATGTCAGTCTGGAAAACGGCTTTCACCGAGTGGTGTCGCGCATCGACGCGGACCGTCGCAAGTCCGATGAACAGATACCCGAGAACGCCAACTGGCACTCCAGTTACATTGATGAATTTGCAGCAGGCGATAATAGGGCACGCCATCGGGAGTTCTTCGAGGTCTGGGGCGGCGAGAGCTTGGCGACCTATTCCGTCCTGACCGATCTCGATATCCGGAAACTGCCCCATTACCTTGAAGCTCGTAATTCTGGAAGGCTAGCGATTGGTGAACCCAGCATCAATCCCGATACGGGTTTTAGAGTGATCTCGCTTGGTTTCCCTATAATCCGCAGCGGCAAGTTTATCGGTTTTGTCGGTGCCAACATGACATTGTCGAACATCTCCAACTATCTCGACAACAACCGCATCAGCGAGAATAGCACAACAATCATCTATGACGGGCTGGGCAATCTGATCGCGAGTTCCGATCCCAGGCTCCTGAACACCGGCCAGAAGGGTGCCATCACATCCAATGTCGCCAGCATCGACGACCTCTCCATCCGCGAGTCATACGAACTGCGCCATCTGGCTAGAACCTCGTCCTATGTCTTCAAGGATTCGGAAGGCCGCCAACTCAGCATCAGGGAGATGCCATTCCCCGACAGGTTTCGGAAGGAGTGGCGTGTTCTTTCGGTCGCTTCGACCGACGACTTCGTGGGCGAACTGATCCGTACCAATCAGGAGATG
Organism: uncultured Alphaproteobacteria bacterium; assembly: GCA_943788635.1. Classification (GTDB taxonomy): domain Bacteria; phylum Pseudomonadota; class Alphaproteobacteria; order UBA8366; genus MarineAlpha4-Bin1. The sequence continues at coordinate 82,456 of CALSRA010000013.1, read as the reverse complement.
GCGGCGATAACAGGCCTGCTGATAGTGTTCCTAAGTGCGATTATACTGCTTCTAGCCAACCGGATCCGGCAAGCGGTCAATCACTTGGTCACGGAGTTCAGCAATATCGGTCAGTTCAATCTGACCGACACGCAAATCCACGACTCGATCGTCCGGGAACTTGATACTCTCTATCACTCGAAAGAGAAAATGAAGCTCAGCCTTCGTTCGTTCGGACGGTATGTGCCCACGGGCCTGGTCCGCAAGCTGATCATCTCCGGAGAGGAGGCGAAACTAGGCGGGGAGCGCCGCCGGATGACGATCTATTTCTCCGATATCGCCGATTTCACGGCCATTTCGGAGAAACTGACGCCGGAAGAGATCTTCGACGAGATGGGCGACTATTTCACCCTGATGCGCGACTCCTTGTCCGAGAACCATGGTACGGTCGACAAATATATTGGCGATGGCATCTTGGCACTGTTTAACGCGCCGATAGCAACACCGGATCACGAGGTTGCGGCCTGCCTGGCGGCAATCGATGGCCAGAAGCTGCTAGGGGAGGACCGAATCCAACGGGAGGCCGCGGGCAGACCGCTGTTCCACGCCAGAATCGGACTCGATGTCGGCGAGGTTCTGGTCGGTAACATCGGCACCGCTGACCGGTTCTCCTATACGGTGATCGGTGACACCGTGAACATTGCAAGCAGACTGGAAGGTCTTTGCAAGTTCTACGGCACCAGCATCATGGGGAGCGAGGCACTACGCGATGCGACCGGCGACCGCTTCGAATGGCGTTTCCTCGACCGGGTTTCGGTGGTAGGCCGCACCGGCAGTATTCGCATCTTTGAACTGATGGGGGAAAAGGGAAAGGTCGATCCGGAAAGGCTCGTGCACCGAGACGCCTACGAGGAGGCGATCACACGTTACATGAAGGGCGAGTTCGACGAGGCATCCCGCCGGTTCATGGGTCTGTCGAAGAGGAATCCTACCGACCTCGCCGTTGCCATCATGGCGCGTCGCGCACGCAAGCTGCGTCGCTACCCGCCTGCAGAGGACTGGACCGGCGTCTACGTACACACCAAGAAATAGGCAGAAACACGCTTGTATGCGGTGTCCGTCGTCAGATAAATTAAGACATCCGGCTTTTTGGTTTTCAGGAGACTTGGCTCATCTGGTTTTCAGTTAAGCAGCGTGTTTGTTGTGCTGCGGCACGCGGCGGCGCTGGGCCTGGATGTGGACTTGCAAGCGACCGACAAAGTTAAGGCGCTTCTGGGTAAGTCGCAGCACAAGCCAAAATACATTCCGGCGATGACTTGGGCTGATGTGCCAGCCTTCTATGCCAGCCTTGAAGAACCAACGCCCACCCACCTTGCTTTGTAAGCGCCCGGTCTGCCCGCCCTTGCGGGCGACGATTTGATCGTGATGCTTGGTCCGGATAGGGGGCGCTGGTGTCCACTATCGATGGTGGACACTAACGGGCTTTATCGATGGGGCAGAAACGTCGCAAGCGGCGGCATTGGGAAGATGACGAGAAGCGCCGGGCGTTTCGGTTTCCATAACACGGACATTACGAGGATATAACCTGATAAAAGACCCCATTTTCTCCACTTTTTGTAAGCGTTTGGTGAACCCGCCCTATTTGACCGCGTCATTATCTGCGACAGTTCCCGCCTGATGGAGGGCGTTGGTGTCCACTATCGATGGTGGACACCAAGTGGGTTTAAGGATGCCAAAGAATCGACGCGTGCGGCGGTTGTGGGAAGACGAAGAGAAGATACGGATCGTGGCGCAGACGCGAGTTCCGGGGGTATCGGTTTCACAGGTGGCGCGTCGCTATGACGTGAACGCAAATCTGATATTCAAATGGCTGCGTGATCCGCGTTTCAATCCGCTGCCAGTCGAAGACGCCACCCCATCATTTCTTCCAGTCGAGGTGGTCGCCGAACCGCTCGTCCTTGGTCCTCCCGTCATCGACGCGCCGGTTGTCGGTGCCCCTGTCAATGAGGTTGGGGTGTCGGGATCGCAGATCGAGATTGTCTCGCCGTCTGGACATCGCATCAGCGTCAGCGGCGCCTATGACCCCGAGGCGCTGTGCCGTCTTGTGCGGGGGTTGGGTTCTTGATTCCCGTTCCAAGCAACACGCGGGTCTGGCTGGCGGCTGGCGTGACGGACATGCGGCGGGGTTTTAATACGCTGGCGGCGCAAGCTGAGGCGTCGTTGTCGGAAGACCCGTACTCCGGCCACCTGTTCGTGTTCCGGGGTCGGCGTGGCGATCTATTAAAGATCATCTGGTGGGACCAACAAGGAGCCTGCCTGTTCTCCAAACGTCTGGAGCGGGGGCGCTTCGTGTGGCCGGTGGCGAAAGACGGCAAGGTGTCGATGTCACCGGCACAACTCTCAATGCTTCTTGAAGGGATCGACTGGCGCATGCCGTAACGAACGTGGCGACCGCTGACGGTTGGGTAAAATCGTTTCACAGCAAAGGTTTGCCAATCCTTGGGGATTCCTATGGACGGTGGCGTCTGATAGATTACTGGCATGCTCGACAACGCCAAGAACCTCCCGAATGACGCTGCCGCCCTGAAGGGTTTGGTTACGACATTGGCGTCGGAGTTGAAGTCTCGCGACATTCTGATCGAGAAGCTCAAACATCAATTAGCCGGGATGCGTCAACATCGCTTCGGGTCCCGTTCCGAGGCCCTGGATCAACTGACGTTGACGCTGGAAGACGAAGAGATTGCCGCAGCCGCGCAAGAACCCGCGCCAGACGACGCCAATACCGATCAAGCCGCAACGCCGCCAAAGGGCAAACCCAAGCGTAAACCGCTGCCCGGTCATCTCCCGCGCAACGAGACTACACTGTCGCCGGGCGACGCCTGTGGGCACTGTGGCGGCAAACTAAAAACGCTTGGCGACGATGTCACCGAGGAATTGGAATATGTCCCCGGACGTTTTGTGGTGAACCGGATAGTCCGCCCCCGCATGGCCTGCACCTGCTGCGAGACGTTCCATCAGGCGGCCCTGCCGTCGCGGCCGATTGAGCGCGGGCGTCCCGGCCCCGGTCTGCTCGCCCATATTCTGGTAAATAAATACGCCGATCATTCGCCTTTGTACCGGCAAAGTCAGATATTCGAGCGCGAGGGTATCGACCTGGATCGCTCCACCCTGGCCGACTGGGTTGGTAAATCCACGGCCCTGCTGGAACCTTTGGCGGACGCCATCGCGCGCCATGTCCTGAAAGGACAGGCTCTCTTCGCCGATGACACGCCGGTAAAGTTGCTGGCTCCAGGTTTCGGCAAAACCAGGACAGCCCGACTTTGGGCCTATGTCCGCGACGAACGTCCCTGGGCCGGAGAGGCGCATCCCGCCACGTGGTATCAATTCTCGCCCGACAGGAAGGGCGTTCGTCCGCGTGAACATCTGGCTGCCTACGAGGGCTTCATGCACGCGGATGGTTATGCGGGCTTCAATGACCTGTACCGCACGGGCAAAGTGACGGAGGTCGCCTGCATGGCCCATATCCGGCGCAAGTTCGTCGATATCCACAAATCTCAGGGATCGGCGATTGCTGATGAGGCCATAAAACGGATCGCCCAACTCTATGCCGTCGAGAAAGCGGCGCGCGGTTCACCGCCGGATGAACGGCGGCGGCTAAGGCAGGAAAAGGCAAAGCCTGTTCTCGACGACCTGGAAGCATGGCTGCATGCCCAACTGACCAGGATATCCGGCAAATCGCCCCTTGCCGGAGCCATTCGCTATGCCCTGACACGAATGAAACGGCTTCGGCCGTATCTGGAACATGGCTTCCTGGAATTGGACAACAACACCGCAGAAAGAAGCATGCGGGCTATCGCCCTGGGCCGGAAGAATTATCTCTTCATGGGCTCCGAAGGCGGCGGCAGATCAGCCGCAATTGCCTATACGCTGATCGAGACCGCGAAGCTCAATGGCGTCGACCCGCAGGCATGGCTCACCGACACGCTCGGCCGCATCGCAGATCACAAGATCACCCGCATCAACGAGCTCCTGCCCTGGCGTTACGCTGAAGCCTCAGCGTAACAGGGCCATCCGTCGCGCGGTAGGGCGGAATGCCAGGACGGTAACACCTTGCCCATGCGCGCCTCCAGGAGACGGCGCAGGGTCGCGAACGCATCGGGCAGTTCCCAGCCGGCCAGCGGCGCGGCCTGGTCGAGGGCGCCGATCTTCTGCTCCAGCAAAGCCAGGTAGTGGATCGGATCGAAGACCATATCCTCCCGGTCGTAGGAACGGGGGTGCCGGGCGATGATCTCAGGCCCGCAACCGATGACCACCTCGTGGACATAGCCACGGATCCAGACTTCCTGATGGCCGTAGGCGACGGGCACGGAATAGTCATTCGTCCGGTAGCGCACCAGGGACAGCGAGTTGACCCGCGTGCCCTGCTTGTCGCAGGCATCGAACGGCGCCGGCGGCAGCGTCTTCAACGCTTCGCTGTCCCGCACAAACCGTTCGCCGATGCTCTCGCGGTGGCCGCGCAGGATGTCGCCTTGCCGTTTGCGGCATTGCTCCTCCAGGTAAGCATTGAAGGCGTCCCAGCTCGCAAACCGGGGACGCGGCGTCATGAAGTTCCGCCGGGCAAAGCCGACCATCCCCTCAACATTGCCTTTATCGTTACCCTTGCCGGGACGGCCATATCGGTCCTCGAACAGGTAATGGGACTGCAGCCCGCTGAACGACCGCGTTCGTTGCCGCGTGCCGTCCGGCAGAATGCGCGACACAAGGCACTTGTCGTTGTCGTAGAGGGTCGATTGGGGAACACCGCCGAAAAAGGCAAAGGCTCTGTTGTGCCCGTCCAGCCAGGCCTCCGTCGTCGCCGCCGGGTAGGCCGCAACGAAGCAGGCATCGCTGTGGGGAAGTGTCATGACGAAAAAATGCGCCCGATGCTTGACGCCGGCGATGATCGCGTCCGCCTCGCCAAAGTCCGCCTGGGCATGACCCGGAGGGTGTGCCAGCGGTACGAACATCTCCCGCAGACGAAGGCGCCGTTCGCGAACGTAATCCTTTACGATCGTCTGCTTGCCCGCGAAGCCATGTTCGTCGCGAAGCCGTTCGAAGATCCGCTTCGCCGTGTGCCGCTGCTTGCGGTTCCGGCTGAGGTCTTCCAGCAGCCATTGGTCGATGAAGCCGGTAAAGCCATCAAGTTTGGGCCGCTTGATCTCAGCCGTTCGTTGATATCCGGGCGGGACCGAAAAGCTCGGGGGTGTCCTGAACTCTGTGTATCGTGCCCGGCCCATGCGGGTTTCAGATACGGTCACGCGTTGAAGCGTTCCTCGAACAGGATAGCAAATTGATTGCGGGCGGCAAACCATTCCCGGACATTCCTGCCGCCTTTCTCGAAGTTTCGGATCGCCAGATAGATCAGCTTTGTCGCCGCTTCTTCGGTCGGGAACGAGCCGCGGGTCTTGATTGATTTTCGGATTACCCGGTTCAGGCTTTCTATGGCGTTCGTCGTATAGATGATCTTTCGGATCGCCGGATCGAAGGCGAAGAACGGGGTCACCTCCTGCCATGCCCGCCGCCAGGCCGGGGCGATTGAGGCGTATTTCCCAGCCCATTTTCCTTCGAAGGCGTCCAGTTCGGCGGCGGCCTGATCTGCAGTGGCGGCCCCGTAAATCCGGCGTAGGTCGGTGGCAACTGCCTTGCGATCCTTCCAGGCGCAGAAGTTCAGGGAATGGCGCACGAGATGTACGATGCAGGTCTGCACAGTGGCTTCGGGAAAGGCTACGGTGATAGCATCTGGAAAGCCCTTGAGCCCATCCACGACGGCGATCAACACGTCCTGCACACCGCGATTTTTGAGCTCATTCATCACCGAAAGCCAGAATTTAGCCCCTTCGTTATCGGCGATCCAGAGGCCCAGAACCTCGCGCAGACCGTCGCGGGAGACGCCCAAAGCCACGTATACAGCCTTGTTCTTGACCGTGCGGCTATCGGCATCACGGATTTTGACACGCAGCGCGTCAAAAATGATGATGGGATACATCCGCTCCAATGCCCGCGATTGCCATTCGCGGACTTCGTCGAGCACGGCGTCCGTAACCCGGCTGATCAAGTCGGGAGAAACCTTGAGGCCATAGACATCTTCCAGATGAGCGCGGATGTCACGGACCGTCAGACCGGCGGCATAAAGCCCGATGATCTTGTCGTCCATCCCGTCGATCCGGGTCTGGCCCTTCTTGATCAGCTCCGGCTCGAAACTGCCCTCTCGGTCGCGGGGCACAGAAATCGGCAGTGTGCCATCCTGACCCTTCAGAACCTTCGACGATGTCCCGTTGCGCCGATTGGCCTGGCTGAGCGGCGCGTCCTTGCCATCCTCATAGCCCAGATGCGCTGTCAGCTCCGCGCTCAACATCCGTTCCATCAGCTTGATCTTGAGCTCTTTCATCAGCCCGGCATCGCCAAGCAGATCCTCAGGCCGCTCGCAGCCCTTCAGTAGTTCGTCCAGCAATTCCTTGGAAATCGTCATCGTCCTTGCTCCTCTCAGGAAGCATGGACCAGATCACGAATACACAGAAGATCGGACACTCTCAAAAGCTCATCATCTTCTTTACGCTCGCGCGCGAAATCCCGAAATGGCCTGCTGCCGCCCGTTCGCTCATGCCACCTCGACGCGCAAGGCGAACCTTCAAATACAAATCCACGACTAAAATCTCCCGCCCTCCCTGCAACCAGAAAGGGCCAAAGTGGCAACATTTTACGCTGCCCGCAGCGAGATTATCACGCCACTTCCGTGGCCAACTTTTGCACTGCCGTTCTCAGTCGTGATCTTCACCAGATCAGCGATGGTCATACCCGCGTCGGCAAGGATGGCGACAAGGTTCTGCCAGCATGTTTCCGCCTGGGCCTCGATGCCTGCCGGCACCGTGCCGTCCGGCAATGCCCCTACTTCGCCAGAAATATAGAGCAGGCGGGATCCAGCGGGGACCTCCACCGCATGACTGTAAGGGCCGAAGGGCGCCGATACCGTTGCCGGCGTGCGTTGGATGTTCATGATCAGACCTCGCAAAAATGTTTAGCGATATTGGGTGCACCCTTTAGTCGCGCACGGCAGATGAGGTTGACCCTGCGGCCTGACATCCGTCAACCCGTATCCGTCGGCGAGGGGCGCCGCAGTTCCGTTCGCCAGTCCGTTAGCTGCGTGCCGCGGCGACTTCGGCTCTATAGAAGCCATCGCCGACAGATGGCGCGCCAGGCTCATGCAAACGGATCGGTGTCGATCAACCCTTCTTCCATACCCTTGATCTGCAACGCTAGATATTTGGAGTAAATCCGCGCCTGCGTCAGGCTACCGGCAATGAACCAGGCACCTTTCTGCGGTGTCCGCTTATACATATTGGCGAGTTCGCCATCTTCATCCTCTCCCCAGACTTGGCCAATCTTCTCCGCCATTTCCTCACCTAGTGCGCGGCGTACCAATTCGCCCTGGGGATAGTAGCCAGTACCGAGCACGATCACATCAGCCGGTACAATACTACCGTCCTTCAATAGCGCGCCTTCCGGACAATAACGCTCGATATTATCGTTTTGCAGCAGGCCGATTTCGCCCTTGATCATTAGGTCAGAACTCCCCGCGTCGAGGTTGTAGCCACCGCCCCGCCGCCGGTACTTCATCTGGTGGCCGGTATTGTCCTCACCGATATCGAACTTGAAACCAATGCCTTTCAGCCCCTCGATCATGTCCTTGTCCAGTTCCATCATTCGTTTCACCGCGCCCTTGTAGGCCTCGATGATCAGCGGCGGCGTAGATGAGGCGGCGATCAGGTCGCAATCCTCAATCGTCGGCCCTTCGTCATAAAGCGCGTAGTTCAGCTTTGCCGACGGGTCGATGGAAACCACGGTGGTGGAGCCACGCTGCACGATGGTCGTCTCGCAGCCGAAGTTGTACATGTCGAGCGCGATATCGTTGGCGCTGGAGCCAGTGCCTAATATGAGCGCCTTCTTGCCCGCATAGGGCGCGCCGCTGTCAAAGCCTTCGGAATGGATCACATCGCCCTTGAACGTGTCGAGGCCTGGAATGTCCGGGGCCAACGGGTAGCTGCTGACGCCATTGGCAAAGACAATGTGACGTGGCCGTATGACGCGTTCGCTGCCATCTGCTTGCTTCAAGGTGGCGGTCCAGCACTTGGTGTCCTCGTCCCATTTACCCTTGGTGAATTCCGTGTTTGTCCAATGGTTAATTTCCATTACCTGGGCGTAGAACTCGAACCAGAGCCCAAGCATGTCCTTGGGGATGTAGTTCGGCCAGGTATCAGGAAAGGGTACGTAAGGTAGATGATTGACCTTGGTTGAACCATGTAGTGCCAGTGAGTGGTAGCGATTGCGCCAGCTGTCTCCAATGCGTGGCCATTTATCGACGACCAGTGTATCGACACCCACCTGGTTGAGCCGTGCAGCAACCGACAGACCAGCCTGGGCCCCACCGACGACCAGGACTGTTGGGTCGTGGTCTTCATAGGCCTGTGCCTTGCGACGCACATCTTCCCAATTGTCGCCACCGAAGTTACGGGAATAGGCAGCACCAGTGGGCCGGTTCGCGCCGCGCTTTTCCTCAAATCCGTGCAATTCCTCCAGAAAACTGGAAAACACCCAAGCCTTGTGCCCCAATGCCCCGCCTTCAGCGGCAGATACCAGCCGCAGCATGCCTTCGCCTCGCCCCACGCTCGTCTGAAACCGGAAGAGGGCTTCGATGCAGTCTCGACCCAGCCGCTTTACGCGCCTCGGCGGCGTTCGATCGGGATTAATTTCAAAGCCTTTTGCTTTAACCGCCGGTTGGCGCTCCAACAGTCCCTTTACGATATTTTTCGGACCGGTCCGCGGCAGGAGATGCCAGGTAAAGGCAAGGACGTCTCGCCAGCTGCTGTCATCGGTCAGCATGGTAGCGACCGCCACTTCGTTACTGCTGTTCAGTGCGTCCTCAAAGGCCTCGAGCCAGCCCGATACTATGCGGTCGAGTTCGAAAGAGTCCCGTAATTGCAGCATGCTCTGATCAATATGATTCACTGAGAAATTCCTTTTCAACCCCTCGGGCGGTGCCATAGCCTGGCAGTATCACCAACCACAACACCGCCTCTCCCTTTGGATGTTGGTAGTCTAAAATACTTCCCATGGCATTGACTATCCATCACACGATGGCGCCTCAATGCCTGGTGTCCAACCACCATTCATTCCGCTGCTTCAGCCGGGCGCGGCCGGGCCCATTCGCGCTCCTTGTCGCGCAAGAATCGGAAGCCGTAGGCGCGTGCATATTGTGGCGGTGAGCTAGTGTCCACGTCGAGTGCCGCGGCTGCGCGCACTGCCCAGTGCGGATCAAACAGCAGGCCCCGAGCCAGCGCCACCATGTCTGCCTTGCCGTCGGCAACAACGCTCTCTGCATGATGGGGATCATAGATCATACCAACCGCCATGGTCGGGATGTCCACCTCTTTGCGAATTTTCTCTGCGAACTTGACCTGGTAGCCTTCGCCCAGTTCAAGGCGCTGCTGTTCTGATACCCCACCACTAGATGCGCAGATGTAGTCGCAGCCAAGTGCCTTCAACTGCTGTGCGTACACAACAGAATCCTCAGGGGTCCAGCCGTTGTCCACCCAGTCAGTCGCCGAGAGGCGCACGCCCATTGGCTTCGCCTCCGGCCAGACTTCGCGTGCCGCGGCGAACACCTCCAATGGAAAGCGCATGCGGTTCTCGATCGGTCCGCCATACGTGTCGTTGCGCGTGTTGGCGATCGGGGACAGGAACTCGTGGAGCAGGTAGCCGTGCGCGCTGTGGAGCTCAATCATGTCAAAGCCGAGCCGGTCTGATCGCTTTGTTGCCTCGACGAAGGCGGCCTTGACGGTATCCATGTCTTCCCGGTCCATCATCTTCGGGGTATGCCAGCCAACGTCGTGCGGATTGGCGGCGCTGCTGACAGTCTGCCAAGGGTTCTGGTCGGCCCGCAGTGGGTCGCGCCCTTCCCAGGGAAGGTTGCACGACGCCTTGCGGCCAGCATGGGCAAGCTGGATGCCCATCTTCGCCTGGCCGAATTCTTTGCAGAATCGCATGATACGGCCCAGCGCCTCCTCGTTCTCGTCACTCCACAGGCCAAGGTCGCCCGGCGTGATACGGCCCCGCGCCTCGACCGCGGCAGCCTCGGTGATAACGAGACCGAAGCCGCCGGTCGCAAACTGGCCCAGATGCATGAGGTGCCAGTCCTGCGCATTGCCGTCGACCGCACTGTATTCGCACATTGGCGAGACGATAGTCCGGTTGTCGATCGTCATGCCGCGCATGGTGAACGGGGAGAACAGTTTGCTGCTCATAGGTCAGTACTTTCGTGATGATGGATAACAGTACCTGCGTATATATAAAGCCGCTCTATGCGGCTAGGCCAAGGCCAGTCAGCAAGCACAATTGGGCCATTTCGACTGAAGAATGTACGCGGCGGTGACAAATTATACCAACGAGCATTATTCATAACCCATATGCCCATTTTCTTCGTCCAATGGACATTACCGTCCCAGGCTGGTTTATGAGCTTGTTCCATGCTTCGCAACAGAGTGCGACGATTTCATCGTAGGATTCGAATATCCTGTTTGATAACCAATTGTCTCGCATGAACTGCCATATGTTCTCCACGGGGTTTAGCTCCGGCGCTCGTGGCGGCAACGGTAGAAGCGTTATGTTGGGAGGGGCGGTGAGGTTGGCGGTGGTGTGCCATCCGGCGCGGTCGATGATGAGCACAGCATGTGCGCCTGGCGCCACCTGGGACGAAATTTCATCGAGATGCCATTGCATGGCCTCGGTGTTGCACCGCGGCAGGACAAGTCCCGCGCCGACGCCACGCTCGGGACAAATGGCGCCGAAGATATAGGCCGACTTCGTGCGTTGATCCTTGGCCGCCGTGGGTCGGCTGCCGCGTAGCGCCCAGCGTCGCGTGAGTTTGGTTTTTTGCCCAACCCGGGCCTCTTCTTGCCACCATATTTCCAGGGCGGTGTTGGCCGGGAGCTGTGCGCTGATCACGCCCAACTCGGCGGGGAAGTTTTTTTAAAATCCGCCACGGCGAACTCGTTCTGCCCCTTGTGGCGTGGCCGCGCTGATATCTTGCGAAATCCCAGAGCCCTCAACTCACGGCCCACGCTCGATTCCTCAAGCGAGATGCGAAATTCCTCGAAAAGCCAAGGCGCCAGGTCCTTCCGTCGCCAGCGCACCACGCCGTGGATCGCCGGGATCGGTCCACTCTCAACGATCCGAGCGAGCGCTCGGCGTTGGCTATCGTTGAGCTTCGGCGGCTTGCCTGGTGCTTTGCCGTCAATCAGACCATCCGGCCCATCGGCATTGAAACGCAGCAACCAGTCGCGGACCACCTGGAGACCAACAGCGCCAATCCGAGCCGCATCTGTACGCCGCCCTCCTTCGTATATCTCGGCCAGCGCCAAAAGCCGTCGGCTCTGTCCCGCGTCTCTCAAAACCTTCGCCAACCGGCGTAAGTCCCGCCCGTCAAAATCTTCCCTTAACGCTATTGATCTGCCCATGGAGAACCCCCGAATCAGTTACCCTCATTGATTCAGAGCCAGCGAGGTTTGGGAATCCCCTATCTTGAGTCTCGCTCAATACTCGGTGGTATAAATTGCCGCAAAAGCGAGCCGTGAAGAAATCGAATTTTCAATTTAGTGCAAAGGAGCCAGTAGCTCCGTTTCGGACCCAATTCGACTTAGTTCGGTAAAGGTTGAATAGCCCCGAGTTTTCTAGACACCTTCGGTTCTCGTTTTCTGCTGCCTTTCAAAGTCGACGGGCGACAGCATCCCGTTTCTCACATGCTTGCGTTTAGGATTGTAGAACATCTCGATGTAGTCGAACACGTCCTGTCGGGCTTCGGCCCTGGTCCTGTAGGTCCGGCGCCGTATTCGCTCGCGCTTGAGCAGATTAAAGAAACTCTCGGCCACGGCATTGTCGTGGCAATTCCCGCGCCGGCTCATTGAGTGTTGCAGATTATGGGCCTTGAGGAATGACGCCCAGTCCATACTCGTGAACTGGGAACCCTAGTCCGAATGGATCTGGCGCGGGTAAATCATTCCACAGGCACGCAGATGCAGTCCGTTCCCACCGCCAAAACCCATGACGCTACATCGGCGAAAACTTCAGATCTGCGGGACATCAAGGTGGGTAGGAGACCGCTAAGCATGCCCCTTAAATTGCCGCATCTGCTCTCGGGACTGCTGGATGCAGATGTTAGCCCAACGCCTACAGGGAAGGCAGGCGGCCTCTGGGCAACGACACCGTCGAGACCGAGCGGTCTTTTAATAGGGGGGATGTGGTTACTAATTGGTTGCTAGATGATTTTTCAATAGCCGCCAAAATAAGCTAACCCGTTGAAAAGATTGGTGGGCGCGACAGGGATTGAACCTGTGACCCCTGCCGTGTGAAGGCAGTGCTCTCCCGCTGAGCTACGCGCCCGTCCAGATACGGGGGGCACATGTACGGCCCGCCAAACCGGGTGTCAAGGAGAACGGAGGGCTACAGGTCTAGCTGATGTAATGCAGTGGGTATTTCATCGAACCGGTTGATCAGAATATCGGCCCCCAGTTCTTCGGCCGGAATCCTGCGGTAACCATAGGAAACGGCAATGGCGGGTATGGCCGCGTTCAGGGCGACATGAACATCATTCGGACTGTCCCCGATCATCACTGCTTTGGCCGGATCCGCATCCATCATCGCCAGGGTGCCCAGCAGATGCCCCGGGCTGGGTTTGCGTACAGGAAATGTATCGCCGCCGCTGACGGCGGCAAAGAATGCTGACAGGCCATAGGCATCAAGCACGGCCCGTGCCGGCTCGAGGGGTTTATTGGTGCAAACCGCCATGCGGTAGCCCGCATTGCCGAGGTGCTCCAATGTTTCGATGACGCCGGGGTAAAGCGTTGTGTGTGTCGACGGATCGCGTTCGTAATATTCAAGAAACAATGCCAGGGCGGCAGCCGGGTCGGGGGCAGGGCCGCCACTGGCGTCAAACCCGCGCTCGACGAGGAGGCCAACGCCATCGCCGATCATCTGTGTTACCTGGTGCAGGGTGACATCGTCACGCCCAAACTCCCGTAAGGCCAAGTTCAGCGCGGCATGCAGATCCGGTGCGCTGTGAACCAATGTACCGTCGAGGTCAAATACCAGAGTCTTCGGTACGAAGGTCATGAAGGGCGCGCGTCGTTCAACAAAGCCCGTTTGAGGCGTGCTTCGGACATTTCCTCAATGTGGCGCCTTGTATCAATGCCGAATTTTTGTGTCGCCATATCGAGATATCGTTTGGCGGCGAAATATTCATGGAATGCATTATCCCTAAATTCCAGCACATCGGCGGCGGCAATCTTTTCCGTCGGTAGTGGGCGGCAATCATAGCTGTGCTGGGAATAACCGCTCCAGGTTTCAGGCAGGTCCCAGCCTTTATCAACCGCCATCGTGTAGAGAGGGGAACCGGGATACGCCATGGCCGAATAAAAATTTGCAAATTCGCAATTGAGTTCCTTGGCGAGATCCAGTGTCTCGCGCATCGTGTCGAGATCGTCGTCTGGCAGTCCAAAGATATAATTGCCGATGACACTTATTCCGGCACGCTGGATCAGTCGGACGATTTCCCGAATGTCATCCTGGCCAAAGGATTTCTCCGCGCCGTCGCGGACATGGGCGCTGCCGGATTCGATACCGAGGGCCAGCCAGCGCATGCCGGCACGACGCAGAAGGTCCAGCCGTTCAGGCTTTACCGTGTCGATCCGTGCATAAGCCCAAAAATTCAGCTCCGACGCGTAAGGTTTCTCAGCCAGACCTTCGCAGATTTCCGTTACATGCCGGTCGTTGAGCACAAACATCTCGTCGATGATCTTGAATGTCTTCACGCCATATTCGCGATACAGGTTATCGACTTCGGCAACCACGGCGGCCGGGCTGCGCATGCGGTATCGATTGGTTCCGAACGGCGCATTGATGCAACAGAAAGAGCAACGAAAGGGGCAACCCAGCGATGTGTAAATGGACGCATAGGGCTGACGCGCATCGAGATTGCCGAAGCATTGCCAGTTATGCGCCCTGTACCGTTCCATTGGCAGCAGGTGCCAGGCGTTTCCGTGCAGATCGCCGTCCATATCGGAAATCAAGGGCGCGGCGGGATTGTTACGTATCGTGTCCCCATCATTCCAGACAAGCCCCTCAACGGACGAGAAATCCGCTTCATCTTCGCCAAGCACCTTCAACAACTTGTCGAAGGTTGCGGGGCCTTCACCGTTACAGGCGAAGTCGACTTCTTCTTCGGTAAGTGTGCGTTCGGGCAGGGCGGAAACATGCCCTCCGACGATCAGTATTGGCTGATCCGGTACCGCCGCCTTGATAGCGGAACAGGCGGCGCCGGCAGCGGCCATTTGCTGGGTTGAGGCGGATGGCTGATGGCCGAATACGACCATCCCAACGAGACGAGGCGCCCGTGCCTTTACTTCTGCGGCGAGGGATTCCGTGCCCATGTTCAGGGCTTCGGAGTCGATGATCTCGACAGAATGGCCCCGGTCCAGGGCATGACCCGCGATCAGGAGGCACCACAGGGGGGGCTCGATTGCGGTAAGGTCGTCGCCGAGGTGCTGATAAATTTTATCGCGCCCGCCGGGATTGACGAGCAACAAATCGAGAGGCTTAGCCATGAGTGATTCCGGTCAACTGACCGCGTTACGTCCCGGTTCGGTCAACTTGCATACCAGCCAGTCGGGCTTGATCGGGTTGTTGAACCAGGGTTCTGCCCAGCCATTTTCGATGCAGTGCCGTATCGTGCGCTCGTTGATCCTTTGGCCATCGGAATCGAATAACGGAAGCTTGCCACCGGCCTGTTCAAGGCCGCGGCGCAACCATGCCTGCTGTGCCGATGAAGGTTTCCTGTCAGCCTCTGCGGCGTCCAGGACCTTAGCGGTATTTGATTTCCTTGCCATGGATCATGTTCCGGCGCGAATGTTATCGACGTAACTGCATTGCTGCAGAGATATGATATCTTAGGGCAGGTTAATCATTAAAGCCAAACCCGGCAATCGGAACCTGAAACAATGTCTGCATTTCTCATTTATATCACGACTGGCGATTCCGCAGAAGCGACCCGCATCGGGCGCGCCCTTGTGCAGTCGCGGCTGGCGGCCTGTGCGAATGTGCAGGAAAAGGCCACGTCGATTTATCGTTGGGAAGGCGAGGTGCGAGAAGATAGCGAAGCCGTTCTGATCGTCAAAACCAGAGAAGCCCTGATCGAACGCGTGACAGAAAAAGTCATCTTACTTCATAGCTATGATTGTCCGTGTATCGTTGCTTTACGTATCGAAAAGGGGAATCCGGCATTCATCGAATGGATTGAATCTGAAACGCGGGACGCCGGATCATGAGCAATGGTGAAGCGCCTCAATACGGGCTGTTGGATGCCTACACGCCTGCGAAAATTGCCGAACGGATTGAGGCATCCGGTGTTGCAAAGGCAGAATTACCCTTTGTAAAACTGGCAGCACTTGGCCTTCTTGCGGGCGCGTTCATTGCCTTTGGCGCAATGTTGTTCACCGTTACCATGACCGGCAACACGCTCGGTTTCGGGCCCGGCCGGTTATTGGGTGGCGTGAGTTTTTCGCTGGGGCTTATTCTTGTTGTTATTGCCGGTGCCGAGCTTTTTACCGGCAACAATCTTATCGTCATGGCATGGGCAGACCGAAAGGTGTCCACCGGGCTTCTGTTGCGGAATTGGGGAATTGTCTATGTCGCAAACCTGATCGGTTCGGTTGGCGCTGCGGCGTTGTTTGTCTTGGCGGGCAGTCTTGCGCTTGGTGATGGAGCTGTTGGAGAAACTGCTGTCAAAATTGCTGCAAGCAAGGTTGCCTTGCCATTTGCAGAGGCGTTCTTTCGCGGTGTTCTTTGCAATGCGCTGGTCTGCCTCGCGGTTTGGCTGACGATGGCGGCACATTCTGTTTCGGGTAAGATACTTGCGATCATTTTCCCCATTGCCGGTTTTGTCGCGCTCGGTTTCGAGCACAGTATCGCCAACATGTATTTTATTCCGGTCGCGATAATGCATGGCGCAGACAGCGTGACGCTGGTCGGATTCATCAATAACCTGATACCGGTTACGCTGGGTAATATTGTTGGTGGCGGGGGGTTTGTTGCGCTGGTGTATTGGATTATCTTCAGGCGGTCTGACGCATAGTCGGGTTTTCGCCCCTTTATTGATTGGCCTGTATCCTGCGGTGCCGATTGGCTCTTTCTGACGACGCTATGCGCTGGCAATCTGCGTGCAGCCGTTGAGGATACCTTGTTAATGACTTCTGCGCGTCTGTCGTTCCTGTTTTCCAGCATCGGTCATTTCTACGTCCATATGTTCATGGCGTTTTTCGCGATTGCCGTTGTGAGCATGGCCTCTGAATCCCTTTGGCAAATGCCCTATGAGGAATTGTTGAAATTATGGACGCTGGGCGCCCTGTTAATGGGGCTCGGCGCCATACCGGCTGGACGGCTGAGTGACATGTGGAGTGCGCCGCTGATGATGGCGCTGTATTTTGTCGGTCTGGGCGCGTCATCGATTTTGACAGGATTCGCGAGTGGACCGACGTTCATAACGATAACATTGGCCGGCGTCGGATTGTTTGCCTCGATTTATCACCCGGTCGGGATCCCCTGGATGATCCGTGGCGCAGGGCAGGGAAAAGTCGGCAAGGTTCTGGCTATCAACGGCGTCTTCGGGAGTTTCGGCACTGCGGCCGCCGGGTTGGTCGCCGGTGCGCTTATCGATCTATCGGGATGGCGGGCGACCTTCGTTGTGCCGGGTGTCGTCTGCATTTTGACCGGTATCGCGATGCTATGGTTCCTGTTCCGGGGACAGATCACGGACGACGGAGTTGCTCACAAACAGGAGAATGTTTCGAGTCGTGGTGAACTGGTAAGAGTCTTTCTGATACTTCTGGTATCGATGTTTGTCGGCGGCGTGATTTATCATGTTATGCAGACGGCGCTGCCGAAACTGTTGACCGACCGTTTGGCCGGTATGCTTGGCGACGGTGCATTCGGGGTCGGTGCGGTATTTGCGTTTGTTTTCATTTTCGGCGGCATTATGCAGGTTGTTGGCGGCATGCTCGCCGACCGTTTTCCGCTCAAGCTGGTCTATGTATCCTGCTGGTTTCTGCAAATATTCGTGATGTCTGGCATTGCCGCCAGTGCCAATCTGGGGATTATAGGCTTTGCGACATTGGCGGTGATGGTCAATGTCGCGGCGCTTCCTGCTGAAAACATGATGTTGGCCAAGTATACACCGGCAAAGCGGCATGGGCTGGCCTTTGGTGTGAAGTTCGTCCTCGCATTTGTGGCGGCGCCTGTGGCCATTGAGCTGGTAGCCTGGGTGCGTGCGGCGACGGGCGGGTTCGACTGGCTCTTCGCCGGCGTTGCAGTTGCGACAGCCATCGTATTCATTTTGCTGCTGGCACTGCCGGGTTCTCAAGTGCGGCCGGCGGTCATTCCTGCGGAGTAACCATTTCATGTTCGAGATCGATCGCGTCGACCATTTTGTCATTCCCTGCAGTGATGTCGAAAAAATCTGCGCCTTTTACGTAAAGGCTTTGAATATGCGTCGGATCGAATTTGGGGAGGGACGGCTCGCCCTCGGTTTCGGGCCGCATAAAATTAATCTGCAACCGGCCGGGTGGCATGGGGCGATACGGGCAGAAATTCATCTTGCCGGCAAGGCTGATTTTTGCCTGATAACAAACACACCGATTTCAACGGTCATGGAACATCTGCAGGGATGCGGAATTGAAATCGAAGAAGGCCCGACGACCCGCAGTGGGGCAACCGGGCCTATAAATTCGATTTATTTTCGTGACCCGGACGGTAATCTCGTCGAAGTCTCGAATTACGACTGAGTAAAGTCGCTCATTGCTTACTTCCCGCCGATTGCAATCATCCGCTCTACGGAGAGCCTGGCTCGGTCCGCGATTTGGGGATCGATTTCGACCCTTGGCTGCAGCGTTTGGAGCGACGAGAGGATGTTATCCAGGGTGATCCGCTTCATATGCGGGCATAAATTGCAGGGGCGAACGAATTCCACGTTCGGATTGGCCGTGGATATATTGTCGCTCATGGAACATTCCGTCACCATAAGAACCCGTTTTGGCTGTTTCTCCGAGACAAAATCGGCCATGCCTTTGGTGGAGCCGACATAGTCCGCTGCGTCCAGGACGTCTGGCGGGCATTCCGGGTGCGCAATGACCTGAAGGCCTTCGAAATCTTGTCGGTAGGCTCTGATCTCATCGCCGGTAAAGCGTTCATGAACCTCGCAATGGCCTTGCCAGGGAATGATTTCAACGCCGGTCTGTTTTGCGACATGCATCGCAAGATACTCATCAGGGAGAAAAATGACCTTGTCGACGCCCAGGGATTCGACGACTTCCACGGCATTGCCGGACGTGCAGCAGATATCCGTTTCGGCCTTCACTTCGGCCGTCGTATTCACGTAACTCACGACCGGTGCGCCGGGATGTTTTTTGCGCATGGCCCGCACGTCAGCACCTGTGATGGATGTGGCAAGTGAGCAGCCAGCATCCAGGTCAGGGATCAGAACGATTTTTTCGGGATTTAGCAGTTTTGTGGTTTCCGCCATGAAATGCACGCCGGCCATCACGATGATATCGGCATCGACCTCGGCTCCTTTGCGGGCGAGTGCCAGCGAGTCGCCAACAATATCCGATACGCAGTGGAAAATTTCGGGTGTCTGGTAATTATGGGCCAGAATGATCGCATTCTTTTCCGCTTTCAGTTTATTGATTGCAGCAACCTGTGGTGCAAATACAGGCCATTCAATCGGGGGGATCACACGCTCCACCTTTTTGTAGAGATGTGCCGTTTCTGCTTCAATTTGAGGGGTATAGGCGAGGGGGGCTGGCATGGTATTTATCCTTTCCAGCATCGATTGATTGTGGTCAGTTTGAGTTTATTTATACTCTTTGGGAACAGAAATAAATACACTTTTTGAGCATATGTAAATACGCACGCGCCAGATGTGACGTAATATTGCGAAAACTGGATGTTGCCGGTTGTTTAGTTGGCGTTGCGGGCGGGGATGCCGACGCCGGGTGCGGGACGTTCCTGCAGTACATCCCGTCGGAACCGAAAAAGCTCGGCCGGACGGCCGGAACTGTTTCTATCCAGCTTTCCTGTTGCGACAACCAGTCGATTATTGACGACCAGTCGGCGGAAATTCTGTTTGTGAAGATCGACGCCAGCGAGGCTTTCAGCGACGCGCTGCAACTGCAGCAACGTGAATTTGTCAGGTAGAAGCTCAAAGACCACGGGACGATATTGCAATTTGCCACGAACCCTTCCGAGAGCCGTAGCCATCATGCGGCGGTGATCCAGCGCCGCTACTCTTCCGGTGACGGCCTGAGTGCTCTTTCTTATGGCGGATGAAAGCATTCCGCCCTTTGATCCGGTGGCCTGAACGCTGTGATCTCTGTCCGCCTCAATGACGAGGCCTGCTTCATATAAAATTTCATATCGCTCGAGAACACGCGTGGAATCCCAACCCGCTTCTACAGTGCCAAACGCGATGGAAATACGCTCTTGTCGTGCGGAAGTTTCAGGTTTATTTTCAGCGAGTTGTGACCAATCGTTAAGAACCGGAATGATGACCTCATTTATCGATCCAGGTCGCCCGCCACGCCAGTCTTCCCAAGGCAGGAAGTCATAACAATCGAGCCATTCGGCATCGCCTGGTGGTGGCGCTTCACGCACCAATGCAAGATAGCCAACCGAAACAACTCTAGGCCCGCCATCCAGCTCGCGCGGGTCGCGATAACGGTCGCCGAAAGTATAGAGCTGTTCGACATAGCCAATAGGGAGGCCGGCCTGCTCTTTAACCCAACCGCGCAATGCGATTTCGAGCGTTCGATGATGGCTTGGTTCAAAAGGGCCGTAGGGCAGGGCGGGATTATTATCTCCCGGGGCCCGTTCACCGCGTTTGGTGACCAGAAAACGCGGCACCTCATCGGTCACAGCAAGGATAACCGCATTGAGAAGAATGAGGGTTTCAGCGGAATGCGTCATGCAGCGGTTGTTGTGGTTCCGTGAATGACACTTAATGCCTGATCGAGATCAGCGATAATATCCTCAACCGTTTCAATGCCGACGGATATGCGTACTGCGTCACGGCTGGCGCCGGAAGCAACAAGCTGTGCTTCATCGAGCTGGCGATGTGTCGTTGATGCCGGATGAATGATCAGAGACCTTGTATCGCCAATATTGGCCAGGTGGCTGAACAATTCGACTTTATCGACTAGCGCGACGCAAGCATCATAGCCGGCGACGAGGCCAAATGTCAGGACAGCGCCTGTACCGTTGGGCAAATAGCGCTGTGCGAGGCCATGATATTTGTCGTCTTCGAGCCCGGCGTAAGAAACCCATTTGACGGCTGGATGACCCTGAAGGTATTTGGCGACGGTAAGTGCGTTTTGGCAATGCCTCTCCATTCTGAGCGGCAGGGTTTCAATGCCGAGAAGTGTCAGGAAGGCATTCATTGGCGCCTGACTCGCACCAAGATCGCGCAATCCCACCGCATGGCCGTAAATTGTGTAGCCGAGTTCTCCGAAGGTCTCGGCGAACGTTAGCCCATGGTACTCCGGTGCCGGGCTGGACATGCTGGGAAACTTGTCGTTCTGGAGCCAGTCAAACTTGCCGGAATCGACAACCACACCGCCAACCGCTGTGCCGTTTCCAGACAGGAACTTCGTCGTCGAGTGGACGATTATGTCGGCACCATGTTCGAAGGGACGGCACAGATATGGCGTTGCCAGGGTATTGTCGACGATCAGTGGAATTCCAGCGTCATGCGCGATATCTGCAATCGCGGCTATATCGGTTACGACCCCGCCGGGATTCGCCAGGCTTTCGATGAATAGCGCCTTGGTACGGTCGGTGATCGCGCTGCGAAAATTCGCCGGTTCGTCGGGATCAACGAAGGTCGTCTTCCAGCCAAATTTTTTGTAGCTGATCCCCATCTGATTGATAGAACCACCATAAAGCTTGTTGGCGGCAACAATTTCGTCTCCCGGTCCCATCAGCGGAAACAGCGCCAGTATCTGCGCGGCGTGTCCTGATGCTGTGGCCGTACTGCCAATGCCATCTTCCAGCGCTGCGCAGCGTTCCTCGAGCGCAGCGACGGTAGGGTTGGTCAGGCGCGAGTATATAAATCCGGGACGTTGCAGGTTGAACAGTGAGGCTGCATGTTCAGCATCATTGAAAACATAGGATGCCGTTTGGTAAACAGGTGTCTGCCGTGCGCCTGTGGTGGGATCAGGAGCGCCTCCCGCGTGGACGGACAGGGTTTCGAAACCGGGCTTGGGGTTAGCCATTACGCTGCTGGAGCCTCCGTCGTTTGCTGGTGATTACCCGCGAATTGAACCCGTTCCAGGAAAGCTCACCGCTCAAACGCGAGAATTCGACCTTTGGGCAGCGGTCCATGATGACGCGCAGTCCGGCGGCTTCCGCTCGTGCTGCCGCTTCTTCATTGCGGACGGTAAACTGCATCCAGACGATTTTGGCGTTGCAGGCGATGGCTTCATCAGTGATGGGGCCCGCGGCTTCTGAATTCCGGAAGATATCCACCATATCGATGGGGGTCTCTATGTCGGCCAGGCTTGAGACAACGGTTTCTCCGAGAAGGGATTCTCCCGCAGAGCGTGGATTTACCGGGATAACGCGAAACCCCTTGGCCTGCATGTATTTCATGACGAAATAGCTTGGCCGGTTCCAGTTCGTGCTGGCGCCAACCATTGCGATGGTCTTGGTATCACGCAGCACATTGCGAATGTAATCGTTGCTGTATGTATCGTGCTGCATTTGTCTATTTTCCATGCCAGATTGGGGCACGCTTTCCAAGAAATGCGTCTATTCCCTCATCAGCATCTTCGGCAAGCATGTTGCGAACCATTACATCGCCCGCATAGCGATAGGCATCTTCAATATTCATCTCGATCTGCCGGTAAAAGGCTTCTTTGCCAATGGCCAGGGTCAGTGGCGATTTCGAGATGATTGTATCCGTCATTTCCTTTACGGTATCGTCAAGATCTTCGTTCGCAACGACACGGTTGATGAGACCGATTTCCCTTGCCCTTTCCGCGGTGACGGGTTCGCCGAGCAAAAGCATTTCCATGGCTTCCTTGCGGCCGATATTTCGGCTCAGCGCCACCATCGGCGTAGAGCAGAACAATCCGATATGGACACCAGGAGTCGCAAACAGAGCAGATTTGGCGGAAACCGCGAGATCACAAGTCGCGACGAGCTGGCAACCTGCGGCACTGGCGGTTCCCTGAACACGGGCGATGACCGGTTTCGGACAACGCATCGTCGCGAGCATCATGTTGGAACATGTGGTTAGCGTTTTCTCATAATACTCGCGGTTCCTGTTTGAGCGGATCTGACGCAAGTCGTGGCCTGAACAGAAAACAGGGCCATTGGCGGCGATGACCGCCGCACGGATCGTCGTATCGCGGGCGATATCGTCAATTTCCCGATGTAGGGCAGTCATCAATTCCAACGAAAGGGCATTTCGTGCTTCCGGTCGGTTCAGGGTCAGATGGGCAACGCCATCCGTATTGTGCCGCAAAAGGAGAGGCGCTTCGTCTGTCTTGTTGAGCTGCTGGGTCATCAAAACTGTTCTTTTCCTTAGCGGCGCATTATGCGGTTTCGTGAATGTAATTGGTGTGTTGGTTCTACTTCAAGGGAATCAGGGAATTTGGGCGTTTTCCCTTGGATTTGCGGGGATTGAGAAAAAGTGGGCAAGTTGTTGATGTTACGCAGGGGGTATTATGATACCGCTTGCATAACGATATGATATCGCAGAATATTTTATCGATTATTGCTGTTGACTGTCATGGCGTTTCTGACATACTCCGCGCCGTTCGCGAGAGCATATAACAGCAGCTGAATTTCACTGACGGTGCGTTTCACTGCTCCGCTAAATGAGAAAGTAAAGAGGCCATGAAAACATATTCGATGAAGCCGGCCGACGTGCAGAAAAAATGGCTCGTGATTGACGCCGATGGTGTCGTTCTGGGGCGTATGGCGGCTGAAATCGCCAAGATCCTGCGCGGCAAACACCGGCCCAATTTTACGCCGCACGTTGATTGTGGTGACAATGTCATCGTCATCAATGCTGAAAAAGTACATCTGACGGGCAAGAAGCTCACGGACAAGATCTATTATCGCCACACGGGCTATCCGGGCGGTATCAAGTCTCGCACCGCGGGGCAGATTCTGGAGGGCAAGCAGCCGGAGAACGTCATTCTGAAGGCAGTCCAACGCATGCTGCCCAGGAATACGCTGGCACGCCAACAGATTTCCAATTTACGGGTCTATGCCGGCGGGGAACATCCCCATGAAGCGCAGAACCCGGAAGTCCTGGATGTTGCGTCCATGAATGTAAAGAACAAGCGGAGCGCATGAGCATGGCCGAACAGAATGATCAGAATGAATCTGGTGAGGAAAAGCGCGAGCCGATCCGTAGCCTGGCCGATCTCGGCGCCGCGACCGGTGTAACGAGCAGCCCGGAAACACCGGTAGACGTTTCCAGTCTTGCAGGACCGGTTGAAGCGAAGATTGATGCGCAGGGCCGGTCCTATGCGACCGGAAAGCGGAAGAATGCTGTGGCACGTGTCTGGATCAAGCCGGGCGCGGGGCGCATTGTTGTTAATGGACGCACGGTCGAAACCTATTTCGCACGGCCGGTTTTGCGGATGATGATTAACCAGCCCTTTTCGGCTGTAAATCGCGAAAATCAGTTCGATGTCCATTGCACGGTCACGGGTGGCGGTCTCTCCGGGCAGGCTGGTGCGGTTCGGCATGGCATCAGTAAGGCTTTGACGGCATATGAGCCGACTCTTCGGCCAACGTTGAAAGCCGGTGGCTTTCTGACGCGGGATTCTCGTATGGTTGAACGTAAGAAGTATGGTCGCGCAAAGGCACGACGAAGCTTCCAGTTCTCGAAACGTTAATTCCGAAAGTTCAGATCGATCAAATGATCGGGCGTCTCTTTCGGGGGGCGCCCGATTTTTTTATGGGGAAGGCGAAGATGACAGCGACGGTATTTATTGACGGTGAAGTTGGAACAACCGGACTGCAAATTCACGCACGGCTGATTGGCCGTGACGATATAGAATTGATTCACCTCAATGATGCAGACAGAAAAGACCCGGCACGTCGGCGCGAAGCACTGAATGAGGCAGATGTTTCTATCCTGTGTCTACCGGATGATGCCGCGAGAGAAGCGGCGGCTATGGCGGATAGCCCGAAGGCGCGACTGATTGATGCGAGTACGGCGCACCGTGTTGCTGACGATTGGGTCTTCGGCTTTGCTGAGTTTTCGGCAGAACAGCGGGACCAAATTGCAAATGCGAAGAGGGTCAGTAACCCGGGTTGTTACGCGGTCACCTCTATTGCAATGCTGCACCCCCTTATTTCGAGCGGCACGCTGTCCGCGGATACGCCTGTTACGATCAACGCTATTTCAGGGTATAGCGGCGGCGGTAAAGCCATGATCGGGTCTTATGAAGATTCATCATCTGCCAGTTTTACGACGGCACCATTCAATGTGTATGGACTTGGTCTGGAACACAAACATGTTCCTGAAATCCAAAAATATTCAGGCCTGAGCCATCGCCCGATTTTTGTTCCCAGTGTCGGGAATTACCGGCAGGGCATGATCGTACAGATACCGTTGCAACTCTGGTCTCTGAGTTCGAAACCGAGCCCGCAGGACGTTCACCGTATTCTTGCGGAACATTATGCGGGATGTCGGTTCGTATCGGTCGTTTCGCTTGAAGAAACTGCGAAAATGTCGGGACTGAAACCGGAAGGGTTGAATGATACCAATCAGTTGCGGCTCTATGTTTTTGGCAATGAGAACCGGGAACAGGCAGTTATCATGGGATTGCTGGACAACCTTGGCAAAGGCGCCTCAGGCATGGCCGTGCAGAACATGAACATCATGCTGGGCCTGCCTGAAGATACGGGCCTCGTCTGAATACAGGACTCAGTCGGCGGCGTCTGCCGCTGCAGCGCCGCTGACCCTGGCGGCGCAATACTTGAACTCGGGAATTTTTCCGAAAGGATCAAGCTGAGGGTTTGTCAGAACGTTTGCCGGCGCTTCTGCATAGCAGAAGGGAACGAAAATCATCCCTTCGGGAATCGCACCATCCACTCTTGCCTTTAACTCGATCGCGCCGCGTCGGGTTTCGACCCGAACCATGTCGCCACCCTTCAGGCCAAGTCTGAACAGGTCGCGGGAAGACATTTGCGCGATTGCTTCCGGTTCCAAACCGTCCAGGACTCTGCTTCGACGGGTCATGGCGCCGGTATGCCAATGTTCCAACTGGCGACCAGTCGTCAGGACCATCGGAAATTCTTCATCGGGTACTTCGGCGGGCGGAATGATGCTGGCCGGCACCAGTTTTGCGCGCCCGCTGGGCGTCGGGAAACCGTCCCCGAACACAATTTCATTGCCCGGGACATCGGGGCCATCAACGGGATAGGTAACGGCGTTTTCGCGTTCCAGGCGCTCCCAGGTGATATTGTCGAACGACCCCATCACCGTTGTCATTTCATTGAAAACGTCCCGTGGATGGTCGTAATTCCAGTCAAGACCGATGCGGCGTGCCACGTCCTGGATTATCTGCCAGTCTGCGCGGGCGTCTCCGGGCAGATCCAACGCCTGACGGCCCATTTGTACCTGACGGTTCGTATTCGTAACGGATCCGTCTTTTTCGGGCCATGCCGATGCCGGTAGCACGACATCCGCGTGGAACGCCGTTTCGGTCAGGAACAGATCCTGCACGACAAGATGCTCCAGTTTGGCCAGGGCTGCCCGTGCGTGGTCGGCATCGGGATCGGACATCGCCGGGTTTTCGCCCATGATGTACATTGCCTTGATCTCGTCATTGTGGACGGCATCCATGATTTCAACGACGGTGAGGCCACGTTCCGGGTCAAGGGGCGTTTCCCAGGCATCCTCGAAGCGTTTTCGGACGTCGTCAGAGCCGACGGCCTGATAGTCCGGATAACAAATCGGTATCAGGCCCGCGTCGGATGCACCCTGAACGTTATTCTGTCCCCGCAACGGGTGCAGCCCTGTTCCGGGACGGCCGACCTGGCCTGTGATCATCGAAAGTGCAATCAGGCACCGCGCATTGTCAGTGCCATGTATATGTTGCGAAATTCCCATGCCCCAGAAGATGATTGCCGATTCCGCACGGGCATAAGTGCGCGCGACAGTTCGCAGGGTTTCCGGGTCAATTCCACAAATTTCAAACATTGCCTCAGGTGTGAATTCGACGATATGTGCCTTGAGCTCTTCAAACCCTTCGGTCTGAGATTCGACATATTGCCGGTCGTACAGATCTTCGGTGATGATGACGTTCAGCAACGCATTCAGCATCGCCACATCGGATCCCGGATTAAACTGCAATAGATGTGTTGCATGCTTGCGTAAGGCTTGGCCGCGAGGATCCATGACAATCAACTTGGCGCCGCGTTTGGTCGCCTGTTTGAAAAATGTTGCTGCGACAGGGTGATTTTCTGTCGGGTTGGCACCAATGACGATGATGACTTCGGAATCACGGCAGGCGGTGAATGGCGCTGTGACTGCACCGGAACCGATACCTTCCATCAGGGCGGCAACGGAGGAGGCGTGGCACAGGCGCGTGCAATGGTCGACATTGTTCGTGCCAAAGCCGGTCCGAACCAGTTTTTGGAACAGGTAGGCTTCCTCATTGGAGCCTTTGGCAGAACCAAAGCCGGCCATCGCGCTGGGGCCATCCCGGTCGAGGATCGTTTTCAGGCCGCCACCGGCACGATCAATGGCTTCTTCCCAGGTTGCTTCGCGAAAATGAGTCCACGGATTGGATGGATCAATTTCAATATCTGCACTTTTGGGCGCATCATCGCGGCGTATCATGGGCTTGGTCAGACGATGCGGGTGCTTCACATAATCGAAGCCGAAGCGGCCCTTTACGCATAGTCTGTTTTCGTTTGCCGGACCACTACGTCCCTGAACAGCGACAATCTCATTTTCCTTGATCTGGTAGGTAAGCTGACAACCGACGCCACAATAAGGACATACGCTGTCTACTTCGCGTAATGGATCCGTTTTCCCGACGCCTTTTTCATCGACGAGGGTCGCTTCCATTAGCGCGCCAGTCGGACAAGCCTGGACACATTCGCCACAGGCAACACAGGTGCTGTTGCCCATCGGGTCATCGAAATCGAATACGATCTTGCTGTCATGACCGCGAAAAGCCATGCCGATAACGTCATTTACCTGGACTTCGCGACAGGCGCGGACACACAGGTTGCAACTGATACAGGCGTCCAGATTGACCGCCATTGCCATATGGCTTGAATCGGCCTTTATCGTCGGACGTGCGGGTAATCGGCTGTCGGAGACCTCAACATTGTCGGCCCACTGCCAGAACTTGGATTCTGGGTCAGGCGAGACTTCACGACTGGGCTGATCAGCGGCAAGCATCTCGAAGACCATCTTGCGTGACTGTTTGGCGCGATCGGAGACAGTATTCACCGTCATGCCATCCGTCGGCGTGCGGATGCAGGAGGCGGCGAGAACGCGTTCGCCTTCAATTTCGACCATGCAGGCGCGGCAATTCCCATCCGGTCGATAACCGGGTTCCGGCGAGTAGCACAGATGCGGAATTTCGATTCCGAAGCGCTGGGATACCTGCCAGATTGTTTCGTCTGGCTGCGCTTCGACTTCCTGACCGTTCAAATTGAAGGAGATATTATCGCTCATGTCACTTCCTCGGGGAAATGCTTCAGGACGGAAAATAATGGATTGGCGGCAGCTTGGCCCAACCCGCAGATAGACGCATCGGCCATAGTTCTGCCGAGTTCGTCAAGCAGACCAGCATCCCATTTCGGGTTGTTCATAAGGGCGACGGCTTTTTCTGTACCGACGCGGCAGGGTGTACACTGGCCGCAGCTTTCGTCTTCAAAAAACCGCATCAGATTTCGTGCGACATCACCCATATTGTCCTGATCGGACAGGATTACGACAGCATGAGAGCCGACGAAACAGCCTTCGGCTTCCAGTTTTCCGAATTCCAGTGGCAGATCACTTTTTGAGGCTGGGAGAATGCCCCCCGATGCCCCTCCGGGCAGGTATGCCTTGAAGGCGTGGCCGTCTGCCATGCCGCCACAATATTCGTCGATCAGTTCTCGGACCGTAATACCGGCCGGCGCGAGTTTGACGCCGGGTCTTGCCACGCGCCCTGAAACCGAAAAACTGCGCATACCCTTGCCACCATTGCGGCCGTGATCCCCGAACCAGCCTGGCCCTTTCTCCAGAATATCTCGTATCCAGAAGAGTGTTTCCACGTTGTTCACCAGCGTGGGGCGATCGAACAGGCCGACCTGTGCGACATAGGGTGGGCGATGCCGGGGCAGACCACGTTTGCCTTCGATACTTTCGATCATCGCGGATTCTTCGCCGCATATATACGCGCCGGCGCCGCGGCGGAGTTCTATGAAGCCCTCCGGGGCGAGGCCGGCCGCAACGAGCTTCGGCAGTTCAATCTGCAGGAGTTCGCGAATCTGGGGATATTCGTCCCGAAGGTAGACATAAGACCGGTCTGCTTCGACGGCCCAGGCAGCGACAAGCATGCCTTCCAGAAACCGGTGTGGATCGGTTTCCAGATAGTGCCGATCCTTGAACGTACCCGGCTCGCCTTCGTCTCCGTTGACAGTAAGATAGCGCGGCTTTGCGCCGGCTCGGACAAAGCGCCATTTTCGCCCTGTCGGGAAACCAGCGCCCCCCATGCCTCTCAGCGCGGAATCGTCCAGGGTCGACAGGACTTCCTCAACGTCTTTCGTGCCCTTCAGGCAAGCCCGCAACAACGCATAACCGCCATCGGCACAATAGGCCTCGAAATTCCGGTAGGCGGGCAGTACCGGGTGCGTATGTTCTGCCGTTATTGCTGCATCGACAGTTTCAACAGTCGCTGCCGAAACGTGGTTATGCCCGACCTCTGCCACTGGGGCGCTATCGCATCGACCCATGCAAGGGGCTGGCACAACCCGCACTGACCCCTGGTATTTTTCGGCGAGTGATTTGAGTAGGTCCCGTGCCCCCATCATTTCACAGGTCAGGCTATCACAGACCCGAATCGTCAGGGCAGGCGGCCGTGCTTCATCGTCCCGAACAATGTCGAAATGTGCGTAAAAAGACGCAACTTCAAAGACCTCTACCATGGGAATACCCATTTCCTCGGCCAATGCGACCAGATGGGCGGAGGGCAGGTAACCTTGAGAATCCTGAATCAGATGCAAATACTCAATCAGCAGATCGCGATCCCTGGGCTTGTCGCCCAGGAGATCACGAAGTTCCTGCTGCACCTTCGGGTCAATCTGTCGACCCTTGGGGTGTGTGCGTGTTTTGCCCCGGCCGCGACCGGGATGCTTCCGTTTACGTATCGTTGTTGCGGGCTGCGTCATGTTTCTGTGCCTATTTGAAAATTTATTCTGATAACAGACTCAGAACAGACCCTCGATCTCGCCATCATCATTGACGTAGATACTGTTGGCGGCAGGAACGCGCGGCAGTCCGGGCATTGTCATTATCGAACCACAAATCGCCACAATGAACTCCGCGCCGGCGGAAAGCCTGACTTCCCGCACCGGAACGGTAAATCCGGACGGCGCTCCCTTCAGGTCAGGGTTGGACGAAAAACTGTATTGCGTTTTCGCCATGCAGACAGGGAAGTCGCCAAACCCTGCTTCCTCGAACTGCTTGATCTGATTCATGACCGCTGCATCGGCGGTTGCACCGTCTGCGCCATAAATTTCCTTGCTGATGGTTTCAATCTTGTCCCACAACGACACTTTTTCTTCGTAGAGGGGCTTGAAGTTAGCGACGCCGCTATCAGCAATTTCCGCCACTTTTGCCGCAATGGCTTCCGTGCCGGCACCACCATCAGCCCAATGTGAATTCACGAAACATTCCACGCCCAGCGATTCACAGTATTCCATGACAACAGCCATTTCGGCGTCGGTATCGGCGATGAATTGATTGATGCCGACCAAGGCTGGAACCCCATATTTCTGAACATTGCCGACATGTCGCCCGAGGTTTTCAAGCCCCTTGCGTACGGCGTCGACATTTTCGGTGTTGAGATCAGCGCGAGCGACACCACCATGCATCTTCAGTGCTCGTACTGTAGCGACGATAACGGCTGCAGCCGGTTTCAACCCGGCCTTGCGGCATTTGATGTCGAAGAACTTCTCGGCGCCAAGATCCGCGCCGAAACCCGCTTCCGTTACGACATAATCGGCCAGCTTCAAGGCGGTCGTCGTGGCGAGTACGGTATTGCAGCCATGTGCAATGTTCGCGAAAGGACCACCGTGAATGAATGCCGGGTTATTCTCCAGCGTCTGCACCAGATTCGGCATCAGTGCGTCTTTCAGCAACGTCGTCATCGGGCCGTGTGCCTTCATGTCACTGGCGCGCACCGGCTCGCGATCCCGCGTATAGCCAATAACAATCTTGGAAAGCCTTTCCTGGAGATCCTTCAGATTTGTCGCGAGACAGAAAATCGCCATGACTTCAGACGCAACGGTGATGTCAAAACCGGTCTGGCGCGGGAATCCATTGGCAACGCCCCCAAGCGAGGTTACGACGTCGCGTAATGCGCGCTCGTTCATGTCCATGACCCGTCGCCAGGTAATGCGGCGTGCGTCGATACCTGCTTCGTTGCCCCAGTAAATATGGTTGTCGATCAGGGCAGACAGCAAATTATGAGCCGTTCCGATTGCGTGCAGGTCACCGGTAAAGTGCAGGTTAATGTCTTCCATTGGGACGACCTGAGCATAACCGCCACCAGCGGCGCCCCCTTTCATACCAAAACATGGCCCGAGGCTTGGCTCCCTGAGGCAGACAATGGTCTTTTTGCCGATCCTGTTCAGGCCGTCGGCAAGGCCGACGGATGTCGTTGTTTTGCCTTCACCAGCGGGAGTCGGCGTAATCGCCGTAACCAGAATAAGCTTGCCGTCTGGCTTGTCCTGTATCGAATCAATATATTCGAAGGACAACTTGGCCTTGTAAGGGCCATAGCGGAACAGGTCATCGTCCGGAATTCCAAGTTGGCGTCCGATTTCCTGAATCGGTTTCATTGTTGCTTCGCGTGCAATCTCAATATCGCTCTTGGGAGCCATCCTGTTCCCCTCCTGTATGGCAAAAATTCAGCGCCGGATGGCGCTATATATTAATCGTATCTCGGCTTATGCCGATTCCGCTGTACATTACCAAATTAATTTACGTTACGGAACCAACAAGCGAGCCTGTCTTGTTTTTACAAGCCATTGTCGGGTTAATATCACGTGGGGCCGTCCTTTGAACGTGATTTTCGTCATGCGTGAAGGGCCCGTTGTGGATGACAATTTTTACGTAGGGGGAAATATGGATTGGATCGAAGCGAATGGTGCCAGTCTTCGCTATGAATTGAGCGGTGAAGGCAGTGATCTTCTTGTTCTGGTTCATGAGCTTGGGGGATCGCTGGAGAGCTGGGACGATGTTCTTCCGGAGCTTGAAAAGAAATTTCGCGTATTGCGCTATGATCAACGCGGCTTTGGTCTGTCGGAAAAAGCCAAGGGGACGCTGGCGTTGGACACCATGGCGGATGATCTCGCCGCTCTGCTGGACGGGCTTGGCATAACGGCGCCATGCCTCGTAACCGGTTTGGCGCTGGGAGGTGCAATCGCTTTGGGGTTTACTGCGCGTTATCCTGAAAAGGTGAAGAAGCTGGCGATCAGCAGTCCGGCGACCGGTGTATCGAAGGATCGTGCGGGCCAGGTGCTGGATCGGGCCGACGCTGTAGAGCGGGACGGAATGCGTGCGCAAGTGCAGCAAAGTCTAGACCGGTCCTATCCAGAGGTGCTGCGGGGTAACCGGGAACGTTACGAACGCTACAGGAAGCGTTGGCTGGGCAATGACACGGCGGGATTCGCGGCCATTAACCGCATGCTGACAAATATGGATATGGTCGAGGACTTCGCGAAAATTCAATGCCCGACATTGGTGATTTCTGCAAAGCATGACCTGCTGCGGCCGCCGGCGATGATCGAACCGATCGCCAAGGCAATACCGGGCGCCCGGTATATCGAAACCGATTCAGGGCATTTTATGGCCGTACAAACACCCGAACTCTACCTGGCAACGGTTCTGCCGTTCCTGACAGAAGAATAATCAAAATCCGCATTCTAAAAATAAACACAAGGGAGATATCCAATGGCTCTAATCGAGCAGCACGTTAACATTCCGACACAATATGGTATGGCGCCAGGCTTTACCGCATGCCCGGATGAGCCGGGTCATTTCCCGGCGATTATCTTCTATATGGACGCGCCGGGATATCGCGAAGAATTGCGCAATCATGTCCGCCGTATTGCCAAGCATGGCTACTTTTGCGTGATCTACGATATGTATTATCGGCTGGGTACGGTTCGTTTTAACCTGCCGCGTCGGACGGACGAGATGTCCGCGGTCATCCGCGCGTCGATGAATCATCTCACCATCAAGGACGTTGTTGACGATACGGCGGGTATCCTCGCCTACCTAGACGCGCAGGATAAAGTCTCGCCCGGCAAGGTCGGCGCGGTGGGGCACTGCATGAGTGGTCAGTACGTTACTGCGGCAGCGGCGAATTTCCCGTCACGGGTTGCCTGTGGCGCATCGCTGTACAGCGTTCGGATGGTCACTGACGCTGAAGATTCGCCGCATAAAATCCTGAATGATACCGCTGGTGAGCTCTATTATTCGTTTGCTGAATTCGACAAGAGTGTTCCCCAGGAAGAATTCGAGGCCTTCAAGAAGGCCGCTGATGAAAGCACAGCGAATACCATTATCGAGCAGCCCGATGGTACCCACCATGGCTATATGTTCGCCGAGCGGGCCGTCTATTCGCCGGTTCAATCTGAAGAAAGCTGGGGCAAGATCTTTGCTTTGTTTGAACGAAACCTGAAATAGGCCGGATAAATCAGGGCGGCGCAGTGCGCCGCCCTTTTTTTATGTATGTCGGGAGGGGACGATGGCGCTTGTGGAAAACTTTGTAAATGTGCCAACACAATATGGCCTGATGCCCAGTTTCACGGCGCATCCGGATTTGCCGGGGCGGTTTCCAGCCATCATTTTTTATATGGATGCACCCGGCTATCGGGAAGAGTTGTGCAATATGGCGCGGCGGATCGCCAGCCGGGGGTATTACTGCATCCTGCCAGATATGTATTACCGTCTGGGAACAATCCGTTTCGATGTGGCGCGCCGCGACGACAATATGACAGTGGCCCTTCTGGCGGCAGCAAAGCATCTGGACAACAAGATGGTCGCGGATGATACAGCAGGACTTCTGGCTTATATCGATGCACAGGATGCGGCCGCACCGGGTAAAGTCGGGTGTGTCGGGCATTGCATGAGCGGCCGTTTCGTGACGACGGCAGCCGGCTTGTATCCAACACGTTTCGCGGCTGTCGGGTCGCTGTACGGCGTTGGAATTGTTACTGACGAAGCCGACTCGCCGCATTTGCTATTCGATCGCGTTCAGGCTGAGTTTTTCTACTCATTTGCCGAGGTCGATGCACATGTGCCAGACAAGGCAATCGAAGACCTGAAGGCAGCGCTTAAACAGCACAATGTCCGGGCAACCGTGGAGGTTCCCTCCGGGACCCAGCATGGCTATCAATTCGCTGAACGCCCTGTCTATGCACCAATTCAGGCTGAGCATGCCTGGGAACGCCTGTTCGACCTGTGGGAGCGGAACCTGAAATAATCAGTCGCCTTGGATAAGGAAACCATTCGCAACAGACCCGGAGCGCCGCATTTTTAACAAGGGCGCGAATTCCGGATCGTTGTACCAGGCCATGGCTGCTTCATGCGATGGAAACTCGATAATCGATAGAAGAGAAGGGGGCTTGCGGTCACCTTCGAGTTGAATAGGATTACGACTTCTGGCAATGCATTGTCCGCCATGGCGCTCGTATAGCGGCGTTATTCGAGCGACATATTCCGGAAGCCAGGATTCGTCTGTTATTTCCGCATCGAAGATACAATACGCCGTCATGGTATCAATCCTTTCGGTTTCCGCAGGCAACACCTGCCGACCCTTTGCCTGTGGGCATCTGGCAGTGCAATATATTCATTCAGTATTATCGCCTGAAAACGGGGGGCACATAAAATATGGTACAATTGAAGGAACTGGAATTGGTTCCACTATCGGATTCGTTGGGTGTTGAAATAAAAGGGCTGGACCTTTCGCGTCCTCTGGATACTGCCTCTGCCGATAAAATTCGGTCCGCATGGCGAGACCACCTCGTGGTTCTGGTGCGGGGACAAAACCTGACGGACTCCCAGCTTGTGGCGTTTGCGAA
Organism: uncultured Alphaproteobacteria bacterium; assembly: GCA_943788635.1. Classification (GTDB taxonomy): domain Bacteria; phylum Pseudomonadota; class Alphaproteobacteria; order UBA8366; genus MarineAlpha4-Bin1. The sequence continues at coordinate 48,004 of CALSRA010000013.1, read as the reverse complement.
GAACTTTGGTGAACTGGAACAGGCCCCCCCAAACAAGTCAGGGACGCCCTGGATACCTGGATTCCCGCAACTGGCGTGTATTTCAAACATTGAAGACAAAGGCCAACCTGTCGGCAGCCTGGGCAACGGAGAGGCCGAATGGCATACGGATATGTCGTATATCGATGCGCCGCCATCCGCCAGTCTGCTTTATTCTCTTGAAATTCCACCTGCCGGTGGGACGACCCACTTCATGAACATGTACCGGGCCTATGAGGCATTACCGGAAGATTTGCAAAAAACGGGCTCGGGATAAGCGCGCCGTTCATGACGCTACCTACACCAGCGCAGGCGAGGTGCGTAAAATACACGCGGCATTTGAAGGTAATACTGACCCTGACAAGGCACCCGGTGCGCGCCACCCGATCGTTATTCAGCACCCTGTTTCGGGCAAGCCCGCGCTTTTTCTTGGGCGTCGTTCGGGGGCGTCCGGCGTCATCGGGGAGCCGGATGATTCGTTATTCCGGGATTTATGGCGCCATTGCCTGTCAGGCGGGTTTTCCTGGAAACATGATTGGCGGGTCGGTGATCTACTGATCTGGGATAACAGATGTTGCATGCACTACCGAGAAAGTTTCGACAATACGGCACGGAGAATGATGCATCGTGCGCAGGTCAAAGGTGCGGTTCCGATACCGGCATTTGGCGCGTAAGAACCTGAAGAGAATTCACTGGAAAGTAGGGAACGAGAATGAAAGCTGCTGTCATTGGCGAAAATGGCCTTGAAATTCGTGATGTCCCTGTTCCGGAACCAAAGGCTAATGAAGTGCTGGTCAAGGTTCGTGCCGGGGCTTTGAATCGCGCTGACCTGCTGATGGTTGCCGGGGGACATGGTTTTAGCGGGGGCAGCGTTGCCGGCTTGGAATGGTCGGGCGAGGTCGTGTCTGTCGGCGCAGAAGTGACCGGCTGCAGCCCAGGGGACCGGGTTATGTGTTCCGGCAATGGTGGATATGCCGAATACGCCGTTTGCGACATTGCGCGCCTATCCGTTATTCCGGCAAACAACATGACGTTCGAGCAGGCGGCAACCCTGCCAATCGCGCTGATTACCATGCATAATGCTATTGTCACGGCTGGCCGTTTGGTCGCCGGCGAAACGGTGCTGATTCAGGGGGCGAGTTCTGGTGTTGGCCTGATGGCAATGCAAATTGCCAAGGAGAAAGGCGCGAAACTTGTCATTGGGACATCGACGAATGCGGAACGACGGGCGAGGTTAAAAGAATTCGGGGCGGATATCGCACTGGATTCCAGCGATCCCAATTGGGCAGATAAGGTGCTTGAGGCAACCGACGGCACCGGTGTGGATCTGATTATCGATCAGGTTTCCGGCGGAGTCATGAACGACAACCTGAAAGCGACGCGAATCCTTGGCAGGATTGTGAATGTCGGTCGCCTCGGTGGGTTCAGCGGTGATTTCAATTTCGACCTGCATGCTTTCAAGCGTATCGACTATATCGGCGTGACCTTTCGTACCCGCTCGCGGGAGAAGGTGCGTGAAATCGTTGACGCAATGCGTGCCGATTTATGGGAGGCCGTCGACGCTGGTCGATTGCACCTGCCTATCGACCGGACATTCTCACTGGATGAGGCGCCTATGGCGCAGGAACATATGCGCCAGAATGGTCACTTCGGTAAAATCATTCTGACGATGTGAATGCGACTGGAGGGACGATGATGACGGCTTACACGATTGACGCTCTGGTTCAGGATCTGAGAAAGGTCGTCGCCGAACACGATGATCCCCGTGCCGTTCTGCAGCAGGCCGCGCCAATGGCCAGTCGTATGAAGGATGACAAGGGATGGGTCCGGCCTGAATTTTACGAGTGCGGAGAAGATCAGGGATTTGGCATCACCGTCTTGCATGAAGAACCTGATCACTCGCTTCTGGTCTTGTCCCGCTTACGTTCCGGTCTTTCAACTCATTTATGCGGCCTTTCGTTCGAATGCCAAGGGGCTTTTGCTATTCAGTGATGAGTGGCGGCGGCGGGAATTGTAGAACCCATTGATATACTGGAATATAGCTCCTTCTGCTTGGCGACGTGTATCCCAGCGGTTGCGCCAGATGAGCTCTGCCTTGATGGATTTGAAGAAGGTCTCAACCATGGAATTGTCGTAGCAATTGCCTTTGCCGCTCATCGATACCTTGAAGCCATTCTTCAAAAGGCGCTTCTGATAGTCGTGCGAACAATATTGCGACCCGCGATCCGTATGGTGAATGCAGCCCTCTGGCGGCTGTCGCAGTGCCACGGCCATGTCCAACGCCCGGATCGCCAAATCCCGCTTCATACGGCTGCTGACGGCCCAGCCGATAACGCGACGGGAATACAGATCAAGGATGACAGCCAGATACAACCAGCCTTCACTGGTCCAGATATAGGATATGTCGCCCGCCCATTTTTGGTTAGGCGCATCCGCTGAGAAGTTCTGAGCCAGCAAGTTGGGCGCGATGTTGAACGTGTGGTTGCTGTCCGTCGTAGCTTTGTATTTCTGGGTTCTGATAACCTTGATGCCGTTCTCACGCATCAAGCGACCCACGCGCCGGTGCCCCACTTCAAGCCCCAATTCTTGCAGCTCTTCGGTCATGCGCGGCCGCCCATAGCTTTGCAGGCTCAGACGGTGTTGCTCACGGATATGGGCCAGAAGCACCATATCATGACGTTGGCGTTGGCTCATCGGGCGCAGGCGCCAAGCGCGAAACCCACGCGATGTGACCCGCATAACGCGGCAGAGACACTCCACTGGCCATTCTTCTTTCCAGGCGTCGATGAAAGCGAATCTCATCGGCTTTGGCCTGCAAAGAAGATTGCCGCTTTTTTTAATATTTCCCTCTCCTCGCGAAGTAAGCGGACTTCCTTGCGGAGGCGTTTATTTTCTTTCTCCACCTCCTCGTGAGGGCCAGACATCAGATCGTCATGCTGATGCTTCTGGACCCACTTGTTCAGCGTCGATAGACCAACGCCCAAATCTGATGAAACTTGCGGTCGCGTTAAGCCGCTGCTGATCGCGATGCGCACTGCATCACGCCGAAACTCGTCCGTGTATCTTGTTGCCATTCTTTATCTCCTTCATTGCAAACATTGCTCGAAAGAGACCGGAACTAAACCGTGACAAGACCACTTCTGGTCGAAGTTATCGCGTGGTTACCAGGTCGCGGCGTAAAACCGCATGATCATCAGACTTGGGGGATTGTTGTCGGTCTTGATGGTGAGGAAACCAATATCAACTGGCTTCGACGGGATGACGGATCAAAGCCGGGCTTTGCTGATCTCACGATCGGCCATGAGGTAAATGTGGGCCCGGGGGATACGGCCGTATTCATGCCGAACGACATTCACAGTGTCCGGAATGATGGTGAAACGACGACCTTGTCGTTGCACGTATATCGCAAGAGTCTGGCGCATACCGACCGTTCAGAGTTTGACCCTGATCAGAAGACCGTCAAACCCTGCCCGAAACGTGAACGTAAAGCCGCCTGACGGGCGGCCTATGTCATGACCCGGACCGGCGCACCGTCAAGCCAGGCAACGACGTTTTCGACGCAATCCTGATAACGTGCGGTGAAGTTTTCCTTCGTGCGACCGCCCAGATGCGGCGTGAGAACGGTATTGGGTGTGCTGCGAAGCGGATGGTCGATTGGTAGTGGTTCAACGTCGAAGACGTCCAGTCCGGCACCGGCAATGGCACCCGAATTCAGCGCATCAATCAGGGCAGGTTCATCAACAATCGGACCGCGGGACGTATTGATGAGATAGGCCGTCGGTTTCATTTGCGAAAGTTCCCGCCTGCCTATCAGTCCCCTGGATCTTGGGCCAAGAACCAGATGGACACTGAGCACATCGGATCGTTCGAATAATTCATCCCTGGAAACCAGCGTGACGCCAATTTCCGCACAGCGTTCGGCGGTCAGGTTTTCGCTCCAGGCAATGACGTCCATTTGCAAAGCCTTGCCAACAATGGCTGTGCCTGAGCCAAGTCCACCCAGGCCCAATACGCCCAGTGTCTTGCCGGTAAGTCCCAGGGGCAGGTCCACGCCCCATTCGCCGTCGCGAACACCGCGATCCTCCGCCGGAATACGCTTGAAGAGCGACAGTATCAGGCCCCAGGTCAGTTCTACCGTTGCATTTGCATGTCCATATCCGGTTCCGCAAACCGTAATGTTGCGTTCCGCCAATGCCGCCATATCAAAGGCTGCGTTTCGGGTTGCATGCGTGACGAGCAGTTTGAGATTCGGCAATTGCTCGATGAGCTCGCGGTTGAACTGGGTTTCTTCGCGCGCGGCGACGACAATATCATAGGGGGCGAGACGCTTGGCTGCCGGTTCACCATCGGTCAGAAAATCGGGGTAGAAATCCACAGAATGGTTTGATGAAAGCTGGCTCCAACCCGTCGCTTCTCGTGCCAGGTCTTTGTAGTCGTTAATGACAGCAATTCGCATTTGCTCAATTCCTGCTTGTTTCAGGCCTCACGATGGAAGGGCTGATCACCCTTGATCGTGTAGCGAATTCCCTTGCGCTCATGCGGCCAGTAATCCCAAACAGCCAAATGCTGCACACAGCGATTATCCCAGAACGCGATATCATTCTGGGACCATTTGAATCGCATTTGAAAGGCTGGCTGTTCTGCATGATCATAAAGGAATGCAAGCAAGGCGCGGCTTTCCGCTGGCTTCATGCCCTTGATATGCGATGTAAATATCCGGTTCACATACAGGCTTTGACGACCTGTTTCCGGGTGTGTTCGAATGATCGGGTGTTCGGATTTGGGATATTCGGTATCAGAATCATCGACACCGCGGTCCGAATATCTGCCCCGATATACCTGTTCGCCATCATGGACGGCAACCAGTCCCGACAGGAATTTCTGCATTCTGTCGGAAAGGTCCTCATACGCGGCGTACATACTGTTGAACAGCGTGTCGCCGCCAAGAGGAGGCACAACATGAAGGTGCAACATGGTGGCCATTGGTGGCTCTCTGTCACAGGAGACATCGGTATGCCAGACGCCGCCGTTATTGATTTTTGATTCCTTGTGCGTGTGAATAATGAACGCCGCCTGATCTTCTTCAAGGTGGGGTGCGGCAGGGTGAACGTGAAGATTGCCGAACCTTGATGCCAGGGCGCGCTGCTGTTCACGCGTAATTTTCTGATCTCTGAAAAACAGCACCTGATTTTCGAGAAAAGCCTGATGTAACTCGCTGAACAGAGCGTCATCCACATGAGAGAGGTCGATATCCAGAATTTCGGCGCCAATCCGCGGGGTACTCTTTACGACCCTAAAACGTGTGAACGGGTTGTCATTTGTCTTTGGCACTCGTGTCTCCCTTGAAACGGATTACGATCCGGCTAACTCAATTTAGTTACACAAACAGGTGTTTTCACAAAATGTTTTTGTATCCGGGTAACTATTCTCGCGTACAACATGGTAAGGCGTAGATGCCGATTCATCCACACCTACGCTGTCTTGGAGTCCTGGGTTGGCACATTCTGCATTTCTATACGACGTCCTGATCTTTCTGCTCGCTGCAGTCATCGTCGTCCCCTTGTTACGGTACCTTCGGTCTAGTCCTGTCCTAGGATATCTGGCGGCTGGCGTTCTTGTCGGTCCGCATGGCATGGCGATCATCGGAGAGTCGGAGAATGCCAAAATTCTGGCGGAGTTCGGCGTCGTCTTCCTATTGTTCATGATTGGTCTCGAGCTATCCATCGCGCGCCTTCGGGCGCTCAGGAGGTTTGTTTTCGGGCTCGGTTCGTTGCAAGTCGTGGTCTCGGCACTGATTATCGGCGGTGTCGCCATGGCATTTGGCGCGACGACCGAAGCCGCAGTGATTATTGGCGGTGGTCTGGCGCTTTCTTCAACGGCGTTTGTCCTGCAAATGCTGATCGAGCGTGGCGAACGCGCAACACAATCCGGGAACGTATCATTCGCGATTTTGTTGTTTCAGGACCTGGCAATTGTTCCGCTGCTCATGCTCGTCACCGTGTTTGACGAAGGTGGAGACTCTTTTGGCTCCGCGTTGACGATAGCGGGTATCAAAGCCGTCGGAGCATTGATCGTTGTGATCATCGTCGGACGCATTGTACTTCGGCCGATATATCGGATCGTTGCAAACACGCGTAGTTCAGAATTGTTTATCGCGACAACATTGCTTGTTGTGCTTGGTACTGGCTGGCTGATGTCTCTGGTCGGGGTCTCGATGGCGCTGGGGGCGTTTATGGCGGGACTGCTTCTCGCCGAAACTGAATTCAGACATCAGGTTGAAGGGGATATTCGACCGTTTCGCGGCATTTTGCTCGGCCTGTTCTTCATGACTGTCGGGATGTCCATCGACATTTCCTTTATCGCCGAGCAAACCGCCTTGATCGGTCTGTTGCTGGTAGGCCTCATGCTTGGGAAAAGCGTTGTTACGATGCTCCTGTGCCGCCTTTTCAAGCTGTCATGGATAGATTCCGGCCGGGTCGGGTTGATGCTATCCCAAGGCGGAGAATTCGGATTCATCCTTTTTATAACCGCCAGTGGATTGGGTCTGCTGTCTGCAGAACTCACCCAGATCCTGCTCGCCACGATATCGTTATCTATGGTCGCAACTCCGCTGATGGCATTTATCGGGGGGCGACTTCCCGTTTGGCTCGCGGGTAAGGATACGGAGACTGCGGAAGGGCCGGAATTCATCGAGGAACTTATGCAAGACCACGTTATCATCGTCGGTTTTGGGCGTGTCGGACAAACTGTCGCGAATGTCTTGTCAGCTGCCGGTATCCCTTATGTTGCTCTTGATATGGATCCGGTTCGGATACGCGAGTGCCGAACGAAAGGGATGCCCGTTTATTTTGGTGACGCCTCGCAGGTCGACATTCTCAATGCCCTGGGGGCAGCGGAAGCGCGCGGGTTGGTCGTGACGCTCGATCTGGCTGTTTCGGCCGATCATGTTGTATCGAAGGTGAGGGGGCTTTTCCCGGAATTGCCGATATACGCACGGGCGCGTGACTTGCCGCATAGCCGCCGTCTCGAAGCCGAGGGGGTGACACAAGCCGTCCCCGAAACCCTTGAAGCCAGCCTACAGCTGGGGGCAATCACCGCGACGGCTTTGGGAATCAGTGATGACGAGGTTAGTGGTATCATTGCGACATTCCGAAATGAGGATTACGAAAACGTCGAGGAAATCCGCTAGGCCTCGGCGACTGTTTGTCGAATTCGGCGCCACGTGACGGCGAGCTCAGTTACAGGCTAGGATGCGGCCTTGGACTGAGGTGAGGGTGTATGCAAAGTAAATGGGTCGGACAATGGTCCGTCGTTGCGGTGTTCTTCGCAGCATTGCTGATTATATCCAGCTATCTGCTTTTACCACTTGTTCCGTTGCCCTGGCGAACCGCGGGCAGTTCTGAACTTTACCTGACGGGCGTCCTGGGGGCGGTTTTACTGCTGATGCCGGGAGTGTATGCCCTGGTGAAGCGGAGCGACAATAAGGCGCCACCTCGCACCTGGTTGATTGCGCATATTGTTATGGGCGTTTCCGGCGTGATCGTGGTGACAATTCATGCCGCCGGGGGTTGGAGCCGCCCGCCGGCCATTTTGTTGTTTTTGGCATACTTACTTATTTTGCAGGGTGCCTGGGCTCGCAGTGTAGGCTCCGCGAAGCTGGCTCGGGTGATGTCTTCACGGTCGTCGGCGCTTCGGTCGGAGAGGCCAGTGGACAAGGATGCTTTGCGCCGCATTTTGGCAGACAAAACATCGCTTCTGGCGCAGCTTGATCCAAGTGCTGACGAAGCAACATTTTCGCCCGGACTTGGTCACTGGATCCGGCATCCAATTCTCGCCTATGCCTATGTGCGGATGGCGCATGCCGAAGCGATGATAATTGGCGCCCGTGCGACGGTTAGCCGTGATCTTGGCAACTGGCGGCGGGTTCATCTTCTCATGGCGGCAATGCTGGTTGGCGGTATTGTGGTACATGTAATAACCGTGACCTTCTTTGCCGGCTATGTCGCTGATGGTGGTCCAATTACCTGGTGGCATCTTGCTGCGTGGGGGGATTGATCATGACGGATCAGCATACGGGAACCAGTCGCCTAGCTTTGTTGATTGATCTGGAACGCTGCACTGGCTGCAAAAGTTGCGAAGCCGCGTGCAAGCAGGCGCATGGCCTTGGCCCATCGGTCAATCGGAACAAGGTCATCTGGCTGCAGGGGATGGAAAAGCCGGGGCTCGAGTTCCTGCCGACGATGTGCCAGCACTGTGAGCGGCCTGCGTGTCTTAGAGCGTGTCCGGTCAATCCCCAGGCAATTCGTAAGGACCCGGTTACAGGCATTGTCAGTCTTGATGAAGATCGCTGCACGGGCTGCGGGGAATGTGTGCTGGCATGTCCTTATGGTGCAATGGGATTCGATGCCAAAGATCACCATGCGGTGAAATGTGATCTGTGCGTTTCACATCGCAAAGAAGGGGAAACCACCGCATGTGCATCTGTGTGCCCGGGGATGGCAATTCAATTCGGTGAGCGTGAAACGCTGGTTGCACAAGCTGAGGGCGCGGGGCGGAAAATCCGCGATACAGACGACTACCTTCTGGGCCCTTCTACATTGTACCTCGAACCGCTGCGTGCCCGCGAAGACAGTTTGCGGACCGTATCCATGACCGAACCCGGACCCTGGCAAGGGGCGGTGAAGCCTGTCGATACGGCGTTTCCTTACGGGGAAGACAAAGGATCTATCGTCGCGGACCGGGTCGAGCCCGGTGGCTGCAATATTTGTTTCAATGCCTGTTCGTTGAATTATCACTTCAAGGGCGACAAGCTTGTTCGCATAACCGGTAATGATAAGGACCCGGTTCTTCAGGGACGCATTTGCCCGAAATCCCAAATGACGCTGCAAATTTACAACGACCCGGGCCGGTTGATGTATCCGCAAAAACGTGTCGGGAAACGCGGTGAATCACGCTTTGAGCGGATAAGCTGGGAACAGGCGCTGGACGAAATCGCGGCCAAAATGGGAGCGGTTCGCGACCAATGGGGTACTGAAGCGGTCGCGCTGTTTGCCGGAACACGGGCCGGCGTTATGACGTCGCGCGCCTATGTGCCTTTGTTTGCGAAACTCTGGGGTACGCCGAATGCAGGCAGCACCGAGGCATTGTGTTCCAGCAGCAAAGCCGTCGCTTATTCACTGACACAGGGAGTCGTCCTGATTCCCAACAGTTATACGCCGGACGATATCGGCAGTTCGGGCATGTATCTGTTCATCGGTGATAATCAGGCCGAAACGCGCCCCGTATACTTCGGTATGGTCAATGACTGGCGGATTAGGAACGGCGCGAAGATGGTTACGGTTGACCCGCGCTACACAGTGACGGCGAGCAAGTCGGACAAATGGCTTGGCATCCGTTCCGGTACGGATATGGCGCTGGGTCTGGCATTGATTCAACATATTTTCAGCAATGATTTACACGATAAACACTTTTGTGAGCATTGGATCGAGGGCTGGGAACGCTGGCGCGACTTTGTCGAGGAGAAGGGCTACACGCCTGATTGGGCCGAAAGCGTGACCGATATTCCGGCTGCTGATATTCGCCAGTTGGCAGCGGATATTGCCCAGGCCGACGGTTGTATGATCTTTGGCAGCCGGGGGCTCAATCAGCACAGCAATGGTGTCCAGACGAACCGGGTGTTCATGTTTCTTGCGGCCTGCACCGGCAACTGGGGCCGACCGGGCGGTGGATTTTTCAATATGGCGTCAGGATCTTCGATGAGCCCTGAATTGCCGGAGAGTCGGCGCGCGCCAATTGAAAAACCGATGGTGCGACGTAACCCTGCCGCCTGGATCGACGCAATGCGTGACGGAAAGCCGTATCCCATCAAGGCCCTTCTTGCCGGAAACAACCCGATGTCACACTGGCCGGGACAGGAAGAAGCACGCGAAGCGATGCTGGCGCTGGATCTGGTCGTCCATATGGACCTGTATGAGAACGAAACCTCTGCCTATGCAGACTATTTGCTGCCTGTGGCAACCGGCATTGAGCGTGGTGGGGTCAACCGGGGTAACGATGATCGCCGGGTTGTCTGGAATGACAAGCTGATCGACCCGCCGGGAGAGGCGAAATCGGATGGCTGGATCTGGATAGAGCTTGGCAAGCGGTTTGGATTCGATGACGTCTTGAAGGAGGAGTTCAAGGAACCGGCAACATTCTGGGATCATATGTGCGAACGAAGTGACGATTTGCGCGGTTGCTCGACCGAGCAGCTTCGTGCGTCGCCGTATCGATGGCGCCGATACCCGTTGCCGAGTAAAGACGCCAAGGAGCAGGAGACTCTCTTTCTGGAAGATTCTATTAGCGGAAATGAAAAACGGTTTCCGACGCCAAGTGGGCGGCTTGAATTCTGGACCGAGACGATGGCTGAAAAATTTTCGACACTTGGGCTACCGATCCTGCCTGAATTTTTCAGTGAAAGGGAGCAACTGGTCGATTTGCCATATCTGGAGTTGCTGGCACAGGATTTTGAAATGGGTGTTCTGTCGCCATTTACGGCGAGTCCGACAAACACGTCGCCTGGAAAAATTGTCGCCGCGGGAGAGAATTCGCCGGGGTCGATTCTTCGGGAAGATGGTTTTGACATGGAACTCGTCACAGGGCGTGCCGCGGCGCCGCATTTTCACAGCTGGACCCATTATGCCTGGCAGGCGCAGGAAATGTGGTCCGATCTCTATGTTCAATTACATCCTGAACGTGGGGCAGTCCTGGGCATAGAAAACGGTGACCGCGTGCGTGTCACGACGTCGCATGGTGCAATTGAAGCGATGGCCTGGCTGACACCAGGCATTCGCAAAACCGCTGCGTATATCCCTATCGGCTGGGGGGAACGCCAGCCCTATAATCCATGGAAGTCGGTCAATTTCCTGACCGACCGCAAGCAACGCGATGCCATTTCAGACCAGGTGAATCTGAAGACCCTTCTATGCAAGGTTGAGGTTCTAACCGACTGATAAGCTGTGCTTTGGGCTGGTTTGTCGCGCTGGTTCCAGTTCGCTAACATGGCCACAATCTAACAAGAACAGTAAAGGCGAGTAGATGATAGACAAGCGGGTAGAAACAGTGGAACAGGCGTTGGACGGATTGTTCGATGGATGCTCCATTATGATCAGCGGATTCGGCGGTGCAGGGTTGCCGATCACCCTGGTCCGGGCGCTGGAAGCGACCAGCGTGCGGAATTTGACACTGATTCTGAACAGTATCCGCTTCATCGAATACACGGCACCGTCTTTGTTTACGGATAAACGTGTTGCGAAGGCGATTTGTTCCGCTGCCAGAAGCCCGGGTAAGGAGCCGGGGATCTACGAGCGCCAGATACAAAGCGGCGAGCTTGAACTGGAACTGTCACCACAGGGAAGTTTTGCAGAACGGCTTCGTGCGGGGGGGGCAGGAATTCCGGCCTTTTTCACCCCGACAGCCGTTGGCACCAAACTGGCTGAGGGCAAGGAAACCCGCGAATTTAACGGTCAGACATGTGTGATGGAGACCGGGTTAACAGCAGATTTTGCGATTCTTCGTGGCCAAACGGCCGACCGTTGGGGGAATGTCGCGTTTCGGGGCCTTCAGGCAAATTTTGGGCCTGCGATGGCAATGGCGGCCCGGACAACGATTGTCGAGGTAACGGAGTTGCAGGAAGAGGCGCTGCCACCGAACGGTAGTCATATTCCCGGCATTTTCACCAACCGCATAATTCAGTTGCCCGATGAACGATAAGAAACCCGGAGAGAAGCAAATGACACCGTTAAGCAGAAACCAGATCGCCTGGCGTGCGGCGCAGGACCTTGTCGAGGGCTGGTATGTGAATCTGGGCATGGGAATGCCAGTCCTGGCTGCGAATTACGCGCCGAAAGATGCCGACATTATGTTCCAGTCGGAAAATGGAATTGTTGGTGTTGGGCCGGTCGCTGCGCCGGGAGAAGAAGATCTTGATTACGTAGATGCCGGTAGCCAGAAGATTACGCTGCGCGAAGGCGCGGCACTGGTCGATTCTGCAATGGCATTCGCGATGATCCGTGGTGGCCATATAGATGTGACCATGCTGGGCGGTTTTCAGGTGGCGTCCAATGGTGATCTGGCCAACTGGGATGCGATGATCCCCAATAAGGGGGCACTGGTTGGTGGCGCCATGGATCTCGCTGCCGGGGCCAAATCGGTCTGGGTGGTGATGGCGCATCTGACACGGGATGGTGAGCCACGTTTGGTTGAAAAATGCCTGTATCCGGTGACCGGAGGTCGGCGTTGTCGACAGGGTTTATACCGATCATGCCGTCATCGAGGTGACGCAGGAAGGTTTCCTGGTCAAGGAAATTGCTGAAGGGGTGTCGCGCGAACTGCTTCAGAGCAGAACGGCCGCGCCATTGTCGTTTGCACCGGATTGCAGTGTCATCAATGCGCCGGATTTATCCTAACCAGGAAGGAATAGTCGTCTCATGCAGGTTTTGAATGGTATTCGGGTCCTGGACCTTACGCAGATTTATCAGGGACCTTACGCTGCATTTCTGATGGCTATGGCCGGTGCCGAGGTGGTCAAGGTTGAGCCTCATGATGGTGACAGAATTCGTCGCCAGAGCGAGCAGACTCCAATGGCATTTGCCATGCTCAATTCCAACAAGAAGAGCGTGACAATTGATCTGAAGACCCAGCGGGGAAAGGAAATTCTCAAAGCCATGGCCAAGAAGGCCGATGTGCTGATGGAAAATTTTGCGCCGGGCACAATGGACCGGTTGGGGCTGGGCTGGTCGGTCATGCGTGAAATCAACCCGAGTCTGATTTACGCGTCCGCGACAGGGTATGGGCTATCCGGGCCCGATCGTGATCAACTGGCGATGGATCATACTATCCAGGCCGCTTGCGGACTGATGAGCATTACGGGAGAAGCTGGCGGCCCGCCGGCACGGGCCGGGGGCACACCTTGCGATATTATGGGTGGTATTCATATGTACGCGGGTGTCTTGCAGGCCTTGCTAGGTCGGCAGGCGACGGGTAAGGGAACGCTTGTCGAAACGGCAATGATTGAGGCGATGTACTTTACGCTCAGCAGCGAGTTCACAGCCTACCAACGCTCAGGTGAGCTTTCACCGCGACGTGGCGACAAGACGCCGTCAATTACGACTCCGTATGGTCGTTATCAATGCGCGGACGGATGGATTGCCTTGATGTGCGTCGCTGAAACACACTGGGAGCGGGTTTTGCAGGTTATCGGGCGAAGCGACCTTATCGGTAATCCGGATTACGAGGGAAACTTCAAGCGACACGAGCGTGAAACTGAAATCAATCAGATGATCGGAGCGTGGAGCCAGACACAGTCACGGGATGACGCCTTTGCAAAAATGCGTGAAGCAAAAGTGCCGGTGGCTCCAATTCGTAATATTGCTGATGTTCAGGAAGACCCGCATATGCATGCGCGCGGCATGCTTGTCAGGCGCAATCATCCGGAACTCGGCGATATTGTACTGCCGAGTTCGCCAATTCATCTTTCCGAATTTGAGACGAGTGAAATCGAGTTTTTCCCGGAAGTCGGTCGGGATAATGAAAGCGTATTTTCTGATTGGCTGGATATGACCGAAAGCGAGGTCGAATCCCTATCGAGTGAAGGCGTGATATAAAAACTACGTTTGGTATGGCGAGCGTTACTATCTACCGTGCCCTGAATGTGTTGCGGAGGATGTTTTGAATGTCAGTTGATCTGGAACCTATTGCGGGCGCGCTCGCATGGCGGAGTGTGGATTTTCCGGAAGACAGGTCCTGGGTACGGCCTTTCGAGCGGGAGATGCTGCTGGAGCTGGAGAATGCCGCCCGCGCATTGCTGGCGTCCGGCGCGCCATTAAAGGACATCACTGCTGAAGACTTTGATCTGCCGACAACGGATCGCCTTCTAACGGAATCCTATTCGGATGTCGAAAAGGGATGTGGTTTTTCCTTGCTGTCCGGATTGCCCGTTGACGATTGGGGTGTGGAAATATCACGCACGGTGCAGTGTATAATTGGAACCCGGTTTGGCTTGATTACGAAGCAGAACAGGGAAGGGGATTTCCTTCTAGACGTTATCAACAAGGATGTGAGCCATGGTACGCAGAACCGCGGCTATCACAGTAACGCGTTTCTGGACTTCCACAATGACGGTGCCAATACGGTGGCCCTGCTGTGCATGGAGACTGCGGCGGAAGGCGGCGAGTCGCTGCTGGTGAGCGCACCGACCGTCTACAACGAAATTCTAAAATTACGCCCCGACTTGCTGAAACCTCTGATGAACGGTTTTTTTCATCATCGCCGAAACCAGCGCGCGCCCGAAGATGCGCCGATAATGCCATACCGGACCCCCGTGTTTTGCTGGATTGGTGGCGTGTTTCATTGCTGCTATTCCCGAATTTCAATCGACTCCAGCAAAGACGAAGGGCTCGTTTTTTCTGCTGCTGAGGAGGAGGCGCTGGATTTTCTGGATGCGCAGTTACAGCGCTCTGATCTGCAGGTGAGGATGCAACTGCGAAAAGGCGACTTGCAACTGGTGAATAATTTTACCGCCTTGCATTCGCGTACCGAATTTTTAGATTCGTCCTGGGTCAGCCACGCCATTTGTTTGCGGTTGTGGCTGGACGACCCGCGCAGCCAGTTTAACGGCCCGAACAAAATGGATTTCTATTTACCGGAGGAATCCCGCTTCATGAAAACTATTGGGTATGAAGCGCTGGTATCGGCTAGCTAGTTTTGACCTAACGTCATCCCGCCGGGCTGTCTTCCGGAAAATAGCAAGCGACGGCGTGATTGTTGACATATTCGAGCGGCGGAGCCTCACCGGCACAAACCTCCTGCGCCTTCCAGCAGCGGCTTCTGAAGCGACAGCCGGAAGGGGGATTGGATGGACTCGGAACTTCGCCCTCCAGGATTATGCGTTGATGTTTCTTTCTATCTTTAGAAAAATCCAGCGGGGCCTCTGCTGATAGCAGGGCTTTTGTATACGGATGGCGGGGATGGTTGTAGACCTGTTCCTCAGTCCCAATCTCGACGATTCGCCCTAAATACATGACCGCAACGCGGTGTGACATGTGACGTACGACAGACAGGTCATGTGCAATGAAGACATAGGCAATTCCCAGGCGTTCCTGTATTTCCATCAGCAGGTTAATGACCTGTGCCTGTACAGAAACATCAAGGGCGGAGACGGGTTCGTCACAGATCAGGACTTCCGGATCCAGCGCGATTGCCCGTGCAATGCCGATCCGTTGCCGTTGACCACCTGAAAATTCATGCGGGTAGCGCTCAGCGTGTTCGCGTCGCAGGCCTACATTTTCGAGTAAAGCGCGAACCTTGTCGGGACGTTCGGAGGCCGGAAGCGCGTCGGGATGAATAACCCATGGCTCACTGATAATCTCTTCAACCGTCATTCTTGGATTCAAAGACGCATACGGGTCCTGGAAGATCACCTGAAGCCGGCGGCGTATTGATTTCAGTTCCTGCGGTGTGGCCTTGAATATGTCCTCGCCATGAAACAATGCCGAACCGGATGTCGTTTCTTCGAGGCGTAGCAAAGTTCGTGCGACGGTCGATTTACCGCATCCGCTTTCCCCGACAAGACCAAGCGTTTCTCCGGGGCGTAAAGAGAAGCTTACGCCGTCCACCGCCTTTACAACGCCGGTTTTTCGTTTGAAGGAAAGCCCACTTCCTATTTCAAAATGCTTTGCCAGTTCCCGAACTTCGAGGATGGGTTGGTCGTCAGCCGGGGAGATCGAAGAATTCTCAACCATCATTGAAGACCTGTTCGGCATGGTGACATTCGGCAGTTCGCCCGGGTGTAACTTCGACAATCGGTGGGGTTTCGTTTCGGCATAAATCCGATGCGAAACGACATCGAGGATTAAAGGCGCAGCCCTTCGGTATTCGGGCCAGGTCGGGAGGGGAGCCGACGATCGGTCGCAACTTGCTACCCTTGCCACGGGCTTGAGGCACAGAATCCAGTAGCGCCAAAGTATAGGCATGTGCGGGGCGGCCCAGCACATCGGCAACGGGGCCACGCTCGACGACCCTACCGGCATACATGACGGCGACATTGTCGGCGACGTCGGCAACGACACTAAGGTCGTGGGTAATCAGGATCATGGCCATATTGGAATCCTGGCGCAAAGATTCCAGGAGCTCCATGATTTGAGCCTGTACCGTCACGTCGAGTGCGGTGGTTGGTTCGTCAGCGATCAGAAGATCAGGACCCAATGCAATTGCCATCGCAATCATGACCCGCTGGCGCATGCCGCCTGAAAACTGGTGCGTATAGTCCTTGGCCCGTGATGCCGGGTCGGGAATTCCCACGCGTTCCAGTAACTCGATGGCGCGATTATCCGCGTCGCGTCCTTTGGCTATGCCGTGAGCTTTGAAAAGTTCGGCAATTTGCCAACCAACACTGAATACAGGGTTGAGAGATGTCAGCGCGTCCTGGAAAACCATGGCGATTTCCCGACCGCAATAATCTCGCCACTGTGAGATTGGCAGGGACAGGATATCCTGGCCTTTGAAGCGGATCGATCCGCCGGCGACGAATGCCGGTGGGCTTTGCAAAAGGCGCATGATTGCCGATGCCGTAACGCTTTTTCCCGAACCGCTTTCTCCCAGTATCGCGGCTGTTTCACCGGATTCAACCTGGAACGATACACCATTCACAGCGTGCACGGTGTCCCGGCCGGTACGAAATTCGATCTGGAGGTTTTCAACCTCCAATATGGGAGCGCTACTCATCACCAGTCCTCGGCTTTTCTAACCGCCATCGCTGTTCCGGATCGCTGACAACTCGCAGCCAGTTGGACAGGATATTGCCGGACAGCGTTGCCAACATAATGGCAAGCCCCGGGAAAAACGCGAGCCACCAGGCCTGGCTGAGATAGTTGCGTCCCTGAGCGACCATTAATCCCCACGTGATTTCCGGAGGCTGGATACCGATACCAAGGAAACTGAGGCTGGATTCGGCCAGCATGATAATCGAAAAATCGACAGTCAGAATTGTCAGCAAGGTGGGTGCGACAACCGGCGTTATATGGCGACGAAGGATATGATATCGGCTGCCGCCCAGCGCATTTGCAGCATCGACAAAGACACGTTCTCGTATTTCCAGGACTTCGGCACGAGTGACGCGCAAATAAATTGGAAGTCTGGTTATGGCGAGGACAATAATTAGATTGGTGACGCTTGGTTCCAGAACGTAGAGGACGACGACAGCGAGCAGGAGCGATGGAAAACTCTGTAGGACATCGGCGAAGCGCATGATGACATGGCCGATACCGCGTCCTACATATCCCGCAATCATGCCAAGAAACCCGCCGGCAATCATTGCAAAAAATACTGCTGTCAGCGCAATAGTAAGCGTGTTTCGGGATGCGACGACGAGACGCGCGAGCATGCTGCGGCCGAGGGCATCGCCGCCCAGAAACATAAGCCAACCGTGTTCGGTTGAACCGGGTGGGAGGTTGCGTGCGCGCAGATTCAACGTCGTGGCTGCCTTGCCGAAGAGCTCTGGCCCCAATAGGAAACAGGCGAACATCAGTGTTAGCCACAAAGCTGCGGCGAGGGCAAATTTGTCCCGGGCAAGCAGGCTCCACCATGGCGTTTTGCGCCGTATGATGAGTGCTTCCTGTTCCGCCGTTGTCATTTGTTCTTGCTCCCGGCGTTACTGGTGGCGAATTCTTGGATCGAGCGCGACATAAAGCAGATCGATCACGATGTTCATTAAAAATATGGCCGTCGCTGTCACCATGATCGTCGCTTGAACCGTTGGGAAGTCTCGCTGGATGACGGCATCAATCATCAGTTTTCCGACACCGGGCCACCCGAAAACGGTTTCAACGATAACCGCCCCATTTATCAGGCCAACAGCCAAATCGCCGGCTACTGTGACAATTGAAAGACAGGCATTACGCAGGGCATGTACAAAAATGACGGAGGTTTCGCGGACGCCTTTGGCGCGCGCGGTTTTGACATAAGCTGAGGCAAGGGCCCCCAGCATAGATGCGCGCACGACCTGGACCATTAGTCCGAAAGGACGGAGCATCAAAACAACAATTGGCAATACCCAGTATGGCCAATCACCCGTACCCGAGGTTGGCAACCATCGGAACGTGACGGCAAATAACAGAATGCCGGTTATTGCGACCCAGAAATCGGGGGCGCTGGCGCCGGCTAAGGACGCGATACTGCTAATACGGTCAAAGACACCGCCAGGTCTATAAGCGCCAATTGCGCCAACCAGTACGGCGAGAATAATGGACAAGGACATCGCGACGCCAGCGAGTGCAAGTGTCGTCGGGTAGGCCTCGAGTACGAGTTCCATCGCCGGTCGCTGTTTGCGGAGGGAATACCCGAGGTCGCCTTCGGATACGTCTTTGAGGAACACGACGAATTGTTCCGTCGCGGGCCTGTCGAACCCATGCTTTTCAGCGAATTCTTTGCGGGTTTCCAGAGAAGCGTCAATCGGCAAATACAGGTCCGTTGGGTCCCCTGTCAGCCGGACGAGGAAGAACACGGCCAGTATCAGCCCTATTAACGCGATACCGCTATGAAGCGCTCGCCTTCCGAGAAACTGCCCCATTAATTTTCCTGAAATTGGCAGGTGTTTATCGGCATTGAATTGTACCGATGCGAGCTAGGCTCAATATCAACAAGGGCCGGAAGCTACCTGACCCAAATGGTCAGGTAGCCAATGTCCGGCCTTTAAGACAGAACGTCCTATTTGAACGTAAAGTCTTCCAGGTGCAGTTCGCTGTTCGTCGAAATGCTCGGGGTGAAATTGATCCGGCTTCCGACGCGGGAATACCCAACCATATGGTACATCCAGACATCCGAGACGACGTCTTCATATATGATCCGGTTTACTTCCTGCCAGGTCTTGCGACGTTCGTCACCAGAGAGTGTGGACGCCTTGGAAATCAGTTCATCAAGATGTTTGTCACATATTGATGACTGTGCGCCGCCGCACGCGAATTTGTTGAATACGGAGAAGACGGCATCACCATTATTGTTGTCATGCTGTGCCTGCAGCATGATCGGACCACGATTTTCATCATACGGCTTGGTCAGGTATTTGAGCCAACTGCCAACTTCCATCATCCGAAGCTTCACGTTGAGCCCGACAGCCTGGAACATGGCCATCATTGCTTCCATTGCTTCGGTACCGTTCGGATAAATATTGGTCCGCCCGACGATTTCGATTTCCTTGCTGACATCGGTGCCTGCTGCCTTCGCTTCGGCAATCAGTTTCATCGCCATTTCCGGATCGTATTTCCGCGGCTTCAGGGCCGGGTTATGGCCATTGATGCTGGGCACGACAATTTGTGTCGCATGCTCCACATCCTTTGAAAGGATGCTGCCACGCAATGCGTCACGATCGAAGGCATAGTTCAATGCAAGACGAATTCTCTTGTCATTCAAGGGCGCGCGGGTGACGTCCAGACGAAGGCGTGTGGTCTCTGAGTTCGGATAGCTGAAATCCATTGAGGGATCCGTCGCATCCTGAACCGCAATATTCGGGGCAATATCCGCTTCGCCAACTTTCACCATTGCCGCGCGGACAGTCGATTCTGAACGCCAGATGAATTTGGCGCCTTCGACTACAGGCTTCTTGCCCCAATAGCCGTCGAACCGCTTCAACGAAATTTCCTGTCCCGGCGTCCATTTGTCGAACGCATAGGGGCCGGTTCCGATTGGATTCAGCACAAGTTTATCCGTCGGCGTATTTGGCGAAGACAAGGAAACGACGCCCATACGTGTCGGCAGAATTGGTACTGGCTTGTTGGCGCTTATTTCCAGGGTGTAATCGTCGATAACCTTGGAAGTCAGTTTCAGGTCACCGAATGATTTCGTACGAGTTTCGCAATCGAGTTTGCTATCCATGGTGCGCGAAATTGCCTTCGCGGCATTCGCGGCATTGAAAGCGGCGCCATCGTGAAATTTAACGCCCTGGCGAAGCTTGAACTGCCAGGTCGTATCATTGACCTTGCTCCAGGATGTCGCGAGGCGAGGCGTAATACTGCCATCCTTCGGATCAATTTCCGTGAGTGTCTCGACAATGTTCTGCTTTGCGACACGGCCAACGGTAGAACGGTTCGAGTTACAACCATCCAAGCCTTCTGGTTCTTCGGATAGCACGACCGTTACAATTTTTTGCGCCTGTGCGGGCTGTGCTTGGGCCGTCATGCCGATAACGGCGGCCAGTGCGGCAGCGCCTGTTACCCATCGGCTCGCGTACCAGTCTGAATTTGGTTTCTTCGGATTCATTGATATTCCTCCCAGTCTGTTTGACCTTATGCTTTGGTCTGCATCATTGTTCGTGAGAAAAACCGCCCGTTATGACAACGCACGCCAATGCATCTCAATAGAAACCATACTCACGTACAACGGGTGGATGCTTGCCTATTCACACTCAACTGTCAACATTCTGGAGGCGTGCATTACATAAAAAAAGGCGGATCGCGATCCGCCTTTTAGTAATTGAAACAATACGCAATTACAGATTCATATATGCGCCACCATTTGAATGGATAGTCTGCCCAGTCATGTACGATGCGGCCGGCCCGGCGACGAAGCGAATGAGGTTCGCCATATCTTGAGGATGGCCAAGACGTCCAAGCGGAATTGTATCATCCCGGCGCATTGACTGGACATCCTGTGTCGATGCGGAAGACGGATTACCTTCCCGGACGGTATCGAAACTGCCGACGACAACCTGATTCGCACGAATGTTGTGTTTTGCCAGATCCAGTGCCAGGCCTCGTATGAAGGCGTTCAATCCCATTTTCCCGGCCATTACATGTGACCGGCCGGCAGAGCCGCGTAAAGACGACATGCCGCCGACACCAATGATGCAGCCGCCACCGCGCTGTTTCATGGACGGCACAACGGATTTCGCAAGGTGAAAACAGCCATTGATTGATATTTCAACGCTATCGCGGAACGTTTCCCAGCTCATATCTTCGAATGAAATGTTGCTGCGAACGGCAGCGTTATGAATCATGATGTCGATGCCGCCAAATTCCTTGATTGCAGCGGCCGCCATGGCGTTTACAGCATCGGGATCGCGAACATCCGCCATAAAAGGAATTGCCTTGCCACCTTTGGCACGAATTCCTTCGGCGACTTCTTCGCACAGGTCTTTGGCCTGAACGGAATTGATCACCAGTGCCGCACCGGCATGTGCCAGTTCTTCGGCGGTCGCGCGACCGATATTCCGCGCGCTGCCCGTGACGATCGCTACTTTACCTTCAAGCTCGTTTTGCATATCCACGGGATATCTCCTTGTTATTATTGCCGCTCTGCGGTTCAGGCTTTCCCGAGCGAGATTCGTAACTTGCGAATGGCACTCATCGGGCTTGTCAAAACAGGTATCGAAACCTGCTTTTGTACGTCATCAAGTGCGGACGCCATGGAAAATTGCGCAAGCATCAATACATCCTGATCCGAGAATTGTCCGGCGGCTTCAGCAATCATCCGGTTGTGTGACTGGACATCCCCATTGCCAAGCGCTGCCATCGCCTCGGGCACACAGGCCGTTTGCAATGTGGCATCGGGATTGAGTTTGTCTGCCATGAGTTCGAATTCCCGCTGCATGGACGGGACGCTTGGTTCAAATGTGGCGATCATCGCGATACGCTTGCCGGATGAGAGCGCTTCCTCAAACATCGCTTCATTCGGTTTGAGGACGGGTAGTGGGCCCAAGTCGCTGGCAACTTCCTCGATGGCCTCACCAAATGCAGAGCACGTAAAAAGGATACCGTCCGCACCGGTATTGGCAGCGTAGCGTCCTAAAATTTTGAAACGTTCAATTATTGCGCTGTCGACGGTTCCGGCTGCCTTCAGGTCCGTCGTCAGGGAATCCTCGAGGCAATTGAAAACCTCGGCATCTGGCCAGTTGCTTCGGAAAGCCGAAACAACTGGTTCGATTGCCAGTGGTGTGGCGTGGATCAGGGAAATTCTTGTCATGTTACGCGCCTTGAATGGTTCAACGCGGTAATGTGGTTGTTCCCATGAGGAACTCGTCTACGGCGCGAGCGCATTGTCGACCCTCCCGAATAGCCCAGACAACCAGAGACTGCCCACGGCGCATATCTCCAGTCGCAAAGACCTTCGGTTGTGACGTTTGATACTGGTCGGTATCAGCCTGAACGTTCCCAAATTGATTCAGTTCCACCCCAAGCTCGGTGAGCAGCCCTTCGTGTATGGGATGTACAAAGCCCATCGCGAGCAAGACGAGGTCGGCCTTGACGGTAAAGCCGGTACCCGGGATTTCCTTGAGTTTTTCATCCAGTCGAATGGCATGCAGCGTATCAACCGCTCCGTCCTTACCGGTCAGCTTCGCTGTGGATACACACCAGTCTCGAATAGCCCCTTCCGCCTGGGAGGACGACGTTCGCATCTTGCGAGGCCATAGCGGCCAAACCGTTCCCTTTTCGGGGTGTTCCGGTGGCATTGGCATGATTTCGTACTGGGTTACGGATATCGCGCCTTGTCGGAACGAGGTGCCGATACAGTCAGATCCCGTGTCGCCGCCGCCGATAACCACGACGTTTTTACCCTTGGCGGATATTTCCTTTACATCGCCCTGGGGTTCGCCACCGACTCGGCGATTCTGCTGAGGCAGGAAGTCCATGGCGAATTCTACGCCATCCAGATCGCGTCCGGGAACGGGAAGATCACGCGGCGTTTCACTGCCCCCAGCCAGAATGACGGCGTCGAATTCGGACAACAGGTCATTGGCTTTCACATCGACACCAACATTGCAGTTGTATCGAAACTCGATACCCTCTGATTCCATTTGCGTGATCCGGCGGTCGATAAGGTGTTTTTCCATTTTAAAGTCCGGAATGCCGTATCTTAAGAGGCCACCGGCTTTTGCGTGCTTTTCATGGACGACGACATCGTGCCCGGCCCGCGCAAGCTGCTGTGCACATGCCATTCCCGCTGGGCCTGACCCGATGACGGCAATTCGTTTGCCGGTCTTTATTTCAGCGATAACCGGCGTAATGATGCCGTCTTCCCAGCCGCGGTCAGCAATCGCACATTCGATAGTTTTGATCGTTACGGGATTGTCATCGATGTTTAGCGTGCAGGATTCTTCACACGGCGCCGGACATATACGCCCCGTGAATTCCGGAAAATTATTGGTTGAATGAAGAACATCCAACGCCTCACTCCACTCGCCTTTGTAAACAAGGTCATTCCAGTCCGGAATAATATTGTTTACCGGGCAACCCTGATGACAGAACGGTATGCCGCAATCCATGCAACGCGCCCCTTGCTGGGCGAGCTGGGCAGGGGCGAGCGGGATAACAAATTCGTGGAAATGACGAATTCTGTCACTGGCCGGGGCGTATTTACGGTCTTGACGATCAATCTCTAAAAAGCCTGTTATCTTCCCCATTTTATGCTCCTCCCGCTGTCAGATCGGCACCTGACGCCGTATCCTGAACAGCCTGCATTTCCTGCAATGCCCGACGGTAATCGACCGGCATTACTTTTACGAAATGGGGCAAGTAGTGGTCCCAATTTTCGAGAATGGTCTTGGCTCGTGCCGAATTTGTGTATCGGGCATGAGACTCGATCAATTGCTGCAGGCGTTCGGAGTCATGCCGGGTCATATCGCGCATTACATCAACCCTGCCATGGGTTTCCAGGTCTCCGCCCTGATGGCCAATCCGTTCCAGCGTTTCGTCTTCTTCCGCGATAGGTTCAAGCTCAACCATCGCAAGGTTACAGCGTTGTTCGAAATTACCGACTTCGTCGAGGACATAGGCAATGCCGCCACTCATTCCCGCAGCAAAGTTTCGACCGGTATGTCCAAGCACCACGACGATGCCACCAGTCATGTACTCGCAACCGTGGTCACCAACACCTTCGACAACGGCAATGGCGCCTGAATTACGCACGGCGAAACGTTCTCCCGCCACACCACGGAAATAGCATTCACCTTCTACAGCACCGTACAGCACGGTATTGCCAACGATTATGCTGTTTTCAGGATCAATTCTGCTGTCAGGGGACGGTGCAATGACGATCCGCCCGCCGCTGAGGCCCTTTCCGACATAGTCGTTTGCGTCTCCAGAGAGTTCCATTGAGACACCCTTTGCCAGGAATGCGCCAAAACTCTGCCCTGCCGTTCCGGTGAACTTGATGCTTATCGTATCCTCCGGGAGGCCCGCATGGCCGTGACGTTTGGCCACTTCGCCCGACAGCATGGCACCAGTCGTTCTGTCCGTGTTTTGTATTTCGCCTTCGATATGAACGTGTTTGCGCTGTTCCAATGCGGGGAGCGCCTGTTCGATCAACCAGCGATCTTTAACATTGTCGAGCTTATGTTGCTGACGTTCGCTATTAAAGATCGGTGTATCGTTCTTCGGTTCGGGTTTATGGAGCAGTCGACTCAGGTCCAGTCCTTTGGCTTTGAAATGGGCAATGGCCTTGCTTTGATCCAGCCGATCGGATTGACCGATCATTTCATCGAAATGGCGGTAACCGAGCTCAGCCATTAATTCTCTGACCTCCTCAGCGACGTAGAAGAAGTAATTAATGACCTGTTCCGGAGTGCCCGTGAAACGCTTGCGTAATTCGGGATCCTGTGTCGCGATCCCGACCGGACAGGTGTTGAGGTGACATTTGCGCATCATGATGCAGCCAGCGGAAATCAGCGGTGCAGATGCAAAACCGAATTCGTCTGCTCCCAGCAATGCGCCGATAACGACATCCCGTCCGGTACGCAGTCCACCGTCGACCTGAACTGCAATTCTTCCCCTTAGCCGGTTCAACACCAATGTCTGGTGTGTCTCGGCAAGACCAATTTCCCAGGGAGATCCCGCATGCATAATGGAGGTGAGGGGGCTCGCGCCCGTGCCGCCTTCGTAACCGGAAATCGTTACATGATCAGACATCGCTTTGGATACACCGGCAGCAACCGTCCCGACGCCAATTTCCGAAACCAGTTTGACGCTGACATCGCCAGCAGGATTTACGTTTTTCAAGTCGTAAATAAGCTGAGCCAGATCCTCGATAGAATAGATGTCATGATGCGGTGGTGGCGAAATAAGTCCTACACCGGGCGTGGAGTGACGCACTTTTGCGATGACGGCATCGACTTTGTGCCCCGGTAATTGCCCGCCTTCGCCTGGCTTTGCGCCCTGCGCCATCTTGATTTGCATCATGTCGGAATTCGCGAGGTATTCCGCTGTAACACCGAAACGGCCGGATGCAACCTGCTTGATCGCCGACCGCTGTGAATCCCCATTCGGCATTGGCGTGAAACGGTCTGGTTCTTCGCCACCTTCGCCGGTATTCGACTTGCCGCCGATCCGGTTCATAGCAATTGCAAGTGTTGTATGGGCTTCCCGCGAGATAGACCCAAACGACATCGCGCCGGTCGCGAAGCGTTTAACGATCTCGCTGGCTGGTTCAACCTCATGCAGGGGAACCGGTGTTGCATCGGTTTTCAATTCAAACAGGCCACGGATAGTCTTCAGCTTCGCGCTCTGGTCATTCACAAATTTTGCGAATTCTTTGTATTTTTGTGGCGCGTTGCCACGCACTGCGTGTTGCAGGTTGGAAATCGTGTCCGGTGTCCAGTAGTGCTCTTCACCGCGAATTCGGTATGCGTATTCGCCACCGACATCGAGGAACTTCTTGTAAATCTGGTCACCGCCGAATGCCTGACGATGCCGTTCAACTGTTTCTGCGGCGATCTGTTCCATACCAACGCCTTCGATGGCCGTATGGGTGCCGAAGAAATAGCGCTGCACAAATTCGCTGGATAACCCGATAACATCGAAAATCTGCGCGCCGCAATAAGACTGATACGTCGAGATACCCATCTTCGACATAACTTTGAGAATGCCTTTATCAACGGCCTTGATGTAGCGTTTCTTCAGTTCGTGCTCGCTCAAATCACTTGGCAGTTCATTGGGCATATTCACGAGCGTTTCGAACGCGAGGTACGGATTTATCGCTTCCGCGCCATATCCGGCCAGAAGGCAGAAATGATGCACTTCGCGTGCTTCACCCGTCTCGACTACCAAGCCAGACCCCGTCCGTAATCCGGCGCGTATCAGGTGATGATGGACACTGGATGTTCCCAGAAGGGCAGGGATGGCAATGCGGTCCTCGCTGATCGCCCGATCACTCAAAATAATGATGTTGTAGCCCTGTTTGCATGCTGCCACGGATTCGGCACACAGCGCATCAAGCGCGGCTTCCATGCCTGCGGCACCATTCTCGGCGGGATAGGTCAGGTCCAGAGTGATCGTACGGAAGGCATTGTCGGCAATGTCCCCGATAGACCGGATCTTTTCGAGGTCTTCGTTTGTGAGGATAGGCTGACGTACTTCAAGCCGCTTGTGGGTACCGGTTTCATCCAGACCAAGCAGATTGGGACGGGGGCCGATCAAAGACAGGAGAGACATAACCAATTCCTCGCGGATCGGATCGATCGGCGGATTGGTCACCTGCGCGAATAACTGTTTGAAATACGAATAGAGAAGCTTTGGGCGATCAGAGAGCACGGCAATTGGAATATCCGTGCCCATTGACCCAATGGCTTCCTGACCCGTCGCGGCCATTGGTGCCAATAGTCGCTTTATATCTTCCTGCGAGTAGCCGAAGGCCTGTTGCCGGTCAAGCAGACTGGGCGTGTTTGAGGTCGCAACACTGGTGCCTGTTTCCGGCAGGTCTTCCAAAACGATCTGGGTGCGATCCAGCCATTCCTGGTAGGGGTACTTTCCGGCCAAATCCGCCTTGATTTCATCGTCGTCAATGATCCGGCCTTCTTCCAGGTCGATCAGTAACATTTTGCCTGGTTGCAGGCGCCATTTCTGGACAATCCGCTCTTCGGGAATCGGCAGCACGCCCATTTCGGACGCCAAGAGCAACATGTCATCATCAGTAACGAAGTAACGCGCCGGCCGGAGTCCATTTCGGTCCAGGGTCGCGCCAATCTGACGGCCATCTGTAAAGGCCACAGCAGCAGGACCATCCCATGGTTCCATCAAGGCGGCATGGTATTCGTAAAAAGCGCGCCTTTGCTTATCCATCAGTGGATTACTGTCCCACGCTTCCGGAATCAGCATCATCATCGCATGCGAAATGGGATAACCACCGCGCACAAGCAATTCCAGCGCGTTATCGAAACCTGCGGAATCCGACTGTCCTTCTGGAATGAGCGGCCAGACCTTATCCAGATCATCGCCAAACAGCTTCGACTTCATCGAAAAACGGCGGGCATTCATCCAGTTCAGATTGCCACGCATGGTGTTGATTTCACCATTGTGACAAATCATCCGGAACGGGTGCGCAAGCCGCCATGCAGGGAAGGTATTCGTTGAAAACCGCTGATGCACCAGGGCCAGAGCCGAAACAACTCGTTCGTCCTGAATTTCGGGATAAAATGCGGCCACTTGATCAGCCAGCACCAGCCCCTTGTACACGACGGTGCGGGCAGACAGCGATACGACGTAGAAATCGCCCAGACTGTTGGATGTTTCGTCATTTTCACGTGTTGCCTGCTTGCGGATAACAAACAGTTTCCGCTCCAGCGCATCTGTATCCGCGCAATTCGAGCCACGACCGATGAATACCTGCCGAATGACCGGCGTATTTTCCTTTACGGATTCCCCCAGGTCGCTGACGTCGAGCGGAACGTCACGCCATCCTAAAAGGCTTTGTCCTTCTTCTGCTGTATACATGGCGATGGCGTCTTCACAGGCTTTCCGCCGAGCGGGATCCTGTGGCAGGAAGATCATGCCGACGCCGTAATCGCCCGCATCGGGCAGATCAAAGCCAAGCTTCGCGCATTCCTCGCGATAGAAAGTATCGGGAATCTGAATCAGAATGCCGGCACCATCGCCAGACTTAGGATCCGCACCGACAGCACCGCGATGGGTCAAATTGACCAGAACCTGCAAGCCTTGCTCTACTATCGCGTGGCTTTTACGGCCCTTGATATTGGCCACGAAACCAATGCCGCAGGCATCGTGTTCGTTCCGGCTATCGTACAGGCCCTGATTCTCCGGAAAACCCGGCGGTGCGATATATCGGTTCAATCCCATCTGTATTCTACTCCCTAACACCTTGCGTCGCCTTTTATTATTGCGGCGATCAACATTCTCCTCCGCAGCGCGGCGCGGAACTTATCAGGTTCATCAGTGACACACAAAAGAGTAATTTACGCCGCAGAATTCCCGTTGCAACGGCGCGCTCAATTATAGCGCGTGTATTGCGGTCTGACATCCAAAAGACCTGATAAATCCCGGTGGGCGTTGCCTAATTCCGAATTCAGAACATCTAGATTCTCATCGCCCAGGAATCCAGCATAGGCAGTACCACATCCGACGGCTCCGAGTCGATGGAAAGAACGATCCGTTCTATACCGGCGTCTTCATACGCACGCCATTGATCTGCATCACCAGGCACGCCGAAAGCGGTTATCGGAATCGTTCGGTTTGCCTCATCTTCCATTTCCCGAAACTGCGGCAGCATTTCGAGCAGCGTATAATCGGGGCGCAGTGCATGGGGTACCCAGCCATCTCCATACCGCAGTGCACGCCGGGCGCCATGCGGAAATTCCCCACCGACAAGGACAGGCGGATGCGGTTGCTGAACAGGCTTTGGCCAGGTCATCATGGGGTCGAAATCGACGAATTCTCCATGATATTCCGGTTTGGCTTCTGTCCAGATCAGCCGCATTGCCTCTACTTTTTCCCGCATTGCCTTGTAGCGGGTTTTGAATACGGTGCCGTGGTTCGCCATTTCATCAGCGTTCCAGCCAGCCCCTATGCCAAAAAGAAAGCGACCATTCGAAATCTGGTCAAGGGTGGCAATCTGTTTCGCCGTCTGAATGGTATCGCGCTGTGGTACCAGACAAATTCCGGTCGCCAGTTTCAACGTAGTCGTGCTTGCGGCAGCGGCACCTAGGGCGACAAACGGGTCCATCACGTCGTAATATTTCTTGGGAAGGTCGCCGCCCTGTGGCCACGCGGAATTTCGTGTCAGGGGGATATGGCTGTGCTCTGGAAGCCATAGAGACTCGAAGCCGCGTTCTTCCAGTGCCCGTGCCAATTCTACAGGCTGGATGGCGTAGTCAGTGCAGAACATCGCAATGCCGATATGCATGGTTCGATTCTTCTTTGCCGTTTAGAGCCGTCGGACACCGCTTTTAACGTCTTCTCTGACGCAATTATAGAAAATTTGCGATCCTCGTTTGATATATCGGCATGCACAACGCAGAATGTTTATCGAACTCATGAAAGGAAAGTGCATGGCTGTCGTCGTTAACAGCGCAAAAAAGCGCCTAAAGGAAGGCAAGGTGGCGGCAAGTTTCAATGTCAGTCGACTGCGGACGGTTGAAATCCCCCAGATTGCCAAGGCTGCTGGGTTTCATTGGGTTTTTATTGATCTCGAGCATTCAACGATGGATCTGGATACCGCAGGCCAGATTGCCGCGGCATCACTGCCAGTTGGTATTACACCGATCGTGCGCGTTCCCGAGGGTGACGTGAACCGGGCTGCTCGCATCCTGGATGCGGGCGCACAAGGGGTCGTGTTCCCTCACGTTGACACGCCTGAAGAGGCGAAAGCGTTCGTCGCGGCTTGCCGTTTTCCGCCACTCGGCACCCGGTCGCTAACCTATGGAGGCCCGCAACTCGAGTATGAGACCATTCCGCCGGAAGAGGCGATGCAGGGCATCAATGACGAAACGTTGATTGTGATGATGATCGAAACGCCGAAAGCAGTCGAAAATGCAGCGGCAATCGCTGCAGTGGATGGTGTGGATATTCTGTTGGTCGGCGGGTCGGACCTGTCCGCGACGATGGGGATGCCGGGGCAGTTCCAGAACCCCGAATTCGTTGCAGCCATTGAAAAGGTGATCGACGGAGCGCAAGGCGCCGGCAAATGGCCGGGCCTTGGTGGTGTTTACGATGAAGCAATTTTGCCGGGATTTGTTGAACGCGGTATGCGTTTCTTCCTTGGTGGGGCTGACATGTCGTTCATTCTTGCCGGCGCCCGGGCACGCGGTGCATTTTTTAACAGTTTACAACACAAGGAATAGACAAGTATGGCGACAATCGAGTTTTTCTTCGACGTATCCAGCCCTTGGACCTATTACGCCTGTCATCGCATTGAAGGCTTCTGTGCGCGTAATAAAGTGGAGCTTGTGTGGAAGCCATTCCTTGTCGGGGCGGTTTTCAACAAGATCAACCCGAGCGTTTATCAGCGCCGAGAAAACCCGATCGAAGCGAAGGACGCCTACTATAAGAAGGATATGGCGGACTGGGCACGCCATCTTGGGCTGAAGATGGTTAAACCGAGCGTTTTTCCGGTTAACAGTGTCAAGGCGTTGCGCGGTGCCTTTGTTGCGATCGATCAGGGCAAGATATCCGATTACGCAACGGCCTGCTTCGAGGCCTATTGGCGCGATGACCGGGATATTTCGCAGGAAAGTGTCTTGCGGGAAATTGTCGACGCCGTTGGCATGGACCCTGATGATTTCTTTTCTCAGATCGTGACCGATGAGATCAAAAAGCGCCTGTTTTCAACGACGGATGAATTGATCCGCCGCGGTGGTTATGGTTCGCCGACATTTTTTGTAAACGGGGACGATATGTATTTTGGGAATGACCGGCTGGAATTGATGCAGGCGGCATTGGACCGGAAATGATGGCGTTGATTACTGGTCGGGTCATCTGACCTGTGTCGTATCCTTTCACCGATGATTTGCGGCAACGCCTGAAAGCGAATGTCTCAGGCTTTGCGGATCGCCGCGCCGAGCCCGAGGGGCTTATCCACGCCGCTGTCGCAATAACCGTTGTTGATACCCCGACAGGGGCGGCTTTTTTGCTCACGCGCAGAGCGAATAGACTGAATGCGCATGCGGGACAATTTGCGCTGCCCGGAGGCCGCGTTGAACCCGGGGAAACTTCCATACAGGCGGCGCTTCGTGAACTGCATGAAGAAGTGGGCGTGGATATTGGCGATGAAACGGTGCTGGGCCTGCTGGATGATTATCCAACCCGTTCAGGCTATCGGATCACGCCTGTGGTGATGTGGGCGGGGGGTGATATCACTGTGAAAGCCGACCCGGGTGAGGTAGCCAAGATTCATTATATCCCACTGTCACAACTTGCCCATGAAGACACACCGGAATTTGGATCCATTCCGGAAAGCGATCGTCCGATCATTCGCTTGAACATTGCGAATGCCAAAGTGCATGCGCCTACGGCCGCCGTCGTCTATCAGTTCCGGGAAGTTGCGCTTTTAGGGCGCGAAACACGCGTTGAACACCTGGAACAACCTGTCTGGGCTTGGCGGTAACGGGACTTTACTTCCCTACAAGGGCGGCCATTCACGTGTGAATGTGTTGCCTGTTGCACCAAATCGGGTCCCATCGACGTCAGTATCTCGCCAGTTTATAGATACGCTTACGCTGCAATTCTACGCGGTGTGACGAGACCTGTGAGCCGGTCGTTACGATCGGCACCCAAAACAAATTCTGGAATTGGCGAAAGGAAAGTAAGAATGGCAAGGAAGACTCCGTATGAGCTTATCCCGAAACTCGGACAGCTGCGCGATGACGTTCTCTTTGGGGATGTCTGGGAAGGGAAAGACCTGTCCAAGCGTGACCGTAGCCTGATCACTGTGGCAGTTCTGACCGCGCTATACCGTACTGATGAACTAAAGGGACATATGCGCCGGGCGCTGGATAATGGCGTGGAGAAGGAAGAGCTGTTTGGGTTGATTACCCATCTGGCCTTTTATGCCGGCTGGCCGACGGCAGTGAATGCAGGCCGGGTTGCCGCCGAAATCTTCGAAGACGACGACTGATAGGGTTGATAAGAGAGGCGGGTGGCCAGGGCTGCCCGCCTCTTTCCCGCTCTAGGATGCCTTGCCGTCCAGCCCATCAATCAAGACGAACATAATTCTGCAGGGTTCGCTGCCACGATTGGACCAGGCATGGTTGGTCCCGCGCTGCACGACGACGTCGCCTGTATGCAAAAGTACATCCTCCTCCTCTTCATCCATCACCATGGTGATGGATCCGGAAAGAACAACGGCGTAATCGACGGAATCCGTACGATGCATAAAGGGATGGCGTGCATTTTCAACAATGTTATGGCTCGCGCCCATTTCGGCGAACGCGGTTTTGCCATCGAGTGACTTAATGACCTCGGGGTCCTCCGGCAGGAATTCGATGATGCGGAATATCGATCCGTTTTCCGGCGGGTGTAGAACAAACGGTTCCGTCAGTGATTCCACCGCACCGTTGAAGTCCGCGGGCGTTTGGTCCGTTTGCCAAAGGTTGGTCAGTGTGACACCAGGCCGCGACGGGCGTTGCAGAATCTGGGTCGCTACACTGTCGCTGATAATGATCGCTTTGCCGTCGGCGTCATGTCCGGTGACAACGCGTCTGATCGTCGGTGCCATAGCTTTCCCCCTGTACGGAACGTCAGGAACACATCCTAGCGGCGCGTCCCAACCTGACTTATGAAGCCTCGTTGCCCAGCTCGCGGCCGTAATACAACGACATTACATGCTGCGCTTCCGCAAAAAAGAGCCAACGTTCAACGACAATTCCGGTCTGAGCAATAATCGCTGCCAGTATTGCCGAAAACGTTGCCGTCGTACCCGAAGTCAACAACGTCAAGACACATAGG
This sequence comes from uncultured Alphaproteobacteria bacterium, assembly GCA_943788635.1. Lineage (GTDB taxonomy): Bacteria > Pseudomonadota > Alphaproteobacteria > UBA8366 > MarineAlpha4-Bin1. The sequence continues at coordinate 15,290 of CALSRA010000013.1, read as the reverse complement.
CAAAACGGGATCAAGAAGGTCAAAAAGATGGCTGCTCGACGCAATTTGACGGCGTGCTTGCGCGCAATTTGGAATCCCATCTCCTTCAACAGATAGTTTTCGCCTGTATGAGGGGGCTCCAGCATGGTGACCTTGGCACCTAATCCCGTTGCGGTTCCAATCGTCGCTACCGGGGCATCATTATCGGTCTTGCGCCAATAGGCCCATTTCGCGAGCAATGCTACGACAACACAGCCGGTGGCTAGCAATGTAATGTTTTGCTGAGTGTGACCGAACAATCGTAACAAAGCGTCGAACCAGAGTAGACCGGACAAAAGTGCGAACAGTAGATAGGTCGCCGGCACCCAGCAATTGTGCCAGCGTGGAATAGACTTGATGGATGCGTAGATCATTGAAGTGCTGATTACCGTCAATACGGCTAGAAGGGCGCTCAGAATGCCGCTTGTCCGCCAGGCACCGATATCTGTATCGAGAAATACCCAGCCGATGGCGAAATATGCTGCTGGGACATAGGTGACCAGCGCCAGAACGCCTTCCCGAGAGAGCCATGAAGACCGCCATTGGCTGACAGCACGCCAGGCGCGCTCGGGGTGCCCGAGATGGAACGTAGAGGAAAGCAGGCCTAGTGTAACCGTGCCCAATGCGATACCGAGTGCCGCCAGGCCGAATGTCGGTGACGGGCTGTTCGGTACCAAAGCCGCGTAAATTCCTGTGATAAACAACAAACCATACCCGAGGCCGGATGCGGTCGTGAAGAGAATGATAGATCCTGCTGGATGCATGTTACTGGCCTAATCCGATAGAAGCCGGTCGAGCCAGCCGAGAAATCCGCCTGAATTGTCCGCATCAGGCAGGGAAGCCCCCTTGACGCCGGACTGTGGTTTTCGTGGCGGCAGGTATTTATTTGTTGGCGCGCAATCCATTTCGGGCATCAGGTCATAGCCGCCGCGTTCCACGACGATTTGAGACACCTTTGAATTTGGATCATTAAAGTCGCCATAGTGGCGCGCATTTGCAGGGCAGGTCGATACGCAGGCTGGTACACGGTCGACTTCCTCCAGCTTCTCATTGTAAATGCGATCAATGCACAAGGTGCATTTCTTCATGACGCCAACGTCTTCATCGAATTCGCGCGCGCCGTATGGACAGGCCCAGGAACACAATTTGCAGCCAATGCATTTGGCTTCCTCGACCAGCACAATGCCATCTTCGGCACGCTTGTATGACGCACCTGTCGGACAAACCGTCACACAGGGGGCATTGTCGCAGTGCAGACAGGATTTGGGGAAATGGACGGTGCGTCCGCCCGTGTCATTCGCCACTTCGAAACTGTGAATTCGATTGAACCATACCCCTTGAGGATCGGCTCCATAGGGGTTTGTATCGGTCAGTGGGGCGTGATACCCGCCAGTATTCCATTCCTTGCAGTTAACGGCACATGCGTGACAACCGACGCAGATATCCAGGTCAATGACCAGACCGAGTCGTTTTTTCGATTTTTGGGCAGGGAGACTGGTCATCGCTATTGCCCCTTTTTCTTGCGGAACCCAGCACCATACCGAAGTGGTGATACGCGTTCGGCCAACGGTATGTTCGGTTTCAGTTCGGGGAAATGAGGGGACGATTCTTTCGCTTCTTCGGGACCGGCTTTTTCGATTTTGACGCGCAGGTCGTACCAGGCGGCCTGTCCGGTTACCGGATCGGAATTGGTATAGCGATAACCACCTGCCTGGGCCGGCAGTAATTCGTCGATCAGGTGATTCATCAGGAATCCCGTCGTTGCCTCCGGCGCATCCTTGTCCAGGTTCCATGTGCCGGATCGTTTGCCGATTGCGTTCCAGGTCCAGACGGTGTCGTCGTTGACCCCGTCCATCAGTTTGACCTGTACTCTGATGCGGCCGTTGCGGCTGGATACCCAGACCCAACTGTCATCTTCAACATCTAGAGATGCTGCCTTGGTTCTGGACATGTAAAGCCGGTTACTGCCGTGAATTTGCCGCAGCCATGCGTTCTGCCCACCCCAGGAATGATACATCGCCATGGGGCGCTGCGTAATCGCATGCATTGGAAATTCTTCGACCCCGTCCTGCTGTTCTTCGAAGGGGGCATACCAGATCGGTAAGGGATCGAAATATGTTTCAATGCGTTCACGCCGGTCGTCAGGCGGCTGAACATTGCCGTGTCCTTGGGCGGCAAGTCGGAATTTCTGAAGTTCTTCAGAATAAATTTGATGGATGATCGGTTTGGTATCGCCAAGCAGGCCCAGTTCCACGGCAAATTCAAGATAGTCCTTGTTCACATTCTTAAAGTATTTGCCCGATTCCGGTACTTCCTGCCGCCAGAAGGATTCGTTTTCGATATAGCGGTCAAGCTGATTGGGATTGACGGCGCCCTGACCGTGTTTTTCGCCATTTTCGCCCCGCCATCCGGCGAGGGGGCCAACACCGGGCCGTCTCTCATGATTGGTCAGATAATCTTTATAGCCTTCGGGGTACGTCGGAGAACCGTCGGGATTGACCATGCCATTCAGCCCTAGGCTTGCACCCAGTGCTAACAGAACATCCTGAAACGGGCGGACGTTTCTATCAGGAGCCACAACCGGATGGCGAATAGAATCAGAGACGCCGTCGGCATCGCTGATGGGCCGGTCCAGGAGGGAGATACAGTCCCAGCGCTCCAGATATGTCGTGTCGGGTAATATAAGGTCTGCATAGGCAACCGTTTCAGAATAAAATGCATCTGAATAGATAATTCGGGGAATCTTGTACTCGCCGGTTTCCGGATCCTCATCCGTCAGCATCTTGATGGTTTCCGCCGTGTTCATCGACGAATTCCACGCCATGTTCGCCATGTACATGAACAACGTGTCGATGGGGTAGGGATCCCCCTTCCATGCATTGCTGATAACCATGTGCATCAGGCCATGTGCAGATAGCGGCGTGTCCCAGCTGAATGCCTTGTCGATGCGCTGTGGCGTTCCGTGCTCATCGACGAGCAGGTCTTCCGGACCACGTGGGAAGCCCAGATGGGGGCCGGGTAGTGGTGTGTTCGGCTGGATATCAGCAGCATTACCCGTCGGTTTGGGCAGCGCACTTAATGGCTTGGGGTAGGGGGGCTTGTACCGCATCCCGCCCGGCACATCGATGCTCCCCAGAAGCAGTTGCAACAGGTGTATCGCCCGCGTCGTATGGAATCCGTTCGAATGCGCGGAGATGCCGCGCATCGCATGCATAGTGACCGGCCGTCCGATCATTTTGTCGTGTTTTCGCCCGGTCCAGTCGGTCCAGGGAACATCGATTACCACTTCTTCCTCGAAGGCCGCTTGCGCCAATTCGGAGGCGATCCGTTGAATCGTTTCGGCATCGACACCGGTACGGTCGGCGACCGCGGCGGGCGCGTATTCGGAACCGAGGTAGCGTTCCGCGATCAACTGGAATGCCGGCTTTACCCGGCGGCCATCCGGCAGTGTGAACTCACCTTTGAGTTCGGGGCTGACATCACCTGTGAGCGGATCCCCGGGGGCACCTGCCTTGCGGTCCCAGCAAAGGGCATTGCCTTCTTCGCCACGGGCAAACAGTCCGTCATCTGCGCCACCAGGGTTCTGTATGACCAGCCAACAAGCATTCGTGTAGCGCGCCAGATATCCTGCATCGACCTTGCCGGCCCGCAGCAATTCATGCACAAGCGCAAGCACGAACAGACCGTCGGTCCCCGGCGTGACGCCCAGCCATTCATCGGCAATGGCGGAGTAGCCGGTTCGGACTGGATTGATCGAAACGAACTTGCCGCCGTGTCCCTTGAGCTTGCTCAATCCTTTTTTGATGGGGTTGCTATCATGGTCTTCGGCGACACCGAACATCATGAAATAGCGAGTGTTTTCCCAGTCGGGTTCGCTGAATTCCCAGAACGCGCTGCCCATTGTATAGAGGCCTGCCGCGGCAATATTGACCGAACAAAAACCGCCATGTGCCGCGTAATTTGGCGTGCCGTACTGTTGGGCCCACCAGCTGGTGAAAGACTGGCTCTGATCGCGTCCGGTAAAGAAGGCGAGCTTGCGCGGATCGCTTCCTCGAACGCGTGCGAGCCAGGACGTAGCGACATCCAATGCCTCGTCCCATTCGATTTCCTCGAACTGTCCGCTGCCGCGTGGACCAACCCGGCGTAGCGGATTCGTCAGTCGCGCTGGCGAATTGTGCTGCATGATCCCCGCGGACCCCTTCGCGCAAAGCACGCCCTTGTTCACCGGGTGGTTCGGATTACCGTCGATATACCGTACCGAGCCATCCTTCATGTGGACGCGGATGCCGCAGCGACAGGCGCACATGTAGCAGGTGGTGTATTTGACCTCGTCAGAAACTTCAGGACTAAGATCGATGTCGGGAGAAGGGGTGCTCAAGGCGACTTCCTATGCGGGGTAGAATATGTGGGCGTTTTCGGTGTCCGGACGGACTGACCATTCGCACATAACATATTCAGTATTTAGAAACTGAGTAAAGGCGCACCAGCCATTAATTGCATGGAGCCACCGAAAAATTGCCGAATTCGGTAACTTTTCGCTAGATCAGTCCGAGCGCCCGGAAGCTGACATGGCTACCTTTGCCAATGATCAGGTGATCGTGAAGGGCGATTCCAAGTTTCTCGATCACATCCTTGACGTTTCGGGTCATCTCAATATCCGCCTTGGAAGGGGTAGGGTCCCCGGACGGATGATTGTGGACCAGGATTAATGCCGAGGCTCCGAGTTCCAGAGCACGTTTGACGACCTCGCGCGGATACAGCGGCGTATGATCCACCGTTCCACGCTGCTGAACTTCGTCGGCTATGAGAGCATTTTTGCGATCGAGGAACAGAATACGTAACTGTTCAATTTTCTCGTATCCCATTGCAGCCTTGCAGTAGTCGAGCAAATGATCCCATGACCCGATAACATCCCGGTCCGTGACGTTCTGCTGCGAGAGCCTGAGGCCGGAAGCCTGAACGACTTTAAGAGAAACGGCGACGGTTTCACCGATTCCCGCTATTTCAACCAGGGCCGTGGGTGAGGCGCTCAGGACTTCGCCCAGACTGCCGAACCGGTCTATCAAAGACTTTGCGATTGGCTTCACGTCTCGGCGCGGTATCGCCAGTGCCAGTAACAATTCGAGCAATTCGTAATCCGGCATGCCATCGCCGCCTGTTGCCATAAACCGTTGGCGAAGGCGTGCCCGGTGACCGTGATAGTGAGGCTTTTTATCCGTATCGGTCACTTTTCAGAGACCCTATTGCCAGACAGAGACAGAGCGTTACGCTAAAGCCAACAATGCAACATTACGCCTTGGTTGCAAAGTATTGTCACTATTTCCCTCTTAAGGATGGTCATGACTATTGAATTGGAAAAGCCACTTTCGGGCATTCGTGTTCTGGATTTTTCTAGAGTTTTGGCGGGGCCCCTGTGCACGCAGCAAATGTCAGATATGGGCGCCGAAATAATCAAGATTGAACATCCCGAACACGGCGATGACACACGAGGAATGAAACCGCCTGAAATCGCCGGTCAATCGAACTTTTTTCTCGCCGCGAACCGGAACAAACGCAGCATTGGTCTAGATTTCACAAAGCCCGAAGGGGCGGCGCTAGTTCACGAATTGGCGGCGAAATGCGATGTGCTGATTGAGAACTACCGCAAAGGCGTCATGTCGCGTCGTGAACTGGAATATGAGTCGATGAAGGAGCGGCATCCACATCTGGTTTATTGCTCGATTTCAGCTTATGGCCGCGAAAGCCCGCTTGCGGATCGCGCCGGGTTTGACCCCATTTTGCAAGCGGAAGCAGGGCTGATGTCTTTTTGTGGCGAGAAAGACGGCGACCCTCTGCGCCACCCGCTATCGATCATCGATACCTACACTTCACTATATGCCACGCAAGCCATCATGGGGGCGATCATGATGAAACTGCGCACTGGGCGCGGACAATTTATTGACCTGGCCTTGTACGATGTCGCGATAGCGGTACTGACGAGCGTCGGACAGGGTTACCTTATCTCAGGTGAAGACCCGGTGCGGCGCGGTAATGAGCACCCGACATCCATTCCCAATGGATTGTTTCACAGTACAACGGGCCCATTCTACATCGCGCTGGGTAACCCGCGGTTATGGAAGAAGTTCTGTGACAATGTTATCGATAAACCGGAATGGGCAACTGATGCGCCCTATGCGACACGCGAAGGCCGATTGCAAAACCGCGACGAACTATACGCGTCGCTAGGCGAAATATTTATTACCGACACACAGGAGAACTGGCTGGACAAGCTTGTTGCGGCCGGGGTGCCGGGAGGCGCGGTACGCAATGTTTCTGAGGCCCTGGAAGCGTCTGAAACGGCGGCGCGGAACATGGTTGTTTCGGTACCGCATCCGGCGGCCGGCGATGTCCGCCTGATCGGATCTCCTCTGCGATTTTCGGAAACACCTGTTGTTAGCCCAACTGCTCCACCGCTGCTCGGGCAGCATACCGACGATATTCTCAAGGAATTGCTCGAGATGGACAGCGCTTCGATCGAAAGGTTACGTCAGAAGAAAATCATCCGCTAACCGGGGTAATCTAAGATACCCTGGTTAGCGGTGAAATTGTTGGAAGCTGATCAGCGCATCGCGGATACGGTCGCCGGCATCAAAATGATAGAGTTCATATTCAAAATCAGATGGGCGGATTTTGCGCGGAATTTTGCCCAGTCCTCGTCCTGATCCACTTTCGCTCGGGCCTCAGCGCGTTCATTCAGGTTGTTATATACCCACATATGCAGAACGTTGTTAGGTTGCGGGACCTCTGACGCCCAGAAACAAACATTCGGCGAATACTTTTGCCGAACAGGCATAATATCTCCGAAATGGCCGAGCCATTCGGCGGCGTGCCCTGTCTGGATCTGATACTGACGCAACTCATAGATATGCCCCGTTCCCGCAGGTGCTTTTACCGGAACTTGCGGATGCAGCAATTTGACATCCTGTCGCTGGATAAGGGGACGGACCTTGGCGACATAATCGTTGCGCCATGCTTCCATTGCGCCTAATTCGCCCCGGACCTTAGCGCGATGCGCCAGATCGTCATACTCCCACATATGATAAACCTGATTGAGCTCACCAAACTCGCTGGTCCAATAACCCAGGTTCTTGCCGTAATTATCGCCTCGAATTGGCTTCCCCACGGTTTCTACCATATTCAGGAATTCAGCTGTCTTCCCTGGAAAACACGTATAAATTCTAAGTTCATGGATCATGATGTAACGCCACCTCCCGGATACAAATTTCGATTGAGCTTATTATCGTAACATCGCACCGCTGCGGCAACGAAACTTAGCTTTGTATTTGCCTCCGGTACTCTTGTTCGGCACGGTCCGGCTGTTTTCATTGCCTGAATTCAGCTTGTTTGTTACCGTCCGGGCATTCCGCCCTACCGCGCGACGGATGGCCCTGTTACGCTGAGGCTTCAGCGTAACGCCAGGGCAGGAGCTCGTTGATGCGGGTGATCTTGTGATCTGCGATGCGGCCGAGCGTGTCGGTGAGCCATGCCTGCGGGTCGACGCCATTGAGCTTCGCGGTCTCGATCAGCGTATAGGCAATTGCGGCTGATCTGCCGCCGCCTTCGGAGCCCATGAAGAGATAATTCTTCCGGCCCAGGGCGATAGCCCGCATGCTTCTTTCTGCGGTGTTGTTGTCCAATTCCAGGAAGCCATGTTCCAGATACGGCCGAAGCCGTTTCATTCGTGTCAGGGCATAGCGAATGGCTCCGGCAAGGGGCGATTTGCCGGATATCCTGGTCAGTTGGGCATGCAGCCATGCTTCCAGGTCGTCGAGAACAGGCTTTGCCTTTTCCTGCCTTAGCCGCCGCCGTTCATCCGGCGGTGAACCGCGCGCCGCTTTCTCGACGGCATAGAGTTGGGCGATCCGTTTTATGGCCTCATCAGCAATCGCCGATCCCTGAGATTTGTGGATATCGACGAACTTGCGCCGGATATGGGCCATGCAGGCGACCTCCGTCACTTTGCCCGTGCGGTACAGGTCATTGAAGCCCGCATAACCATCCGCGTGCATGAAGCCCTCGTAGGCAGCCAGATGTTCACGCGGACGAACGCCCTTCCTGTCGGGCGAGAATTGATACCACGTGGCGGGATGCGCCTCTCCGGCCCAGGGACGTTCGTCGCGGACATAGGCCCAAAGTCGGGCTGTCCTGGTTTTGCCGAAACCTGGAGCCAGCAACTTTACCGGCGTGTCATCGGCGAAGAGAGCCTGTCCTTTCAGGACATGGCGCGCGATGGCGTCCGCCAAAGGTTCCAGCAGGGCCGTGGATTTACCAACCCAGTCGGCCAGGGTGGAGCGATCCAGGTCGATACCCTCGCGCTCGAATATCTGACTTTGCCGGTACAAAGGCGAATGATCGGCGTATTTATTTACCAGAATATGGGCGAGCAGACCGGGGCCGGGACGCCCGCGCTCAATCGGCCGCGACGGCAGGGCCGCCTGATGGAACGTCTCGCAGCAGGTGCAGGCCATGCGGGGGCGGACTATCCGGTTCACCACAAAACGTCCGGGGACATATTCCAATTCCTCGGTGACATCGTCGCCAAGCGTTTTTAGTTTGCCGCCACAGTGCCCACAGGCGTCGCCCGGCGACAGTGTAGTCTCGTTGCGCGGGAGATGACCGGGCAGCGGTTTACGCTTGGGTTTGCCCTTTGGCGGCGTTGCGGCTTGATCGGTATTGGCGTCGTCTGGCGCGGGTTCTTGCGCGGCTGCGGCAATCTCTTCGTCTTCCAGCGTCAACGTCAGTTGATCCAGGGCCTCGGAACGGGACCCGAAGCGATGTTGACGCATCCCGGCTAATTGATGTTTGAGCTTCTCGATCAGAATGTCGCGAGACTTCAACTCCGACGCCAATGTCGTAACCAAACCCTTCAGGGCGGCAGCGTCATTCGGGAGGTTCTTGGCGTTGTCGAGCATGCCAGTAATCTATCAGACGCCACCGTCCATAGGAATCCCCAAGGATTGGCAAACCTTTGCTGTGAAACGATTTTACCCAACCGTCAGCGGTCGCCACGTTCGTTGCGGCATGCGCCAGTCGATCCCTTCAAGAAGCATTGAGAGTTGTGCCGGTGACATCGACACCTTGCCGTCTTTCGCCACCGGCCACACGAAGCGCCCCCGCTCCAGACGTTTGGAGAACAGGCAGGCTCCTTGTTGGTCCCACCAGATGATCTTTAATAGATCGCCACGCCGACCCCGGAACACGAACAGGTGGCCGGAGTACGGGTCTTCCGACAACGACGCCTCAGCTTGCGCCGCCAGCGTATTAAAACCCCGCCGCATGTCCGTCACGCCAGCCGCCAGCCAGACCCGCGTGTTGCTTGGAACGGGAATCAAGAACCCAACCCCCGCACAAGACGGCACAGCGCCTCGGGGTCATAGGCGCCGCTGACGCTGATGCGATGTCCAGACGGCGAGACAATCTCGATCTGCGATCCCGACACCCCAACCTCATTGACAGGGGCACCGACAACCGGCGCGTCGATGACGGGAGGACCAAGGACGAGCGGTTCGGCGACCACCTCGACTGGAAGAAATGATGGGGTGGCGTCTTCGACTGGCAGCGGATTGAAACGCGGATCACGCAGCCATTTGAATATCAGATTTGCGTTCACGTCATAGCGACGCGCCACCTGTGAAACCGATACCCCCGGAACTCGCGTCTGCGCCACGATCCGTATCTTCTCTTCGTCTTCCCACAACCGCCGCACGCGTCGATTCTTTGGCATCCTTAAACCCACTTGGTGTCCACCATCGATAGTGGACACCAACGCCCTCCATCAGGCGGGAACTGTCGCAGATAATGACGCGGTCAAATAGGGCGGGTTCACCAAACGCTTACGCTTTATGTGTGTTTGATTGGCTTTTATTGGCATTCCTTGGCATTTCCGCCGCCGACCCCCGGATGCTCTGACGCTTGCCCTGCCGCTAACGCTTGCGCTCCCGCGCCAGGGTTCCGGCCGCGATCCATCGGGCGCCGCAACAGGTTCCGTCGCCGGTGGCGCCAGATCGGCCATGCCGGCGATTTCCGAGAGCATCGCCCCCGTAATCCGGCCCGGCCCGCCGCGTGCCGCCGCGCCCTTCGGGCACCATCCCGGACACCCGCAACTGCAACGCCACGGCGCGCAGGGCGGTACTGAACTGGTTCTGCTCGATAGCAAGTTCATAAATGACCTGCAGCCGCGCCAGCACCGCGCTCACATCCCCCGCATTGCCGGGCGGCAACCTCGTCGCGCAACTCGGCGATCCGCACCTGAATATCGGGCCCGCGCCAACAATCGGCAGGCCTGCGCCCGCCGCATTATCTTCAGAATACCCCGCCGCCAGCGCCGCCGCACTGCCCACGGGCCGGCGGACATATTCCCGGCAGAACCGTTCATGCCGCTCGTTGGGCTTGTTCATATCCCTGTCCTCCCCGAAAAGAGAAAACAGGAATAACATACTATTAAGGGTTAAAAGTCAATGCCTCAGCCCTATCGGCATGGGGCTACGGTGAAAGTGCGTAATTTTAGAGGCGAAACATAATGGTGTACTGTCACCGTGTTTCGAATTTGGGTGACACTGCGCCCAGCGTCGCGGTATTCCGCCAGCCGGTCGCGGCATTCGGCGGCCGTGCCGTACAGGGTGAGCGCGCGGATCATGCGGCGGTCGACGAGGGCGGTGGCGGCTTCCGCGTCGCCCTTCGCCCAGTTGGGCCGCCCGCGCTTCTGCTCCCTCAGAATTATCCGGTTTACTGTCGGCCCCGCCCTGCGGCGGCGCGCAAGGCAAAGCCCCGCGAGTCCAAGGCCGAACAGGGCCAGTGCGCCAGGTTCAGGGATTTCAAGATTGGACGACGCGTCGAGCCGTACGTTGTCAAAATCAACTTCCAGATCGGCGCCCGAAAAATTCGCATCCGCGAGGTTCAGATTAAAGAGGCGTATCTCCAGGTCCTGGCCCAGGAGTGCCGGCGCGGCACCCGTGGAGAAGGTCAGTTCCCGCAGCGCGAATTCGCCTTCGCCGATGGGGGAGTCCGTCAGTTCAAAGTCCTCTGCCAGGAGCACGCCCCCGGCCAGCAATTCGATGCGATAGCCGGGAAACCCGCTGAGGGTCGAAGAACGTGCCATTCGTGGCGTCGCCGGAATTGATATTGCCAACATCTACCGACAGGGTGTAGTCGGTGTTGGCGGTGAGGGTTGACGATAATGTCTGGCCCAGGCCGACTTCGGTCGTGCCCCACGTCACCACTTAAAAAGATGAGGGCGACATTGTCACCGTCAGGTGCCGTCCCGCCGAAGTAATTTCCGCCGGTAACGGTCAAGGTACCCTGCAGGTCGCCCGCCGCCGATGATTCCACCGGTATCGATGAGGTCCCCACCCGGTCGGGTTGCCAAAGAAAAACTCGTTGAATGTATTCGCGTCGTCTTCAAACGAGTGATTGACGATGTCCAGCGGGACAGAGAAAGCCGCCGTCGCCGTCAATGACGTCGCGGCAAGGCCAAGAATCAATCCTGCCACCACCTTTTTACAATTCATCATGCTGATGCCCTTCACAAACGAACGTTATGCTCCTCCAACGCCGACCACCATGCATGAACAGCTCGGGCATCGCTGTGATGGTTAACGGAATAGTGAAGGTATTTTTATCCATGCATTGAACTTCGCCGGCTTCCCCCGACGGCCTTACCGCACGGGCGGTTTTGGCACGGACCCGGTCATGGACGGGCGCTGGTTGAATCTATCGAACCACGCCGCCAGTGGTCGGGCGCCCGGCGCGCCAGTCGATCCCCAGGATTGCCTGGCGGAACTCAAGCCAGCCGACGCCGACACCCCGCCGTGATCTGTGCGATATCAGGCTGGTCGGGATTGAACGATCCGGCATCGCCGTCCAGCGCATCGAGCGAACGGTTGACCGTGTTGCGCATCCGGTTGTCCCAGAAATCCCAGTGCAATTCCTTCGGCCGCCGTTCCAACTCGCTATAGAGCAGGATCACCGCGTCCATCATGCCGTCGCCAAGGGCCGCGATTCGCATCGCCTCGAACCGCGCGTCGCCGGTTGGCGGAACAAGCTTGCGGCCGTCATGCAGCGTGTCGAGGTATTCAACAATGACCGGGCTGTCATAGAGCGTCTGGCCGCCATCGGTTATTAGGGGCCGGAACCTTGCCCACCGGATTGACGCCGCCGTATGTCGTGTCCGCATCCCATGGAAACACCTCGACCAGCTCGATCCGGCCTGTCAGGCCGCATTCCTCGGCGGCAACCACAACCTTGCGCACATAAGGCGATGTCGATCCCCAGAACAGTTTCATGCTGCATCCTTCCTCATCAATCCATCCCGTCGCGCCTTCGGGCAGGCGTCTCTCTCGCGCGACGGGTCCGATGGTTTGGCATTCCGTCACCCGGGCCGCAACGGGTTTGTGCAGCCGCACTGCCAACCGGTCGGCTTGATAGCTTCGGGGCTATTCCTGGGCTTCGGCGGATCCGACCTTGCCGAAACGCGAGCGGCGAATGGCGCGGTAGGCAACCGTTGTGACCACGATAACCGTGGCCGCATGCAGGCCCAGCGCCAGCGGGCTCTGGAAACAGGTCGGCGACATCGCCCCGCGATATCAGCAGCGCCTGGCGCAGGCTGTCTTCCAGCAGCTCGGACAGGACAAAGCCGATCAACACCGTCGGCGCCGGGATGCGCAGCCCGCCGCAGGAGGATGCCCATCACCCCGAAGGCAAACATCGTGTAGACCGCGAACATCGTGTTCGACAGCGCGTAGGCCCCGATAATCGTCAGGAAGACAATCGGCGGATACAGCAGGTCACGCGGGACCGACGCGATCAGGGTCATCCAGCGTTTCAGGGCATAGCCGAAGATCAGAATGCAAAAACCCGATACGAACAGCGCGATATAGAGAGCATGGATAAAGGGCAGGTTTTTGCTGAAACAGCAGCGGCCCCCGGTGTCAGCCCGTGGAAATAAAATGCGCCCAGCAGAATGGCGGTGATCACATCGCCAGGCACGCCCAAAGCCAGCAAGGGTATCAGGGTCGCCGCCTTGGTGCCGGAATTGGCGCTTTCCGCCGCCGCCACGCCGGACAGGGCGCCTTTCCCGAATTCGGCCCTGTCGGGTGAGCTGCGCTTCGCCTCGGCATAGGAAATGAAGGTCGAGGCGGTCGCACCGATGCCCGGGATCGCCCCCATCGTAATGCCGATGGCCGAGCCTTTCAGGATCGTCGGCAGCGTCTTGCGGAAATCCGCCCGGGTATAGCGCGTTTTGTCGATCACATGGGGCTTCAGATCACGCGCCTTCGACATATAGTGTTCAATGATGTCCGGCAGTGCGAACAGACCGATCAGGAGCGGCAGGAACGGAATGCCCTCCGCCAGATTGTCAGACCCGAAGACGAAGCGCGGCGTCGCGTTCACCAGGTCGAGACCGACCGTGCCCAGCAGCAGGCCCAGCATGCCGCCGCAGATACCGCGTAACAGGCCGGATTGCGAGAGAGCGGTAATCACGGTCAGCGACAGCAGGATGAGCGCGAAAAATTCTTTCGGGCCGAATTTCTGGCCGAAACTCGCCAGCCAGCCGGCCAGCAGCACAAGCGCCACAACCGACATCAGGTCGCCGATGAAGGACGCCCAGAGCGCCGTCTCGATCGCCCGGCCGGCCTGTCCCTTTTGCGCCAGCGGATAGCCGTCGATCACGGTGCAGGCCGCGGCCGGCGTGCCGGGCACATTCATCAGGATGACGGAAATGGAGCCGCCGAAGAGCGATCCCTTGCCAATGCCCACCAGGATCAGAACACCGGTCAGCGGGTCGAGGAACAGGGTGAACGGCAGCAGCACCCCCACCGCCATGGTGGAGGTCAGCCCCGGGATGGCGCCAATGACCATGCCGCCCAGGACGGCGAGCGGCAGCAGGATGAGCAGTTCTATTTTTGAAAGGTGCTCCAGGACGAGGGCGATATGATCCATCAGGTCAGTCCCAAAGCTCGCCCATGGGCAGCGGAATTCCTGCCACCACGACGAAGATGAAATAGATAGCGCCCGCGAACAGCACGGCGGTCAGCAGGCTGGGGGCAAGCCGTTGTCCGGATGCCAGGGTGGTCACGGTGATCATCATCGCAATACCGACCGGGACCATGCCGAAATACGGCGTCGCCAGCAGCGCGGCCAGCAGGATCGCCGAAACCAGCGCCAATCGACCAAGGGCTTCAGGTTTGTGCCAGGTCGTCGCTTCGCAGGACAACCAGACCGCAATCGCATCCATGCCGCCCAGAATAAGAAAGCCCCAGGCCAGGACACGCGGGAATGCCTGCGGTCCGGGCGCATCGCCCATGGAATAGCTGGGTTCCGGCACGAAATTCGGAATGACATACACCAACAATGCCAAACCGAGGAAGAATGCGCTCAGCCCCCCGGACATGGCGATCAATCTGGTACCGATCATGACAGTCCTCGCATGCTCAGCAAGACGCGCGCATGACGGCGGGAGAGCATTGTGTTGCGCCCTCCCGCCCTGCACACATGCAACTTACTTTGCCTTGATCGCTCCAAGCTTGGTCAGAACCGCCTTGAACGAGCCCTGATCTTTCTTGATCTGGGCGGCAAATTCTTCGGGGCCCTGATAGCCGGGATAGAGCCCCAGCTTCAGCAATCGTGCCTTCACATCGTCACGGGCCAGCGCCTTCTCCAGCGCCGCCGCCATGCCGTTGACGGCTTCTGCCGGAACGCCCTTGCGCGTCACGAAACCGAACTAGCTCATATGCGGGATATCGACACCCTGTTCGTGCAGCGTCGGAAGTTGCGTAAAGCCGGGCCATTTTTCGTTATTGACGTATCCGATGCCGCGCACGCCGCCGGTCGGCAACTGGGGCAGCAGGTTGGAATCGATCTGCGCCTGAACGTGACCGCCAAGCAGGGCGTTCAGCGCCTTGCTGCTGCCGCGATACGGCACGTGGGTCATTTCAATCCCGGTCGCCTGTGCGAACAGCTCCATATAGATATGCGTGATGCCGCCAACGCCGGTTGAGGTATAGGAGATGCGGTTGGCTTTCGCGTAGGCCACAAATTCTTTTACATTCTTGATCGGCAGATCCGGGTGCACCGCAAGGGCAAGCCAGGACCGGGCGATGCGGGCAACGGGCTCCACATCCGCATTCACGTCATAGGGCATGGCCCGCGTAAAGATGCTCGCCATTGTCGATGTCGGGTTCATCGAGAAAGTGTAGCCATCCGGCTTGGCTTTCAGTGCTTTCGCCGTACCGATC
>CALSRA010000012.1 GCA_943788635.1 uncultured Alphaproteobacteria bacterium | reverse complement strand
GCTGGCGGATCATGTCGGAGCTGTTCGGCCGGGCCGTGGCGGTGACGCGGGAAACGCTGGCGCGCAATACCCGGCATGACAATTTTCATATCCATCTGAATGCCGGATGGGATACGGCGCAGGTTATCGATGGTGCGGTGCGGATCAAGACCGTGTCGGGGGCCGCTTATGCGGCTGATTTCGTCATTGTCGGCGCGGGGTTTGAGAATGCACCGGAGGCCCGGCCCGAACTGGCCGGGTTCGCGGATAAAATTGCCCGCTGGCAGGACCGGTTCCCCGCACCGGAAGGGCAGAAAAACCCTGGAGCTGCGGCCTTTCCGTATCTTGGCCGGGAATTTCAGTTGCAGGACAAGCAGCCGGGGGCGGCACCCTGGCTGCAGGATATTCACCTGTACAACTGGGCCGGTACGGTCAGCCATGGGCGCGGATCGTCAGAGAATTCCAGCCTTCGGTTCGGTTTGCCCCGGCTGATTTCCGCGCTGATCCGCGACATCGTCCGTAAGGATGCCGCCGCCCATGTCGCCCGAATTCTGGACCTGCCGGAACCCGAATTCCGCCCCGATGAGTACAGGGCCGACTAATTTTGGGTATTTTAGTATGCAGACGGCAAAACATATGTTGCAATTGCGACTTATTATCGATAGCATTTAGAAAGTACAGATGAACAAGGTCTGCACCGGTGTGCGTATTCGTGTTGCACTGACACAAACGGCTGATGGAAAGCCCGTGACGGAAAACGACTTGAGAAATGACAACAGGATGAAGACTCAGGAAAAGCCCCCTTTGCGGGTTTTGCGCAGTGCCGACCTTCTGGCGCAAGCACGGGAAGTCGTGATCGAGCATGACGGCGAGCGTTACCTGCTGCGTTGCACAAGCAAGGGCAAACTGATCCTGACGAAATAAGGTTCCAAGGGGCGCCGGAAAACCGGACGCTTCCAATAATTCACAATCCCAGCCAGCCACCCACCCCATCGCGGTTTCGGCAGCCAGCCCGGAGACAAAACACGCGATGAGAGGGTGGATCGATGATTCCAGTAATCAGGGTGGCCGTGTCGGCCATGATAATGACAGCCGCTGCCGGTTTGGCATCGGCGCAGGATGCAGCGCCGTCAGGCAGTGACAAAGGCCTGCGCTATGTGCCGCCGGTATCAGTCACTGCGACCAAGAACCCGATAGAGACATTTGAATATCCCGGCATGGTGACGGTTCGCGACCGGCGCAGTATCCAGGACCGGCAGGCGACATCGCCGGACGATATCCTGCGTACCGTGCCCGGCGTCGATTTCTTCGGCGGGCCGCGACGGACCGGCGAGGTCCCCAGTATCCGGGGGTTTTCCGGCCCCGATGTCATCCTGCTGCTGGATGGCGCGAGGCAGAATTTCATTTCCGGCCATGACGGTCAGCTGTTCGTCGACCCCCTGTTCCTGCGTCGGGTTGAGGTCGTGAAAGGTTCCAGCTCCGCCTTGTATGGCAGTGGCGGAACGGGCGGTGTGATCGAGCTGCGAACGGTCGAAGCGGTCGATCTTCTGGCGCCGGGAACCAGGTTTGGCGGCGAGGTCAGCGTTGGCTACCAGGATGCAAACGAGGAATGGACGGCCGGCTTCGTCGGCGCAGCACGGCCATCCGAGAAATTCGAAACCGTAGCCGGCCTCACCTGGTTGACCGGGGATCATTACCGGCTCGGCGACGGTTCATCGCTGGTTGCCGATGATGACATTATTTCCGGCCTGTTGAAGGGAACCGCAAAGCTCACCGAACATCAGACGCTGGAAGCAAGCTGGCAACGTTTTCAGAATGATGCGACGGAGCCCAATAACGGTCAGGCGAACGGCACCGACCTCGTCGACAAAGAGGTGCAGACGGACAATTTTCGCCTCGCCTACAAGAATAACGACCCGTCCAACAAGTGGCTCGATCTCGACGCGATTGCCTATTACGTCGATAGCAATGTGCAGGAAACGCGGCTGGACAGCCTGGGTGTCGGGCCGGCGGGTCAGGTCGAGGACCGGATCCTGAACACGATTGGTGCGCGGGTCGATAATCGCACCCGCTTTGAGCATAGCGAAACCGCGTTGACGACACTGACCTACGGCGTCGAAAGCTATCGCGATACAGGGGAGGGCACGACTGACGGCGCCGCACGCGGTGGCGTTCCCAATGCGAAATCGACCTTCGCCGGTGTCTTCATGCAGGGGCAGATCGACTTCGAAGAAATTCTGGGCACTGGTATGGGGGCGTCGATCACGCCTGGTATCCGTTACGACTACTACACATCTGATGGTGATTCAGGTGAAATCACTTCGGATGAAGTTTCGCCGAAGCTGGCGTTGCAGCTTCGGCCGGTTGAGCCGTTGTCGTTGTTCGCCAGCTACGCCAATGCGTTCCGGGCACCGAACCTGAACGAGCTGTTCCCCAGTGGCACGCATTTCGTAATACCCGGGTTCGGGGTCAACAGTTTCATTCCGAATACGGGGTTGCAGCCCCAGTCGACCAAGACTTTTGAGGCAGGTGCCGGCCTGCGGTTCGACGATGTCATTACCCGTCGCGACCACTTTCAATTGAAGGGGGCGCACTACTGGATTGACGGTGAAAACTTCATCGATACCGAGGTCGTTCAGCCGGCGCCACCCGCGTGTTTCCCGCCGAACTGTAACGGTACGACGCAGAGTGTGAATGTCGCCAAGGCACAGTTGGATGGTTTCGAGATCGAGGCAAGTTATGAAAACGACGCTTTGTTGTTCGAGACCGGTTTTGCCCGCATGGATGGTGACAACGAAGTAACCGGCGCCCCTTTAGGCATCCTGCAGCCGGACAAGTTCACGATGCATTTTGCCTACAAGCTTCCCGATGTCGGAGTGCGGCTGGGCTGGCGCTACCAGCATGCCAACCGCTTTGACAATACAACCGACGCAACCCAGATCCGCGATGCCTATGACCTCAACGATGTCTATGCGAGCTGGCAGGCATTGGATGGTGGTCCCGCGGCGGGACTCGGTGTGCTGGTCGGCGTCGATAACGTCTTCGACCGCGCCTATTCGCGCACCGCGGGCGGTGCCCTGGAAGCGGGCCGGAATATGAAGGCGACGATCCGCTACGCGATCAAGATGTAACCCTGCTACCGAACTGAGGAGAGAGAGATGACCGAAACGACCCTGGCCGAACGCGAAAATCAGGCACCCCTGAAGACAAGATGGCTTGCTCTGCGAGACGCCGAACCAAAAATCCGTGCGCGTGATGCAGCGGAGAAATTGGAGGTAAGTGAAGGTGAACTTCTCGGTTGCCGCTGCGGCGAGAGCGTGCAGCGGCTGCAGGGCCCCTGGGGTGAGTTGATCCAGGCGCTGCCCGAATTGGGGCGTATCATGGCGCTGACGCGTAACGAACATGTCGTGCATGAAAAGAAGGGCGCGTTCGGCAAGATATCAATCTTTGGCGAAAAGATGGGGTTGGTTCTCAACCATGATATCGACCTTCGGCTGTTCCTGGGCCGGTGGCATTTCGGTTTCGCTGTCGTGGAAGAAGGCGCCGGCGGGCCGCGCCGCAGCCTGCAGTTCTTTGATCAGGATGGCATGGCGGTTCACAAGGTGCATTTGCTGGAAGACAGCAACGTGGAAGCGTTTGACGCTCTGGTGGCGCGGTTTCTGTCGCCGGACCAATCAGCGGAAATGTCGGTCACGCCCGTTCCCCCCGAACCGGAGGCGCGGCCTGATTCCGAAATTGACACCACAGTTCTGCGGGATCGCTGGCTGGCTTTGAAGGATGTGCATGACTTCCACGCCATGCTGGGTGAGCTGGGTGCAGGGCGGGTTCAGGCATTGCGCCTGGTTGGTACCGAACTTGCCTGGCGCGTTGACGTGAAATCATTCCGAAACGCTGTAACGGCCGCCGCCGACCAGGAAATTCCGATCATGATTTTCGTCGGCAGTCCCGGCGCCGTTCAGATCCATACCGGGCCGGTAAAGACGCTGCGTGATGTCGGGCCGTGGTTCAATATCCTCGACCCCGACTTCAACCTTCATTTGCGGGAAGACCACATTGCTTCGGCCTGGGTTGTGCGGAAGCCAACAAAGGACGGCATTGTAACGTCGCTGGAAATTTACAACGAGGATGATCAACAGATTGCCTGGCTGTTCGGTGAACGTGGCGAAGGTTCTTCCGAGCGAATGGACTGGCGGGCGCTTGCCGAATCAATGGAAGGGGTCGACGCTTGATTGCGGCGATCAGGGTTTCGCTTGTTCTTGTGTTCTGCGCGCTTGCCGCGCAGGCCACCGGGGCGCCGGCGAAAAGGATCGTATCCGTCGATGGGGCGATTACGGAAATTATCTACGCGCTCGGCTTCGCTGACGATATCGTTGCGGTCGATACGACCAGTTATTACCCGCCTGATGTGCTGTCGAAACCGAAAGTCGGTTATTTGCGACAGCTTGCCAGCGAACCCATTCTCGCGCTGAACCCGACGGTGATGATTGCCGGTGGCGATGCCGGGCCGCCGGATATTCTGGCGCAGATGCGGGAGGCGGGACTGAATATTGTCATTGCGCCGGATGATCCGTCGTTACAGGGTGTGATGACGAAAATTGACCTTGTTTCCGGCGTGCTGGGCGTGCCGGAAAAAGGGGCGGCCCTTGCGACGAAGCTGCGGTCCGAGATGGCGGCGCTCAACGCGCGGATTGCCAAGGTGGTCGATAGGCCGCGGGTGATGTTTGTATTGTCGGTCGGGCAGGGCGGTGCGCCGCTGGTTGCCGGAACGGATACGGCAGCGGCCGGTATCATTGAAATGGCGGGCGGGCAGAATATCGTCGACGACTTCGAAGGCTATAAGCCGCTATCGCCCGAAGCGATGGTTGCTGCGGCGCCCGATGTCATCGTGGTGACACATCGCTCGCTGCGGTTGCTTGGCGGTCAGGACGTGCTGCTGCAAATTCCGGAAATCGCCGCGACTCCGGCGGGCGCGGAGCGGCGCGTTGTTGCGATGGATGGGTTGTTGTTGCTGGGCTTCAGTCTGCGCCTGCCGCAAGCCGTACAGGGGTTGGCGGAAGCGCTGCATCCGGAACTGAAACTGGCGGACTGACGGATGAGTGTCACCGCCATTCCCCGCGGGACGCTGCGGCCGTACCGCAATACGGTGTGGATGGTGTCGCTGTCCGGGTTCCTGCTGTTTGCGATCCTGCTGTCCGTCGGCAAGGGCGCGGTCTCGATATCGCCTGGTGCGTTCTTCGCCATACTGGGGGATCTGATCGGGCTGGAGTTGCCCTGGGGATTCACGGCGCGCGAACAATCGGTACTGATTGGAATTCGTCTGCCCCGGGTCTGCCTTGGAATCCTGGTCGGGGCCGGGCTGGCGATATGTGGTGCGACATTGCAGGGGTTGTTCCGCAATCCGCTGGCCGATCCCGGATTGATCGGGGTTTCGTCGGGCGCGGCATTGGCGGCGGTTGCGGTAATCGTCCTGGGCGGCGGCGCTGCGGCGTCACTGCCGTTTCTGCCGCAGACCTGGTTGCTGCCGCTGGCGGCGTTCTGTGGCGGCTTGGGATGCACGCTGCTGGTGTACCGGGTTGCGGATTGCGACGGCCGAACCGATGTGTCGACGATGTTGCTTTGTGGTGTGGCTGTGAACGCCATTGCCGCCGCTGGCATGGGGTTCCTGGTGTTCATCAGTGATGACCAGCAATTGCGGGATCTCAGTTTCTGGCAGCTTGGTAGCCTTGGAAGCATTACCTGGGAAAAGCTGCTGCCCGTGGCGCCGCTGGTTGGTTTGGCGGTTTTCCTCTTGCCTGGCTTTGCCCGCTTTCTGAATGCGATGCTGCTGGGGGAAGCGGAAGCGCATCATCTTGGGTATGATGTTGAACGCGAAAAGCGCTTCGCCGTGTTGCTGGTGGCGCTGGGAACCGGGGCTGCTGTATCAGTGTCGGGAATCATCGGATTTGTCGGGCTGGTTGTGCCGCATTTGATTCGGCTGCTGATTGGGCCGAACCATGTGATCTTGCTGCCGGCCTCCGCCTTGCTGGGCGCTTCACTCGTGCTGATCGCCGATCTGGTGTCACGCCACATCGTTTTACCGGCGGAATTACCGATCGGCATCGTAACGGCCTGTGTCGGCGGGCCGTTTTTTCTGTGGCTGCTGTCGCGGCGGCGTGTTGACGGGGGCTGGTGATGCTGGCGGCAAGTGGCATCGGTATTTCAATCGGCGGCAACCGGATTCTGGACGATGTGTCCCTGCTGGTCATGCCGGGGGAAGTCACGGCTGTTCTGGGGCCGAATGGCGCAGGAAAATCGACGCTGATGAATGTGCTGACCGGGGCGTTGAAACCGGATCGTGGTAATGTCACCCTTTCCGGTACATCGCTGTCATCCTGGGCGCGCGGTGACCTGGCACGCCTTCGCGCAGTGCTGCCGCAATATTCAAGCCTCTCTTTTCCCTTTCCGGTACAGGAAGTGGTGTTGATGGGGCGCAGTCCCCATGCCCGAAATTCCAGCCTGGAGCGCGACCTTACCATCGTTCGCGCGGCATTGCGGGAAAGCGGTACCGACCACCTGGAACACCGGATCTATACGACGTTGTCCGGTGGTGAGCGCCAACGGGTTCACCTGGCGCGGGCGCTGGCACAGATATGGGCGGCGGAGGACGTCCCCAAACAGGAACGTTACCTGCTGCTTGACGAGCCGACGGCAAGTCTTGACCTGGCCCATCAGCATGCGACGCTGGAAATTGCGCGTCGGCTGGCGGAAAACGGCGCGGGGGTCGTCGCGATCCTGCACGACCTGAACCTTGCGGCCATGTACGCCGACCGTATCTGCATGCTGAAAGCAGGGCGCGTTCATGCCGAAGGCACACCGCGTGCCGTCATTCGGCCCGATACGATAGAGGCGGTTTATGACGTTGCCGCCAGTGTAATCGCCCACCCGACAAGAGGTTGCCCGCTGGTTGTGACAGCCTGACGTCTGTCGACGGTTGCCGCTAAATCTGGCGCAATGCCGCCGAATCGGTGCGTTCCGGATGCCGATCCTTTGGTTTGGCCGACTATATGGCGGCGGTTCGCTGCGGCGGGGTCGCAGACATCGGCTGAAACCGGTGATATCCCATGTGATGCGGCAGTGGGACGGCTTTCCGTGTTTTCCGTCGGGGTATTGTGCCTTATATCTAGTAGTACAGCTTTCACTCCCGACGAGATCTTTGATCCAATGACCGATCCCTTTGCCAGCGACCCGCTCGATTTCGAGGAGCCGGCGCCCGCCGTCGTCCAGCGGACGCCGCCCTGGGTCGAGTCGCTGAACGAGTCGCAGCGCGAGGCAGTTGAGGCGATGGACGGACCGGTGCTGGTGCTCGCCGGTGCGGGGACCGGCAAGACCCGGGTACTGACCACGCGTCTGGCGCAGATCATGTATACGAACCGCGCCCGGCCCTATCAGATACTGGCGGTTACATTCACCAATCGTGCGGCCCATGAAATGCGCGAACGTGTCGGGAGCCTTGTCGGTCCCGCGACCGAGGGCATGTGGTTGGGGACGTTTCATGCGCTGGGCGTGCGTATTCTGCGGCGCCATGCGGAATTGATCGGGCTCAAGTCGAATTTCACGATTCTCGACATGGACGACCAGATCCGGCTGCTGAAGCAGCTCATGGAAGCGGAGAACATCGACGAGAAACGCTGGCCCGCGCGGGTGCTGTCGGGAATTATCCAGCGCTGGAAGGATCGCGGCCTGACCCCGGACAAGGTTCCTGCCGGCGATTCCGGGGAATTCGCCAACGGCCGTGCCATCAAGCTCTACAAGGATTATCAGGAACGGCTGCTCGTGCTGAATGCCGCTGATTTCGGTGACCTGCTGCTGCACTGCCTGACTTTGTTCACGAATAACCCCGATGTTGTCGCCGATTACCAGCGGCTGTTCCGCTATATCCTGGTGGATGAATATCAGGATGCGAATGTGGCCCAGTATCTGTGGCTGCGCCTGCTGGCACAGGGGCATCGGAATATTTGCTGTGTCGGTGATGATGACCAGTCGATCTACGGTTGGCGTGGGGCGGAAGTCGGCAATATTCTGCGCTTCGAGGAGGACTTTCCGGGCGCGAAGGTCGTGCGGCTGGAACGCAATTACCGTTCGACGCCCCATATTCTGGCTGCCGCATCGGGGTTGATTGCGCATAACGAAGGCCGGCTCGGCAAGACGTTGTGGACCGAGATGGGAGACGGCGAAAAAATCATCGTCCGCGGTGTCTGGGATGGCGAAGAAGAAGCCCGCTATGCGGGCGAGGAAATCGAAACACTGCACCGCAAAAAGCATCAGCTCGATCAGATCGCCATTCTGGTCCGGGCCGGGTTTCAGACCCGGGAGTTTGAAGACCGTCTCATGACGCTCGCGATCCCCTATCGGGTGATCGGCGGTGCCCGGTTTTATGAACGCGAGGAAATCCGCGACTCGCTCGCCTATCTGCGGCTGATCCACCAGCCAGACGACGACCTGGCGCTGGAGCGCATTATCAACAAGCCCGCGCGCGGGGTTGGTAAAACAACGCTGCAGGCGATGCATGGCTTGGCCCGGATCGAGGGATGCTCGCTGTTTACGGCGGGGTTGCGGCTGGTCGAAACCGATGAGTTGCGCCCGGCGGCGAAAAAGAAGCTGTCGGCGATCCTGGAAGATTTTCGCCGGTGGCGGCAGATGTCGGATGGCATTCCGCATGCTGAACTGGCGGCAACGGTGCTGGATGAATCCGGCTATACCGAAATGTGGATGACCAGCAAAAAACCGGAAGCGCCGGGCAAGCTGGAAAACCTGAAGGAACTGCTGCCGGCGATGGAGGATTTCGAGAATCTCGAAGGCTTCCTGGAGCATGTCAGCCTGGTGATGGAAAATACCGAATCCGCCGGCGAGGACATGGTCAACCTGATGACCCTGCACAGCGCCAAGGGGCTGGAGTTTGAAACCGTATTCCTGCCTGGCTGGGAAGAAGAATTGTTTCCCCATCAGCGCGCCATCGATGAAAGCGGTGCTGCGGGACTGGAGGAGGAGCGCCGCCTGGCCTATGTCGGCATAACGCGGGCGCGCAAGCGGGTACGTATTACGCATGCGGCCAGCCGCCGGGTCTACAACCAGTGGCGCAGCGCCATTCCGTCCCGTTTCATCGACGAATTGCCGCCCGAATGCGTCGAGGTTGCGACGGAGTCGGGCCTGTATGGCGGCACGCGCGGCGACGGATTATCGGATTCGGGCAGTGGGTTCGGGTTTGGTGGCCTGCGGAATACATCGACCGAGGGCGGCCCCGGTTGGAAACGCTATCAGGAGCGCGGCAAGGGCGCGAAATTAATTGAATCAACCGCCTATACGGTCGCGGGTGATGACAGCAGTTTTTCGGTTGGTGAACGCTGCTTCCACCAGAAATTTGGCATGGGGAGAATTCGGGAAGTGGACGGCGATAAACTGACGATAGCTTTCGACAAGGCGGGCGAAAAACGCGTCGTCGCCGCTTTTGTATCCCGGCCGTAACATGCTTCCGACAGCCGATGGTTGGAAAGTCGAGGTTTTCGTGCCGCCGCATGCGTCGGAATTCTTCGTGCAGGCGTTCGAACCTTTCTGTACAGCGCTGGTTTCCTTCGAAGTAGAGGAGCATGTGCTGTGGCGGGTTGAAGGCTATACGCTGGTGCCACCGACACAGGAGGCGCTGACCGCAGCAGTGGCAATTGCGGCATCCCGCGCCGGTATCGTTGAGCCCGATGTCATATGTCTGCCCTTGCCGGTTACCGACTGGGTTGCGGAAACGCAGCGTTCCTTTCAGCCGCTTCGCGCGGGGCGTTATTTTATCCACCCGTCGCATTTCGACGGGCCTGTGCCTTACGGTTCCTATCCGATCATGGTCGATGCCGGTGCCGCCTTCGGGACGGGGGAGCATGCAACGACAAAGGGCTGCCTGTTGGCGATGGATGGGCTGGCGCGCGCGCGCCGCTTTGTAAATCCGCTGGACCTTGGCTGCGGGTCCGGCATTTTGTCGATGGCGGCGGCCAAAACCTGGCGCGTACAGGTGACGGCGGCGGATATCGATCCGCAATCTGTTGTGGTTGCGCGGGAAAATGCCCGGCTAAACCGCCTCTCCGGACTGGTTCAGACGGTACGCAGCAATGGTTTTGCTGCACCGCAACTGCGCAATAATGCGCCCTATGATCTGATTATCGCCAATATACTGGCGCGGCCGCTCGTCGGCCTGTCCTACGCCATTCGCCGGCACCTTGCGCCGGGGGGCGTCTGTATCCTGTCAGGTCTGCTGTCGCATCAGGAAAAGGAAGTCTTTGCCGCTTTTCGCCGCCAGGGTATGCGCCTGGTTCGGCGGATCCCCATTGACGGCTGGCATACGCTTATCGTCTCGCGATAGACGCCGCGGAATATGTACAGCCCGGCACTAGGGGGGAGGATAGTGCCGGGCTGTTCGCAGTCAGGACGTCCAGTAAAACTTCTGGTCGTCGTCACTGAACCTGCTGAAATTCGGTGCCAATTGCTCGCGACGGATGCCGATATCGGAGAGCGTGTGGGCGTTCATTGCAGACACATCGACCGATTTGCGTACCGGTGCACCGGCAAAAAAGGTGCTGATGAGCTTGAGAGTTCTGGACAGGATGTTGTCGACAGAATGCGGCTGTGTTTCGTTGATCGTGATATTCGCCATGATCAGTAGTCCTTTCTAAACAACGGCTTAAATGTTTTCTGGCCTCTGTCTTTGAATAATACTTAAATGCTTTTGGCGGATTTTCCAGTGGAAATATTGCATTGCAGCGATGCGAATTGTGCATAGCAACATAGATAAGCCCTGTTAACCACGTAAAGTGCCGCAGCGCCCTGTTTCCAGGGCGACAACAAAATCAGCTTATAAATTTTGAGAAGAAGCGCGCCGCCTGCCGTCGTCATGAATTACGCCTGGTCCGGCGAAAAGTATTGACGGTCAGCTCCGCTTGTTGTCACGCGATGAGCGTCGACAGGCGGCGCAGGGTCCGGTACCAGGGGGGAGGATAGTACCGGACCGGTTCGATTACTTGCGGGCGATCCTGTAGCCGGAATCACCGATTTCGCGATGCGCAAGAATTTCGTATGTCGCACCCTCGTTGGCGGAGAGCTGTTCGCGCCGCAATCCCAGATCATTCAGCGTCTGTGCATCCAGAGTGGACAGGTCGCGCAAGATGCGGCGTTCGGCAATATTCGTGAGGATATCAACTGCTTTGCGCAGGATACCGGTGAAAAATTCGTTCGCACCGGAAACGTGCCGGTCTGTATATGTCATCGTGGCCATTGTTATTCCCTTTCTTTATCAAGGTCTTGATGTTTCATTGGCCGTTCTCTTGATTGATATGTACGCTAATAAAATTCGAATGTCAGTAAAAAATATTGCATTGCAGCAATGAATTTTTTGCATGGCGGCATTAACGGGCCGTTACCCCAGTTCGGGTGGCTGTTCCAAACCGCAAGGTGCCCGTTTTAATGGAGAGGGACGCTGGGATGACGATGCAAACGACAGTGAGTTATGAGGGTGATTCGGCATTGGCTGAGCGCCTGTCCGCGGCCGGCGTGTCGATGAGTTTCGAGGCTGTGCGTTCACTTGTCGCCGGGGTCGCGGGGGCGCCGACGGGGTGGCGGCCGGACGGGTGGGTCGACCTGATTGCACCCAGCGCCGACGCGGCTTTGCGGTCCCAGTTGATGGCGCTGAAAGCGACAGTGGCCGGCGATGGCGGCCCGGTCGAGGGACCGGCCCCTGCGGAGCGGTTGGCGGCATTGCGAACGGAGTTGGTCCGGCGCGGGCTGGATGGTTTCATTGTGCCGCGGACCGATGCGCATCAGGGAGAGTATGTGCCACCGCATGATGAACGACTGCGTTGGCTGACCGGCTTTTCCGGATCGGCTGGCCTGGCTATCGTCCTGCGCGACAGGGCCGCGATATTCATTGATGGGCGGTATACATTGCAGGTCGGCAATGAAGTGGACACGGGCATCATCGAGCCTGTACCGCTCGCGGATACGCCGCCGGCAGCGTGGATTGCCAGCAATTTACCGAAGGGCGCGACGCTTGGTTACGATTCCTGGCTGCACGCTGAATCGGCGCTGAACGCGTTTCGCCGCGCAACCGAAAAGGCGGGGGGTGTATTGCAGGCGGTGCCCGACAATCCGGTTGATGCGGTTTGGCCTGATCAGCCGGCGCCACCGATCGCGCCTATTGTTGTTCATGAGGATGTATATGCCGGAAAGGCTTCTTCCGAGAAACGCCAGGAAATTGCCGCCTCACTGACATCGGCCGGCTGCGACGCGGCCGTGCTGACGGCACCGGATTCGATTGCTTGGCTGCTGAATATCCGTGGTGGCGACGTGCCAAGGGCGCCGATGCCATTGTCGTTTGCCATTCTGCATGGCGATGGTGCGGTTGATTTGTTCGCGGATACCCGCAAGCTGGCGCCGGGGCTGGGTGCGCATCTTGGTAATGGTGTTTCCGTTAGCGATGTTGCCGAATTTCCGGCGTCACTGGCAGGTATGAAGGGACGTTCTGTCCGGGTCGATCCCGGCAGCGCTGCGGGATTTGTTTTCGATCAGTTACATGATGGCGGCGCGGTGATATCGCGCGGTGATGATCCCTGCGCCCTGCCCAAGGCATGCAAGAATCCGGTTGAGATTGCGGGAAGCCGCGCGGCGCATGAGCGCGATGGCGCAGCGTTGACGCAGTTCCTGGCCTGGTTCGCGGAAAAGGCGCCAACCGGGACATTGTCAGAAATGGCGGCAGCGGACAGGTTGGCCGAATGCCGATTTGGCGATGCGCTGATCCGTGACCTCAGCTTTGACACAATTTCGGGGTCCGGCGCCAATGGCGCAATTGTGCATTACCGGGTCACGCCGGGAAGTGACCGGGTCATGCAGCGTGGCGAGCTGTTTCTGGTCGATTCAGGCGCGCAATACCTGGACGGGACCACCGACGTCACCCGCACAATTGCCGTCGGCGAGCCAACCGCCGAAATGCGGGATAGGTTCACGCGGGTGCTGAAAGGACATATCGGTATCGCACGGGCGCGGTTCCCGATGGGAACGACCGGCGCCCAGCTTGACCTACTGGCGCGGCAGCATTTGTGGGATGCCGGACTGGATTTTGATCATGGTACGGGACACGGGGTCGGCAGTTATCTCAGCGTCCATGAAGGGCCGCACCGAATTTCAAAGGCGCCAAGCAGCGTAGCCCTGCAGCCGGGCATGATCGTTTCCAATGAGCCCGGATATTACAAAACAGGCGAATACGGCATTCGTATCGAAAACCTGGTGACGGTTATTCCCTGTGCGGCGCTTGCCGATGCGGAACGCAGCATGCTCGAATTCGAAACCCTTACCCTTGCGCCCATCGATTTGAACCTGGTCGATGCGGGTCTTTTGACGCCGCCGGAAATTGCCTGGCTGGATGCCTATCATATGCGGGTTTGCGAAATGCTGGGCCCGGAACTCGACGGTCATGCGAAAGAATGGCTGATGGCTGCGACTCGGCCGTTATCAGGGTAGTGGAATGCGCTACTTACCTGATTCACTAATATTTTTCATGGTGAACAAGGCATTAACGCTACATTAAGTAGTATCAGGGTATGGTGTTGGAAGTCGCATAAAGCGTTTCCGCGTATCATTATCGAATGAGCTGACCCGCATGCTCCGTTTTGTTACCCATTCCGCTGTATTCCCTTTCTGCCGCATGGTGGCGGTACGATGAGTATTCCTGAAGTGATGGATCGTCAGGATATCGGGGATATTCTCGGTGATCGTGATGAGCTGCATCGTCTGCTGCTTGAACAGATGCAGGATGGTCTGTACATGGTCGAGCAGTCCCGGTTTATTTTCGTCAACCAGGCGCTCGCGGATATGCTGGGCTACACCGTTGCCGAACTGACGGGCCGGCCGATCCTGGATGTGGTTGCGCCGGAATACCGGGATATGGCACGTGAAATTTCGGCAATGAGATTGCGTGGCGAAAAAGTACCGAACGCGTATCAAGCCAAATACCTGAACCGGAACGGCGTGACGGAAATTCACGTGCTGCTCAATATTCGTCTGTCGCGGTTGAAAAATGGTAGCCCGGTGACAATCGGCACGGTGAAGGATATTTCCGAGCGGGTGCAGGCGGAAAACGCATTACGTGATAGAGAAAAACAGCTTCATGAAGCGCAACGTATCGGGCGTGTCGGGCATTGGCGCATCGATATGCAAACATTTGAAGTTCAAGGTTCCGACATGCTGTGTGAGATCCTTGGGCTCCCGCCGGAACATGGTTTGCGGCACATTGATCAGGTTTTTGGCATTATGCATCCCGACGACCGGGCGGAAATACTGGAACGTCGGAAGGTCTCTATTGCAGAGAACAAGCCGTATGACTTCCTGTATCGTGTGCTGCGGTCGGATGGGGAAACCCGCATCATTCGCGGTCAGGGTAGGCCTTATTACAAAACGGACGGTTCAATTTCCCATATGTTCGGGATCATTCAGGACATTACCGAGCTGAAGAAAATCGAAGAGGAATTGCTGCACGAACGATACCGGGCGGAAAGCGCCAACCAGGCAAAGTCCAATTTTCTGGCGACGATGAGCCATGAAATTAGAACGCCGCTAAACGCGATACTCGGTTTTTCGGAGTTGATGGACACGGAGTTTTTTGGCCCGCTGGGTGACAAGCGCTATGCCGAATACATTCACGGTATCCGCAAAAGTGCGGAACATCTGCTGGAAATTGTTAGTGATATACTTGATGTGTCGACGATTGAGGCTGGTGAGCATACCCTGAACTGGTCACGGCTGAACTTCCGTGAGGTGATTGATGAATCGCTTCAGGTTGTTTGGGCCCAGGCGATGGATGCCGGTATTTCATTGCATTCGAACCTGCCTGACGGTCTGCCGGAATTCGTTGCCGACCGCCGCGCGATAAAGCAGATACTCATCAATCTTCTGGGCAATGCGGTAAAGTTCACGCCGTCCGGCGGCTGTATCGAAATCGACGTGTCGTTGGTGTCGGACAAGGTGCAATTATCGATATCGGATAACGGTATTGGTATTCCGGCGGATATTCTGCCCGATATTACCCGACCTTTTGAGCGGGGCTCGCAAAGCCCGTTGAAGGCCAAGGAAGGGACGGGGCTTGGTCTAGCTATCGTGGATGCGCTGGTTGTCCTGCACCGTGGCAGTCTTAAAATTGAAAGCGATGTTGATCAGGGTACGACCGTCCGGATCACGTTGCCATTGAACGGCCCTGCGTCTTCAGCAGTCGGGTCGCACCCGGACCAGTCCCCAGCCGAAAACAGCATCACGACCGGGGGTTCCCAGATCCTTTGCGATCTGCCGCAATACGCGCCGCAGCGAGGCTGCATCGGGACTGGCGCCACCGGAAATTTTTAGGGCGACCGCCGCGGAGATGAATGGTGCGGCAAAAGATGTGCCGCTTTGCAAGCCGCCGCCGCCATTTATTGCCGTCCAGAGGGCGACTCCGGGGGCCGCGAAATCGATATAATTACCCTGGTTGGCGTGGCTGTACGGGGCCAGTTTCTGGTCGATCGCGGTAACGGCCAGCACCTTGGGATGCGCTGCCGGGAAGGCGGGTTTGGCTTTGGCGCCGCCATTGCCCGCAGCAGCAACGACAACGATTCCCTTGGCCGATGTCCGCTCCATAAGCAGCGAGAGGACCTTGTTTTCCGATCCGGCCAGGCTGATGTTGATCAATTGCACCTTCTTGGTGGCCAACCAGTCCAGCGCCTTCATCATCGATCCCAGGCTGGCTTTGATGCCGCCATCTCGAGTCGCGGAAAAAATATTGGCGGCATAAAGCGCCGCGCCGGGCAGCAACCCGTTCCACTGGCCACCACCGTCGCTTCCGACCAGAATGGCGGCCACGCCGGTACCGTGATCGGCCTTGCCCGCCCGCGTTTTCTTGGGAAGGAAGGAGCGGCGGGCGATATTCTTACCGCGAAGGGCTGGATGCTTCAGGTCCGCGAGCGTGTCGATCATACCAATGCGAAGGCCCGCACCACATGTTTCCGCCACGTCACCCCAGCCAAAGGTCTGGCGGCCGTAATTGCCCTCCTGGT
Organism: uncultured Alphaproteobacteria bacterium; assembly: GCA_943788635.1. Classification (GTDB taxonomy): domain Bacteria; phylum Pseudomonadota; class Alphaproteobacteria; order UBA8366; genus MarineAlpha4-Bin1. The sequence continues at coordinate 150,880 of CALSRA010000012.1, read as the reverse complement.
CGACAGCGCCTGCGCCGGGACGAAACAGGTGATTGGCACCGGACACGACAGTCGGATAGCGGGCGTGAATTGACTCCAGCGCTTGTGGCACGGTGACCCCCGGTGGGGTACGCAACCGCATGACAGTCATTTGCAGCGCTTCAAGTTCAATGCGCTCTATCAGCGCGAACCCTTCCTGACGCATGGCGCGCATGAATCCCGGCGGCGGGTCGACAACGACGACTTCACCCGGTTCATAGGCATCCGCATCGTCCTTGTCGGGCGACGTTGGCTCTTCTCGAACCGTCCCGGGGGGCCGGGGCTTCGATTGTGGTGTCTTTGCGGCTGGCGCGGGAACCGGTTTTGTCTCTTCCCGGCTGATAACCCGTCCCTTGTCGTCATAGCGCAGGATGCTGGTACTGGACTGTGCCATTGCTTGCGGGGCGCCCAGGATACCCATGACAAGCAACGCAATTCCGACCGTAACCCTGGATGTGAACATACAGCTTTTCTCCCTTATCACTGACCGTCTGTGCCGGCGCCGCACACCAGGGCGCAGACATGGCGGCCCTGAATTTTGCCGCCACGAAGCGCCGCCAGTGCCGCAGCGCCGCTCAGTTCGGCGGCGATTGCCATTTCAAACCACAGCCAACGCGCCGCCGTACGCATCTCGTCATCGTTCACCAGGACAATATCGTCAACAAATTGAGAAATGATGTCGAAATTGATCGCTTCGCTGCGGCGTGGCGCCAGCGTGCCGGCGACCGTTGTGATTTCGCCAAGCGTAACTAATTTGCCTGCCCGGCGGCTTTCAAAATGTGTCGGGGCACCTTCCGGTTCGACGCCGATGACGCGGATGTCGGGACGCAAGGCCTTGATGGTGGCCGCGACACCAGCGATCAATCCACCGCCGCCAATGGCGACAATGACCGTATCGATATCCGGTGTCTGATCCAGTATTTCCACCCCGATGGTACCCTGACCGGCGATGACCGCGCTATCGGCAAACGGGTGAATATAGGCAGCACCGGATTTGCGGGCAGCATCCTGTGCCGCGGCGTTGGCGTCGTCCCAGACGTCGCCTTCCACAAGCACCTGTGCTTTCCAGGCCTCGATCCGTGCGATCTTTGATTGGGGTGTGCTGCGCGGCACATAGACGGTAGCCGGTATACCGGCCGACCAGCCCGCATAAGCGACGGCCAGCCCATGGTTGCCACCCGAAGCGGTTACCAGGCCTGATTGCCGATCGTCATCTGCCAGAAGGGAAAGGCGGGATATGGCGCCGCGTGGCTTGAACGATCCGGTTACCTGCAGGCATTCCAGCTTCAGGTCCAGCCGTTCGCATGGCATGGCTTCCATAGGCGCGACGGCTTCGATAACTGGGGTGTGCCGGACATGGCCACTGATACGCCGGGCCGCATCGCGGACATTTTCGATGGTGACGGTCTGCTCCGTCACTGTGGCGGCCCGCCTGTCATACTCAACCATTCGTCTTCGCTCAGCAGCGCGACGTTCAGTTCGGCGGCTTTCTTCGCTTTTGACCCGGCACCGGGGCCCGCGACCACATAGTCGGTTTTGGCGGAGACGGAGCCGGACACTTTTGCCCCCATTGATTCCGCGCGCGCCTTGGCCTCGTTGCGGGTCATTCGCTCCAGTGTCCCGGTAAAGACGACGGTCTTTCCGGCGATTGGTGAATCGGATTCCGCCTGAACGAAATCTTCGATCGTCAATTGATCGGCAAGGTCATCCAGCACCGTTTCATTATGCTGCTCCGCAAAGAACGCAATCAGATCGGTGGCGACCGACGGCCCGACGCCATCGATCCCGATCAGGGTCGCATAGGCTTCGGACTCGGTGTCCCGTGCGGCGATCATCGCGGCCCGGAAGGCATCGAAGGTCCCATAGTTTCGCGCCAGCAGTCTTGCATTGGCTTGCCCCACCTGCCGCACGCCGAGCGCGAAAATGAACCGGTCGAGGGAGATTGTCCGGCGTGCTTCGATGGAAGCGAGCAGATTCCTCAGGGATTGTTCGCCCCAGCCTTCCCGTTCGGCGAATTCCGTCTGCCGGTCCTTCAGCCGAAATATATCGGCGGGTGTCACGATCAGGCCATCGGTGCTGAAAGCCTCGATACTTTTGCTGCCCAGGCCTTCGATATCAAATGCGTTGCGGCTGACGAAATGTTTCAGCTTCTCCAGCGATTGTGCGGGGCAGACCAGGCCACCGGTGCAGCGACGGACGACCTCGTCTTCCTCCTGCGCGACGATACTGCCGCATTCCGGGCAATGGGTTGGAAATTCATAAGGTTGCGAGCCCGCCGGCCGCTTGTCTATGACGACCGAGACGACCTGCGGAATGACATCGCCCGCACGCTGGATAATGACAGTATCACCCTGGCGGATATCCTTGCGTGCGATTTCGTCCGCATTGTGCAGGGTCGCGCGGCTGACGACGACGCCGCCCACCGTGATGGGTTCCAGTTCTGCCACCGGGGTCAGTGCCCCTGTGCGGCCGACCTGGATTGAAATCCGGTGTAACAGCGTTTGCGCCTGCTCGGCGGCGAATTTGTGGGCGATGGCCCAGCGGGGGGCACGACTGACCATGCCAAGTCGAGATTGCCAGTCCAGCCGGTTAACCTTGTAGACGATCCCGTCAATATCATAGGGCAGTCCGGCGCGCGCGGTGGCGACTTCTTCATAGAGTGCCAGGGCGGCATCTGCATCGGCGCAGCGCCGGGACAATGGATTGACGGTAAATCCCCAGTCTTTCAGCCGGGCTAGAAAATCCCAGTGGGATTGCGCGACCGGCGCGCTGGTCTCCCCGGTGGAGTATGCGAAAAAATGCAGGGGCCGGCTGGCAGTAATCCTGGAATCAAGTTGCCGCAGGCTGCCGGCTGCCGCATTACGCGGATTGGCGAACACCTTGTTGCCGGCTTCTTCCTGTCTTTGGTTCAGGGCAAAAAATTCGTCGCGCCGCATATAGACTTCACCGCGCACTTCGAATACGTCCGGGGCATCGTCGGGAAGTGTTTGGGGGATGTCGGCAACGGTGCGCAGGTTGGCGGTGATATCCTCTCCGACGGCACCGTCGCCACGGGTTGCGCCCGTGACGAGCTTTCGGTTCTCGTATCGAAGCGAGGCGGACAACCCGTCGATCTTCGGCTCCGCGACCAATTCCAGGGTTTCTGTTTCGGGCAGGTTGAGAAAACGGCGGATACGGGCGGCGAATTCATTCACATCGTCCCGGTCGAATGCGTTGGCCAGCGAAAGCATCGGCTGGGCATGGGTAACCTTGGCGAAGCCGGATGCGGGCGCCGCCCCAACCTTGATGCTGGGGCTGTCGGTGCGAACCAGGTCGGGGAAACGTTGTTCTATGGCGTCGTTCCGCTGACGCAATGCGTCGTATGCGGCATCGGAAACTTCCGGTGCATCCTGCTGGTGATAGAGTTGGTCATGCTTCGCGATTTCCGCAGACAGGCGTTGCAGTTCTGCTGCTGCAGATTCAGGAGTCAATTCGGCAATGGGAACAAGGTTTTGGTCGGTCACGATACGTTGCCATCCATCAGGCGTTTTGCCGCCGCACGGGCTTCGTCGGTTACGGACGCACCGGACAGCATGCGGGCCAGTTCTTCATGACGATCATCATCGGAAAGGCGTTGAACGCCGGTGACGACCCTGTCTCCAGAGGCCGCTTTATGGACGCGCAGATGATCTGCGCCTCGGGCGGCAACCTGGGGGGAATGGGTGACGACGAGGACCTGCAAGTGATCGGCCAGCCGTCGCAGGCGCTCTCCGACCGCATGTGCCGTGGCGCCGCCAATACCGCTGTCGACTTCGTCGAATACCAGGGATGGCTGCGTGCCCATTGTCGCAAGGACGACCTTGATTGCCAGCATGAAGCGGGACAGTTCGCCGCCTGATGCGACGCGACTGATCGGGCCACCGGGTTCGCCGGGGTTGGTGGCAACGGTGAAGCTGGCCCGGTCGACGCCGCCCTCGTTCCAGTTTGCCTCCGGCAGACGATCCAGTTGCGTGGTGAAAATCGCCCGTTCCAGTTTCAGGGGCGTCAGTTCGGCCTGTACAGCGGCGTCCAGGCCGGTCGCGGTTTTTGCCCGCGCCTTGCTGAGTTTTTCCGCCAGTGTCAGGTATGTTTCACGCGTTTTGGCGACGGTTTCCATCAGGGCCGCAACGGCTTCTGTCTGATTGTCAATCAGGGCGAGACGGTCCCGCATCTGTTGGCGCAAGGCAGGTAGCGCACTTGTATCCACCCGATGCTTGCGGGCGAGTTCGCGCAAGGCAAACAGGCGTTCCTCAGCCATGTTCAGCCGTGAATCGTCAATTTCGATGGACAGGGCAGCGGCGTCCAGCACATCCGATGCCGCTTCGACTTCATCCAGCGCCCGATCAAGGGCGGCGACAGCCTCGTCGAACTGGCCATCTGCGGATTCAGCCGCTCGCTCCAGTCGGCGAAGCGCATTGCGCAGGGAATCCGTTACCGGTGTGCGGGGCCGCATGTCCGATTTCGCGGCTTTGACGGCATCGACCAGCTGGCTGGCTTGCATGAGGCGCCGGCGCTCGCTGCTGAGCTCTGAATCCTCGTCCGGTTGCGGGTCGAAGTCATCGAGTTCTTCCAGTGCATGGCGCAGGTAATCTTCATCCTGGCGGGCCTGCTCGGATTCGGCTTTCGCTTTTTCCAGTGCCGTGAGGGCCTCACGCCAGGTACGGCAGGAATCTGCAACCGCACGGGCCTGATCGGCAAGCTGGCCGAATTGGTCCAGCAAAGGCAGATGGGTTGCTTGGTCGAGCAACCCCTGTTGTGCGAACTGCCCCTGAACCTCGATCAGCAATTCGCCGATCTGCTTCAGGAACCCGGCGCTTGTCGCCTGATCATTGACGAATGCACGGGTTCGCCCCGATGCGTTCAGGGTGCGGCGCAGGATGATTGTGTCTTCCGCTTCAATGCCGCGCTCCTGCAGCAGGACCAGTGCGGGGTGCCCGGGGGATATCTCGAAACTGGCGGTTACGACGGCTTCGCCACCGTCCTGACGCAGCATGCTGGTATCGGCGCGTTCGCCGATTGCGAGGCCAAGCGCATCCAGCAGGATCGATTTCCCGGCACCGGTTTCACCGGTAAAAACACACAGGCCCTTATTGAAGGTCAGATCGAGTTTCTCGATCAGAACGACATTGCGAATGCTGAGGGTCGTCAACATTGACGGTTTAGTTCGTCCAGTCCCACATCCAACTGAGCCAGGATCCTTCCTTAACTGCTGGTTGCAGGTTGCCTTTTTCGAGCAGTGCATAACTGTCTTCGTACCAGTCACTGCCGGGAAAATTATGCCCCAGTACCGCAGCCGCCATCTGGGCCTCGTCGGTAATACCAAGTGCCAGATAATTTTCGGTCAGGCGCAGCAGGGCTTCCGGGACATGCGTCGTCGTCTGGTAGTCGCGCAGGACGACCCGGTAGCGGTTGATCGACGCAAGGAAGTCGCCCCGCTCCTGATAGTAGCGCCCGACAGCCATTTCCTTGCCGGCAAGATGGTCATGCACGAGATCCAGTTTCGCACGGGCATCGCGGCCATATTTGCTTTCGGGATAACGGCGAACCACATCGCCCAGAGCGGCAAGAGACAGTTCCGTCATCTTCTGGTCCCGGCCGACGTCGGAAATCTGTTCGTAGTAACAAAGAGACTTCAGATAATAGGCATAAGCCGCATCCTGGCTGCCGGGATGCAATTCAATAAACCGTTCGATACCGACAATGGCTTCATCGTAATCATCCCGCTTATAGGATGCATAGGCGGACATCAATTGTGCCTTGGTCGCCCAGACGGAATAGGGGTGCTGTCTTTCAACCTCGTCAAAGGAAGCGATCGCATCCTTGTAACTTTCACCCTGCAGGGCATCGACGCCCAGATTGTACAGTCGTTCAACCGACTGCTCGACATAGACCTCTTCTTCCGTCGCACAGGCGCCGACAAGAATACAGGCCGACAGGATAACTATCCGCCGCAGGAACATCATCAGGGGCTTAATCCCAGCATATATAGAATGGCTCATAACCAACAATATATCACTGGCTGCGGGAATTTCCCACAGGAACCGTCAGTGTTAATATTGGGTTCAGGCGCTTGCGGCGACCGCGCGATTGTCCCACGAAGGGGCGCTTGTGCCGCCCCGGCGGTCCATCGAAACCGTGGTCCACGCGGCATCCTGATCAAAAAGTGCCTGCAGCAGCAGATGATGCATTGCATGGCCGGACTTTACGCCCCGGAACCGGCCAAGCAGCGGGCCGCCGGCCAGGTACATGTCGCCAACGCAATCCAGCACCTTGTGCCGGACAAATTCATCCTTGTAGCGCAAACCGCCTTCATTCATCACACGGTCACCGTCAACGATGATCGCGTTATCGAGTGAGCCGCCGCGACCGAAGCCCGCTTTGACCATGGCCTGAACTTCATGCAGAAACCCGAAGGGTCCGGGCCCGGCAAATATCCGTCCTTGAACGGCGGTATCGGTCATTTCGAGGTCGATACCCTGGTGTCCGATCGCCGCACTACCGAATTCGATATCAAGGACGATGGAAAAGCCGTTATAGGGCTCAAGCGTTGCAATACTGTCGCCATCCCGCACTGTAACAGGGTGCAGAACCTGAATCATGTGGCGCGGCGCATCCTGCTGAACAATGCCAGATTTCTCGATCAGCGCGACAAAGGGCTCGGCACTGCCATCCATGACAGGTATTTCGGGGCCATCCACGTCGATGATTGCATTGTCGATTTGCGCATCCGGCGAGAGCTGCCATCAGGTGTTCCACCGTGGCGATGCTGGCGCCATGTTCATTGACCAGGGTCGTGCAAAGCTTCGTTGCCCCGATATAGTCATAATGCGCCAGTATATGGGAAACTTCGGTTGAAAGGTCGGTGCGACGAAACAGGATCCCGCTATCGATGGGGGCGGGATGGATATGCAGCGTTACAACGGTGCCACTATGCAGGCCGATGCCGGAGCAGCTTACGCTATTCCGTACAGTTCGTTGCCAGGACGCTGCCGTCAGCTTCGCAAGTTCCTCCATTCTATGGAGACCCCTCTCATGAAACGCTATCCAACCGATTGCCGGTTTATTCTCTACCAGCTTGATCAAACAGTGTTTTTTAAACGTATTAACCTAAACGATGATGTAACAATGGTATCCGCGTATCTCAAATCACACTTTGTTACGGATTGTTACGTAGCCGCGCATTCTGCGCGGCCACGTAACTATCTGATATCAAGCCGTTTTTTCGAGAGGTTTTAGTTTGCCTGTCGGCGCAGGAAAGCTGGTATTTCCAGCATCTCCTCTTCTGCCGCCGATGGCGCGGCGGAATTTGCCGAATCGAGCCCGTTGAGACTGGGCTGACCGCCGATATCACGCGATGCAGGCGCGGTCGGTGCCGCGGGTGCGGGATTGGGCGCTGAACTCGACAGCCGGGGCTCTTCCGCCTTGGGTTTCTGAGGGCGACCGCTACCGGTCATTCTTTCGAACAGTGAAAGACCCCTGCGGCGTTCCTGCGGCGGTTCGCTACGGGCATTTTCCATAGCGGCAGCGGCAAAGGGTTCCGCCTTGTCCTGACTGCTTGTTGCATCGCCCGGACGAATGGGGCGCGGCGGTATGAAGGCCTGCCTGTCCGATACGGCGGGTTTTGGCTCTTCAGGCGCAGTTTCGGCCACGGGCACGGCCGCAATGGGCTGGATCGTTTCCGCTTCCTGCTGCATCGGGGCTTCCGGATCTGCAACCGGCTCGATTTCCGTGACCGGTTCGGCGACGACTTCGACGATCTGTTCCGGTTCCGCCGGGGCCCTGGCGGGGGCTTCGACCTTGACGTGTGCCGCAACAGCGCGCGTGAGACCCACCGGCAGCGGCCGGTGTTCGGTGTTTTCCATCGCTTCGATACCGGTGGCGACGACAGAAACCCTGATCAGCCCTTCGATCGAATTGTCGAAGGTCGAGCCAAAGATGATATTGGCGTCGGGATCGACTTCATCGCGGATACGGTTCGCGGCTTCATCGACCTCGAACAGGGTCATGTCAGCCCCGCCGGTGATGTTAATCAGAACGCCACGGGCGCCCTTCATCGTTACATCGTCCAGCAACGGGTTTGAAATGGCCCGTTCGGCGGCTTCAATGGCGCGCTTGTCGCCATCCGCTTCGCCTGTGCCCATCATTGCCTTGCCCATCTCGCTCATGACCGTGCGGATATCCGCGAAGTCGAGGTTGATGAGACCCGGCATGACCATCAGGTCGGTGACACCACGTACGCCCGAATGCAAAACGTCATCCGCCATGTTGAACGCATCGGCGAAGGTCGTCTTTTCGTTGGCGATGCGGAACAGGTTCTGGTTCGGAATGATGATCAGCGTATCGACGAACTGCTGCAGTTCTTCGATACCGGACTCGGCGATCTTCATCCGCCGGTTGCCTTCGAACTGGAACGGTTTGGTGACCACGCCAACAGTCAGGATGCCCTGTTCGCGGGCGGCCCTGGCGATGACCGGTGCGGCGCCTGTGCCCGTACCACCGCCCATACCGGCGGCGATGAACACCATATGCGTGCCGTTGAGATGATGCTGGATTTCCTCCAGCGTCTCTTCGGCCGCAGCGGCACCAATTTCAGGTCGTGACCCGGCGCCCAGTCCTTCGGTCGTGCTCAGACCCATCTGGATCTTTCGCTCGGCGAGGGATTGGCTCAGGGCCTGTGAATCCGTGTTGCAGACGACAAAGTCGACACCTTCTAGATTCGAGCGGATCATGTTGTTAACGGCGTTGCCTCCGGCGCCGCCGACACCCACGACCAGGATACTCGGGCTCAGTATGGTTTCCGACTTTGGCATGCTGAGGTTTATCGTCATTTTTTGCCTCCAGAATACCGGTTTATGATATCAGACTTTTCCAGCGGATGCCGGAATATTCCCGCTTCACGACTGCAAAACGCGGAATTTTTTTGCGGGGGCGCATTTTTAGAAATGGTCACGCAGCCACCCTCCGATGCGCCCGAAGGGCCCACCATATGATTTGATCATGCCCGTTTCGGCGGGCCGTATTTCGCCGCGGTCGTCCGCAGCGTAGGAAAGCAGCCCGGCTGCCGTCGCAAAGGCGGGTCCGCCGGTCGCTTCGGCGAGGCCGGATATCCGCATCGGGCGGCCGAGCCGGACCTGTTTGTCGAGGATCTGGCCGGCGAGGTGGCGCACATCGTTAAGCTGGCTGGCGCCCCCCGTCAGGACGACACGGCGGCCGGCCAGCTTGTTGAGGCCACTTGATTCGAGGCGTTCCCGGACGATTTCGAAGGTTTCTTCCAGCCGGGGCGCGATGATGCTGACGATAAATGATTTGGGGACCCGGTTGACCGTGCCGTCCTCTTCCTCGCCGATTTGCGGTGCGTCAACGATATCGCGTTCGTCGTTCGGCGACGGCAGCGAGCTGCCATGCAGGGTCTTCAGGCGTTCGGCATGGCTCAGCGGTGTCGAGAGACCCCGGGCGATGTCGTTGGTCACATGCATGCCACCGACGGGAATCGTATCGGTAAAGGCGAGGGTGCCGTCATGGAAAACGGCAATTGATGTTGTGCCGCCACCCATGTCGATGACCGTCACGCCGAGGTCGGTTTCATCCTCGACCAGGCAGGCCAGCCCAGCCGCATAGGCACTTACGATGTGCCCGCGGACGCTCAGATGGCAGCGGCTGATGCAGGTGTTCAGATTTTGTACGGCACCCGAGAGGCGACGGAAACCGTGCGGACCTGCACGCCCAGCTTCTGGCCGGACAGGCCACGCGGGTCGCGAATACCATTGGAACCGTCGATCTTGTAACCGGAAGGAATGGCATGGACGAGGGCGCGGTCGCTGCCAAGGTCACGCAAATGGTTTTCGGTTGAACAGGCGGCGCATTTCACTGTCGCCGATGGAAGTGCCGTCGATCGGGGTTTCCAGGATAAGGTGATTATTGTCCGGGCTGCCGCAGCTGACGTTGACGAATACGTCGCGTATCTGTTCACCGGCCATTTGCTCGGCCGCATATACGGCGCTGATGACTGACTGCTGGGCGTCATCCATGTTGACGATCGCGCCGGCCTTGATGCCCTGGCTGGCGTGATGGCCGATCCCGATAACGCGTGCGCGGTCGTTTTCATCGATTTCAGCGATGAAGCAGCAAATCTTGCTCGATCCGATATCAAGCGCGGTGACGATGTCCTTGCGGGCCAAGACCTCTAAACCCTTCTTAAAATAATGTTGTGCGATGAATGCCGCGTCATGTGTTGTTCCCCGGATCGCGCCGTTGCACCACGAGCCTGTCGCCGAAACGAAGGTCGATCGCGGTAATGTCGCGGTTGAGCAATTGCCGATTGCGCTCCAGCGCGACCAACCGTTCCCAGGCGGCATGCGGTTCGGCTTCCGGCAGGCGGATGTCGATGCCGTCGTCGAGCCGCAGGTTCCAGCGTCGACCGCCAACCCAGACCCCGGCGCGGACCCGCTGCATGAGTTTTGGTGCGGTCGACATCATGATGAGCAGCTCCGGGGCGTGTTCCGGTGCTGCGTCGCCGACGATGACCTTAAGATGTGTGTGGCGTTCCAATCCCTGCGTTCCGATGACAGCACCACTGGCGTCAACCAGCAGGAATTTGCCGTTTCGTTGCCAGATTGCCATCGCCTTGCGTTCGACGATGCGGATATAGAGCGTATCCGGCAGCTGCCGCTGGACAACGGCATCGGCGACCCAGCCCAGGGTGAGCAGGCGTTCACGAATGCTATCCGTGTCGATGGTCAGCATCGGGTCGTTGCGATTGACGTCGATGGCAGCCAGCAACAGCGCCCGGCTGGTTTCGGTGCGGCCCTCGACCAGGATATCGCCGACAGAGAGGCCAGCCTGCACGGTTGCGTCAATTACGGCGGTACGGGCCTGATCGGCGATGCGTGAGATTTCACCGGAGGTCCAGGCCCAGTATGCGCCGCCGACGGCGCTGCCGAATACGGACAGGAACGCGGCAGCGTACAGTGCGGGACGGCGCCATTGCGGCACCACGCGACGGCGCTGCGCCTTGCGGTTCTGTTTCTTCTTCGGCGGGGTTTTGGAACGCCCGAAGGAAAAAATTGATATCAGGCGTCGCATGCAGCGTTCTCCACCATCCAGGTAACCAGTTCGCCGAATGGCATCCCGGTATGGGCCGCCTGTTCCGGCACCGTCGACAGGGGCGTCATGCCCGGCTGCGTATTCAATTCGAGCATGTAAATTCCGCCCGGTTCGCTCTGGGTATCGTCGTAACGGAAATCGGTCCGGGTGACGCCGCGGCAGCCCAGGGTGCGGTGTGCCGCGACCGCGTATTCCATTGCCAGTTCGGCGATTTTTTCGGATACGGGGGCCGGGCAAAGATGCTCCGTACGGCCGTCGGTATATTTGGCTTCGTAATCGTAAAACCCGTTCGTCGGCCGCAATTCGGTGACACCCAGTGCCCTGTCACCCATGACGGCGACCGTCAGTTCGCGGCCCGGGATAAAGGTTTCAACAAGTGCTTGATCCCCGTAGGGCCAATCGCCGGTCGCAAAGCGATTGTCACCGGGCCGGACGATATAGACGCCGACGCTGGAGCCTTCATCATTGGGTTTCACGACATAGGGTGGCTCCAGGTCGGTGCAGGCATCTATCTCGTCCATGGTCATCACGCGCCCATCGGGGCAGGGGATGCCTCGGGCACCGAAAAGGGCCTTGGCGCGTTGCTTGTCCATGGCGGCCGCGGATGCGAGCACGCCGGAACCCGTATACGGAATGCCCAGAAGGTCCAGGACACCCTGAATCCTGCCGTCTTCGCCATAGCGACCGTGCAGGGCGTTGAACACGACATCGGGTTTCGGGTCCAACGCGTTGATCAGCGCACGAATGTCGCTGCTGACATCGAAACAGTTTGTTTCGTATCCGGCCTCACGCAATGCCTTGACGCAGGCAGCACCGCTGACCAGCGAAACGTCTCGCTCCGCCGAAGTGCCGCCCATCAGGACCGTGACGGATTTAGTCATCGGCTCCCCCTTCGGCGGGGATGCCGATCCGCTGGATTTCCCATTGCAGGGAAACGCCGGAATGTTCCAGCACCCTTTCGCGTACGGTTTCGCCCAATGTCTCTATATCGGCTGCCGTTGCGGTGCCGGTATTGATCAGAAAATTGCAGTGCTGTTCCGAAACCTGCGCACCGCCGATTTGCAACCCGCGGCATCCGGCCTGGTCGATCAACTCCCACGCTTTTGCACCTTCCGGGTTCCGGAAGGTCGATCCGCCGGTTTGCGTCCGAACCGGCTGGCTTTCCGTCCGCGCCTCGGCAATTTCCGCCATGCGCGCGGCTATCGCGTCGGGATCGCCCGGTTCAAGCCGAAGTTCCGCACGGACAAAGACCCAGTCCTGCGGGACGCTGCTGTGACGATAGGAATATCCCATGGCCTCACAGTTCAGAACGTTCAGAACCCCGGCCGGGTCAATCGCGCGGGCGCGGATAACCACGTCCTTGGTTTCCTGATGATAGGCACCGGCATTCATCCGCAGTACGCCGCCGATGGTGCCCGGGATGCCGGACAGAAATTCCAGCCCGGCGAAACCGGCCCGCTGCGCGGTGCGCGCGACATTGATCGCCAATGCCCCGGCGCTGGCGGTCAGCGTGGTTTCCTCGATTGAAATTTGCGAAAAGGCCCGCCCGAGCCGGATGACGACGCCGGGCACACCACCATCACGCACCAGAAGGTTCGATCCGACGCCAATAACGGTGACGGGGACGTCCTTCGGTTTCTCGGCCAGAAAATAGCGCAGGTCATATTCGTCTGCCGGCTCAAAGGCGACCTCTGCAGGGCCGCCGACCTTGAACCAGACGATCCGGGAAAGCGCCAGATTCTCTGTATATACACCGCGCACTTCGGGGAGGCGGTCGATCAGGCGTGGTTTCTGGCTCACGGCATTCATCAGTTCGCCTCCGTGGGCTGGCCGGACAGGTCACGCAGCGCCTCGGGCAGGCTATTCGCCCAGTTGGTGATCGATCCGGCACCAAGACAGATGACAATGTCCCCGGTGTCGGCGATCTCATGAATGAGCGCCGGCAGGTCCGCCGGGTCGTTCAGGGGCAATACCTGGCGGTGACCCCGGGTCCGCAGGCCCTGGATCAGCGCATCGCGGTCAATGCCGTTGATCGGGGCTTCGCCGGCGGCATAGACATCTGCGACCACCACGGAATCGGCGTCGTTGAAACAGGCGCAGAAATCTTCAAACAGTTCCTGCAGCCGTGAATAGCGATGGGGCTGCACGACCGCGATGACGCGGCGATCCGTCACTGCCCGTGCGGCATCCAGTACGGCCGCGATCTCGACGGGATGATGCCCATAGTCATCAATGATCGTGATACCGTTGGCTTCCCCTGTTTTCGTAAACCGCCGTTTGACGCCACTGAACCCTTTCAGGCCCTTTGCGATAGCGGCTTCATCCACGCCCATTTCATGCGCAACGGCAATGGCGGCAAGGGCGTTCAGAACATTGTGGGTTCCGAACATCGGCAAATGCAGCCCTTTCAGGACACATGCTCGTTCGTCGCGGGAATCGATGACCACGTCGAATACGACACCATCGGGCCGGGTCTGAATATTCTCGCCACGAACCTCGGCCTGCGGCGTGATGCCATAGGTGATCAACCGCCGGCTGTTGATCTTGCCGATCAGCGCCTGCACGTCTGAATCGTCGATGCAGAGCGCGGCAAATCCATAAAACGGGATGTTCTGGATAAAGGTCCGGAAGGCTTCCTTTTCTTCCTCGAAGCCACCGTAGAAATCGAGATGCTCCGGGTCCATGTTGGTTACGATGGCGATGGTCGCCGGCAGTTTGGTGAACGTGCCATCCGATTCATCCGCCTCGACGACCATCCATTCGCCGTCGCCCAGCCGGGCATTCGTGCCATAGGCGTTGATGATTCCGCCGTTGATCACGGTTGGGTCAAGTTCGGCCGCATCCAGCAGGGCGGCGACCATCGATGTTGTGGTCGTTTTGCCATGCGTGCCGCCGACGGCGATGGACCATTTCAGCCGCATCAGCTCGCCCAGCATTTCCGCGCGCCGGACGACCGGAATCATTCGGGCCTGTGCTTCGGCAACTTCCGGGTTTTCGGGACGGATGGCTGAGGAGACAACCACGACCTGTGCTTCCGCAACATTGGCGGCTTCGTGACCGATGACGACGGCGATTCCCAGTTTGCGCAGCCGCAGGACATTGGCGCTTTCCGAAACGTCGCTGCCCTGAACCTGATATCCGAGGTTATGCAGGATCTCGGCGATGCCGGACATGCCGATCCCGCCGATGCCGACGAAGTGAATCAGGCCAATGGAAAGGGGCATCGCTCTCATGCGGCTTCCTCCCGCAGGGTCGGTGGCGCGTCCTTGCCATTGCCGTTGGCGCCAGCAACATTGAGGACGACATCTGCCAGAGTATCGGCTGCTGCAGGCATGCCCACATGCGCCGCACACCGCGCGGCCATCTCCAGCGTTGTATCCATGGAAAACAACGAAACCAGTCTCGCGGTCAGGACATCGGGCGTGAAATCACCATCCGGTATCATCCATGCACCGCCGGAATCGCACAGGCGTGCGGCATTCGCGGTCTGGTGATCATCAATGGCATGTGGATAGGGCACCAGAATCGCTGGCCGGCCGGCACTGGTGAGTTCCGCGGTCGTCGAGGCGCCGGCCCGGCAGATGACCAGATGCGCCGCGCCGACCCGTTGCGGCAGGTCGTCGAAAAATGCTGCGAGTGTTGTTTCGATGCCGTTCGCCGCGTAGGCGGCGCGGACGGTTTCCAGATCCTCGGGGCGGCATTGCTGGGTTACATGAACGCGGTTGCGCATCGCTTCCGGCAACGCTGCCAGTGCGGCCGGAACGACCCCGGCGAAGATCGTGGCGCCCTGGCTGCCACCGGTGACGAGGATGTTTATCGGTTGCGTCGCGCTGAAGGCCGGGAAGGGCAGGTCGCGAATTTCACGAATTTCCGGGCGAACCGGATTGCCGGTCCAGACGGCACGCCCCAGATCAGCATCCCGCAGAAACGCTGTGGTATTGAAGGAGGTTGCAATCCGGGTCGCGCGTGGCGCCAGAATCCGGTTGGCGCGGCCAAGCACCGCATTCTGTTCGTGGATCACGGTTTTGATTTTCAGGAATGCCGCCGCCAGCAAAGTCGGGACCGTGGGATAACCGCCAAACCCGACGACGACATCGGGTTTCAGGTCGCGCAGAAGCCGCCGGGCCTGAAAGAACCCGATGGCGAGCCGGAACAAAGCGACCACTTTTGCAACAGGGCCACGGCCGCTGACGCCGGCGGCCTGTATAAAATGTGTATCGATACCACTAAAGGAGTCGCCGTAAGCGTCGCCGCGCCGGTCGGTAATCAGGGCGAGCCTGTGACCGCGGGCTTTCAGCCGTTCCGCCAGCGACTGGGCCGGGAAGACATGGCCACCCGTGCCGCCGCTGGACAAGACGATCAGTTTCTCACCGGTGGTCATGTGTGACCTCCCGGACGGCTGCGGGTGAGCGCCAACAGCATGCCCATGCCGAAACCGAGCGCCAGCAGGGACGATCCGCCATAGGAAATAAAGGGCAGGGTCATGCCTTTTGTCGGCATCAGGTTGACGGTCGAAGCCATGTTGATAATCGCCTGCAGGGCGAACTGCACGACCAGGCCGGTTGCGGCCAGCATGATGAACAGGTCATTGGCTTCCAGCACACGGAACAGGCTGCGCAGGATAATGAAGACGAACAGGGCGATAATAAGGAAACAGGCGACCAGGCCGAATTCCTCGCCGGCGACCGCAAAGATGAAGTCTGCATGGGCATCCGGCAGGTAGGCTTTCGCAACCCCTTCGCCGGCGCCACGTCCCAGCAGCCCACCATTCAGGAAGGCTTCCATCGCGCGATCGATCTGATAACTGTCGCCGGATGCGGGGTCGAGAAAACGGTCGATGCGGCTTGCGACATGGGGGAAGAAGAAATAGGCGCCGACCATGGCGGCGACCCCGGCGGTGCCAAGCACGGCGACCCAGGCAATCGACAGCCCGGCCAGAAACCATTGCGTGAACCAGATCGCTGAAACCACGATGGCCTGCCCCACGTCAGGCTGGGCAAGCAGAAGCCCCATAACCAAAAGGTATAGTATGCCGGAAATCAGGTACCCGGGCACATCCTCGCCCAGCCGCCGCGCGGAGAACATCCAGGCGGCAACGATCGCAAAGGTCGGCTTTACAAATTCCGATGGCTGCAACGAGAAGCCGGCGATGGAGAGCCAGCGTGTCGCCCCTTTGATTTCCGGCCCAATCAATAGCGTCAGGCCCAGCAGGACGATGACGCCGGCAAACGCGATGGCGCCGACGCGGCGAATACTGCGCGGGTCAAGCAGCGACACGGATATCATCATGGCGAGCGCGGGCCCGATCAGGATTGCCTGATTACGGACGAAATGTAGCGGATCCAGGCCGATTCTTTCCGCGACGGGCGGGCTTGCCGCGACCGTCAGGACCAACCCGAATGCCGTGAGCAGCGCAAAGCTGCACAATGTCCAGTGATCGACCGTCCACCACCAGCGGCCCATGATCGAGGTATCGTCCCGCGCGATCGGCCTCATGTCGTGGCCTCCGCGGCGCCGGGAAGGGCGTGCACCAAACGGGCGAATTCGCGGCCACGTTCCTCGAAATTGGGGAACTGGTCGAAAGACGCGCAAGCCGGTGACAACAGAACCACCGCTTGCTGCGGCTGTTCGGATTGCACCAGCTTGTGGGCATCCGTTAACGCCTGTGCCAGCGTGCCCGATATGCGCGTGGCGATCCGGCCGGACAGGGCGACGTTCAATGTGTCGGCAGCCTCGCCGATCAGGAAGGCATGGCGAATATTCGGCAGGAAGGGCGTGATGGCGTCCAACCCGCCTTCCTTCGGCTTTCCGCCGGCGATCCAGTAGATCACGGAATAACTGCCAAGCGCTTTGGCGGCGGCTTCCGGATTGGTTGCCTTGCTGTCATTGACATAGCGAACGCCGTCGATGGTGGCGATCAACTCCTGTCGATGCGCCAGTCCGGGATAGGTGCGGATGCCGTCTACAATTGCCTCTCTGGGCAATCCCGATGTCCGTGCAGCGGCATAGGCGGCCGCGGCGTTCTGGGCATTATGCGACCCCCGGCAGGGTCGGGACGTCACTCAAATCCAGAACAGCGACGCAGTCGCCATCGATATCGTCATAGAGGATGCCGTCTTCGGCATACACCCCGTTTGCAACCCGGCTTGTGCCGGAAATGGCAATGACGTTCATGCCGTCCTGCTTCCGCAAGGCGTCGCACATTGCAGCGCTGTCTGAATCATCGATGCCGACGATGGCGGTGCCGCGGCAATGGTCGAAGATCCGGCGTTTGGCTGCCTTGTATCCCTCCATGCCACCATGCCGGTCCAGATGGTCAGGGGTGATGTTCAGCAGGATGGCGATGTCGAAGGAAGCCGACGGAATCAGTTCAAGCTGGTACGAGGACAGTTCCAGTACATAGGTTCCGGATTGATCGAGGGCGGCGAGATCGAGCGCCGGCGTGCCCAGGTTACCGCCGACCTGAACCGGCTGTTGTGCCGTTTCGAGGATGTGGCCAATCATTGCCGTCGTCGTCGATTTGCCGTTGGTTCCGGTGATTCCGATATAGTTTGCTGTCTGTTCCGCGCGGGTCAGCAATTCGACGTCGCCAATGATTTCCTTGCCATGCGCCCGTGCCAGCGCCGCAACCGGGTGAGGCGTGGGGAATGTGTGCGGAATGCCGGGGCTCAGCACCAGCGAGTCGATATCGTTCCACAGGCCGTTGGTCAGGCCGAAAACTGGTATTCCACTGGCTTTGGCTTCGGCGCGGCGATCTTCGCTGTCATCCCAGGCGAAGACTTTCGCGCCGCTGGCCATCAGCGCCTTCGCGGTGGACAGGCCGGATTTGCCCAGTCCCATGACCGCGATCGTTTTGCCTTTAAAGGATTTTACCCGGATCATCGTGCCTACCTCAACTTCAGTGTCGACAGGCCGACGAGGGCCAGCACGATGGCGATGATCCAGAAGCGGATGACGATGGTGGACTCGGCCCAACCCTTCTTTTCGTAGTGATGGTGCAAGGGCGCCATGGCGAAGACGCGTTTGCCGGTCAGCTTGAACGAGGCGACCTGGACGATGACGGAAACGGTTTCCAGAACGAACAGCCCGCCGACGATGGCCCAGACAAGTTCGTGTTTGGTGACGACGCTGATCGCGCCGAGTGCGCCGCCGACGGCAAGCGATCCGGTGTCGCCCATGAACACCATCGCGGGCGGCGCATTAAACCACAGGAAGCCGAGGCTGGCGCCGACCATGGCGCCGGCGAAGACGGCAAGTTCGCCTGTTCCAGGAACGTAATGAAGCTGCAGATAGTTGGAGTAGACCGAGCTGCCGACGAGATAGGCAATGAAGCCGAAGCACCCGGCAGCGATCATCACGGGTACAATGGCGAGCCCGTCCAGCCCGTCGGTCAGGTTGACCGCGTTTGACGAACCGATCATCACAAAGGCGGCAAAGGGTACGAAACCCCAGCCGAGGTTGATGAGAACCGATTTGAAGAACGGGAAAACCAGAGCGTCGTTCAATGGCGGTTGCGTCAGTTGCAAAATCCAGATCGCTGCGCCAATGGAAATTATGAGCTGGAACAGCAGCTTGAGCCGGCCTGAAAGACCCTTGGAATTCTTGCGCGACAGCTTCAGATAATCATCGGCGAACCCGACCGCGCCAAAACCGATCGTGACGATCAGGACAATCCAGACATAGGCGTTGGTGGTGTCTGCCCAGAGCAAGGTACTAACGGAAATCGACAACAGGATCAGGAACCCGCCCATCGTCGGTGTTCCCGCTTTCTTGAGATGCGTGTCGGGCACATCCTCGCGGATGTTGCTGGCCGAACCCTGCCGGCTTTTCAGCCAGTTAATCACCCGGGGCCCCATGACGAAGCTGATGATCAGCGCGGTCATGATCGCGCCACCGGTCCGGAAGGTCAGATAGCGGAACAGGTTAAGGACCGGGAAGTCACTGATCAGCGGTGCGAGTGCGTTGTACAGCATGGTCTAGCGCTCTCCCGCCGCCTGGTGGGCCTGTTCATGAGCGTCCAGCGATGAAAGTGCGGCGACGATCGGCGCCATATTGCTGCCGAAGGAACCCTTGATCATGACGGCGTCGCCCGCCCGGACAGTCTCGAGGATCAGCGGCAGGATGGCGGCACTGTCCGGCCCGTGTGCGGCGCAGACCGTGTTGTCGAGGACAGCTGCCAGGTTCGCCATGTCCGTTCCGGCGAGGAAGACCAGATCGATCCCGTTGGCGGCAATGGCATCCGCCAGTCCGGCATGTAATTCGGGGGACTGCGGCCCGAGTTCCAGCATGTCGCCGAGAATGGCGATTTTGCGCCCCGTTGCAGCGCCAAGCACATCAAGCGCGACCCGCGTCGAAGCCGGGCTGGCATTGTAGCTTTCGTCGATCAGAAGGAAGCTGCCGTGGTCGAGCGATACCGTCTTGCGCGCACCGCGACCGGCCGCGGGGGTGGCGTCGGCGAGGTCCAGCATCGCGGCATCAATATCGGCACCAAGTGCCTCAACGGCGGCAAGGACAGCCAGGCTGTTCAATGCCCAGTGCCGGCCTGGCGCGCCGAGCGTATAGGTGACATCGCGGCCCGGTATCCGCGCGGATACCGTGCAATGCGTCGGCTGCAGATCAAGGGCGGTCAATTTGAAATCGGCGGATTCATGGGCGCCGAATGTGAACACCTGGCCGATGCCTGCATTTTTTGCATGCTGGTGCAGCCGGTCAAAATGCCGGTTGTCCCGGTTCAGGATCGCCGTGCTGTTTCGTTTCATACCGGCGAAAATTTCCGCCTTGGCATCGGCGATGCCCTCTTCGGAATCAAAAAATTCCAGATGTGCCGATTCCACCGTGGTGATGATCGCGACATCCGGTCGGGCGATTTCGGAAAGCGGCGCGATTTCGCCGGGGGCGCTCATGCCCATTTCAAACACGCCGTATCTGGCATCGCGGGGCAGACGCGCGAGGCTGAGCGGCAACCCCCAGTGATTGTTCAGATTCCCGGTTGTTGCGCCGGTCTTGCCCTGGCGTCCGAGCACCAGCGCCAATGCGTCTTTCGTACCTGTCTTGCCGGCGCTGCCTGTCACGGCGACGATCATCGCGTTGCCGCGATCGCGTGCTTCGCGGGCCAGTGATCGCAT
Organism: uncultured Alphaproteobacteria bacterium; assembly: GCA_943788635.1. GTDB lineage: Bacteria > Pseudomonadota > Alphaproteobacteria > UBA8366 > MarineAlpha4-Bin1. The sequence continues at coordinate 130,616 of CALSRA010000012.1, read as the reverse complement.
ACCCTCTTCGGTATCGGGGACGGCCAGTAGGGGCCCTTTAGCATTTTCGGGCGCGTAAGCCTGTTCGACCATGGCAGCTGCGGCGCCGCTGGCGAAGGCATTGCCGACATAGGCATGGCCGTCGAAGGCTGGGCCCTTGATGGCGATGAACAGATCGCCTGGTTGCAACGTTCGGCTGTCGATGGACAGCCCGACGGCTTCCCAGGATGCGGTATTCGTGCCGCCGGTCGCTTTCGCGGCTTCGTCGGCCATCCAGAGCGCGTTCATACCGTCGCTCCGTCAGATTCACGGATCGCTTCACGCGCGATCTCGGTATCGTCAAAGGGGAGGGTACGGTCGCCGATAATCTGGCCCTGCTCATGTCCCTTGCCGGCAATGACCAGAACATCGCCGGATTCCAGTGCGCCAACAGCGGTGCGGATCGCTGCGTGCCGGTCGCCGATTTCCCGGGCCTGCGGGGCGGCGTCCAGAATTTGCCGGCGAATGGCCGCCGGGTCTTCGCTGCGCGGATTGTCGTCGGTCACGATGGCGATGTCCGCAAGCCGGGCGGCGATTGCGCCCATTTCCGGCCGCTTGCCCGTATCCCGGTCACCGCCGCAGCCGAATAGCGTGACGAGCCGTCCGGTTGCGTGCGCGCGTGCGGCGTGCAGAACCGTGGCCAGCGCGTCCGGTGTATGGGCATAGTCGACGATCACGGGGGCGCCGTTGTTTCTGTGTCCGACAAGTTGCATGCGGCCGGGTATGCCCTGCAATTGCGCCAGAAATGGGATGATGGATTCCGGATTTGCGCCACAACCGATGACCAGCGACAGTGCGCAGAGCGCGTTTGAAATCTGAAATTCGCCTGGCAGGGGGAAATTGACCTGATAGGTCTGCTCCTGGCATTGAATCGTCAATGACCAGCCGCCCTGTTTGGCTCTTGCGTGAAGGCAACGGATGTCGGCCGTACCGCGACCATAGGTCAGCAGAGTCAGGTTGCGGCGTTTCGCAATGGCGGCAACGTCATCGAAAAGGTCGGAATCGGCGTCGACTACTGCCGTGCCGCCCTCAATGACCAATTCATCGAATAACCGCAGTTTGGCAGCGCGATAGGCGGCCATCGTCTTGTGATAATCAAGATGATCGCGGGTTATGTTGGTGATGGCGGCCGCGGTGATCCGCACACCGTCCAGCCTGTTCTGGTCAAGGCCGTGGCTGGAGGCTTCGAACGCCAGAAAATCGATATCGTCCTGTTTCAGCGCGGCCAGGGTTTGATGCAGGCCGACCGGGTCGGGTGTCGTCAGGCCAGGGCCGGGCTGCCGGCCGGGCGCGGTAATGCCCAATGTGCCCAGCGCGGCGGCGCGTCTGCCGCACAATGTCCAGAGCTGCTGCACGAAATTCGCCACGGATGTCTTGCCGTTGGTGCCGGTGATGGCGACGGTTGTGCCGGGTTGTTCCGAATAAAAACGCGCCGCCATGAGTGCGAGCCGGCGGCGCGGATTTGGATCCGTAACGAATGGGAGGTCCGGTGAAGCGCCGGATTGCCGTGTACCGGGTGGCGCCAGAATGGCGGCGGCGCCGCTGGCAATGGCCTGGTCGATATAGTCGCGACCGTCATGCAGCGTGCCGGGCAAGGCGGCAAACAGGAAACCCGGTCGTACGGCTCGGCTATCGGCCGTTAGGCCGACAATTTCCGTAGGGGGCAAGGTTGCTGCCGTGGTCAAGTCGTCTCCGTTCACCAGCTCAGTAAGAAGCAAGCTGGCGCCCTTCCCGGTTAAGATTAATGTCCAGCACCTGGTGCAGTTCCGGTGCCGTTTCATCGACTGGCCGCACACCGAGTAATGGCGCGACCCGTGCTACAACACGTTTCACAATCGGGGCGGCGACCCAGCCGCCCGTCGCGTATCCATGGGTTGCCTTGTTACCCTGGGGCTCGTCGAGCAAGGCCAGAACCACGTATCGGGGCGCCTGCATCGGAAAGGCGCCGATGAAGGAGGAAATCAGTGACCGGCGCCGGTATCCGCCATTGGCGGGCTTGTCTGCGGTGCCCGTTTTTCCGCCGACGACATAGCCTTCGGCGGCGGCGTTCTTGCCGGTACCGGTTTCGACGACCAGCCGCATCAGGCGGCGGACTTCAAGCGATGTACGTGCCGAAATGATCCGCTTGGCGGCCCGTGGTTCCGTCGACGGGCTGCGGATCAGTGTGGCGCGGTGAACCAGCCCGCCATTGACCATCGCCGAAACGCCGGAGACAAGCTGCAGCGGGCTGACGGCCATGCCGTGGCCGTAGGAAATCGTCATGGTGCTGACCGGACGCCAGGGGGTGGGAATGATCGGCGCGCCAACTTCCGGCAATTCGACCCGCGCGGGGTGCAACATGCCAAGCTGGCCAAAAAATTCCTGCTGTGCCTCGGTACCGACATCCTGCGCCATTTTTGCGGCGCCGATATTGGACGAATACATGAAGATTTCCGGCACCGAAAGCCAGCGCTTCTTGGCATGGTAGTCGCGGATCAGGAACCGGGAAACACGGATGGGTTCAGTGGCATCGTACCCGCCGCTCATCTTGACGACGCCGTAGTCGAGCGCCATTGCCGCCGTGAAAATCTTGAAGGTCGAGCCCAGTTCGTACACGCCGAGGGTCGCCCGATTGAAACGCTGATCCGGCAATGCCTGTCCGGCATAGTTCGGGTCGTAGTCCGGCAGCGATGCCATGGCCAGTATTTCGCCGTTGTTGACATCCATAATGATGCCGGTCGCGCCGATAGCGTTGAATTCAACCTTCGCCTTCAGCAGCTCATCCTGCAATGCATGCTGGACCCGCGTATCGATGGTCAGCCGCAGGGGTTCCGAGTTCTCGCGCAGCGACGTGTCGAAAGATCTCTCGATGCCGGCGATTCCGCGATTGTCGATATCGGCGAATCCCAGGATATGCGCGGCCAGCGGCCCGTTGGGATAGACCCGGGTTTCGGCACTCTGGAAGTACAGACCCGGAATGCCCAGGGCATTGACGCTCTGTTGCTGACGTGGCGTCAGGTTGCGGCGCAGCCAGACAAAGGCCCGGTCGGTTTTCAGCAGGCGCTGGATTTCCGCTTCGCGCAGCTCCGGCAAAGCGGTGATGAGTTGCCGCGCGGCTTCGTTCGGGTCCAGGATCTTGCGCGGGTTGGCATACAGCGACGCCGTGTTCAGATTGGTCGCCAGCAGGACGCCGTTGCGGTCGACGATGTCGGCACGGTCCATACGCATGGCTTCGACGCGGGTCGAATGGGCGACCCGGGGTTCCGTTGCTTCCTGCAGTAATGCGATATCAATCAACCGGACCGAAATCGCGCCGAAGGCGAGCATGAGCATCGCGCCCGCAAACAGGATACGGGTGTGGCTGACTTCCACGACATGTTCCATGCGCTTGTCCGTAAACGCCGCGCAGGGCTTCGACGCCGCACGCTGCCGGCCGCGCCGTTTCTTCGACATGAGTTTGCGCCGGGAGAAGATCATTGGCCGTTCCTTGCCGCTGCCTTGCTGATGGGCAGGCCGTTTGTCGCCAGGCCGTCAGGGGCCGTTTTGGGCGTATCCGTAAGGTCCTCGATGCCGCCGATCTGGGATGTCTGCGGGTGCCGCAATTCCGGCAGCAATTCGCGCGCCAGCCCTTCGATGTTTGCAGGGCGGTTCAGAAAGCTCCATTCCGCGCGCAACACGTGGATGGTGTTCTGTTCCTTCAGGATCTGCTTGTTCAGCGCGCTCAATTCATTTTCAAGCTGCTCGACCTTGAACGTAATGTTGAACAAGGCGAAACCGGCAATGCCGGCAAGCCCGACCCAGACAAGCAGGATGGCGCCTCTCATGCCGCGTCCTCCAGCGGCCAGGCGGGAGCTGCCGTTCGTTCGGCGGCGCGCAGCCGGGCTGATCGGGCCCGGGAATTTGAACGTTTCTCGGCGTCGCCCGGGGTCAATCCGCGACGGTGCAGCAATGCGAATGAAGGCGCATGTGCGGAAACCGGTTCCGGCGCATGCCGTGAGGCGCGCGGTGCGTCGCCGCTGCGTTCGCGCAGGAAATTCTTGATCCGGCGGTCTTCGAGCGAATGAAAGCTGACGACAATCAGCCGCCCGCCCGGACGCAGCAGTTGTTCTGCTGCCGCCATGCCGCGGTCCAGTTCGCCCAGTTCATCATTCACATGGATGCGCAACGCCATGAAGGTCCGGGTGGCGGAATCAATGCCGTCTTTGGACCGGGGAACGACGCCACGGACGATTTCTGCAAGCTGCAGCGTCCGGGTGAACGGTTCGGTCTTGCGGGCAGCGACAATGGCGCGGGCAACCCGGCGGGCGAAGCGTTCCTCGCCCAACTGGCGGATCAGGTCGGCAAGTTCCTGTTCCTCGAAGGTGTTGACGATGTCCGCGGCGGTCGGTCCGTCCTGTGCCATGCGCATGTCCAGGGGGCCGTCGCTACGGAAGGAAAATCCACGCGCGGCATCATCCAGTTGCGGCGAAGATACGCCAAGGTCGAACACGACGCCGTCCAGTGCGGGTGCGCCAGCCTGTTCAAGCAGGCGGGGCAGGTCGCCGAACCGGCCCTGCAGCAGGGTCAGCCGTCCGTCATATTCGCGGACCAGTGACTGGCCGCGGGCAATCGCGTCCGGGTCACGGTCACATGCCCAGACCGCACAATTGGCCGCATCCAGAATAGCCCGCGTATAACCGCCAAGCCCGAAGGTACCGTCGAGATAGGTTTCGCCGTCCGCCGGGCTGAGCACCGAAATTACTTCGTCCCGCATGACGGGGATATGCAGTTCCTGTCCGGTCATGACGGGGCACCGCGCGGCGGTGTCGCGGGCAGGGAGAAGCCCGGCGTAAGCTGCTGAACGTTGGTGGAAAAATTCGCGTAGTGGTCGGGACTCCAGATATGGAACTGCTTGCCGGCGCCAACGAACAGCGCGGCATCGGTGATTTCTGACGCTTCGCGGAAATCATCGGGAAGGACAATACGGCCCTCGCCATCAATGCTCAGCTTGCGGGCGCGCCCCAGAATTGTTGCGGAAAAATACTCCTGTTCCGGCGTGTAAATGCCGAAGGAGTCGATGCTTTCGGAAAGCGTTTCAAGCTGTGCGCGGTTAATCGCTTCCAGCGCCATTTTCCGTTTCGGGGAGGGGTAGATGTAAATGACCCGTTCTTCACCTTCCGGGAGTTCGGCGCGGAAGTCTGAAGGCAGGGAAACGCGTCCCTTCCTGTCGACTTTGTTCCGGTGCTCTCCCGTGAATAACAACATTGCCGTTCCCGATTTCCGCGTTCTCCGCCACCGGGTTTCGTGCTAGGTTTACCGGAGGTGCGGACCCGTTACTTGCGACAGTTTCGGTAATCCCATGGTCAAATATGGAATTTCATGGAGTATCGTGGAATTTTTTGGAAAGTCAAGCAACGTGCAGTAATTGCGCGAGAACAAATGCGTCTATTCTGTTCTTCTGAAATAACCCACTTCTTGCGATCAGACTAAATTGACCTACAACAGTTTGTGAGCCCCCATCGGATATATAAGTATTTGCGAATCGGGTTCAATTTTAGTTCTTCTTTTGTTCTTTTTGTGTTTGTTATTTAAATCCCGCCAAATATGGGTTTTTCCGCCACCGACGCAACTTGCGGCGACGGGCGGGCTGGCGATGCGGAATACCGTGCATTGCTACTTCCGGCAAAAAATAGGCGGCACTATCCCGTAAGGGTGGTGTAACATGATACCCTCCGCATTTTCAGTGATTAGAGGGGAGGGGACTGTGACAGACCAAACCGTTGGCACAATAGCGCCAGAATTTCGGATATGGAGAGTTATCAATCGGAGCTTCTCGGTTCTTTTCCGGAACTTTGTGCCATTCTACCTCTTGGCTATACTTTTCTCCGTCCTCCCGATGCTGCTTCAGGCACTTCCTTTTCTGCCGGAAGGATTGCAGCACCCCGAAACACTGACAGATTTTTCAGCACTGACCGCTGAGATCGCGATCGCCGTCGGACTGACGGTCCTGGTTTATCTGGTTTGCACCAGTCTCCTGTCGGCGATACTGGTATATGGTACCATAGTACAGTTGCGTGGTGGCCATGCCGGAATAATGGAGTGTCTGCGTTAAGGGAATCGGGCTTGATTTTCCCGGTCCTGCTCCTTATCCTGCTGTTATATGTAATTTTTATCCTGACGGTATTTCCTACTTTCGTCCTTGGTTCAATGTGGTTGACGCCGTTTGTCGGCATACCTGTGGGCTTCGCGGCGATGGCGACAATCGCGACCGTCTTATGGGTCGTCATACCGGTAGCGGTCGTCGAACGGCCGGGTATTATCGCCAGTCTGAAACGCAGTATTGTGTTGACCCGAGGCGCCCGCTGGCGGGTCTTAGGCCTCATCGTTTCTCTTATCGTATTAAGTCTGATCTATAGCACCGTTGTAATGACACTACTGGTCTGAATTGGCCACGATGTCATTAACGGAAAACAGTTCCTTGCTGTGGGTGCAGATTATAAGCGTGCTTGTGAGTAGTCTGAGCTTGGCGTATTCCGCTGTGGTGGTTGCCGTCAGCTATCACGATTTACGGATCGCCAAAGAAGGCGTGGATTCGACCCAGATCGCGGCCGTGTTCGACTGAGCGACGCGGCGGTCAGTTTTTATCGAATTTGTTTTCGCGGCGCTTGCCGAACAGGACATTGCGCTCAAGGTTGCCGCGTTGGGCGGCATAGAAAGCCTGAAGAAAGGCTGAGGGATCGACTGGTTGTTCATCAGGTGACTGCCAGCCGATTTTGCCCTGTATCGTCAGTGCGACGGTGCTCTTGGTCGCGGCACTATTTTCGCCGTCCTGACGCATGACCTGCTCCAGAGTCTGCAACTCGTATACGCCGTAAATTGAGAGCTGTTCCGGCGTGAATTGAATTACGGCATTCAATTCGTTTTTCGGCTGTGTTTCCGCAATATCCGGCAGTAACTCTGCTTTTGGCGTTTCAACGACCCAGGTTCCGGCAATTATGTCGCCGCCGCGCAACCGGTCCCGGTTGAAAAAGGGCAGGGCGACAAGTACTCCGATCCAGAGCAGCGAAAACAGGTTTTCCATCATGCTCGCGCCGCCCAGAATAAGACTGAGCGGGATGAACAGTTCGACCTCCCGCATCAGGTTGCGGGCGAATATGGCATTTGGCCGCAGCTGCCCGCCGGCGCGGTCGATGACCCGCAGTTCCAGCAATCGTTTGCCCGGCGTCGTTCCCTGCCAGCGCAGTTCGAAGAACATGAAATAGAAGCTGCGCACCCCGAATGACAGGACGATGGCGAGCGACATTGCCCAGTTTCCACCAATGTCGCTCCATACAGCGATAACAACGGCCACGATGGCAGTCAGGATGGCGCCAATAATCGCAAGGTCGATGATGACCGCGGTGAAGCGCTCGCCCCGGCCGGCCAGAGTAACATGCAGCATGACACCTTCCGGCGTTGTGATGCTGCGTTGCATGCGGGGTGACGGGGCGGTGGTGGCGTCAGTCATCGTTGGTATACCGGCCCTTTCCGCACATTATGAAATAGGCCAGCCAGCCGGTCAGCGCGATTCCACCAATCAGATAGCGCAGGGTGATATCGGTAATAAGCTGGCGGGCGAAGCCTTCCAGCAATGCGGCGACGAAGAACAGACCGATGCTGCCGATGGCGATGACGGCTGCCATGCGTCCCTTCACCGCGAGGCTGTGCATCCGGCTGTACTTGTCCGGAAATGCCATCGCCGCGCCCAGCACCAGCCCGGCACCGCCGCACAGAACAAGCGCGAGCAGCTCGGTCGTGCCGTGGATCAGCAACCAGGCCCATAATTCGACGGAAAGGTCGCGGGACGCATACAGGGCAGAAAATGCGCCAAGGCTCAATCCGTTTATGAAGATCAGCAGAATTGTCGGTACGCCCAGCGCAAATCCCAGCGCAAAACTCAGCAACCCGATACGGGTATTATGGGTGAACAGGAAACTGGCGAACGCGTTGAGGCGGTCTACCGCAGTATCGTCGGATTTATAAAGTACATCGCGTAGCACGCTTGTCTCTGCGGTGGGTGTCCGACTGCCGGCCATGCCGTCAGAAACGAAGCTGTAAAACCAGTCCGCGTTGCCCAGGGTCAGCAGAAATCCCGTAAGGCAGCCGAGGAACAAGACGGAAAATGCCGCGGCCATGTGCCACCGCGCCGCACGAACGGCTGATGGAAAGTCCTGAAGGATAAACCGCTGGATACCCGCAAGAAGGCCTTCACGTCCGCCATAGACACAGAAATAGGCGCGAACGGACAGGCTTTCGAGATACGCGATGACATTTCGGTCCAGTGAAATGCTGCGCGCGACGGACAGGGATGAAACTGTTGATCGATACAGTTCCGGCAATCGCCGCAGCTCCGATGCGGAAAGCTTCGACAAACCGGACCGCCTGATCCGCTTTACCAGATCATCCAGCTCGCGCCAGGATTTTTCGCGCTCGCGACGGAAGTCGTAGCTTCTGAGGTTCAGGTCCGGCACGGTCGATTCCCGTTCATGTCAGATCAGTTCCAGCCGTTTGATATGGATGTAGCGGTTCAGCAGCTCGGCGCTGACTGCGTGGCTTGGCGCGTCGATGCAATGTATGCCGACGCGGCGCAGCCGTTCGAGGACGGTCCGGCGCTCACGCAGAAAGCCGTCGGCGATGACCGTTCGGCTGACATCCCGCAGCGAGTGTGGTCGCTTGTCGCCGATGCTGTGTAAGTGCGGGTCGTGCATGGTGACAAATATAACGAGATGCCTCGCTGCCAGACGCTGCAGGTTTTCGACCATCAGTTCGCCGGTGATTGTATCGACAAAGTCTGTTTGCAGGACGATCAACGACCGGCGCTTCAGCCGTGTCATCAGTTCCATCAGGCCACGTGTGAAGTTGGTTTCCTCGTGATGGTAATCGATCGACGATGAAAGCTGCATAAGCCGTGGGAATGCCCTGATCCCGCCGAAAGGCTCCGCTGAGACGCGGGTCTGTGCGTCAAATCCGAACACGCCGATCCGGTCGCCGTGGCGCAGCGATGCATGGCCAAGCATCAGCCCGGCGTTGATGGCATGGTCGAGGCGCGGAATACCGTGCAGTGGTGTGCTCATCAAATGGCCGGTATCGAAGGCCAGGATTATCTGGTGATTGCGTTCGGTACGGAACTCCTTGCAGACAAGCCGGTTGTGCCGCGCCGAATGTTTCCAGTCGATGGCCCTGTGGTCGAGCCCCGGCATGTAGTCGCGCATCGAATCAAATTCGGTTCCTTCGCCGGACTGTCGCTGAACCTTGTTGCCGAACAGTGCATTCCGTACGGAAATTGCCAGCGCGGCGTTGTGGACGGCATGGATGTTCGGGACGACCGGTATCGTCGCATCAATCCTATGAATCTGCCGCCTTTCGATAAGCCGCAGGGGCCCGCTCCAGCGAAGCCACAGGCAATGAACTGTCGCCGTGCCGCGCCGTATGGGGACAAGCGGCACGTTGATTTCCTGGGGAATGCCGGGGCTGATCCGTTCGTGACGGTGCGGTGGTGTCGGGATCGTGTCATCCGTATCGCAGGCAATCGTGACGGATAATTCAGGCCCGTTCAGTGGTGCGGTCAGGCGCAGGGACAAGGTGTCTCCTTCGCCGACGCAAAGCATCTTGGGCAGGTCGGTTTCGCATCGGAAATTCTGGAACCGGGGCGTGCGAAGCGCGTCGTACCCGGTGATCACGGCAGCGAACCCAAGGTATCCGAACGCAAACGGCCGTAATGCCGGATCGGTCAAAATCAATGCCAGGGCCAGCGGAATACCGGCAGCGAACAGGGCGAATGCGCGCAGGGTTGGTCGCATTATCGTGGCGCTGGTATCTGGTCGAGTATGCGGGAGATGACATGGTCTGCATCGATGCCCTCGATTTCCGCGGCGGGCGACAGGACGATGCGGTGTCGCAAGGCGGGGCCGGCCAGTGACTTGACGTCGTCGGGAATGGCGAAGTCGCGGCTCTGCAATGCGGCGTAGGCCCGGACCGCCGTCGCCAGCATATTGGCCGCCCGGGGGGAGGCGCCGAATTGTAGCGACGGATGCTCCCGCGTTGCCCGGATAATATCCACGATATAGTCGATCAAATCGCTGGAAAGGCGAATGTCGGATACCAGTTGCCGAATCTGTTTCAGGGTTTCCAGGTCGGCGACGCGGGTAATGCCAAAATCGGCCAGACTTGGCATTGTGGTGCGATGGCCATGCCGCTCGACGATGGTGCGTTCTTCCTCGCGCGTTGGATATGCAAGGATATGCTTGAAGAGGAAGCGGTCGAGCTGGGCTTCGGGCAGAGGATAGGTTCCGTGCTGTTCGATAGGATTCTGTGTGGCGATGACCATGAACCCGTCGTCCATCGTGTGGGTGACGCCGTCAATCGTGACCGTGCGTTCATGCATTGCCTGCAGCAGGGCCGATTGCGTCTTGGGTGGCGTTCGGTTGATTTCATCTGCCAGCAGCAATTGTGTGAAGACGGGGCCTTTGGTCAGCGTGAATTCACTTGTCTGGAAATTGAACAGGTTGGTGCCGGTGACATCGCCCGGCATCAGATCGGGCGTGAACTGGATGCGGCCGAAATCGAGCGACAGGGTATGTGCGAAGACGCGCGCCAGTAGTGTTTTCGCCGTACCCGGAACGCCTTCCATCAGAATATGACCATCCGACAGCAGGCTGACGAGCATCAGGTCGACCGCCAGCTCCTGGCCGACAACCACCTTGCGAACCTGTTCGCGAACCGCGTCGCTCGTCGCCTTAATGCCTTCCAGATCCATCAATCAACTCCTGCTTCCAGTCATAAAGTTTTTGAACGGCGCGAAGCGTGGCGGTATCTCCGGCTGCCTTGTTTCCCGTTGCCGACGTTATTTCATCGGCGAGTGCGCGGTATGTCGTTTTCATTTGCCGGGCCGCACCGACCTGGTCGATCCAAGTTGCGCGTTCTCCGGGGGCCATCGATCGTGGTGCATGAAGCTGACGTGCAAGGTCGTGCAGTACGATCTCAGGATACGACCCGGCAATTTCCCGTGCATAACCTGCCTGATGCAACAGGCCGACACTATTTTCGATCAGGTCTGATTCGGTTGTCGTCGACCGTGGCGGCGATGATGCCGGTGCTCCGAACCGACCTGTTGCTGCCCAGAGGAGTAGGGCGAGCGATGCAATTGCGATGGTGGTTACTGCGATAAAAGGCAATTCGAAAATGACTGCCCAAAGATTGGGTTTTCGGAAATAACCGTGCACGACTTCGTCGAAAATGACAGTTCCCTCCGCCGGTCGCATCAGTTCGATCAAATCGACAAGCAGGGCCGCATTGTCGCCCTGTCCAATGCCGGCATTAGACAGGATATCGGGGTCGGAAATTACGAAAATGGTCTTGCCGTCCCGCTTGAGCGCGCCGACAAGTATCCCTTCCGATGCGTGGACGATTGGTTCGATTGTGGCCGAAACGATCAATTGTGGGGTTTCCAGATGCGGTGCCGCCCGCGAACGGATTCGGGACCACAGGAGATCATTGCCTGTATTTCCCTGGTTCCATCGCCCCAGTTTTTGAAGGGCTGGTGGCTTCCAGTGGATCTTCGATGGCGCGCGGATCACGGATGCGTCGGGGATGTATTGCTGCAGAATGCGCTCGATAGCCTCCGTTCCGGCTGGTTTTGCGCTATACGCCCAGCCCGAACGATAAGAGTCCGGAATGACGGCGCGTTTCGGCAGAACCAGCAGGGTGAAATCCGCGCGGGACGGCTGGCCGCTTTGCAATGATGGTTCCGCATGTATGAGCAGGGACCGGTCACCGGCCTTGGCGGTGGAATTGCTGCGACTGACGATGACCGGGATACCCCGGCGGGCGAGAAGCCTGGTGAAAGCCAGATGCCCCACGGCGGAAACGGAGTAGGCGTTGGCGCCGGCCGATTGCGGTGGCTTGTCGACCAGCGCGAAGTAGCTTGCGCCCGCGAAGGAAAGGACCGCGATGACAATCAGCGCTGTGACGGTCCGTGGGTCGAAGTATGGGGCGTCGTTCATTGCGGCGTCCCGGCTGGGGAGAATGTGTGGGACCGGTATTCTTCAAGGCATTGTTCGAACGTGGCGCGGCTGATTGCCCTACCCCCGAAATGCGTGTGTTCGACCGATGCAATAAGTCGTGAAAAAATCTTGCGCTGTATGTCCGGAAGGGGGACGTCTGACAGAACCTCTCGGCTTGTCATGGCGGGTTGCAGCGATGTTCTGGTCTGTTCCCGTATATCCTCGATAAACCGAAGCAACAGGAGATGTAACGCTTCCTCCAGGTTTCCATCCTGCGCCAGCCGTTCTATTTCGCTGAGGGAGGAGAGTGGTGACGAGATTATCCCTTGATTCGGCAAGGTCCCGTCTGCGGTTCCCGGATCAACCCTTCTGTCGCGTTGGAGGATGAATTGAATAACCGCGAAAACGATGAACACTCCAATGACCACGATAAGGGCCCAGACCAGGTATGTCAGGTCGGGCCAATCGGGTGAGAAATTGTAGGTCTTTGTTTCCAACTGTTGGGGTTTGGGTGGCACTGGCCAGTTTCGCTGAAAGTCTTCTTCGGACAGGACGAATTCGACATCCTGCCGGATGGATGCCGGGGTGTCATCGGCCGCTTGCGCGCCTGAATGTGATAAAGCCGTGGCGGCTTGTAGAAATGCCGATACGAACAAACAAACGAGGACCTTGTAAATTGTCCGACGCGGCATTTCCATGCGAATTTCTCTGACCACAGACTAAGGTTTATTCAATGTGACGATTATACACAAAGCGGCCAGTTCCCGTAATTGTTGAAATGCCAGACGGTCTGTAAGCCGGGTTCTGTACCCGCCCTTGCGGGCGTTCGATGACCATTCATCTGGGACGTCCGTTACCGAACGCCTCGTGCGACCTACCCGGGTGGCAGCCCGAAAACATGCCGTCCCGCGCCGAAACGCAGGAATGCCACCCCTTCTTGGTCTTGCTCCCGGTGGGGTTTACAATGCCACCCCCGTTGCCGGGGATGCGGTGCGCTCTTACCACACCTTTTCACCCTTACCGGCAGGCCTTGCGGCGATGCCGGCGGTACGCTTTCTGTTGCACTTTCCCTGGGGTCGCCCCCGCCGGGCGTTACCCGGCACCGTGTTTCCGTGGAGCCCGGACTTTCCTCCCCCCGACCCGGTTGCCCGCGCCGAAAGGCGATCATCCGACCGTCTGGCGAGTTATAAATAGTGACTATGGCACCAAAGCGCCATTGCTTCGTTCCTGATGAGGCTCTAGACGGCTACGTATTTTTCGTCGCAGACTAGGGGGCTGGCGGGTCCCCGCACGCGTCAATTCTTGGAAACGGCAAGGGAAACAGCGAATATGAGCGCAGGAGAACGTCTGCCCGGTACCCCGATACCCGCACATAAATGGCAGGGGCATGGCGGCGTCGCCATTGCCGGTGACACTTGGGGCGATCCGAATGGTCCGCTCGTCATCTTGCAGCACGGCGGTGGCCAGACCCGCCACGCCTGGAAGGGCGCGGGCGAGACGCTGGGCGAAGCCGGGTATCATGCGGTTGCCTTCGATGCGCGTGGGCATGGCGATTCCGACTGGGCGCCTGAGGATGAATACGATCCGGATTTCATGGTCGAAGACCTGCTTTGCGTCGCGAAGGCGCTGGGCAGCGACAACCCCATTCTCGTCGGCGCCTCAATGGGCGGCGGCGTTAGTTTATTGTCCATCGGAAAGAATCGGGTCGATGCCGCGGCGCTGGTGCTGGTCGATATGGCGCCGAAGATTGAAACCGAAGGCGCGCTCAAAATCCGCGAATTCATGGACCAGAAGCCCGATGGCTTTGACAGTCTGGAAGAAGTCGCCGCAGCGATTGCCAATTACCAGCCGCACCGCAAGCGCCCACGCAATCTGGACGGGCTGGCGAAGAATGTCCGGCTCGGCGCGGACGGCAAATATAAATGGCACTGGGATCCTGCGCGCCGCCGCAGCCTTGCGGATATGGATGGCTATCGCAAGCGGCTGCATGATTGTGCGGATACGCTGACATTGCCGACCCTGCTTGTCCGCGGCGGTCTGTCGGATGTGTTGAGCGAAGAGGGCGCGCAGAGCTTCCTGGCGCAATGCCCGCATGCCGAATACGTCAACGTAAAGAACGCAGCGCATATGGTTGCGGGTGATCGCAACGATATCTTCGCCGGTTCTGTCATTGAGTTTCTAGGCCGCGTCGCGCCCGTCCGCGTTTCCTGACGAAATCGCGCGTCTTCATCGAAGCCGGGTGTGAGGGCCGGTCAGGCTGCTGCCAGCAGCCCGGCCAGCAGCCTCGCCGATTCGGCGTCGGGCCTGCCGTCGATGCGGGCCGGCCGAAAATGTCGCTGGAACGCGGCCAGGGCCGTATCCGCCTGTGGATCATAACCGAACTGCATCAACAGTCGCGGTATGTCCGCGGTTTCGGCAGCGACTGCCTGCGGCCATATCCCGATGCCCGTTGCCGCCAGGGATTCCCAGTCGAACAACTCGCCCGGGTCCATCTTTCGGTCCGGTGCGATATCCGAATGACCAACGACATTGCGGGCCGGGATCGGGTGTCGGGAGATGATCGCCGATGCCAGTTCGGTCAGCGCCGTCATCTGCGGTCGGGGGAAAGGGTCGTATCCGTACTCATGCCCCCGGTTGACCAGTTCAATGCCGATGGAACGGCTGTTCACATCGGAATGCCCGCGCCAGTAGGCGACGCCGGCATGCCAGGCGCGCCGGGTCTCCGGGACCAGCCGTAGCACGGCACCGCCCTCATCAATCATGTAATGCGCGCTGACCTGGGCTGCCGGATCGCACAATCGTGCCAGTGCGGATGCTCCGTCCTGCATGCCCGTGTAGTGGAGCACCAGCATGTCGACCGCCGATCCTTCGGCGCGTTCGCCATGATTGGGGGAGGGATGGTCGGTGATATCAGGCATGTTTGCGTGATTATGCGGCGCCTTCCAGCGCCTCCCGTTTCAATTCCACTTCGAGCCACCGCTCCTCGGCATTGCTTTTTTCCTGGTTCGCGGCGTCGATACGTTCCACGGCGGTTTCGAATTGTTTCCGGTCGCGCTCAAAGAGCGTCGGATCCGCAAGGACGGTTTCCAGCGCGGTGATCTCGGAATCCAGCGTCGCGATGCGCGTTGGCAATTGTTCCAGGTCGGTCTTCTCGCGAAAGCTGAGCCGTTCCGTTTTTTCCTTGCGGCGGGGGGCGCCTGATACTTTCGAAGGCTCGCGGCGTTGCGGTGTCGCGACGGCTTGGCGCTGTTGCAGATAATCATCGTAACCGCCGGGGTATTCTTCCATGACCCCGTCGCCTTCTACGGCGATGACGCTCGTCACTAGCCGGTTCAGGAAGTCGCGGTCATGGCTGACCAGAAGCACGGTGCCATCAAATTCGTCCAGCATGTCTTCCAGCAGGTCCAGCGTATCCATATCCAGATCGTTGGTCGGTTCGTCCAGCACCATCAGGTTGCAGGGCTTGGCCAGGTTTTTGGCCAGGGCAAGGCGGTTTCGCTCGCCACCCGACAGGCTGGAAACCGGGCTGCGCGCCTGTCCTTCATCGAACAGGAAATCCCTTAAATAGGACACGACATGCCGCGGCGTGTCGCCGACGATGACGCTGTCGCCACCCGCCGGGCATAACGTATCCCAAAGCGATGTATTGGGATCCAGCGTCGCACGATGCTGGTCGAAATGCGTTAACGTCACGCGCGCGCCGTGTTTGATTTTCCCGGAGTCAGGAGCCAGCTCGCCGGTCAGCAGTTTGAGCAGGGTTGTCTTGCCACTGCCATTGCGACCGATGATGCCAACCCGGTCACCGCGCAGAATGCGTGTCGAGAAATCATTGACGATCGTCGCTTCGTCGAACGACTTAGAGATATTTTCAGCGTCGATCATGATGCGGCCACTGGCGGGTGCGGCATCCGCCGACAACGCTGCCTTGCGATCCGGACGCAGCAAGGCGACCCTTTCTTCGCGCAAGGATGCCAGTTTGCGGACGCGGCGCTGGTTGCGCCGGCGGCGCGCGGTGACACCTCGCAGCATGTAGCGTTTTTCCGCCTTCAACTGGGTTTCGACGCGGTTGCGTTCCTGCTCCTGGTCTGAAATGACCTGGTCCGACCATTCCTCGAAATGGTCATAGCCTGAATTGAGCCGGTGCATCTTGCCGCCATCGAGCCATAGCGTGGTATTCGACAGCTTCGACAGAAACGCGCGGTCATGGCTGATGACCAGTATGCCGCCGCGAAAGCGGCTGAGTTCATCTTCCAGCCATTCAATTGTCGTCAGGTCCAGATGGTTGGTCGGTTCGTCCAACAGCAGGATGTCTGGTTCGGTGGCCATGGCGCGGGCCAGGGCGGCGCGCCGTCCTTCGCCGCCGGAAAGCGTTGATGCGATCTGGCTGGCATCCAGTTCCATCCGGTCCATCATGGCCGCTGCGCGATGCGGCTCGCCGCCGCCTGCCTCGACATAAGCCCCGACAGTCTGTCCCGGCTCGGCGACGAAGTCCTGTGCCAGATAGGTAATCTGCGTTCCCGGCTGCACGAAACGTTCACCGGCCAGCAAGTCGACTTCGCCCGCGAGGGCTTTCAGCAGGGTGGACTTGCCGCTGCCGTTCCGGCCGACAAGGCAAATGCGCTCGCCGCGTCCGACGGCGACGTCGATGTCGGTAAACAATGTGCGCGCGCCAAAACCGGCGCTCGCCGATCGCAGGGCGAGAAGGGGAGTTGCAGCCATGTTCAGGTGAACCCGCGCTCTTTCTGGATTGTGTCATGGGCGGCATTGATTGCCGCCAGTTTGCGGTTGGCGGCTTCGATGAATTCTTCCGGCAGGCCTTGCGCCATCAGCTTGTCGGGATGATTTTCAATGACCAGTTTCCGGTAAGCGGACTTGATGTCACTGTCTGATGCATCTCGCGAAACGCCGATCAACTGGTAGGGGTCGGTTTCATCCGGTGCGCGGCGAATGGACGTCGCGCGTTCAAAGGCCGCCTTGCTGAGGGAGAATATCTCAGAAACTTCGTGCAGGAACTGCTCCTCGGACGGGTGCAGTTTTCCGTCAGCATGGGCGATATAGGCCAGGCAGCTCAGCAGTTCTTCCAACACCACGGGATTGTCGCGGAACATTCCGGCGAGTTGGCGTGCATAGGGTTCAAACCCCGCACTGTCGCGTCGGGCCTGATTGAAGACCTTGGACACATTCCCGGTTTCATGTGCCGGAACGCGGAAAACCTGCTTGAAGGCATCAATTTCATCACGCGTGACTACGCCATCCGCTTTTGCCATTTTCGCACTGAGCACGATCACGCCGATGGTAAAGGCGATCGACCGGGTTGGATCACCGCCGTCTTCACCCTCTACCTGCGTCGCGCGATAGCGGTCGACGGCATGGCCGGCCACGGCGCCAATAATCGCGCCCAGCGGACCGCCGACGGCGAAGCCTGCTGCGCCGCCCAATATCTTGCCCCAAATACTCATAGTATGCTTTCCGCGCGAGAACCTAGCTGCTGCTGTCCTCTTTTACCCGGCTGACCTGTGGAATCAAGCCAAGCCGTCCTATGCCAGGCAATTTAATCGCCAGGCTTTTCGGATCGATGCCAAAGGTCAAACCGATGATATTGACTTCCAGCCCTTCCTCGACAGCAGCGAGAATACCAAACAGACCGCCGATGGAAAACTGATATCCGGTGCCGCTGGGTACTTCGCTAACGAGATTATCGCCCAGATAATCCTTGCCGATCGCCGTGGGCGGCAGGTCCAGTCGCAAAGCCGGAACCTTTTTCGCGACCCAGGCCGTGAAGGTGTTGCTGTTTGGTCCGGGATAGACAGTATACCGGTCTTTAAAGGGATAGGCGCGGGCTGCCGTATCGATCTGTTTGATGACGGCATCGACGCCATCGCCTCGCAATTCCGCCAGCAGTTCGGGCCTTTTACCAAACCAGTAACGATCAGGGCTTCCATTATGAATTGCCAGCACGCCGTTACCATATCGTTGCCGCCAGCCGATGACTTCGTAAATGGTATATGTCGTGGCATCCGTCGGCTTGACGGAAATCCAGGTATGAACCCCGAACGCGCCGCGCCAGCTATAGGTGCGGGCCCCATAAACGTGAACGACCGCTTCCTTCGTTGTTGCCGGATCGGGCGCGATATTGGCCGATTCGCGGCTTGCCGTGCGCCAATCCTCGCCCAAAACGTTACCTCCTACCAGCATGAAAACAGGCCCTGCCAGCAGGGCGACCAAAATCAGGAATGTTCGTTTGAACCACCGCATGAGCACTAGATAGGCCCTTCCGTTTCGCGCCGCAACAACACGGTCGTAAAATTGTTGTGTACCATATGACCCCTGATTTTGGCATTTCCATGACGATGCCGGAAATTAACGTTGATGAATTATCGATAAAACGTTTATTATTTCCCAAAATCATGGACAGGAGCATTTGACAATGACCGCAATTGACCCGCGCTGGCAGTTCGGGATAGATTGAGGTAATATAAAAATAATATATAAAACAACGAACTAAAGATAATAATATTATCGGTGTATCATTAGAGTATCATATTTGATATGATACTCTCATCTCCTTTGAGTGATACTTGATAGATGTTGGTGGCGTTGGATGAGATACACCGAAGAAAAGATAGAAACTTTGCAGAGTGATGATGACGACAACATCATTTTGGAACTCTGTTTGAGAACTTTTGAGAATGACCGACGGGTCTATTATCACAAATCCCGTATCCTCAAACCGGAACTGGCGAACAAACAACGACGAGTGGTTGGTTCTCTACGAACCGACAACTACGACAAGGCAAAACAACTCGCATATAGAAAACACGCAGAAATAGACCTTCGTCAAAAGCAGGGTCTAAATGTGAAACCCGTGAGTGTTGGAGCGGCGATGGATAAGTTCCTCAAAAACTACGAGGAAAATATCAAACGAGGAATGAGCGGATATAGCAGTAATATCCTACGAAACTTCCGTAAAAGCATAGACATCTACTGGCGAGAATATGTTGGTTCCAAAGATTTGGGAGATATCACCGATAGAGATATGGAAGGATACGAAGGGTTTAGGAGAGAATACGCAAAAAGCACAAAGCGTATAAAAAACAAATATAAGCAGAACTACAAAGACAGCGTTGCACTCTCTACTCTCAAAGGTGAAATAAACTATTTCCGTCAGTTCCTCCGTTGGTGTGCGAGCAGAGATTATTACAAAGGCGGGGCACACGAATGGAGATACAAAACATCCGGTAAGGTCAAAAATCGTAGAGAGGCGTTCTCAATAGACCAATACCGAACTCTGGTTCGTTATATGAGAACCAACGAATATCTCAACAAAGGAAAACACAGCAACAACGGCGCACCAGATAAAAGGGTAGTGCGTCATAGGCAAATGTTACGGTGTTATATCTTGTTCCTCTGCAACACCGGATTGCGGGTGGGAGAGGCGAGACATTTACGATTTGGCGACATCTCATCTGTAACGAACAAGTTGGGAGAAAAGGTCTGTGTGATTGAGTTAGACCAAAACCTCTCAAAAGTTAGTAGAGGTTCTACTCGTTCTGCAAAGGTGATTGGGAGATACACGGCGTGGAGAGCGTTAGAGAGGTTTAGGAAGTTCCTAATCTCAATCGGTGAGGAACCGACAGATGATAGATTTATCTTCTGCAACTCTCACGGAAAAGTAATCCAAGATTTCCGTGAGGGGTTTTCTTCCGTCATCAAAGAGGCGGGAGTAGAGACAGATAAGTTTGGAGTGAAGTTTGTTCCCTACTCCTGTCGGCATACCTACATCACCTTCCGTCTAAAATATGGGAAGAACCTCTCTATCCATAGTTTGGCGAAGAACGCACGAACCAGCGTAGAAATGATACAGAGCAACTATGACGATACAGAAACCTTGGATTTTGTGGATGAACTTACTTTATCCGACATTCCCCAAGTAGAATGCCCTTTCTTGCATGTTGTCGATGTTTTGTGCCCCGAGCAAGCCGCCTGTACGACTTTCGCCGTTGTTTGGGCACCTGACCCAGGAACTGAGCGCGATTTCTGGTCTCGACAGCTTGGTTAACCCGGATTTTGTTGTGATCAACACCCCTTTGGACGGACCAATCGCGCCGCTTTTCCTCCGATTTTGTTGCTGAGGTCATCATCCTGGAACCGGTGGTGAGCGAAGGCGATGTATGGCTGCAAGGATGCGAGTGAACAGGTCACAGCTGACCGCGACTTCGGCCAGTTGGAACGTGATGGCCCGAGCATGACGCACCACCCTCGCTCCAGTTTTGATCAGCCTTGTTTGGAGGCTGGTCAGAGACCAATCAGCCACCTCTTCGGGTAGTTCGGTCCCTTGCAGTAAAACGCCGAGATTGTAGGCCAGTGCATGAAGTTGCAGGCGGATCTCGTTCTGCGCCATCCCCTTGCAAGATAACCGTGTCCAGTTGATCGCTTGCTTGCCTTCTTTGATATGCTGCTCTGCCGTTCCGCGTTGGTTGTAGAACCGGATGATCCGGTCTGGTTCCATTGGCAGATTGGTGACAACGAAGCCGACGCGAGGGAACAACTCGCTGGGATGCCATTCCACCTTGGCGATGACACGACGGGGTTTGTCCCAAGATGCCGCCTGATACTCGAAGTCGCCGTAGATGCGCTTCACGCCTTTTGGCGGACGACCCACAGGGCGCTTGAGCAGATGCGCAATCTTGCCCTGAAGAACGCGATTGGCCCGAAGGCGGATGGCGTAAAAATAGCTTTCCGCTTCCAGAGTTTTGTATAACTCCGGGATGGCGAACGCAGCATCCCCCCGGAAGAACCGCATCAGGTGACGATCCGCATATCGCGCGATGACGGGCTTCAGAACCGCTTCCCAGCCGTCGGCACTGTGGACGTTGCCGGGGCGCAGGGCGCAACGTTCGAGGTGCCCGAACTGGTTGAAGACGAACAGCGGGTGATAGCACATGCAGCCGAAATGCCCGTTCCAAGCCGTTCCTTCCTGTGCGCCGTGGGTGGGACTGACGGAACTGTCCATGTCCAGTGTGATCCACTTGGGTGGGTTGCGGTCATGAACCCGGTCGATCCAGTGTCCTGATAAATCCGCCAGCACAGTGCGATTGTCGGTTGCCGCCAACACCTCGGTCTCGAACCGGCCCATCTGGCTCGCGGACGCGGCCTTGGCATCAACGGCACGCCCTCCAACGACCTGCCGCATCACCGGATCAAGCGATAAACGGTCTGCGTCATTCACATCATCATATCCGGCCAGCCGCCCAAAGACCGACTGGCGCAACAAGCCAACCAGTGAGTGTAGGCGATTGTGGCCAGTTCGCGTGTCTCTCAGAAATCCGCCCGCAATGTCGTGCAGGCCAAGCACTTCATCCAATTCCCGGAACAACAGTAATCCACCGTCCGAACTGATCTTCGAACCATGAAATTCCAACCGGACCCGTCGGTCAAAACTAAGCCGCGCACCATCCGTTTCGCTTGCACCCTTTGGGTGATCCATGATCCGCCGCCTTAAGCCCACTTAACATGCTGCAATATAACACATTAATTGTCGTCAGAGGAGTGACTTCTCCCTTTTACTTGGGAAATGCGGGCTCGATGTAGTCGAACACGTCCTGTCGGGCTTCGGCCCTGGTCCTGTAGGTCCGGCGCCGTATTCGCTCGCGCTTGAGCAGATTAAAGAAACTCTCGGCCACGGCATTGTCGTGGCAATTCCCGCGCCGGCTCATTGAGTGTTGCAGATTATGGGCCTTGAGGAATGACGCCCAGTCCATACTCGTGAACTGGGAACCCTGGTCCGAATGGATCAACACCCTGTTCTTCGGCTTCCTACGCCACACGGCCATGAGCAATGCCTGCAGGACAACGTCAGTCGTCTGACGACTCTGCATGGACCAACCGACGATGCGGCGGGAGTAGAGGTCGATCACGACGGCCAGATAGGCGAAACCTTCCAGCGTCCTGATATAGGTGATGTCGGTGACCCAGATCCGGTCAGGTGCGTCCACGTCGAACTGCCGATCCAGCGTGTTGTCGACGACCACGGACGGCTTGCCGCCATAGATGCCCGGCCGGCGCTTGTAGCCGATCTGCGCCTTGATCCCTGCCAGTCCGGTCAGTCGTGCAACGCGGTTCAGGCAGCACGTCTCACCCTGATCCAGCAGGTCATCATGCAGTTTGCGATAGCCATACACCTTGCCGCTGTCCTTCCAGGCATTGCGAATGAGCTCGGTCTGGCGGGCGTCTTCCCTGGCCCGTTTGCTCAGCGGGTTCTTGCGCCAGGCATAGAAACCGCTTGGATGGATACTCAGGCAACGACACATCGCACGCACCGCAAACAACGGTCGATGCTCGGCAATGAACGCGTATCTCACTTTGCATCCCTGGCGAAATACGCGGTGGCTTTTTTTAATATGTCGCGCTCCTCGGTGACCCTTGCCAGTTCACGCTTGAGCTGCCGTATCTCGGCATCCTTGTCGTTACCACCGGACGGCTGCGAGAACTTCTTCTTCCAGGCGTACAGCGAGTGCTGGCTGACACCCAGCCGCTGTGAAACCTCCGCAACCGGATAGCCCCGCTCGGTGATCTGCGCCACCGCGTCCCGTTTGAAATCGTCGTTGAAACGTACTTTGCTCATCATGGCCTCCTTGCCTCAAAATTAGGGAAGAAGGCGTCTACGAATCTAGGGGCTATTCACCTGTCTCAGTGCGCAAGTCGGCGAATTGCGCCAGATAACCTGCAAACTCAGCCTCAACTGCTGTCGCGATCAATTGCTGCGCTCCTGTTCTCAGCAAATCCGTCAGCGCGTCTGTCATCTCATCTTGACGCGCAAAACCGACAATGTTAGTGGTTTCCATGGTGGTGTATCTCCTTTGGTTGGGGTGCTGTCTCGCAACAACAATTCAACCAGATACGCCGCCAACCTTCAACCCCCCCAAACACCAGATTCAGTCATAGCTCCCGAATGCCCGACTGTAAGTGCATTGTTCAATAGAGAAATTCGTAATGGAGCTAATAAATCAATTCGTAAAATTATTGCGTTCATCTCTTGATTTCTATCTACATTTATCATTGACCCCCAAGCGGTCCACTAATACTCTTCTTCCAACTACAATAGCATTTTCTGGAAAATACCATGCTACAGATGACAAGAGAATTAACGGCAATATATAAGACACATTCTCAATCTGCGTATCTGATGTTCTTATCAAATTTCATATTAGTTGTTTTGTGGTCGGCGGCGATGCGCCCTATCAATCAACAATATGATTCTTGGTACCTTCGACGTCTAAAATATGTATCAAAATTATCTGACAACCTTAAACAATTAGACACATGTAATTTACACCCCAACCTTAAAAAGGGCATTCAGGACCTGATCCAGTTTTCACAAAATGATTTATCGAAAATACCAAAAGCTTTTATTATAAAAAAGGTTGATGAATTAAGCCGGGATTACTTTTCTTTGTTTGATAGAAACTGGTCACATTTACCTGAGGAAGACGAAAAAAACCTAGATGATTTGCCCAAACCGGAAAAAATATTAATTTCTATGGGTCACCATATAGGAATCGGTGACGAGTTAATTTTTTCCTACCTTGTCGCTGGAATTAGAGAAAAATACCCAACTGCCGAAATTGAACTCTGGTCCCATTCAGCGGATTTATGGAATTGGAATACTAACATTAAGTCACAGCAAGTCGGTGATGATATTTTGGAGCCCTTCCACAGAGCGCGAGCTCTTTTAGCTGAAGACGAAGGCGCCCTTATTATTTTCTGCGACTTTCTTTCTGACAAAATATATAGAATTCTCGAGAGTGTCGAAGAATATAAACGTTTTGTATATATAGACCTTGGGACAAGGCTAGCCCGCATAATAAATCACAATAAAAATTATATCTTTGAGTATAATTCAAACGACCTCAGTTTAACAATATATGATTCTCTCGAAAGAATTTTGAATGAAATTGGAGTAAAAGCTGTTACTAAAACCCCAATAGTTCAAAAAACATTAAAATCAATTCCAGAACATTCAAAGCCAACCTTATTTTTGAACCCTCATTCGTCAAAAGAGCAACCCGCTGCGACAGCCGGTTGGTGGGTCGGCTTGATCCAGCAGTTGAATGAATATCGCGCCATCAAAGTTCAGATATCACAGGGATTAAATGAAGAAAACTATAAATTTGCGAGTATTATACATCAAGAGTTACGACAGTTAAAAATCGAAGTTCAAATACTGGAGCGGATTGGTCTAAGTTCTATCTTACGAAAAATGTCGCAAGCAGACATCGTTGTAGGTCTTGATACGTTCACCGCTCACATAAACACGCTATACTCGTGCCGTTGCGTTACCGTATTTTTTGGTCCTTCTGGACGCGCTTGGCGAGTCCCTACACCTTCAGTTCTAAATGCAAGCCTTTCAGATCCAGTTCAATATGCTGCTGCCCTGGCGTGGCTTCTGTTATCACCTCCAATTGACGAGTACGTCTCTGATACACTAAGTGTTATCTTTTTTTCCACCTCAGAAGTTTACAGCCAATTAGCAGATAACATTGTGTCACCAGATCTTATTGATAAGTCCCATTTTATACTAAAAGAAACAACATCGTTGTTTAATTCTGGGTTACTAACGCAAGAGGTTTTCTACGGTTTTCGTCTTGAGGATTTAACGTTGATGACCCAAAAACTTTCGGCCGCCGAATGGGGAAAACCCCTTCCAAAAGCGATGCAGACATCACTTTTAATGGCGTTTCGCGAATTCATTAGCACAAATTTTTTCCGGTATGCAGCCTATAGAACGACTCAAACAACGGATTTAAATCAATTAAATGAAAGCTTAGTCAATGCAGGTTGACACTAATACAATTAAAAGTTTTTATGGATCATACCAACCATATGTTTTACCTATTTTCTCCAAAACAGATTGGGAGTGTCTGCATTGGAATCCTGATTTGGCTAATTCTTTACTCGATAACGATTTACTCAAAACTGCAAGATTCATAATTGATAATGCAACGGTTGACGAATTGCTGGCGACGGGACTGGACCCTAAAGACCTTTGTTTTTTGATAAACAATGATGTCGTTGTTCTAACACAAAAGCCGCACTATAAAAAATCCGAACAAAGTTGGTTAGTTTTGAGCCCGCATTCGGACGATGCTGCTCTTTCGATAGGTGGTTTAATTTCACGGTTTTCACATGAATCAGATATTACTGTCTTGACACTGATCGGTCCCTCTCGGTGCGCCGGCACCTGCGACCCTTTATATGGAAACACAAAAATTGTCACCGAGATTCGCAAAGAAGAGGACAAATTGTATGGTATGATCGCCGGTGTTTCGATAAATACTGCGGATATAGAAGATGTTGAACTTTACGTAGACGATGCGGGGAAACGTTGGGCTGACCACATAATGGATAGGCCAGATCAACATAGGATAAACTTATTTCAATGCGCTATAGAGAAGTATTTAACTGAAAATGGTATGCCGGATAAAATTTTCTCACCGTTAGCCGTGGGCGCGCACGGAGATCATGCTGCAACCCACATCGCATTTGACAACATAAGAACGAAATCGTCAATTTTTTCTTCGAAACCGCAAATATTCTACTATGAAGACCTGCCCTACAGCGCTTTCGAACCGATGTGTCTGCAGCGCAGATTGTCAGAAATAAAAAGTATTTCTCCTGTCAATGTAGAAATAAATTTTGCAGAAAAAATGCACGGAATTTCTATTTATAGATCGCAGTATCTATTATCTGAAATAGATCCGGTCCTACGCGATTATCAACACAAAAATGATAGATTGAACAGGGTTGCGATAGAACGATTGTGGAAGGTCAGTTAATTTTATGAGCATGGTTCTTTCAGCTTCAATTAATCTTTTTGATGGTGAGGAGTTGCTACCAGCTATGCTGGCCTCTCTCAGACCGGAAGTCGATTATATAACGATAATTTATCAAAGGGTTTCGTACGGGGGACGAGGTTGTTCTTCTACTCTAATAGACACAATTGATTATCTAACATCTGCTGGGTTGATTGACGATGTATATGAGTACGAAGTTGATCCATCTGGGTATGATGTGAATCCGCAATTATACGAGGCAGAAAAGCGTAATATAGGCCTGGAAATGGCTCGGACGTATGGCGCGACACATTTTATTTCGCTAGACGCAGATGAATTCATCGAATCCTCAGTTTTAGCGCTAGCCAAAGAAAGAACAATCGAGCACGGCTTTGACGCAACAGCTTGTAAATTAGTCGATTACTGGATATCTCCGAAGAATCAAATTCCTGGCTTTGGCATGGCCTGGAGCGACTTCTTGTATATACCTCTAATATATCAAATAAAGCCTGATAGTCATTTTACATCCAAATATAGTGATTGGGATTTTTTTTGTGTCGCTGACACCACGCGAAAGCTCCCGTATAAAAATCCTCATTGTTTTGAAGATGATGTTTTTGTTCACCACATGCTGACTGTGCGCGCAAGTAAAGAAAGGTTGTTGTCAAAATATCTCAATCGATCGTCTTACATTCCGCCAGTTCTTCCCGCCGAGAACCTTGTAGATCTTTACTGGGCATGGTCAGCGGGCGAGTCGTGGGGCCCTGCTGTGAATTTACGGGACGATATCTTTGGGATAGAAAAATCATTTGGAATACTTGATTACAACGACAAAGCTGATTCAAGAAATTCTCTAACCGCGCACTTTTGCGACAATGGTTTCTTGCGAAATTCCCATGATAATGGTAACCCGCTGAACGAATTCCTTGGCGAATGTTCTGAATTTTTTAACAACGTATCTGCCGAAATTGTAGGTTCGTTAGAAGGAATTCCCGCACATCAAATTTCAAAAGAATGTGAAGATGTTGAATGTATTCGTGATTTCTTCGTAGAACATAGGCATCTTTTTTTGAATGCCCATCCGCGGATTAAGGTGATTGTTTTAACGGAAGATCATTTAAGACTGAGGGCTTCTTGTTTGATCTCTTGGCGTGGCGCTCACGTGTCCAAGAGAGAGACCATTCGGACCGACACATCAACGATCATCAAGCTTAATGAAACCGGGTTTGCAGCAGTTAAAGAAAAAGATGGTGTCTGGCGGGTATGCGGGTTTCAAGAAATGTGGTAATAAGAAATAGTTTGCGTGCGCTTAGTGTCCGTCCGAAAAGTTGTTGAATTATGGGCACCTCTATTAATCCCCCTCCAACATACTCTGTCTGATAAAATCGTCGGACCATAATAAACAGGATTTAGGATGACGATGATGAGCCAACTGGGCTTTTTCGATATCGCTAATCGGTACGCTGGCCTGGATGCCAAGAACGACCCTCTTGTTAAACTTGACGCCGTTGTTCCGTGGGAAGACTTTCGTTCCCGTTTGGAGACTGCCTGGCGCAAGCCATCCAAGGTTCGCAAATCACCGGCAGGTCGCAAACCCTTGGATGCGGTGATAATGTTCAAGGCGATCGTTCTGTGCTCGCTCTACAATCTGTCCGACGATCAAGTGGAGTATCAAATTCGCGACCGTCTTTCGTTCATGCGGTTTTTGGGCATGGGTCTTGATGGCAAAGTCCCCGACGCCACGACGGTCTGGCTGTAACGCGATCTGCTTACGCAGGGCGGCGTGATTGATGCCTTGTTCAAGGACTTTGATGGCTATTTGAAAGAACAGGGCTACTTGGCGATGGGCGGTCAGATCATTGATGCCTCGCTCGTATCGGTTCCAACCCAGCACAACTCTCGAGATGAGAATACAAAGATCAAAAACGGCGAGACGCCTGAGGGTTGGGCCGACAAACCGGCTCAGTTCTGCCAGAAAGATACCGATGCGCGGTGGACGAAGAAGCATGGCAAGAGCCATTACGGTTACAAGAACCATATCAACGTAGACCGTCGCCATAAGCTAGTTCGATGTTACAAGGTGACCGATGCTGCCGTGCATGACAGCCAGACCATCGAGGCCATCCTCGATGCGGACAACACCGCCTCCGACGTTTGGGCAGACAGCGCCTATCGCTCGGTGGAGATTGAAAAGATGTTGAAAGACAAGGGCCTGACGAGCCGTATCCACCGCAAGGGCCGCCGCAACAAACCGCTGAGCCACGCGAAGAGCAAGGCAACAAGACCCGCTCAAAAGTGCGTGTCCGCGTCGAGCATATCTTCGGCTCTCAAAGCAACGACATGGGTGGGTTGCGGTCATGAACCCGGTCGATCCAGTGTCCTGATAAATCCGCCAGCACAGTGCGATTGTCGGTTGCCGCCAACACCTCGGTCTCGAACCGGCCCATCTGGCTCGCGGACGCGGCCTTGGCATCAACGGCACGCCCTCCAACGACCTGCCGCATCACCGGATCAAGCGATAAACGGTCTGCGTCATTCACATCATCATATCCGGCCAGCCGCCCAAAGACCGACTGGCGCAACAAGCCAACCAGTGAGTGTAGGCGATTGTGGCCAGTTCGCGTGTCTCTCAGAAATCCGCCCGCAATGTCGTGCAGGCCGAGCACTTCATCCAATTCCCGGAACAACAGTAATCCACCGTCCGAACTGATCTTCGAACCATGAAATTCCAACCGGACCCGTCGGTCAAAACTAAGCCGCGCACCATCCGTTTCGCTTGCACCCTTTGGGTGATCCATGATCCGCCGCCTTAAGCCCACTTAACATGCTGCAATATAACACATTAATTGTCGTCGGGAGTGACTTCTCCCTTTTACTTGGGAAATGCGGGCTTAATCAACTGTCCGATTTTCTGGGACCACCTCATAGAAACTATTTAAGATAGCTCTATAGGACAGCCCCAAACATTAATTCGAAAATTTCACAGGCAGGTTTTTGTCTTTATAGAATAGGGAGATTGAAGCAAATGAGCAGAAATGATTTCTATCCGAGACGTTACAAATCTTCGGTCAAATGTATGTCGGGAGTATTGGGAATTTTTATGCTGTTGGTTGGCTGTGCTGGGTCTCCTTCCGAGACCGCCAGTCCGGCATTAGGAAAATTGACTTTTAATCCAACGAACGTATCGTCGAATCCTGCTATTGAACTGGGTATAGAAAAGATATCGGCCGGCGACTTAGTAAGCGCTCGAAATATATTTGAACGTGCGATCAAGTTGCGTCCTGAGGTTATGCAATACCATCTTTTATTAGGTATGGTGCACCATCTCGAATATCAGGCAGGCAACGATACCGATCAACTGGCATTGACAGCTTATGAGGTGGCCAGTCGGCTGGACCCGCGTGAAGCACTTCCATTTGTGCTAATGGGTAGCTTACATTTTCATGCCAGCCGATACAATGAGGCCAAGACTGCCTATTTAAAAGCCTATAGGCGGGACCCGTTACGTCCAGATGCGTTGGATGGTTTGTTGGCGGCGAGCTGGTATTCTGGTGCACTGGATTTGGGAAGTGATGTCGCCAAGGAAGCTTTTGGCAGGGGAAAATTGACGGAAACGGTATTACGTTTTGATTTATTTTCAAATGCTATCTCGGGAGAAATAAAAAAAATTGAACCAGCTAAAAAATTGCTTGTAACACGGAGCGCTTATTCAAAAAAGATGCTCGATGACTTGGAAAAGAGGGTAAGTGTGTTGATTCTTGACGGCCCTTCATTATCAAGCAAACATGAAAACAATCTTTCAACTGATCGAAAGAAATCAATACCAGCGGCCTCCACTAAATCTAAAACCAAGAAAGAAAAAGATGATAATACCGTTCGGCATTGGTTTGATTGTGACCAAAAACCAGGCTTCCTTTCTACTAATACTAAAAACAAATCAGATTCAGACGACTCATCCAATTCTTCTACAGTATCTTCATCTTCTTCAGTAACACCTTCACCTACAATCCCTAGCCCTTGTCCTGGCGCTCCTCCGCCAACGTCGGTTTTTTTAGACACTGTCATCATATCAACTATCACAAATAATAAAACCTCAACCGGCGTCGACTTACTATCGTCTCTAAGTGTTTTCGCAACCGGGGCGATCAGTACAGTCAAAACGGACGGAGTTTTTTCCAAAACCCGTTCTTTAGCCTTAACCCTTGGGTCATCACCGACAAACAACTTTATTTCATATGCGCTGAACATTGCAAATTCAACAACAATGGAAACAAAAGTTATATCTAAGCCTACTTTGGTTGCGATTGACAGGATGCCGGCCACTTTTACTGCGGGGGCAAATGTAACTCTGGGTACTTCGGGTGGTGACGCCGGTTCGTTTCTCCATATTCCGATCGGTGTGTCAGTTGCGATTACGCCGACCGTGATTGATGAAAACACTGTCAATTTGAATATCGCAGTAACAAGATCGGCCCTCCGCGATGCGCCGGTCGGATTATCCAGCTCTTTTTCAGAGAGTTTTATCACTTCACAGATGGCGGTCACCACTTCGGTCACAGCACGGTTTGGCGAAACCATATTCGTTAGTGGTTTAAGTGAATATACTAAATCGTCATCTAACCAGGGCACCCAATTTCTAAAAGATATTCCGCTGATAAAAAACCTGTTCAGTAAAGATGCAGAAGATGGGGAAGAAACGAGTGTTATTGTAGCGATAACTCCACTACGATCTGGCCCTAACTTGCCCACCACAACTTTCGCGATCTGTCTAGTGAAAAACTACTTGAAAAGTCTGCCTCGACTAATTTGCCCCATTTTCTGGCGGGTACCATTTTTTTTGCACACGAAAGCTGCTGACTTTCCGAACAATTCGCATGCTGTGGGTATTAAGTTGACAGACTACTTAATCGAAACGCGGGAAATGATGACAAAATAAATAGGCTGGACAAAGCTCATCAATAAAATTATTTTCAAAATTAACGGCTTGTTAGGATGGGTAATATGAGGTCCTCCCCGGAAATCGGACAGTGACGTAAGCTACAGAGTTCGGTGTCTGCTGATCTTCAACGAGAGGAGATCAGCGATGACGAAACGGAAGCAGCACAAGCCGGAGTTCAAGGCGCGAGTGGCCCTTGAGGCCCTGAAGGGTGAACAGACGGTTGCCGAGCTGGCGAGCCGGTTTGAGGTTCACCCGACGATGATCCACCAATGGAAGAAGGCGCTGCTTGACGGCGCGTCGGAGATATTCCAGCGGGGCCGCAACCCGGCGGAGCCGGAGGCGGATGCCAGCCGCATCAAGGATCTGCATGCCAAGATCGGCGAGTTGACGGTGGAACGGGATTTTTTGGAACAAGGGCTACGTCTGCTCCCCGGCAGGAGCGCAAGGCGATGATCCGGCCCGACCATCCCACCCTGTCGATTGTCCGGCAATGCCGGCTGGTCTCGATCAGCCGATCGAGCTTCTATCACGTGTCGAGAGGCGAAACGGCGCGGAACCTCGCCCTGATGGGCGAGATCGACCGTCAGTTCCTGGAGACGCCGTTTTACGGGGCGCAGCAGATGACGTGGCACTGCGGGCCGAAGGGCATCCTGGTGAACATCAAGCGGGTTCGCCGGCTGATGCGGTTGATGGGTCTGATGCCGATCTACCGGCAGCCACGGACCAGCGTTCCCGCCAAGGGGCACAGGATTTACCCGTATCTGTTGCGGAGCGTCAGTATTGAGCGACCCAACCAGGTGTGGTGCGCCGACATCACCTACATACCGCTGGCGAAGGGCTTTCTGTATCTGGTGGCGATCATGGACTGGTGGAGCCGCAAGGTTCTGGCGTGGCGTCTGTCGAACACCATGGACGTCCAGTTCTGCATCGATGCGCTGGATGAGGCGCTGGGCCGGTATGGCACACCGGAGATCTTCAACACCGATCAGGGCAGCCAGTTCACGTCGTGGGCGTGGACGCAGCGCCTGAAAGAGGCCGGGGTGCGGATCTCGATGGACGGGCGCGGCCGGTTCCTCGACAACATCTTCATCGAACGGCTGTGGCGCTCGTTGAAGTACGAGTGCGTCTACCTGCATGCCTTCTCGGGCGGGCGCGAGGCCCGTCAGGGGATCGGTGACTGGGTGAGCTTCTACAATCATCGGCGCCCTCATGCCGCGCATGGCGGCGAGACGCCGGTCAGGGTATATAGAGAAAGGCTGTCGGCCTCCGGCCCGGGCTTGCGCCCGGCCCTCCATCCGACAGCCTTGGTGGCGTAACGCGTGTGAAATGAAACCCGATCGGCAGGCCCCGACTGTAGCTTAAATTACAGCCCCAGCTGTCCAATGATCGGGGAGCACCTCAATTCAAGAGGCTAATAGTATGGTTAAGTTAGCATTGAAAATAGCATCAATGCCGGGAATAATACCGATAGTGTGGTTGAGTTTTGCGGCCCTCTTCCGCGGTGTAAATCCGATTGCAAGCATATACGTTGTTTCGAAGTTTGTAGCAGCAGTAGCCTATGTGGAAAGTACGAATAATTCCTCTATTAATGAGGTGTATTATTGGATGCTGGCTATTTTCGGACTTTTAATAATTAGCTTCATTACCGATTCAGTAACAGCAATCGTGTCAATAAAATATGAGCACGATATCCAAAAATCAGTCGAAAAAATGTTGATTGAAACACTTTACTCAATACCCCAAGAGCATTTCGATGATGAAAATTTCAACCGTGTGCTTTCTAAGTCTCTTCAAGCGAAAGACTCAATCAGCGATATTCTGTTCAATTTTCTCGCCTCGGCAAGCATGCTCGTGGGCTTTGTTAGTGCGTTTGCAGGAATATGTTATTTTAATCCATTAATTGGATTTGTTTTAGTGTCTACTATGCTGCCGTCACTTTTTATAGAAGTGGGAGCGAACAAACAAAGGGATTATATCGAAACCATCAACAATAAAGACTGGCAAATAATGTCCCGTACCGGGTGGAATTTGTTGGACCCTAAGCGCATGCCAGAGATACGTGTTTTAGGAGCGTTTAATAAGCTGATCGCTAAATGGTCTTCTCATAAATCTGCCATTTTTAAGAATGAGATTGCATATGAGAAAAAAGTACAAAAGAGAATGTTTGGGGCAGAAATGGTTAGAATTACTGGTGATATATTTGCCTATGTTGTAACCATAAATATGATCGTGATTGGGTCTGTAAATTTTGCTGAATTCTTAATGTTAAGAGGTCTACTATCTGAGGCAACCGAAAATATAAAACTGTTTGTTAGGACAATGCAAAACATTCACAAAAATACTATCGAACTTAAGAATTTAAGTGCAACATTGTTGTTCGATAAATCTTATGAAGAACGGGATCACAATCTTGAAAACGGTTCTGATATGTCAATTGAATTTGAGAGTGTGTATTTTAAGTACCCAGGGCGTATTGATTTCGCACTGGATAATGTAACGTTCAGTCTTGCTGCTGGGCAAAAACTTGCATTTGTCGGGGAGAACGGCTCGGGTAAATCGACAATTGTTAAGCTCTTGTTAGGAGAATATCGGGTAACATCTGGTTCTATAAAGGTCAACGGGGTGGATATAAACCAAATTTCATTGAGGTCGCTTTACGATAACATTTCTATCCTGGTCCAAAATTCTACATTGTTCGAGGCCCTTTCGATTGAAGAAAATTTCCAATTTTGCTCCCCGCAAAAAATAAC
Organism: uncultured Alphaproteobacteria bacterium; assembly: GCA_943788635.1. Lineage (GTDB taxonomy): Bacteria > Pseudomonadota > Alphaproteobacteria > UBA8366 > MarineAlpha4-Bin1. The sequence continues at coordinate 97,078 of CALSRA010000012.1, read as the reverse complement.
GGCACTAGAAATAGAGAGTGCGGCGGCGAAAACGGGCGCGCATGAATTTATAGAAAAACTAGAACACAAGTATGGCCAGAGACTTTTGAGTATATTCGATGATGGCACTCAATTATCGGGCGGACAGGTCCAGAGAATATGTTTGGCAAGGTCCTTGGCCCGTGGGGGGGGGCTTCTAATACTGGACGAGCCGACATCGTCGATTGATGCCGAAGGCGAAGATAAAATATTCACAGGTATTTTTGATTTCTATGCAGGGAAATCAATGATTATAGTGAGCCATAAATTTAGTGCCATTCGATCTGCTGATGTAATTGTTGTAATGAATAATGGAAAAGTGGTGGACGCGGGAAATCACAATATGCTGATAAAAAGAGACGGTGTTTACAAAAGATTATTTGATATACAGGCTAGGGGATACAAATAGAATGTACAGAGATGGTTATCACCTGACAGGTGCCGCTCCGGGGCTTGGATAGTTTAAGCCCGCATTTCCCAAGTAAAAGGGAGAAGTCACTCCTCTGACGACAATTAATGTGTTATATTGCAGCATGTTAAGTGGGCTTAAGGCGGCGGATCATGGATCACCCAAAGGGTGCAAGCGAAACGGATGGTGCGCGGCTTAGTTTTGACCGACGGGTCCGGTTGGAATTTCATGGTTCGAAGATCAGTTCGGACGGTGGATTACTGTTGTTCCGGGAATTGGATGAAGTGCTTGGCCTGCACGACATTGCGGGCGGATTTCTGAGAGACACGCGAACTGGCCACAATCGCCTACACTCACTGGTTGGCTTGTTGCGCCAGTCGGTCTTTGGGCGGCTGGCCGGATATGATGATGTGAATGACGCAGACCGTTTATCGCTTGATCCGGTGATGCGGCAGGTCGTTGGAGGGCGTGCCGTTGATGCCAAGGCCGCGTCCGCGAGCCAGATGGGCCGGTTCGAGACCGAGGTGTTGGCGGCAACCGACAATCGCACTGTGCTGGCGGATTTATCAGGACACTGGATCGACCGGGTTCATGACCGCAACCCACCCAAGTGGATCACACTGGACATGGACAGTTCCGTCAGTCCCACCCACGGCGCACAGGAAGGAACGGCTTGGAACGGGCATTTCGGCTGCATGTGCTATCACCCGCTGTTCGTCTTCAACCAGTTCGGGCACCTCGAACGTTGCGCCCTGCGCCCCGGCAACGTCCACAGTGCCGACGGCTGGGAAGCGGTTCTGAAGCCCGTCATCGCGCGATATGCGGATCGTCACCTGATGCGGTTCTTCCGGGGGGATGCTGCGTTCGCCATCCCGGAGTTATACAAAACTCTGGAAGCGGAAAGCTATTTTTACGCCATCCGCCTTCGGGCCAATCGCGTTCTTCAGGGCAAGATTGCGCATCTGCTCAAGCGCCCTGTGGGTCGTCCGCCAAAAGGCGTGAAGCGCATCTACGGCGACTTCGAGTATCAGGCGGCATCTTGGGACAAACCCCGTCGTGTCATCGCCAAGGTGGAATGGCATCCCAGCGAGTTGTTCCCTCGCGTCGGCTTCGTTGTCACCAATCTGCCAATGGAACCAGACTGGATCATCCGGTTCTACAACCAACGCGGAACGGCAGAGCAGCATATCAAAGAAGGCAAGCAAGCGATCAACTGGACACGGTTATCTTGCAAGGGGATGGCGCAGAACGAGATCCGCCTGCAACTTCATGCACTGGCCTACAATCTCGGCGTTTTACTGCAAGGGACCGAACTACCCGAAGAGGTGGCTGATTGGTCTCTGACCAGCCTCCAAACAAGGCTGATCAAAACTGGAGCGAGGGTGGTGCGTCATGCTCGGGCCATCACGTTCCAACTGGCCGAAGTCGCGGTCAGCTGTGACCTGTTCACTCGCATCCTTGCAGCCATACATCGCCTTCGCTCACCACCGGTTCCAGGATGATGACCTCAGCAACAAAATCGGAGGAAAAGCGGCGCGATTGGTCCGTCCAAAGGGGTGTTGATCACAACAAAATCCGGGTTAACCAAGCTGTCGAGACCAGAAATCGCGCTCAGTTCCTGGGTCAGGTGCCCAAACAACAGCGAAAGTCGTACAGGCGGCTTGCTCGGGGCACAAAACATCGACAACATGCAAGAAAGGGCATTCTACTTGGGGAATGTCGGTTATTGGTATGTTTCTAATGAGGTTTATGTAATCCATTTTGTATTGTTAGCATCTAATAACTACTTGTTTTATCAACCCCTCTACAAGAGTAGAATAACATAAAGTCAATTTATAGTCAAGTCACTTCAAGTAAAAAGATAATTAAGTCAAGCATAATCTAAACAAACTCTATTGTCTTATACCCAAACCACTACAAGGGTATTTAGACATTTCAGGTTTTCAATTGTAATACACACGACATTACCTATTTTTGATAAACCCTTACGGCGGCAAAAACCTGATGGATTGTTTGTTGATAAGGTTTTTCATATCCCATAAGTGTATCAAAAGTGTATTTCGTGGTATAACTAACCAACGGAAAAATAACGATTTCCATATTAGGTGTATCAAAGGTGTAGCGGCAAGTGACTGAAAAAAAAGTATTAAAGTCAATGACTTGTGAAGGTAAGTGGCAGTTCTGGATCGACCGTGGCGGAACATTCACCGACGTCGTGGCGCGGCGGCCGGACGGGGCGCTGGTCACGCATAAGCTGCTGTCCGAAAACCCCGAACACTACCGTGACGCAGCGGTACAGGGTATCCGCGAGTTGATGGGCGTGGCGCCTAGCGCGGCGATTCCCGGGGCGGAAATCGAGGTCGTCAAGATGGGCACGACGGTTGCGACCAATGCGCTGCTGGAACGCAAGGGCGACCGGACGCTGCTGGTCATCACGGAAGGCTTCCATGATGCCTTGCGCATCGCCTATCAGGCGCGCCCGCGCCTGTTCGACCTGAACATCGTCCTGCCGGAATTGCTGTACGAAACTGTCGTCGAAGTGCCCGAGCGCGTGACGGCGCATGGCGAGGTTCTGGTCCCGGTCGATCTCGATAAAACGCGGCAGGGGCTGCAGGCGGCCTACAATGATGGCATCCGTGCCGTCGCTATCGTCTTCATGCATGGTTACCGCTACACGGCACACGAAATCGCCGTTGCCGAACTGGCGCGGAGTATCGGCTTCACCCAGGTGTCCAGCAGTCACGAAGCCAGCCCGCTGATGAAGCTGGTCGGGCGGGGCGATACGACAGTTGTCGATGCCTATCTGTCCCCGATCCTGCGCCGTTATGTCGACCAGGTTGCCAGCGAATTGCGGGGTGTGAACCTGATGTTCATGCAGTCGAATGGCGGGCTGGTGGATGCGCGCCTGTTCCAGGGCAAGGATGCGATCCTGTCCGGACCGGCGGGTGGCATTGTCGGCGCGGTGCAGACGACGACCGATAGCGGCTTCGACCGCATCATCACCTTTGATATGGGTGGCACCTCCACGGATGTTGCCCATTACGACGGCGAATATGAACGCGCCTTTGAAACGCTGGTCGCGGGGGTGCGCGTGCGCGCGCCGATGATGATGATTCATACCGTCGCGGCGGGTGGTGGTTCGATCTGCTTCTTCGATGGCAGCCGCTACCGTGTCGGTCCGGAATCGGCCGGTGCCAATCCGGGGCCGGCGGCATATCGCCGGGGCGGACCGCTGGCGGTCACCGATTGCAACGTGATGCTGGGCAAGCTGCAGCCGGAATTTTTCCCGGCGGTCTTCGGCCCGGGCCAGGACGAGCCGTTGGACCGCGATGTGGTTCACACAAAGTTTGCCGCACTTGCGGCCGAGATCAAATCCGCGACCGGCGACGACCGGACGCCCGCGGAAGTGGCGGAAGGCTTTCTGAAGATCGCGGTGGAGAACATGGCCAACGCGATCAAGAAGATCTCGGTTCAGCGTGGCTATGACGTCACCGAATATGCACTGGCCTGTTTCGGCGGGGCGGGCGGACAGCATGCGTGCTTGGTTGCGGATGCGCTGGGCATGAAGAAGGTGTTCATTCATCCGTTTGCCGGGGTGTTGTCGGCGTATGGCATGGGGTTGGCGGATCAGCGGACCATGCGCGAGAAATCAGTCGAGGCGCCGCTTCAGGAAGCGGCCGCTGGGGCGCTACCCGAGACACTGGACTTGCTGATGACCGAAGCCGTCGCGGAAATGCGGGCGCAGAATGTTCCCGATGACCGGATCACGGTGTTGCGCCGGGCGCATCTGAAATATGCCGGTACCGATACGGCGCTTCCTGTTTCCGCCGGCGGTACGGTCGCGATGGTCAACGAGTTTGAAGAAGCGCATCGACAGCGCTACGGCTTTATCATGGAAGAGAAGCCGCTGGTCGTCGAAGCAGCGGTTGTCGAAGTCATCGGCAGTGCCGGCGCATCTGACGGTGTGGCGGCAACCCCGCCGGCGGACGGCGATGTGACGCCGCTCGCGGTGACGCAATCGCATATGGCGGGCGCCGAACACGAAACCCCGATCTATGACCGTGATGCCTTGCCGGTTGGCGCAAAGGTCGACGGCCCGGCGATCATTCGGGAATCCGTCGCGACGACAGTGGTCGAGCCGGCTGGCAGGCGGAAATGAGCGCCAAGGGCGATCTGGTCCTGACCCGGGTTGTGGCACTGCCCAGTCGCATGGCAATCGGCACGACCTGTGATCCGGTGATGCTGGAAGTGTTCAACAACCTGTTCATGTCCATTGCCGAGCAGATGGGTTTCACGCTGCAGAACACTGCCTATTCGGTGAACATCAAGGAGCGTCTCGATTTCTCCTGCGCCGTATTCGATGCCGATGGCGCGCTGGTGGCCAATGCTCCGCATATCCCGATCCATCTGGGATCAATGGGTGAGGCGGTGCGCACGGTGATCGACCGGAATGTTGGCAAGATCGCGCCGGGCGACGTGTTCGTGCTGAACGATCCCTATAACGGCGGCACGCATCTGCCCGACGTCACGGTGATCACGCCGGTCTTTCGAGGATACGGCGTCGAAGGAACGTGCTGTTCTATGTCGGCAGCACGGGGACACCAGGCGGACATCGGCGGCATCAACGCCGGGCTCGGTGCCACCGGATTCAAAGCCATACGCTGGACGAAGAAGGCGTGCTGCTGGACGACGTCCAGCTGGTCGCGGACGGCACGGTAGCTGGAAGCCGAAATCCGCGCCCGGCTGCACGAGCCGCCAAATACCCGGCCCGGAACTCCGGATCAGAATCTCGGCGACCTGAAGGCGCAGATTGCGGCCAATGAAAAGGGCGTGCAGGAGCTGCGCCGCATGGTCGGGCATTTCGGGCTCGATGTCGTGACGGCCTATATGCGGCCACGTCCAGCGATAACGCCGAGGAAACGGTCCGGCGGGTGATCGACGCGCTGCATGACGATGGCTCGAATTCGAATACGAAATGGATGAATGGCAGCCTGAGATCAAAGTTGCCGATCACCGTCGACCAGGCCAGCGCGTGGCGCGACGCTGGACTTCACCGGCACCAGCCCGCAGCGGCCGACCAATAACTTCAACGCGCCGACGGCGGTGGTGTCGGGCGGCGGCGCTGTATGTCTTCCGCACGCTGGTCGGTGACGAGATCCCGCTGAACGCGGGCTGCCTGAAGCCGGTAGACCTTCATCGTGCTTCCGGAAGGCTGCATGCTGGCGCCGGATCTACCCGGCGGCGGTCGTCGCGGGGAACGTGGAGACCTCGCAATGCCATGTCACCGACGTGCACTGTTCGGCGCCCTTGGGTGTGATGGCGTGCGGCGCAGGGGACGATGAACAACATCACCTTCGGCAATGACCGCCACCAGTATTACGAAACCGTCTGCGGCGGTGGTGGCGCGGGGCCCGACTATCGAGGGTGCCTCGAAGGGGGTCCATACCAACATGACCAATACCCGCCTGACCGATCCGGAAGCTGCTGGAATGGCGCTACCCGGTGCTGCTGGAGAGCTTCGGCGTTCGACGCGACACGGGCGGGGCGGGGCGGCACCGTGGCGGTGACGGCACCTATCGCCGTATCCGCTTCATGGAGGAAATGGAAGTCGTCGTCCTGTCCAACCATCGCAGGATTCCGCCCTATGGCATGGATGGCGGTGAGCCGGGGCAGGTCGGCCGTAACTGGGTCGAGCGCAAGGACGGCACGGTTCATGAAATGTCGGGCCTCGACGCGGCGACTGTGCATCCGGGCGATGTCTTCGTGCTGCACACGCCGACCGGCGGCGGTTACGGCAAGGCGGAGGAGCGCATCCTGCCGGAGGCAGCGGAATGAGCGCTGCCCCGGACGCGGCGGCGAAGATCGTCTCCTCGGCGCATCTCGCCGATGGCGCGACACCCGAACTGTCGGAATTCGAGTACGGGTTGATCGTTGCCGGCAATGCCTTCAACCACTGGGTGACCCGCTGTATGGCGGCAGCCGGGGGGCCGGAACTGGGCACGCTTGATGTTCTGGTGCTGCACACGGTCAACCATCGCAGCCGAGCCAAGCGGCTGGCCGATATCTGCTTTACCCTGAAGGTCGAGGATACGCATCTCGTCAATTACGCGGTGAAGAAACTGGTGAAGGCGGGGCTGGTCGACGGCACGAAAAGCGGCAAGGAAATCCACTACGCCACGTCAAAGTCCGGTGCGGCGCTGTGCCGTAAATACCGCGAGGTGCGGGAGACCTGCCTGATCGAAACGATGGGTGCGCTGGGCGGCGTAGACACGGCGGAAATTACGCGCGCCGCGTCTGTCTTGCGGGCTTTGTCCGGCTTGTACGATCAGGCCTCAAGATCCGCTACATCGTTGTAATATATTATTTATTTAGTGAGAATGTGTCGATCCGTCGCTTTGCTGCATCAAGGGCGGTCGGGCTGAGCCGACCGGCGATCAGGTCGCGGCTTTTGACTGCCTTATCGTGTCCGTCCGCTGCGGCGAGCGCGTACCAGACATAAGCCGAAGCGAAGTCCTTCTCCACGCCGATACCCTTCACGTGCAGCCAGCCGAGCCGAACCTGGGCGTCGGCATATCCTTGGGCTGCGGCTTTGGCAAACCAGTCGGCGGCGACATCCGGGTTGCGGGCAACACCATTGCCTTTGGTGTACATCCAGCCGAGATTATTCTGGACTTGGCGTGGCCTTTTTCAGCGGCCCGGGTTATCAGATCCGCCGCCTCGGCCAGGTCCTTTTCCACACCTATTCCACGATAGAGGTAGCGGCCCAGGCGGTATTGCGATTCGGTATGTCCGGATTTAACCGCCTTGCGGTAATGAGCGGCTGCTGCAGCATGGTCCTTGTCGCGCCCCAGCCCGCGCCGAAGCATTGTGGCCAGATAGTAATTCGCCTGGGTTTCACCCTGTGCCGCTGCCTTGGTGAACCACCGGAATGCCGCCTCATAGTCTTGTGCAACACCGCGCCCCTGCAGGTTCCGCCATCCGATATAAGTCTGTGCGGCGGCATTTCCCTTTTCTGCGGCACGGCCGAACCATTTCATGGCGGCGCCGGCATCCTTGGCAACGCCCGTGCCGTTTTCATACATGCGGGCCGTGTCCAGCATGGCGTCTACATGCCCCAGTTCGGCGGCATTTTTGAAATACTTGAAGGCCGCCTGCACGTCCGGTCTTACGCCAAGGCCGCCATCGCGCAGCGTGATTGCCGCCTTGAACAGTTTATCCGGCGACGCGTTTTCGAGTGCTTCGCCAATTTTTTCGCGGACCTGCTGCGCGTTTGTGGCGATCGCTTTACCGGTAACGCCCCTCTGACTTATATGCTTGAGATATGCATCGAATGCCTTGAGCAGTTTTGGCACATCAGGATTGAGTTCGTCCCACAACGCAGTTTCACCGGGCCGGTGTTTGCGCATAAACGTCTTGAACTCGGAACACCAGTGTTCTTCCAGTCCTTTCCGGAAGGCGATCATTTCGCGGGAAAACTTGTCGAGACCCAGATCCTGGTTGGCAATTTCCTCGTGCAGATACGCTTCGCATTCCAGGTCGAGAACCCGCATGGTCTTCAAGCGCCCATAATGATCCTGCAATCCGTGGCCCAGCAATTCATGCGCCAGCACTGAGGCAAGTTCGCTCGCCGGCCATTTGATGCCGTGACGCCCGATCAGGACATTATAGCTCTTTTTGCGCCCGTTCTTACCCGGTACGCGCAAGTATTCGGGCACGTACAGGGCGAGTGTTACACCGCCGCCGCCGCTGGGGCTGCGCAGGTCGTCGGGAATATAAACCAGAACAACCCGGCCATGCTTCTTCAGCGTTTTCAGCGCCCGTGCGCTTAACGGCGACTTGGCGACCAGCAGGTCAAGCGCCTTCGCGATTTTGTCCAGGCCTTCCGATTGCGGCAGCAGGGAAGTGTCAAATGTCTTGCCGGGTTCGACCGCCGGGGCCACAAGGGCAATACCCTTATGCGTCCGGGTGAGCGTTTCTGCCGCCAGTGCCGGCCCGGAAAGCAGCGCCATGAACAGGGCAATGCCGCCCAGACACAGGCCACGACTTAAAGGCAGCCGATTTGCCACGTTAAACATCTTCTGGAATCCCCTGATACCCTGCCAGCCTATCGGGTTAATACAACCCTTGTAAGAAATATATCGACGCGTAAAGTTGTCCTGTCGCCCGTTTACGAATGTCCCGCCTGATTGACATTCATTAACATTGTTTGACATCGGGTCTGCTTCGTTTCTGTGCCCAACATGCGGTGTTTCCGGAGGCAGGTACGAACCTGAGTTCCCTGCTTTTCCCAGCTTTCCGGTCGTTAGGCGGGATTTATATAAAACTTTAACAATTTTCCGCCACCCCCCGTTTGGGCGACGAAATCGCTCGTTTGGCAATTTTGATGGTTAATTTCTTAATATCATTCCTGTCACGATGACGGCGCCTGAACGGTTGTATTGATTGGCATCGATCATCATCGATTGGCATTCAGGGGCAAGCATCAGGCGTGCCCGGCTATACCCCGAACCGTCATTTATCGAAGCCGGTGCGAACAGAACATGTGTCCGTGTCAGCATTCATGGTCATCTATTGGCATTGGTTATCATTTGCCTGCGCGAACCGTTATCAGCCGATCATTTCGCGGTGGGACCTAACCTTACAATCTAACACAATATAGGAATAAACGCAAGTAATTGATGGTGTAATGAGAGGGAACGACGCTGACACGCCTTGCGCCTGAGATGACAGACGGCAGCGATGCGTATTTTCCGTGGCCAGTTAATCGATATTGCTCTGCCAAAGGGATGAGACAGAACGAGGGCCTTTCGAAAAACCCGTATAAATTGTGCGGAAGTGAAAAAATGCTAAACTGAAGCGCCTTCCCATTGTCGTCGAGGCCGGTATGTCGAATGATTTTGCAGAACTGTTCCAGTCCGCTTTGCTTGACGTGCAATCGGGCGAACTGGAGGCGGCGGAAGTGACACTGAACCAGCTGCTATCCGACCCGCTGCAAGGCGAAGCCGAAGCGGCGGTCTGCGCGTTGCTGGGTATGGTGGAAATGTACCTTGGCAAGACGGACCTGGCGGTGACCCGGTTGCAACGTTCCGTAAAGTTAAGCGACGGTTTTGCCGATGCCCATACGAACCTGTGTTGCGCGCTGCGTCTTCAGGGAAAGGATCTGGAGGCCGCGGTCCGGCATGGTCGTCGGGCGCTGGAGATCAGACCGGATTTCCCCGCCGGCTTGCTGAACCTTGGCAATGCCTATGACGCGTATGGTGCCCTGAACGAAGCAGTCGCGTGTTTTGTCGAGGCGCTGAAACTGCAGCCGGAATTCCCGGAGGCCCTGTTCGGCCTTGGGGACACGCTTCGTGCGCTGGGTAAACTGGAGGGCGCAATCGAGACCTACCTGCAGGCACTGGGCCTGCGCCCCGATGTTTTGGAGGCCTTTATCGTTCTGGGCGATATGCTGGTAGAAGCGGAAGACTCTGAAGGCGCAATCTCGGCGTATCAGGCCGCGCTCAATATCGATCCCGAAAATGTCGAAGCGCATCGAAGCCTGTCGCACTGCCTGCAAAAAAGGGGGTAGGGCGCACCGCTGGTTCCCCAGACCAGCGAATGTGCATTTGGCGCGGGTTCCGGATCAAGACCGGGGCTATGGCTTGCGCCAGACCGCCTTCGCCTCGTCCTCACCGAGGGTGTAGCCGAGGCTGTACATTCCTGTAATCCAGCCCTCCGCTGCGCCATGGGCAACCAGTCCGTTTACGCCCTGCAGTTCGGCCTGTGCATGTTCCAGCACCGTGCGGTCGTATCCTTCGACCAGCAAGACCCGGTCGGCGATGCCGTCGGGCACGCCGCGCAGTTCCTTTTCCTGGCTTTTGGTTTCGCTGGCCGACTGGTCGCCCAGCAACAGATGCGCGCCGCACAACCCGGCGCGGGTGGCGAGAGCGGGCAGGGCGTCTTCCGACAGCCAGGCTTGCAGCCGGTCTTCTTCACCGGGGCGGGCCGAAAGCTGGATCGTCAGCAGGTAACCGCCGATGCCATGCCCGTGGCTGGACGCAACGGTGCAGAGCGTGCGGTTCATGCCGTCGAAATGGGGCAGGGTCCGATTGGTCCAGGGCGTTGGATCGTTGAGCCGCTCCAGATAGGCAGATGAGGTGAGGGTCGCCAGTGTCTCGGTCTGGTACATGACGCAGAGCCGCGGCCGCCCGGTCTGCGTTTGGTATCGAAACCCGCGCAGGAAGCCCGGGATCGCCACCCGTTCGATCATGTGCTCATGGGTGTGCCAATGATCGTGGTCCGCCTCGTATCCCGGCTTGAGGTCGTACCAGGCGACGAAACAGCCTTTCCCCGGCATGGTCATAACGCGCGCTCCCCTATTGGTGTTGTGTACAGATCAGTTTTCGCCTGCCGACAATGCCGCTGCTTCGCACGGTGCAGGCGGTAATTGCCTCCCTGTCAACCAGCCACAGGGTGCGGCCCGCGGCGACGCGGATGGGCCGCGGCTCGGTTGCCGGTTTTGCAAAGCCGGCGCGCATGCCCGGACTGCCGCGCAGGATCACCGGCTCGGTGGCGTCTGTCTTTATGATTTCGGCAACGCTGCCACGGTAGACAGTGACATCTGCTTTCGCGGCGAAAGCCATGCAGCCGAGTATGAGCAGGGCGATTGGTGCGGTAAGGGTTCTTCTCATGATTATTGCTCCCGGTATCCGTTCCGCGCCGCTGCCCCATCGCCGCGTGGTTAAGAAAGATTAAGGGAATCAGCCATGCGTCGCAAATATCACGGGGACGGTGGCGCCGGTGTCACGGCGGGTGCTTGCGTCCCGGGTCGCGATGCGCAGAATACCGGCGCTGACAACTGTATTGAGGACACCACCACCATGCATACCCGCTACCTGGAAGATTTCACACCGGGCGAGGTTTTCCGGACACGGGGGATGACGATGGACGAATCGGCAATCATGGAGTTTGCGCGCCAGTATGATCCACAGCCGATTCATATCGACAAAGTGGCAGCGGATGCGGGCCCCTTTGAAGGATTGATCGCGTCCGGTTTCCACACCCATGCGGTCATCTTTCGGCTTTGGATGGATCTCGGGTTGTTGTGGGAGTCGAGCATGGGGGGGCCGGGCGCGGACGAGCTGCGTTTCACCGCGCCGGTACGTCCCGGGGATACGCTTCGTGCCGAAGTGGAGGTGCTCGATGTCATACCGTCGCGCTCCAAACCGGATCGTGGCATTATTCAGTATCGGGTGACCGGCCTGAACCAGCGCGACGAGACCGTGCTGACGGTTATCTTCGTGACCTTTGTCCGGCGCCGCCCGGAGGGTTGATCGCGGTCGCAACAGCCAGAGGTAATCGATGCCGCAAGATCGGACCGCCGAAATCATCTTTATCGGAACGATCCGCACCCCGTACAAACGGCTGCAGGATTGCCCGAAAACGGTACATGACAATCCGGCGCCCTGTACGCTGGTGCTTGATCCGGAATATGCCGACGGGTTGTTCGGACTGGAAGATGAAAGCCATGTGCTGGTGATGTACTGGCTGGATCAGGCGCGGCGTGACCTGCTGCGCCGGCCCGGTCGCGCGGCGAGCGCTGGGCGGCCGGCGCGGGCGGAACGGGGCGTGTTTGCGCTTCGGACGCCCTTGCGTCCCAACCCGATCGCGGCAACGGTTGTGCCGCTGGTCAGGGTGCGCGGCAATGACGTCGACGTCACGGGCCTGGACTGCCTCGACGGCACGCCGCTGGTCGATATCAAACGGGCGGTATTCCTTGATGCGGGTGACACCCGGACGGCCGTATAAAGGTTAACCATTTGGTTACCTTGTTCGGCACAGAATTACGGCGAAACCGGGACCGGATTGCGGCAAACATCGCTTGAGGGTGAATCCGGTTGGTGGCATAGTACCCCTGTAGGTGCGAGACGATAATGGGTGGAAGCATGGCGTTGATCCGCAGGCAGAATTTGGCATCATCCGTTCGCATTGGCGGCGCGGTGGGGCTTCTGGCTGTCGGTGCCATGATGTTTAATACCCAGCCCGCGGCGGCGGCCAGTTGCCTGTATCCACAAAAACTGACGCGTGCGGCGCCAAGCTATGATTGTATCAGTGCCGCGGAAAAATCGCTGGTCGACCTGCGGAAATTCCGTGCGGAGATTACCGTGGCGGCGCTGCGGTGCAATCAGCAGGGCCTGTATAATTCGGTCATTACGCGTCACAACGGCGAGCTTATCGTCAAGGGCAAGGCGCTGGGCAAGACATTCCGGCGCCTGCATGGCGCATCGGCGAAGAAAGAACTGAACCGGTTTGTGACCTTCCTGACCAACCGTGCCTCGATCAAGAGCCTCGGTATCCAGAATTATTGCGGCACCATGTCTCAGGTCATGACCGAAGCGCTGCAAACACCGGTGCGCGGGTTCATGGCCTTTGTGGACGGTAATCCGGTTCGCCGCGCCACGGCGGTGTCTGCTGTTCCGGCAGCGGTGACCGTGGCCGATAAGTCAGGGGCCGCCGCGCCCGCCCGATAGCACCGCCTCGAACACTTCCGCGAGCATTGTCAGAAAAAAGCCGTTCCAGGCATTTACCGGGAACGGCTTTGGTTATTCTGCTGCCCGAAAAGCCGCCGCCGCCGGGGCGACCACTTTTCGGGAATTGATTTACTTCAGGATGATTTCGACGCGCCGGTTCTGCGGCTCGCGGATACCGTCCGCCGTCTGGACCAGCGGTTCGCGCTCGCCCTTCCACAGGATGGCAATGTCGGCCGATGCGACGCCAAGCCGGACAAGTTCCGCCTTTACCGCTTCGGCGCGCTTCTGTGACAGTCCCATATTGTAACGGTCGGAGCCGGCGCGGTCGGCGTGGCCGGTCGCTTCGATAACCGTGATCGGCACTTCCTTGCTGGTTTTGGCGGCGGCCTGGACGATGGTCCGCGCGTCCTCTGTCAGGTTGGATCGGTCATAGTCGAAGAATACCAGGAACTGCCGGTTCACGATCGGTGCCGGTGCGGGCGCTGGTGGCGGTGCGACTTCGGCTTTCGGCGGCGGCGGCGGTGCCGGCGCGGGGGCCGGTGCCTTGACCGCTACCGGTTGGGGCTTCGGCTGCGGCTTCGGTCCGCCGAATGACCAGCGCAGACCGATCATGACCCGGTGCTCGCTGTATTCGCTCTCCACAGCGACGCCGGTGGATGTGGTGAAGTCGGGATCCGTGGTGGCGAGGTAGCGATAGTCCGTGAACAGGCCAAGACGGTCGCTGATGCTGTATCCAACGCCGGCGATGCCTTGCGCGGCCAGAACCCAGTCATCGTCGTCGATGCTGGCGCCGCCGAACGGGGATGCGCCATCGACATCAAGGCGCATCGGGCCGACACCGGCACCGATATAAGGGGTGAAGTCCGAGCCGTTTGCGAAATCGTAGAAGCCGTTCATCATCAGTGCCGTGCCGTTCACGTCACCGGTGCTGCCGGCCGCGCCGGAAACGCTGTCGATATCAACGTCGCGGTAGCTCAGTTCGAACTCACCGCGCCAGTTGCCGCCAAGGGTCGAACCGATGGCGAGGGAGCCGACGGGGGCCGCGTCAAATTCCACTTCCGAATTGATGCCGGTGCCTGTGACATCTGAATCGCGCGGGATTACCCCGCCCAGTCCACCTGAAATGTACAGTCCTTCGGATTGTGCGACTGCGGCCATCGGCCATGCAATTCCGGCGGCGAGAAGGGCAGCGGTCAATAGCTTTGGCGTTTTCATCGAATAAGCCCATATAAAATAAGGATTAGTGCATCCGGTGTAACCCGTGCGACGTGTTTCTTTATACTCCGGTTATTTGAAACATAAACATTGGAAATCATTAAGGAAATTTTCGTTCAAAATTGTGATATATGGGCAACATATGCGCGTTCGCGCGCAAGACAGGATCAAGATGATTCTATGTATGCGTCTTCTGGCGCCAGCTGTGTTCGTTATGGGGTTTGTCTGGAGCGGTTATTCCAACGCGAGCCCGCAACGCATACTGTTCGAGACACTGTATGAGGCCCCGCCGACACGCGACGTAAACGGTCGTGATGTGCCGATGCAGCCGGTGCGGCTGTTTTATGAGGAACGGGGGTTTCTTCCGGCCTGGACAACGGCGGATACTCCTGTTGGATTGAGCGCGCGTGGTCGGGTCGTTACGGAATTCCTCGGCCATGCAAAGCGCGAGGGGCTGGACCCCGAGGTTTATAAGCTGCCGGCGCAGGCAACCTGGGCAGAAACTGAAATAGCGCTTTCGGCCCTACTGCTGCGCTATGCGACTGATCTTCAGACCGGTAGAGCCGGGCCCGAGAAAATTGATCCGGAACTCTTCATCACCCGTGATTCCACGGACCGGGTGGGAATACTGCGCAATGCCGCGACGGTATCTGATCTTGCGAATTTTCTCGAAACGCTGCCGCCGACAGCACCGGATTACCGGTCCTTGCGCCAATCGCTGGCGGCCTACCGTGTGATCGCTGCAGAGGGCGGCTGGCATCCTCTTCCGGATGGGCAGACCATCAAGCCCGGCTTCGCGGGACCGGAGCTGAAGGTACTGTGGGAACGTCTCCGGCAAACAGGCGATATCAAGACGCCGCAGGCGCCTGAGGTTTATGAAGAAGAACTGGTCGCAGGTGTCGTTCGCTTTCAGCGGCGGCATGGCCTGACATCGGATGGTGTTATTGGACGGCAAACAAGGACGGCCCTGAACACACCGGTCGGGCAGCGTATCCGGCAAATTGAAATCAACATGGAACGCTGGCGCTGGATGCCACCAGATCTGGGGGATACGCATGTCTTCGTGAATCTTGCGGGGTTCGACCTGCGCGCCGTACGTCAGGGGAAGGTTGTCCTGAACATGCGGGTCATCGTCGGTCGGCCCTATCGGAGGACGCCGGTGTTCAGTGACCGGATTTCGTATCTGGAGGTAAACCCCGACTGGACCGTACCCTACAAGATCGCGACGCAAGACATTCTGCCGAAACTGCGCAGCGACCCATCCTATCTGGCAAAGAACAAATTCCAGGTGCTGACCGCCGGCGGCGGCGGGGCGCAGGTCAATGCTGCTTCCATAGACTGGAACCGCTATAGCGCGCGGATTTTTCCCTTCCAACTTCGCCAGATGCCAGGGCCGACCAACGCGTTGGGCCAAGTCAAGTTCATGTTCCCGAATAAGTTCGCTGTCTACCTGCACGACACGCCTTCGCGCGACCTGTTCCAGCAGGATGTGCGGATGTTCAGTTCCGGCTGTATCCGGATTGCGGAGCCGATGGCGCTGGCCGCGTTCCTGCTCGACGGCAATCCTGCCTGGACGGTCAATACGCTCAAGCAGGCAGCGGAAACCGGAAAGACCAAGGTGATCCGGTTGAAGAAGACCGTGCCGGTGCACCTTAATTACCTTACGGCTTGGGGGGCGGCGGACGGCACGACCCAGTTCCGCGACGATATCTATGGCCGCGATACCTGGCTTATGGCCGCGCTATATCCGGTGAAGGGCGAATAACGCGCTTGCTTCGTTAACTGGTTATAGTAGGTTTTCGCGCAGGATAACCGTCATCGGATGAATTGCCGGAGGGCCAGGGATTGCAGGAAAAATGCGGGATGCCGCGACTGTCCAGAAGAAGCCTGCTGGCCCTGTCCAGTGCTGCTGCTGTTGCTACAATGGTGGCCCCGGGCATGGTGCTGGCCGCATCCGGTGGTACGCGGCGCCTTACCCTGCAAAATCTCCATACGGGTGAATCGCTCACCACCGCCTATTGGGAACAGGGTTGTTACGATTCCGATGCGTTGGGCGCCGTGGCCAGATTATGCCGGGACTTCCGGACCGGCGAGGTTCATCCGATCGACTGTAACCTGCTCGACCTTGTTCACGCATTGGGGCGTGCAGTCGGCGGCGGGAAACCGGTTCAACTGATTTCCGCCTATCGTTCGCCGAAGAGCAATGCGAAGCTGGCGGCAAAATCCTCTGGTGTTGCGAAGCGCAGCCTGCATATGCAGGGCAAAGCCTTTGATATCCGTATTCCGGGGGTTTCCGCCCGTGACATTTATAAGGCGGCGCTTGGTTTGAAGGGCGGCGGTGCCGGGCTTTATGCGAAGTCGAACTTCGTGCATGTCGATACCGGCCGCGTTCGCCGCTGGGTCGGTTAGGCCGATTCGCTTCGGTTCGGGTTCGCCCGTAACCGCCGGTTCAGCATGTCGATAGCACGTGCGACTTCCGGTCTGGCGCGGGCGCCATCGGGTGGGGTTTCGCCGAAGCGACGGTAGTCTTCTGGGAAACTCGTCCGGTAATGCACGGTCGGTACGGGGGAATGTGCGGTTCGGTAGCCCCGTGACCGGATGCCGAGCAGGAGGACACGGTCGCCGACCGGGTGCAGTTCGGGTGCCATTTCGATCCAGAGCGTCGTAACCTCGCGCGCCGTTCGGGTCACGAAATAGCAGTTCGTGTCGATGAAGCCTTTGCCATCGTTCTGCTGGCATGGGCCCAGTTCAGTGCCGTCAATACGGTTCAGAATCCGCGCGCTGGAACAGATATCAACGTCGGTTTCCTGCTGCAGCCGAACCAGCCGCTCTATATGGTCCGGTGCGTACCAGTTATCTGCATCCAGCCAGGCGACCGCGTCGCAGCCTGAATCGAACGCCGCGGCGCTGCCGATGCCGCGCGGGCTATCACCGTAATCACCGTGATTCGCCGGCAGGACGATATGTTCCAGCCCCGACTGTTCCGCCATGTCGCAGCTCTCGCCATCTGCCACCAGAATGTGCCGGCACTGATAGGACTGGCGGCGGACGCTATCGATGCAGGTGGCAAACCAGTCCTCGCGCATCCGGTAATATGGCGTGATGACGGCAACCTGCATCATGAGTTCTGTTTTGTTCCGCCGGGTCAGTACTGGTTTATGTCCGGCTGCTCCGCCTTGGATTTCTGCATGAAGGTCTTGATGATTCCCACTGCCGCCAGAGACAGGGCGGCGAACCAGATCACAATGCCGCGCCATGTTTCGAACAGGATAAAGTCGCCGAACAAAAGGCTGGTTTGCGCGTAAATCAGACCTGCCAGGACGATTGCCGCGATCCCGATGGGCAGCACGAAAAAGTTGAACCCGATCAGCATGTCCAGGGCGATCAGCAGGATGCCGCAGATGACCCAGGCTTCCGGTTTGAAAATCCAGTACGTTACGCTGGCGTATACATCCATATCTATGTCTTCTTCAGGCTTTCGGCGATCACCGACAGGGAGCCGAGTACGGCTGAAACATTCGTCGGCATGATCAGTGTTTTCGTACTGTCGGAAGCGCCCACCGTGGTCAGTGCGGAGACCTGGCGTTTCAGGATTTCGTAATCAATGGCGGGCTGGCCGTTATCGGCAATCGCGGCGGCGACGACCCGGGTCTGATCGGCATCGGCTTCCGCCTTGACCTTGACCGCATAGGCTTCTGCATCTGCGGTCACCCGGATGGCTTCGGCATGTCTTTGGGCTTCGAACAACCTGGCTTCCGCCGCGAGCTCGACGGATCGTTTCTCGCCCTCGGCACGGGCGATGGCGGCGCGGCGTTCGCGCTCGGCATTCAGTTGCTGGCGCTGCGAATCCTTGGTCTGTTCATCGACCACGACATCCGTGATTTCGGTCCGGGTGATATCGATACCCCAGACTTTCGCTGCGTCCTGGAGGTTCTGGGCGATTTCCTCGCTCATCGATTCCCGGCTCGATTGAAGGTCATCGAGTTCCAGTTTCCCGGCGGCCGAGCGGATGATCGATTCCGACGCGGTATGCAGCGCGCGGTCGATTTCCTGGATCCGGTAGACGGAGGCCGCAGCATCCATGATGCGATAGAACACGGTCGATTCCAGTGTGACCTCGACATTGTCTTTTGTAATGACAGAGATGCGAAACTCCGGAAGCTGCCGTTCGAGTATCGAAATCTTGTGCGCAACGCTATCCAGGAAGGGGATGATGAAATTCAGCCCGGCCTGCAGGGTCTTTGTGTATTTCCCGAACCGCTCGACGACATAAACGCGGCTCTGCGGGACGATGTTTATGCCCTTGTAAATCAGGATCAGGACAAACAGGAACAGCAAAATGGCAATGATATTGCCAAGATTCCACGCAATAAACCCACCGATATCGCTGTCAGACATTGCTGTTACCGCTTTCCTTGGCTTCTACTTTGAGTTTAGCGGCGAGAACAACACCAATGCCATAACCTGTCAACGGAACCTTTCCCGCTTACGGCCCTTCATCCGACGGGTGGCGCAGATCGCGCAGCGGGAACTGCTGACCCGGATGGCGGGCGAGGACTTCCTCGTCCAGATCGATGCCCAGGCCGGGGGCCGTCGGCAGGTCGATATAGCCGTTCTTCGGTTGCAGCATTTCCGGACAGCATTTCATGCCGAGCTCGACGAAGGGCAGGAAATACTCGGTGATGACGAAGTTCGGCATCAGGGCCGAGGCCTGCACCGTTGCCGCCAGCGCTACCGTCGTGGAATTGTAGTTATGCGGTGAGACGGCAACGAAATAGGGTTCGGCCATTGCCGCGATTTCCTTCAGCTCCAGGATGCCGCCGCAGCTTGCTACATCCGGGTTGATGATATCGGCCGCATTGTGCTGGAAGATGGGACGGAACCCGGCCTTGGCATAGATTGCCTCACCGGTCACCACGGGCAGCCGCACCTTGCTTTTGATATCAGCCAGGGCCTCGACATTTTCCCACATGCAGGGTTCTTCGAAGTAATAGGGATTGAACTCGGCATAGCGGTCGGCAAGGTCGATCGCATGCATTGGCGACAGGCGGCGATGCAGGTCCAGCAGGATTTCCACATCGGGGCCGACCGCGTCGCGCACCGCTTTCAGCACGCTGACGGAATAATCGGCCTGCTGGCGGGTGATGTAGTTGCGCCAGGGGCCCGAAATCGGATCCATCTTGATCGCGGTGAAGCCGGTCTTGACGACCTTTTCGGCGGCACGGGCATAATCGTCCGCGCTGGTCATTTTATAGTACCAGCCGTTGGCATAGACCTTGATCTTGTCACGAACCGGCCCGCCGAGCAGGTTATAGACCGGCTGCCCCGTGGCCTTGCCGGCGATGTCCCACATCGCGGTTTCGATGCCGGACAGGGCGGAATAGAATTCAAGCGAGCCGCGCCGCGCCGCGTAATCGTCAAACGCCATCTGGGTGAAATGCTTGATCTGGAAAGGGTCGCGTCCGATGAGGTAGCGGCCAAGCTGTTCGACATGGGCCACGACCGAAGGGTCGCGGTCATATTGCGAATAGGCCTCGCCCCAGCCATGGATGCCAGCGTCGGTTTCGACCTTGACGAAAATCCAGTTCTTCCGCCAGCCCGGATGGACGGTGACGCATTTGACCGATGTGACTTTCATGTTTCTTTTGATCCCCGATGAGTAGCGGCATTCTGCCCGGAGCCTAGCAACAATGACCGGTCGTGCAAATATCCGGCAAATATTTGCAACGCGCCTTGTTCAACCTGCCATCCGGTCGTCGCCAGAACTGGGTTTGCCGGCTGTTGCCGCTGATTGAAGGTGTCTGGCCGCGCGCGGCGTATGCCCGGGCTTCAGCCAAGCCATTCCGGCTTGTCGCCGCCCAGTACGGGGGTCGGGAGGGTCCAGTGCGGCTGGGTTTCAGACATCTGCAGGACAGG
This sequence comes from uncultured Alphaproteobacteria bacterium, assembly GCA_943788635.1. Classification (GTDB taxonomy): domain Bacteria; phylum Pseudomonadota; class Alphaproteobacteria; order UBA8366; genus MarineAlpha4-Bin1. The sequence goes on along the minus strand of CALSRA010000012.1, from coordinate 77,011 downwards.
GCGCAGGTGTTTCACCGGGCCGTTTTTCGGTTCGGAGCGGGTGCGCAGTCCATCCAGTTCCGCGTCGGACAGGCACATGTCGGGCTGGTCGAATTCCACTTTGCCCTGGCGGTAGATGAACATGCCGGACTGGCACAGTGAAACGCGCACATGATAGCTGCCGCCTTCGCGCGCGCGGCGGGCCAGCGCCAGCAACACGCCATAGGCGCCGAGATATCCCGTGGTGTAGTCATTGGCCGCGGCCGGCAGCAGTTTCGGCCGTTCCGGCGATCCTTCCATGCAGATGCCGGTGACGGTCTGCGCGACCTGTTCCCAGCCCGCGCGATGGCTGAACGGGCCATCGGCGCCGAAGCAACTCGCCGACATGCAAACGATACCCGGCCGGCGTTCGGCCAGTTCCTCGGGTGAAAACCCGAACTTCGCCATGACGCCGGGGCGGTAGCCTTGCGAGAATACATCGGCCCCGCTGGCCAGTTCCTTCAGCTTCGCATTCTGGTCCGGATCGTTGAGGTCGAGGAAGCAACTGCGCTTGCCATGGCTGGTGTCCAGAACATGTTCCGGCACCTGGGGCAGGTGTCCGGCGGCAACCATCAGCACATCGGCACCGTTTTCCGCCAGTGTCCGCCCGGCAATCGGGCCGGCGAGGATCCGGGTCAGATCGAGCGCCCGTATTCCGGATAACGGCCTGTCGCCTTCCGGAAAGGGTTCGGGGTCGCTGTCACCGATCTTGATGATCTCGACAATGGGTTTGTTCGTCAGCACCTTGCCGTGCTCGCAATCGAGCCATTCGGCGTTGCTGCGGACCATGCCGCCACAGGCCCGGGCCTCGTCGATAGCCGCTTCCAGATCCATGGCATCCCAGGTCTTTACAGCGGCAGCAACGGATTCCGGTGTCAGCTCGCAGCCCAGCACGCCCTGCACCCGGTCGCGCAGATGCGGCAGGTTGAAATGCGGCAGGAAATGGCGGCCGTCTTTCGTTTCCCAGGGCTGGGTGATCGACGCCATATGGACCATGGAGGGGCTGTTCATGGCGGCCCAGCTGCCATCGTCCTGCGGCGTGACGAGATTGTGCGAGCTGCGCAAGGATGCGGCGGCATGACGGGTATCGACCGTGGCTTTTTGGCGCTGGCCGGTCTTCAGCTCCCAGATATCGTTGACCGCGACGCCGATCCCGCCGACGACATTGGCGCAGACCTCGCCGATTTTGAAACGGGTGGAATAGACCGGATCCGCGCCGGTGATTTCAACTTCTCCGGCTTCCGGTGTGCCGAGGCCGCGTACGGCCATGATTTCGTCAAAAGGCGTGGTCATTTCTGCTTCTCCCGTTTCCTGTGCTGACGGGAAAGGGATACCAGCGGCAGCGGCATGTCAATCCAGCCTCCGGTAGCATACTGGAAGCGGCCGATTTCGTCGGATCAGTATTCGCCGCTGAGGCAGGCGCCGAGTATGGGGGACGGGTTGTAACGTGTGCGGATCGTCGCCTTGAGGGCGGCCGCCGCGCGCCGTGCGGTGGACATATCGGGGGTTTCGATCTGTATCACACTGCTGACGGGCGCATGCACACCCCAGGACGCGCGTTTGGGGTCGCCGAATCCGTCGAATTCGACCCATACCTTGAATGTGTCTGTCGGGTATTCCGTGAGTGCCATGATGCTGATGCCTCTGTCCTGTATCAGGGTTTTTCAAACACAGGCATAGGGCCATCGACGCGTTACGGCGCCGTGACGGCAATGTGACAATTCCATGATTTCGATGTTGGGAATTCAATAAATGGCGCTATGGAATCCGCCATTGGGCTTGGCGGGAGAGGCAGAAAAAATCCCCGGCGCGGAACGGTACAGAGAGAGGGGTCGTTACAGTGCGCCGGGGAGGAAAAGTTCATATTTGGAGAGAGCAATAATCATTTCGCAGCAGAATGAAATGACAACCAAAGTGTGCAAATAATTCAATTTAAGGTCAAGAAACATCGTTTTCAATTACTTAAAAATTTAAAGTAACATATAGTATAAATATTTTTTAATTTTCGTAAAATTTTAGATAAACAGTAACGACGTGCGGTCCGAGACCCTTGCGAGGTATTCGCCGCGGCTTCATGATGCCGGCTGCGCTGCAAAAGGTATCAGGGGAGAAACAGCAATGCCGGACTCACAGGGAACGCCCGTTACGAAGGGCGTGCATCATGTCGGGCTGACCGTGCCGGACGTCGAAGCGACGGCGGCGTTCTTTACTGGCGTGCTGAATATGAAGGAGGTGGCGCGACGACCGGCCTACCCGGCGATATTCGTGTCGGACGGATCAATCATGCTGACCCTGTGGCAGGCGGAAGCCCCGGCAACGGCGGTCGCGTTTGACCGGCGATGCAATGTCGGCCTGCACCACCTGGCGCTCGCCGTGGCCGATACTGTTGCGCTGGACGCACTGTTCGTCACATTGGAAGCGACCCCCGGCGTCGTTGTGGAGTTCGCGCCGGAGCAAATGGGAACAAACCCGCTGCAGCACATGATCTGCGCCATTCCCGGCGGTGTGCGGGTTGAGTTCGTGGCGCCGGATCCGGCTTAAACGCTGACCTTGCGGGCCTCGCCGTTGAGTGATTGACTTGGCATGTTTCGATATTGAGAGAGGATACGGATCCATGAGTATTTCCATCCGGCCATTGCACCCGGTTCTGGGCGGTGAAGTCGACGGCATCAACCTGCGCAGGCCGCTGTCACCGGAAGACGTCGCCGCGATCGAGGCGGGTATGGATAAATACGCGGTGCTGGTTTTTCACGGGCAGGATATCACGGATAATGAGCAGACCGCGTTCAGCCGGAATTTCGGCGATCTGGAGCGGCCCGATTCCGTCAGCAATATCACCAAGGACAAGGACCGGCGTCTCGGTCCCGATCTCGCCGATATTTCGAACCTTACCAAGGACAACAAGGTATATGGCAGCGCGGACCGCCAGCGGCTGTTCAATCTTGGCAATATGCTGTGGCATTCCGACAGTTCGTTCCGGGTCGTACCGGCGAAATATTCGCTGCTGTCCGGGCGGGTCGTTCCGGAGACCGGCGGCAATACCGAATTCGCTGATATGCGCGCGGCCTATGATTCACTCGATGATGACATGAAGGCGCAGATCGAGGACCTGGTTTGCGAGCACTCGTTGCTGTTTTCGCGGGGATCGCTGGGGTTCGATGAATTGTCCGCGCAGGAAAAGGCCGGGTTCCGGCCGGCGCGCCAGCGGTTGGTGCGAACCCACCCGGTGACGGAGCGCAAGTCGCTCTATCTGTCGGCGCATGCGGGGACCATTATTGGCTGGCAGACGCCGGAAGCCCGTATCCTGCTGCGCGAGCTGACCGAGCAGGCAACCCAGCGCGAATTTGTCTACAGCCACAAATGGCAGCAGTTCGATCTGGTGATGTGGGACAACCGGCAGGTCATGCACCGTGCCCGTCGCTATAATGACACAAGCGATGTGCGCGATATGCGCCGGACCACAGTGGCTGGTGAGGCGCCGACGGTCGAACAGGCGGCGTAGCCGTTACGCAACGCCGCCTGCTATCTGCCGGCTAACGGGCTACATGCCCGCGCCGGAAGCATCCCAGTAACGACCGTTCAGAAACACCATGAAACGATCATGGTGGTGTTGCAGGCAGTTCTGTACATCGCTGTAATTGCGGCGTTCGACCACGAAATTGCACATGTTCAAGGCGCCCTGTGCCATCTTCTGTGCCGCCGGTGAGGCGTCCGGCATTTTGGTTACAGCACGGGATAATACGTCCAGGGTGACGTCGCCGCGCCGGATTGGCCTCGCTTCCAGGTCATTGATCATGCGGCTGGTAAGCCTGGCGGCGGCCATGCGGGTGTCGTTCCGGTCAACAATCTGATTGCCCAGTTCGCGCAGGGGCCCGGCTGCTGCGGCCAGGCTGGCATCGTCCTGCGGGTTTGCATCGCCGGCAACCGCTGTCGGCGCGAGCGCCACATTTTCATCGACATCAATCGAAACAGAAGTCAGCCCGTATTCCTGCATGACCGATTGCGGGATAGCGACGCGGACCGCGACATGGGTGCGAAGTGATTCAAAGCGCAGGACCGTTGCCGGGTCGAGGGGGGTGATACGGCCACCCGCCGTGGTGCCGGTGACCCGGATCGCGCCATCGCCTTCCAGCCGGTATGCGGTGCCACCGTTCGGGGAGGCGCGGTTTGGCTGGAGGCAGAAACTGGAAAATTCGGCGCTGCATTCCGCGCCCTTGCAAATTAGTTCGGTGCTGCCTGATGTTGCAACAAGCGCAAGTGCCTGGGGTGCCGCGACGCCGGTTGCCGGTAGCGCCAGTAAACCAGCCGCCGTGGTAAATATGGCGGCGGTAAAAAGTCGGATTTGTTTCCGCATGTTGGCTCTCCTAATTCCGTATGGTTCGATTCCTTTTCCGTTTTCGACATCTTATTGGTGCGGTCGTGCCGTCATGTACAAGTATGACAGAATATCGAATGCGCCGGTGGAAAAAGCGACCGACCGGGCAAGCAACTCACGCAATTGTGCGCGCGTTCTGTGACACCTGGCATCGCGGTACGACGCGGCAGGGCATGCAAGGTCGGGCCACGCTGAAGCGCGCCTCGACGGATCGTGAAGCGCTGAAAGAATACCTGAGCCGTTCGTCGGTGGTCAGGTGGAAGGGGGGTAGAGTCCCTTGTCCTGCGCCTGCAACACGGCCAGCGCGGTGACGAGGTCCATGCTGGGTGTCTCCAGCCCGGCGGCGCGGGCGAAACCCATCGGCACCAGCAGCATGCTGTCCAGTTCCATCGGCCGGCCGAGGTCGTAGTCCTGCCGCACCGAAGGCGTATGGTCCGGTGCGTTGGGAATGAACGCCACGGGGTCATAGGTGCTGCTGATGTCAAAGCCGCTTGCAGCGGCGATGCTCATGGCTTCGCGGGCCATGTTCAGGAAGACCGCCCCGATGCTTTCGTGCTTGCGAACGACACTGACCTGATGCCCGGTCAATAGCGACAGCATCGACCCGGTCATGTTCAGCATCAGTTTCGACCATAAATGAAAACGCAGGTCGGGCACGGCGGGTGAACCGATATTTGCGTCTTCCAGCACGCCGCGAAGATGCGTCAGGCGGTCGGACTGACTGTTATCGACCTCACCCAGCAACAGGGCATTGCGCTTTGGGTTGGTGTGAACAACGACGCCGGGTTCCACCATCTCGTTCGGCGAGTTGATCACTGCGCCGAGGATACGTTCGGGCGCCACGGCCTTGCGCAGGGCCCCGCCGGGGTCAAGACGATCAAGGTCCGGGGGCTTGGGCAGGTCGGACGGCAGGCCGATGTCGTACCACCAGGGAATGCCGTTCTGGGCGAAGGCCACGGGCGTGTCCGGGCCAAGAAGAGGACCGATGCCATCGGCGAGGGCGGCCAGCGAATTTGCCTTGAGCGTTGAAATGACGAAATCCTGCGGGCCGAGATCGGCGGTATTGTCGGATCCGTTGACCCGGCCGCTGAATTCCGCATCACCACTGCGCAGGGTGATGGGGTCCCGCCGGACCTTTTCAAGATTGGCGCCCCGCGCGACAACCGACACTTCGTGACCGGCCGCCGCCAGCTTGGCGGCGTAATGCCCGCCGACAGCACCCATGCCGAAGATACAGATTTTCATGACCCGGTTACCCCTGCTGAACGATACGGATTGTTGCCTCGTGAATACGCCAATGCCGACTGGCGGGTCAAATTATGGACCCCTCTGTCGTTTGTTGTATCGGGGCCGGGCACCTGAAAACGGTTATCCTTGGGATTGCCGGACATAGGCCGGATTGCCGGCCGGGTCCTCGATCCGCTCGATGCCCTTGCTGCGAAACATCTTCAGCCGCAAATCCTGCAACTGGTCCGTTTCGGAAAATCTGTAGAACGCGGTCGCCTGCCCGGTGCCCTTCCAGGAATGGTTCATCTGCAACTGGTCGAAGACGATCCGGTCGCTGCCGCGTCCATCCTTGAACGGGCCGATGGACCAGTATGGCAGGACATTGTGGCACTTGATCTTGTGCAGCAGCAGCGTGTTGGGATCGGCGAAGCCATTGGCCTTGGACTTGAAGATGCCGTGACCGGGGCCCAGGGATTCCCAGGCGTCGGGGCAGATGGGATCACTCGTGACCGGATTGACGAAAAACCGGTATGAAAATGCCCAGTCATGTCCGTCGACCGCTTTGCGCAACGAGGACAGGTGGTCCGGGGCGAACCAGTTGTCGTCGTCCAGATAGGCCACATGTTCCGCATGGGCGGCGTAGCTCAATATGGTGCGCAGCGCGCCGCCGAAATTGCAGCTGTACAGCCCGCCATGCTTCACCGCGCTGGAATGGCCAAGATCCATGACGCACAGCGCCATGTTGTCCGGACATTCGCGCTGCAGTGTATCCAGCATGCCCGGATCGCCTTCCGGCCGGTCGATACCGATGAGAATCTGGATGCGTTGTGGATGGTCCTGCGCATAAATGGACCGCACGGCGCGCAAGAGCCCCGGCCGCAGAATTGTCGGAATCACGACGGCGATGTCAAAGAGGCTGCCGAACGCATCGGCCCCGGGGGCGTTGTCGCCAATCCATGATGTTTTGCGGGTCATGCGACAATGGATAGCGGTAATTCCGGGATTCATGCAACCCGAATTGGCAGAAACCCGCCATTCGCGATCGGGACATGGTGGGGTGGTGTCTCACATTGCAGGGCAGCACGGGGTGCCCGTTTTCGGATCAATATGCGATTTATTGGCGGGGCGTGAAGATTGTGTGGTGACTGGTTCCGTCTAACCTCATAAAACCAGTGATGGAGGAGCATCGTTCCCCGGTGGGGCGCTCGGTCTTCAAAACCGGTGAGGGGCGTTCAACGTGCCTGGTGGGTTCGACTCCCACGCTCTTCCGCCAGTTTCCTGCCATTGTGAAACCATGCCAGTCAATTTCTCCCATAGCGGCATTGCCGCGTTTAAGCCGCTCGGTGCAGGCGGTTCGTGCCCGGCGCGGGCAGGCGTGATGCCGGGGTGGCGTGACCATTGACGGCGACACTGCTGTTTTTTTTCGGGTCGGCGGCTGTTTTTCTTTTCGCCCTGTGGCGGGAACGACAACCGAAGGAGGACGGCGTGCCCCGCTGGATCCCCTATACCGGCATCCAGTTCGTGGCATTGCTTGCCATGGTGCTGGCGGGGGCGCATCTGGTGACGTTGTGGACGGGAACGCCGCTGATCGGGCGGTTCTCGCGATAACGCGGTTTGACGGTTTGTAGACCAGCCCCAAGAGACCAGGATCAGTAGACGAGTTCGTCTTCGTCGTTGTTTTCGCTGAGGATGATTTCGCCCTGTTCGGCGAGCTGTTTGGCGGTATTGACGATTTCGAGCTGTGCCTCGTCGACATCGGACAGCCGTACCGGGCCCATCGCGGCCATGTCCTCGCGCATGATCTTGGCGGCACGTTCCGACATGTTCGAGAAGAACAGATCCTTCAGCGTATCCGACGCGCCCTTCAGAGCGATGCCCAGTTTGTCCTTGTCGGCACCGCGCAGCAGTGTCTGCACGCCGCCCGGATCGAGCCTGGCCCAGGTCGTCGAAGGTGAGAACGGCAGTGCAAAAGTTGGCCACGGAAGTGGCGTGATAATCTCGCTGCGGGCAGCGTAAAATGTTGCCACTTTGGCCCTTTCTGGTTGCAGGGAGGGCGGGAGATTTTAGTCGTGGATTTGTATTTGAAGGTTCGCCTTGCGCGTCGAGGTGGCATGAGCGAACGGTCGGCAGCAGGCCATTTCGGGATTTCGCGCGCGAGCGTAAAGAAGATGATGAGCTTTTCGGTCCCGCCCGGATATCAACGAACGGCTGAGATCAAGCGGCCCAAACTTGATGGCTTTACCGGCTTCATCGACCAATGGCTGCTGGAAGACCTCAGCCGGAACCGCAAGCAACGACATACCGCCAAGCGTGTTTTTGAGCGGCTACGGGACGAGCACGGCTTCGAGGGCGGCTACACGACGGTCAAGAATTATGTCCGTGAACATGGCCGGCGCAGCCGGGAGATGTTTGTTCCGCTTGCCCATGCCCCCGGCCATGCCCAAGCGGATTTTGGCGAGGCGATGGTTGTGATCGGCGGTGTCGAACAAAAGGCGCATTTCTTTGCGCTGGACCTGCCCTACAGCGATGCCTGCTTTGTGCGGGCTTATCCTGCGGCAGTATCCGAGGCTTGGGTCGACGGCCATGTCCACGCCTTTGCCTTCTTTGGCCGTGTCCCGCAGTCAGTTCTCTACGATAACGACCGGTGCCTTGTTGCGAAGATCCTGCCGGACGGATCGCGCAAGCGGACCAGACTGTTCAGCGGGTTCCTGTCTCATTACTTCATCCAGGATCGGTATGGTCGCCCGGGCAAGGGCAACGATAAAGGCGCTGTCGAGGGTCTGGTCGGATATGCCCGGCGCAACTTCATGGTGCCCATCCCTCATTTTGCCACGTGGGAGGCGTTCAATCTTTGGCTGGAAGCGCAATGCCGCAAGCGTCAATCAGATGTCTTGCGCGGGCATGGCGACAGCATCGGGCAGCGCCTCGCCCGCGATCTTGACGCTATGATGGATCTGCCCGCGTGCCCGTTTGACGCCTGCGATCAGGCCACCGGCCAGGTGAACTCGCAATCCTTGGTGCGCTACAAAACCAACGATTATTCGGTTCCTGTCGCCTACGGGCACCGCGATGTCTGGCTTCGCGGCTATGTCGATCAGGTGGTCATTGGCTGTGGCGGTGATGTCATCGCCCGCCACCCCCGGTGTTGGGATCGCGAAGACATGGTCTTTGACCCGGTGCATTATCTACCCCTTTTGGAGCAGAAGGTGGGTGCCCTTGATCAGGCGGCCCCATTGGCGGCGTGGGATCTGCCCGAAGAGTTTGCAACCCTGCGCCGTCTGATGGAAGCCCGGATGATTAAGGCGGGGCGGCGTGAGTATGTGCAGGTCTTGCGGCTCTTGGAGACATTCGAGATGGCAGACCTGCAGGTTGCCGTCAAAAACGCACTTCGCATGGGGGCCATTGGGTTTGACGCCGTCAAACACCTCGTGCTGTGCCAGGTCGAGAAGCGGCCGCCCAAGCTGGATCTGGATGTCTATCCCTATCTGCCAAAGGCCAATGTCGGCACGACGTCGGCGGCCAGCTATATGTCCCTGATGAAGCGGGGGCAGGCAGCATGAGCGGCGCTCACCAAATCCTTCTGAACCACCGCCTCAAATCGCTGCGGCTGCCGACCGTTCTGCGGGAATACAGCAAACTGGCCAAGCAAGCCGCAGCCGAGGGACTGGACCATGTGCAATTCCTTGCACGTCTGATCGAACTGGAGATGATTGACCGGGAACGCAGGATGATCGAGCGCAGGATCAAAGCCGCAAAGTTCCCAGCCGTCAAAAGCCTGGACAGCTTCGACTTCAAGGCGATCCCCGCCCTGAACAAGATGCAGGTGCTGGAGTTGGCGCGTTGCGAATGGATCGAACGGCGCGAGAATGTCATCGCGCTTGGGCCTTCAGGCACCGGCAAGACCCATGTCGCCTTGGGCCTTGGCCTGTCAGCATGCCAGAAAGGCCTGTCCGTTGGATTTGTCACCGCCGCCGCACTCGTCCATGAGTTGATGGAGGCGAGGGATGAACGCAGGCTGCTGCGGCTGCAAAAGCAAATGGTCAGCCACAAGCTGCTGATTATCGACGAATTGGGCTTCGTGCCGCTCAGCAAAACCGGAGCTGAGCTGCTGTTTGAGCTGATCTCGCAACGCTATGAGCGCGGCTCCACGCTGATCACCAGCAACCTGCCCTTCGATGAATGGACTGAAACCTTCGGGTCTGAACGCCTCACCGGTGCCTTGCTGGATCGATTGACCCACCATGTGAACATCCTTGAGATGAACGGCGAAAGCTACCGCCTAGGCCAGAGCAAGGCCCGCCAAGACAAGGCCTGACCCCACACCCACATCGCAAGCAGTTGGCCCTCACGGGCCAAAGCATCCGGGCAACCGCCAGCTCTGTGATAAGCGCGGTCGCCCGGATGCTCGCGCACGCTTATGCGGCAATCGCGCTCACCCCAAAGTGGCAACATTTTGTGCTGCCCTTTGGCTCACTTTTACTCTGCCGTTGACACCGCCGGGGTGATCGACAGCCAGACGGTGAAAACCACGGAAAGCGGCGGTGTTCGGGGCTATGACGCGGGAAAGAAGGTCAAAGGGCGCAAGCGTCATATCGTGACCGACACAGGCGGCTTTCTGGTCGCCGTCATGGTTCACGCCGCCGATATCCAGGATCGCGACGGCGCGCCCGCGCTGTTGGCGTCGATACGCCACGCCTTTCCCCGGTTGCGCCATGTTTTCGCCGATGGTGGTTACGCGGGACCGAAGTTGCGCGACGCGCTGGCCAAACTTGGGAAGTGGACCGTGCAGATCGTCAAGCGCTCCGACGCCGCCAAGGGGTTCGTATTGTTGCCCCGCCGCTGGGTGGTTGAGCGCACCTTCGCTTGGCTCGGTCGTAACCGCCGTCTCGCCAAAGATTTCGAGGAAACCATCGAAAGCGCGGAGGCATGGCTCCTGATCGCCAGCATTCAACTGCTCGCCCGACGATTGGCAAGAGCATGAAAACATGGATATCATTTCGAGTCAGACTCTAATTTTTGGGGATTGAGTTTGTGGCATCATACAGGGTCCCTCACGCTCCCATAACCTTGCATGTTGGGGATGCGTTGTTTTTTAGAGCAACGTGATAATGCCCCGGGATGGTGGCCGCCATCCCGGGGCGGGCGACGCGAACCGTCCCAACCCTTGGCGAAGAAGCGCCGTAGGAGAGCGTGGTTGCGTCGTCCTTTTCGGTCCCGGTCCTGAACAGATGATAGGGAGTAGGTCCCGTATGCAAGGTAAGGAACTGTCCGAACACGTCCCGAGTGAGGAAACTTACATCGGTATCGATGTCTGCAAAAGCCATCTCGATGTCCATATCCATCCCTGTGATGAAACATGGCGTGTCAGCAATGACCGCTGTGGCATCGCCGCCTTCCTGCGCCGTCTCGCGGCCCTGCCGGTCGCGGTCAGGCTGGTTGTCGTCGAGGCGACGGGGAAATGGCATCGAGCGGTGCATCGCCGTCTGCACGAAGCAGGCTACGATGTGGCTGTCGTCAACCCGTACCGCTCCCGCAAGCTGGCTGACGCCATGGGGCATCTCGCCAAGACCGATGCCATCGATGCGCGGACGCTGGCGCTGTTCGGCCAGGCCCTGCGTCCCCGCATCACCCCGCCGCCGCCCAAAACGATCGCGGCACTGCGCGAGCTGGTGGCCGCGAGACGGGCCACCGTGGCGGAGGCCAGCGCCCTCGGCAATCGCCTGATGACGGCCGAACACGGGTTGGTGGCCCGGCAGCTGCGCGCCCGGATGGCCATGCTCAAGCGCCATATCCAGGCAATGGCGATCAGCATAAGCAACGCCATCGAAGCCGACCCGGCGATGGCCAGCCTGTTCAATATCCTCACCTCCATTCCCGGTGTCGGATCCGTTGCCGCCACGACCATGATCGCCGAACTGACGGAACTCGGTGCCTGCTCGCGAACCCAGATCGCCGCCCTGCTCGGCGTCGCACCCATGAACTGGGACAGCGGCGCCATGCGGGGACGCCGCATCATCAAGGGCGGACGTGCGCCCCTTCGCGCCGTCCTCTACATGGCTGCGATTGCCGCTGTGCGTTGCAATCCCGAGATTAAGGCCTTCTATGAAAGGCTGAAGAACAGGGGCAAGAAGCCGAAACTCGCCCTGACTGCTGTCATGCGAAAACTCGTCATCCTCGCCAATACACTCGTCAGGGAAAACCGACCCTGGGCACCCGATGCCCCTTGACTCGAGACACAGATGCTCTCTTACCCCCGCAACAATCCGGTTACGCTCCGGAAACACGTGATCCTCCAGCCCCGGGCTATAGGGGATCGGGACCTGTAGGGCGCAGACGCGTTTCGGTGGGGCCTTGAGGGCGCGGAAGGTTTCCGGGTCTTCGGTGACCAGCATGGCGATTTCGGCCGAGGCGCCGCAGGTCGGGCCGGCTTCGTCGGCGACCAGCAGGCGGCCGGTCTTGCGCACCGAGGTGCGGATGGCGTCCACATCCATCGGCACCAGCGTGCGCGGGTCCAGCACTTCGGCGGAGACGCCTTCCTTGTCCAGTATTTCCGCCGCCGCCAGCGCCTCATGCACCTGCCAGGCGAGCGCGACGATGGTGATATCTGTGCCCGTGCGCTTGATATCCGCCTTGCCGATGGGAATGGTGTAGTCGTCCCCGGCGTCCGGCACCTGGCCCGTCATCCCGCCCAGCCGGTTGCACTCGAAGGAGATCACCGGGTTGTTGTCGCGGATCGCGGATTTCAGCAGCCCCTTCAAATCATAGGGGGTGGATGCCAGGATGATCTTCAGCCCGGCCATGTTCATGAACATCGAATAGGGGCTCTGCGAGTGCTGGGCCGCGCTGCGCCCGCCGCCGCCGACCCCGGCGCGGTAGAGGATCGGGAAACTGGTCTGCCCGCCGAACATGTAATGGATCTTGGCCGCCTGGTTGACGATCTGGTCCATGGCGACGAAGGCGAAGGTGACTTGCCGCCAGTCGACGATGGGGCGGTAGCCGGAACCGGCAGCACCGATGGCCATGCCGGTCAGTGCGCTTTCGGCGATGGGGGTGGCGCGGATGCGGCTTTCGCCGAATTCCTTGACCAGCGGGCCGGGCGCGTCGGTCGACAGGTGGAAGATCTTCTCGTCGCGGCGCATTTCTTCGGCCAATGCTTCGATGCCGGCCTGGGCATAGGTGATTTCGCGCATGTCCATATCTCTCCGGTCAATCCGCGAACAGGTCTTCCAGCGCCGCTTCGGGCGCCGGGAAGGGGCTTGCCTTGGAGAATTCGACCGAAGCCTGGATCGTGCCGAGGATTTCCGCATCCATCGCCTCGAACTCCTCGTCGCTGAACTGGCCCTGCCGGGTCTTCAGGTGATCGACCAGCCGGGCGATGGGGTCCGTCTTCTTCCAGGCTTCGATTTCCGCCGGGTCGCGGTGGTCGGGCTGGCCCGGCCGTTCGGTATGCGCGCGCCAGCGATAGGTCTTGCATTCGATCAGGGTCGGGCCTTCGCCGGCCCGGGCCCGCGCGACCGCTGCGCCGGCGGCTTCATGCACGGCGAAGATATCATTGCCGTCGACGATCACGCCGGGAATGCCGTAGCCCGTAGCCCGCGCGGCCACGTCGTCCTGCGCCAGGGTTTTGGATGCCGGGGTCTGCGCCGAATGCAGGTTGTTTTCGCAGATGTAAAATATCGGCAGCTTCCATTTCGCCGCGATGTTGATGCTCTCGTGGAACGGCCCGGCATTGGACGCGCCGTCACCGAAGAAGCACACCGCCACGCCACCCTGTCCGTCCATCTGTGCGGCGAGGCCCGCCCCGGCGATGATCGGCAGCCCGCCGGCGACGATGCCGTTCGCGCCCAGCATGCCGATGCCGAAATCGGCGATATGCATCGATCCGCCCTTGCCCTTGCAATAGCCGGTCTCGCGGCCATACAGCTCCGCCATCATGCGGTTCAGGTCCGCGCCCTTGGCGATGCAGTGGCCGTGTCCCCGATGGGTGCTGATGATCTTGTCGTCATCGGTCAGATGCGAACACACGCCGACGGCGACCGCTTCCTCGCCGATATAGCAATGCACCACGCCGTAGATGTCCCCGGCGTGGTAATCGTCGGACGCGCGTTCCTCGAACCGGCGGATGGTCTGCATCTGCCGCAGCATGTCGCGCTGTTTTTCCGGTGCAATGTCCATGGCGTCGTTCCTCCCGAACGGTTCCTGGCGATGGCGTGCTACCGGGAAGCTTAACCCCTTCCGTTCAGGGCTGACCAGACCCGCTCCGGCGTGGCCGGCATATCGATATGGGTGACCCCGCATTGGCGGTGCAGCGCATCGACCAGCGCATTCATGATCGATGGCAGCGCGCCGGTGGTCCCGGCCTCGCCGCAGCCCTTCGCGCCCAGCGGGTTTGTCTTGGCCGGGACGGGCCGCGAGGCAAAGGTGAAATCAGGAATTTCATCGGCGCGGGGCAGGGCGTAATCCATATAGGACCCGGCAACGAGCTGCCCTTCGGAATCATAGACCGTGTGTTCCAGCAGCGCCTGGCCCAGCCCCTGCACAATGCCGCCATGCACCTGGCCCTCGACCAGCATCGGGTTGATCAGGGTACCGAAATCGTCGATCACGCTGTAGCGCACGACCGCGACCTCGCCGGTTTCCGGCGTCACCTCGATCTCGGCCACGTGGCAGCCGTTCGGGAAGGCGGAAGGCGGGGTTTCTTCCGCCAGCTTCGCATCCAGCGAGGCGGGTAATCCGTCCGGCAGCGGCCCCATCGCCCGGACCCGTGCCGACAGGTCCATGATGTCGATGGCGCGGTCGGTCCCGGCGATGCGGAACGTGCCGTGGGTGAACTCGATATCCTCGGCGGCCGCTTCCAGCACATGCCCGGCCAGCTTGCGGCCGTTCTCGATCACCATGTCCGACGCATGCAGCAACAGCGTGCCCGCCGCGATCACCGTGCGCGACCCGCCGGTGCCGGACCCCGCGATCAGCTCGTCGGTGTCGCCCTGCAGCAGGCGCAGCTTTTCGAAGGGCACGCCAAGATGGGTGGTGACGATCTGCGCGAAGGTGCTGGCATGGCCCTGCCCGTAATTCAGCGAGCCAGATACCATGGTGACGGTGCCGTCTTCTTCAAACCGCAGCTCGCCCATTTCGGTTGCCTGCGGGCCGGTGACCTCCAGATAGCAGGCGATGCCGCGTCCGCGCAGCTTGCCGCGCGCTTCCGATTCCGTGCGCCGGGCCTCGAACCCGTCCCAGTCGGCATGTTTCAGCCCGGCCTCGACAATTTCGGGAAATTCGCCGCTGTCATAGGTCATGCCGCTGGCCGAGGTATAGGGCATCTCCGCCGCAGTGACGAAATTGCGCCGCCGCAGGTCGAGCGCATCAAAGCCCATCTCGCGGGCGGCGGTATCCATCAGCCGCTCCATATAATAGACGCCTTCCGGCCGTCCGGCCCCGCGATAGGCACCGATCGGGGTGGTGTTGGTGAAGCGCGCCATGGTCCGCACATGGATATGCGGCAGACGATATATGCCGGGGAAGTTCTTCATGATATTGCCGGCGGCGGGATTGGGGCCGACCGGCGACAGGTAGGCGCCGACATTGGCATGACCGATGACCCGCCCGGCCAGCAAGGTGCCCTCGGCGTCGAAGGCGATGGAGGCCTCGACCCAGCTGTCGCGGCCATGCTGGTCGGACAGGAAGCTGTCGGAGCGGTCATCGCACCATTTGACCGGCCGTCCGGTCAGGCGGGCCGCCACCAGGGCGGCGATATATTCCGGATAGGGGGCCGATTTCATACCGAACGAGCCGCCCACATCCTTGGTGATGATCCGCAGTTGCTCCTTGTTGATGCCCAGGATAGCCTCGGCGATGGTGCCTTTCAGGCCGAAGACGCCCTGGCTGGGGATGTGCAGGGTGTAGTGATCCTGCGCCGTATCATGGACCGCGACGGCGGCGCGCGGTTCCATCGCCGCGACCACGACACGGTTGTTGCGAAAGGTCAGGGTGGACACGTGATGGGCCGAGGCAAAGGCCTGCGTCACCGCATCGGGGGTGCCGACTTCCCAGTCCAGTGTCAGATTGCCCGGCGCTTCGTCATGCAGTTGCGGCGCGTCCGGATTGCCGGCTTCCTTCGGGTCGGTGACGGCGGGCAGCGGTTCGACGTCGAATTCGATCAGTTCGGCGGCATCGCGCGCCTGTGCCAGCGTTTCGGCGACAACCATCGCCACCGCCTCGCCGAGATAGCGCACCCGGCCCAGCGCCAGCGAGGGGCGGTCGGGTTTGATCAGCGGGCTGCCGTCGCGGCTCTTGATTCCCAGCCGGCAGGGCAGGGACTTCACCCCTTCGGCGACCAGGTCCGGCCCGGTCAGCACCGCCAGCACGCCCGGCTGCGCCTTTGCCTCGGCCACGTCCAGCGACAGGATCTTCGCATGCGCGTAGGGCGAGCGGAACACATAGCCATAGGCCTGGCCCGGGACGCTCAGGTCATCGGTGTAATCCCCGTGCCCGGTCAGCAGGCGCGGATCCTCGGTTCGCGGGACCGGCTGGCCGACGGAATATTTCTCGAAAACGTCATCTGTGGAATCCGGCACGGTCTCGGCTCCTTCAATCTGTACTCAGGGGGCGTGGCCGGGCGCTTGGTCCGGACGTCTGCCACAAGGTTAATCGGGATTGCCGGAGCGTGCCAGATGTAGTTCGCGCGAAAATGGCGCGGTATCGGTGCCGGGTGAATTTTGGTTGGGAAGAAATGGTGCCGCAGGAGAGACTCGAACTCCCGACCTGAGGTTTACAAAACCCCTGCTCTACCAGCTGAGCTACTGCGGCACGTTTCGCGGCGGGACATTATCAAAACCCGCGTGGAAATCCACGCAAAATGAACACCTGCGTCAAAGATACCGGTCCAGGGCCGTGAAAAAGCGGTCGATGTCGCCTGTATCGCTGAACAAATAGGGGCTGATCCGCACGGCGTCGCCGCGCAGGGCGACATAGACGCCGTCTTCGGCGAGCTTCTTGTCCAGCGCCTCCGGCAGGCCGCCTTCCCGCCGCAATCCGATGATATGGCTGACCCGGTGCGCGTCGGGCGGGACGGTCAGGCCCCGTTCTCGGGCTGCGTCTGCAACGCGTTGCGTCAGCGGGGCCAGGGTTTCGGCAATGGCCGCGGGTGTCCACTCGGTGACCTGGGTCAGTGACGTGACCGCCATCGGCATATTGATGAAGTTGTAGCGTTCCCCCATGTCGTAGCGCCGTGCGTTTTCCACTGGCGTGTCCGTGCGCAACTCCAGGGGCCGGCCCTGCTGCCGATGCGGTGCGGCATACAGGAAGGCCAGCGTGTAGGGGCAAAGCAGCCATTTATAGGCCGAACAGGCCATGAAATCGGGCTGGATTTCCGCCACATCCAGTGGTGCCGCGCCGATAAGCTGCGTTGCGTCGAGCACGAAGGCCGCGCCGATTTCCCGGCAGCGGACCCCGATGGGGGCAAGGTCGATGCGGCTGCCGTCGGTCCAGTGGCATGGCGGCAGCGCCACCAGACCGGCATCCGGGGTGATCCGTTCCAGAATTGCCGCAGCCCAGTTGCCATCCGCCGGGCGCGGTACCTGGACCAGCCGCGCGCCGGTATCTGCGGCAAGTTGTCGCCATGCGTGGAAGTTGGACGGGAATTGCTGCTCCAGCACGACGATATCCTGCCCGGCCGCCACGGTCAGGTTGGCAGCAGCCGTGGCGATCCCGTAGCTGGTGGACGGCACGACGGCCACATCATCGGCTGTGGCGCCGATCAGCCCGGCGAACAGGCCCCGGGCCTGTTCCACCTCGGCTTCCGCGTCGGGGAAGATCGGCCCCCAGGGATGCACCTTGCGGGCGAGGCCCATTTCACCGGCGGCGACGGTACTGCGCATCAACGGGGAATAGGAGGCGCCGTTCAGGTAGCTGATGTCTTTGGGGATATCGAACAGGTGACGCTGGTTGGGGATCATCATTTTGGCGGTTTTCCCTCGGTTCGGCGCCGGGCGGCTTCGTACAGGGCAACTGCCGCGGCGTTGGAGACATTGAGCGAGGCGAGCGGCCCCGAGGTCGGTATGCGGACCAGCATGTCGCAGGCTTCGCGGGTGAGTCGCCGCAACCCGCTGCCTTCCGCGCCCAGTACAAGGGCAATGCGCCCGTCCAGCGGGGCGGCGGATAACAGGGATTCGCCTTCGCTGTCGAAGCCGATTCGCCAAAACCGCTCCTGACCCAGGGCTTCCAGCGCCCGTGCGAGGTTCGGAACCCGCAGTAATGGGACGAGATCGAGGGCCCCGCTGGCCGATTTGGCCAGCACACCGGTTGTCGGCGGCGTGCCGCGGTCATGCACGACCACTGCCGCGGCCCCGAAAGCCGCCGCGCTGCGCAGGATGGCGCCAACATTATGTGGATCGGTGATCTGGTCGAGCACCAACACCAGGGCCTCTGCCGGCATATCCACCAGAAAATCATCCAGCGAAAGCTCGGCCAGCGGCGGCGCATCCAGCGCAATCCCCTGATGAACCGCGCCTTTCGGCAGAACGGACTCGATCTGGGCCCGTTCAACGATTTCCGGCGAAGCCCCGGGAAAATCACTGCGCAGCCGTGTTGCGGCCTCGGGTGTGGTCAGCAGTCTGCCGGTGCCGCGCCGGGGGTTGTCCAGCGCTGCGCGGACGGTATGCCAGCCGTATAGCCACGTGCTCTGTTTCGCGCTTTTGCTGCGTTCCGCCGATTTGTTGCGGGCGCCGGCTGCCGGGTTGTGTTTTTTCATTGGTTTCCCTATATTAAGTTCTGCACAACATAACGTGAAACTAAGGGTTGCTGCACTGCTTTAGATAGCGGGCGCGGCAGGCCTTTTTTGGTGTCTTTTAATCGTTGACAATGGGATACAAATACACTTAGTTCGCACGCCGCCGCGACGGCTGACAAAACAGTTGAATATCGCGTCGATGGAGGGGTGCCCGAGTGGTTAAAGGGGACGGGCTGTAAACCCGTTGGCTATGCCTACGTTGGTTCAAATCCAACTCCCTCCACCACGGCGTGTTTCTGGGCTGGTAGTCCGGGGCGGTGGCGGCAAGATGACAGTTACCGAAGCCGGTATAAACCGGCGCGGTGCTGGTTTTGTGGGTTTTGATGTTATGTGGTTTTGAGAAGCGGATTGCGGAGAGTACAGCGGTAGATCGGGGACGGAACGACAGCTCCACGCGGGTGTAGCTCAACGGTAGAGCCCCAGCCTTCCAAGCTGGTTGTGTGGGTTCGATTCCCATCACCCGCTCCAGTTTTTACCTGCCGGTGCGCCTTTCTGGCCACGTACCGGGGACCAACAGGGTAACGGTCAGAACGGATCGGTTGATTGAGTAGCTAGCCAGGACAAGGAAGCGACAGGATGTCAAAAGCGAAGTTCGAGCGAAACAAGCCGCATTGTAACGTTGGCACGATTGGTCATGTTGATCATGGGAAGACGACGTTGACGGCTGCGATCACGAAGGTTCTGGCCGAAGCGGGCGGAGCGGAGTTTCAGGATTACTCGTCGATCGACAAGGCGCCGGAAGAACGTGCGCGTGGCATCACGATTAACACGGCGCATGTTGAGTATGAGACGGCGAACCGTCACTACGCGCATGTGGATTGCCCGGGCCATGCTGATTATGTGAAGAACATGATCACGGGCGCAGCGCAGATGGATGGCGCGATCCTGGTTGTGAACGCAGCGGATGGGCCGATGCCGCAGACCCGCGAGCATATCCTGCTTGCACGTCAGGTTGGTGTTCCGGCGATTGTCGTGTTCCTGAACAAGGTCGACCAGGTCGATGATGAAGAGCTTCTGGAGCTGGTTGAGATGGAAGTTCGTGAACTTCTGTCGAGCTATGATTTCCCGGGCGACGATATTCCGATCATTTCCGGTTCGGCGCTTGCGGCGCTTGAAGGCAAGGACGATGCGATTGGCCGTGAAGCGATCCTGAAGCTGATGGAAGCGGTTGACGAATACATCCCGCAGCCGGATCGTCCGGTTGACCTGCCGTTCCTGATGCCGATCGAGGATGTGTTCTCGATTTCGGGTCGTGGGACGGTTGTTACGGGCCGTATCGAACGCGGTATCGTGAAGGTTGGCGACGAAATCGAAATCGTCGGTATCCGCGATACGTCGAAGACGGTCTGCACGGGCGTTGAAATGTTCCGCAAGCTGCTTGATTCCGGTCAGGCGGGCGACAACATCGGCGCGCTGCTGCGTGGTATCGGTCGTGAAGACGTTGAGCGTGGCCAGGTTCTGGCGGCGCCGGGTTCGATCACGCCGCACACGAAGTTCAAGTGCGAATGCTACATCCTGACGAAGGATGAAGGGGGCCGTCACACGCCGTTCTTCTCGAACTATCGTCCGCAGTTCTATTTCCGGACGACGGACGTCACGGGTTCGGTTGTCCTTCCGGAAGGAACGGAAATGGTCATGCCGGGAGACAACATTGCGATGGAAGTGGCGCTGATCGCGCCGATCGCAATGGACGAAGGCCTGCGCTTCGCAATTCGCGAAGGCGGCCGCACGGTTGGCGCCGGCGTCGTCTCTTCTATCGTCGAGTAACTGGGGCTAATGGTTCGGCAGCGTTCATAGGGGTATAGCTCAGTTGGTAGAGCGTCGGTCTCCAAAACCGAAGGTCCTGGGTTCGAACCCTAGTGCCCCTGCCACGAAGCAACCAATGAACAAGCCGAATTCACAGTCTGGAAAGCGAGTTTAGGAAATGGCGAAGCCGAACCCCGCAGTCTTCATGCGGCAGGTCCGCCAGGAAGTGTCGAAGGTTACCTGGCCGACGCGCAAGGAAACCGGCGTGACCACCGCGATGGTGTTCGTGATGGTCACGCTTGCCTCCGTTTTCTTCCTGATCGTCGACAAGCTTATCTCGCTCGGCGTGCAGTATATTTTGGGTATCGGAGGCTAGACGTGGCAAAACACTGGTATGTCGTTCATGTCTATTCCGGCTTTGAAAAAAAGGTCGCCCAGTCGATAGAAGAGCAGGCGAAGCTCAAGGAACTGGACGATCTGCTTGAAGAAGTTCTGGTGCCGACGGAAGAAGTTGTGGAAATGCGCCGCGGATCGAAGGTCAGCGGCGAGCGCAAGTTCTTCCCGGGTTACGTTCTGGTCAATATGGAAATGACCGACGAAACCTGGCATTTGATCAAGGATACGGCAAAGGTTACCGGGTTTCTGGGCAGCGGCGGCAAGCCGTCGCCGATCAGCAATGTGGAAGCCCAGCGGATCCTGCATCAGGTCAAGGAGGGTGTCGAGCGGCCAAAACCGTCGATTACCTTCGATATTGGCGAACAGGTCCGGGTCAGCGATGGTCCGTTCCAGTCGTTCAATGGCTTTGTCGAGGAAGTCGACGAAGACAAGGCACGTCTCAAGGTGTCGGTGTCCATTTTCGGACGCGCGACCCCGGTCGATCTCGAATATTCGCAGGTCGAAAAACTTTAAAAATTCGTGCGGGAGGTAAGCCAGTACCGTACCGCGCGGCCGAAAAGAAAGGCGAAACATGGCTAAGAAGATTACGGGCTATATCAAGCTCGAAATACCGGCAGGGCAGGCAAATCCGTCGCCGCCCGTTGGCCCTGCGTTGGGTCAGGCTGGTCTGAACATCATGGAATTCTGCAAGGCCTTCAACGCCTTTACGCAGAATGCAGAAGCGGGAACGCCGACCCCGGTCGTGATTACCGCCTACGCTGACCGCACGTTTTCATTCGAAACGAAGACACCGCCGGCATCTTACTTCCTGCGCAAGGCCGCAGGGCTCGCCAAGGGATCGCAGACCCCGGGCCGTGATGTTGCCGGACAGGTGTCCAAGGCGCAATTGCGTGAGATTGCGGAAACGAAAATGGTCGACCTGAATGCGAATGATATCGAGGCCGCGATGAAGATCATCGCCGGTTCGGCACGTTCCATGGGTCTAGAGGTCGTGGAGTAGGATCATGGCAAAATTGGGAAAGCGCCTCAAAGGGGCGAACGAAAAGATCAATCGCGATCGGGAATATCCGGTTGCGGAAGCGGTCAAGGTTCTGAAGGAATGTGCCAGCGCCAAGTTTGACGAGACCATCGAAATTTCGATGAATCTCGGCATTGATCCGCGCCATGCCGATCAGCAGGTGCGCGGTGTTGTGCAGCTTCCGGCCGGAACCGGCAAGACGGTGCGCGTTGCGGTGTTCGCCCGTGGCGACAAGGCCGATGAGGCGAAAGCCGCCGGTGCCGATATTGTTGGTGCGGAAGACCTGGCCGAAGCGATTCAGGGCGGCGAGATGAATTTCGACCGTTGTATTGCGACGCCGGACATGATGGCCATCGTCGGCCGGCTCGGCAAGGTGCTGGGGCCGCGCGGATTGATGCCGAACCCACGGCTTGGCACGGTGACGCCGGACGTTGCGACTGCGGTGCAGGGTGCAAAGGGCGGCGAAGTCGAATTCCGCGCTGAAAAGGCAGGGATCGTGCATGCCGGGATCGGCAAGGCAAGCTTCTCCGAAGCTGACCTGGCCGCCAATCTGCTTGCCTTCGTTGATGCCATCAGCCGGGCGAAGCCGACCGGCTCGAAGGGAACCTACATCAAGAAGGTATCGATCGCGTCGACAATGAGCCCGGGTCTGAAGCTTGACCTGAGCAGTGCGACCGGCAACGCGTAACAGAATTAAGTCCGGCGGCTTCGGCCGCCGGCGGACATACGGCAGCCTTCGGGTGCGCCGTATAACTTGTCCGAGACTGCAGGCGTCACCTTTCGGGGTGACTTAATCGGGGTACCAGCCTGCATGAGACAGGAGGTCGCAAGGTGATCCGGCAATGCCGGCTTGGCTTGAACCTCTCGGACAGGAAAGTCGGGTGTAGCGGTTAGCGTTGCATCCATCCTGAAACCGGTCGCGTTTCCGTCAGGGAGCCGGCCAAAGATCGGAGACGAAGTGTGGACCGATCACGCAAAGAAGAGCTCGTAACTGAATTGCATCAGACGTTCGAGTCTACGAACCTTATGGTCGTGACTCAGCAGAACGGGATGACGGTTCAGGAAATGACCGCCCTCCGCGGTGAAATGCGGACTGTGGGTGCGAGTTTCCATGTTACCAAGAACCGTCTTGCGAAAATTGCGCTCAAAGGCACGCAGTTCGAATCCCTGAACGACACGTTCAAGGGACCGACGGCGGTTGCGGTGTCGGAAGACCCTGTGGCCGCAGCGAAAATCACCGTGGAATACGCCTCCAAGAATGACAAGCTTACCATTATTGGCGGTGCCCTCGGCGACAAGCTGCTCAATGTCGATGAGATCAAGGCGCTGGCGAAACTCCCCTCGCTCGACGAGCTGCGGGGCAAGATCGTTGGTGTGCTTCAGGCACCGGCAGGCAAGATCGTGGGGGTCCTTGGGGCACCCGCAGGACAGCTGGCCAGGGTCTTTGGCGCTTACGCCGAAACAGAATGATGCAAATTCGGATACTGAAAAACCGAGATATTCAAGCTAAGGAGTTAATTACAAATGGCTGATTTGGAGAAACTCGTCGAAGAACTGTCGACCCTGACCGTTCTTGAGGCGGCTGACCTGTCTAAAATGCTCGAAGAAAAATGGGGCGTCTCCGCCGCAGCACCGGTAGCTGTTGCTGCTGTTGCTGGTGCGGCCGCTGAAGTTGCGGAAGAAAAGACCGAATTCGATGTCGTTCTGGCATCGTTCGGTGAGAAGAAGATCAACGTCATCAAGGAAGTTCGCGGAATCACGGGCCTTGGCCTGAAGGAAGCGAAGGACCTGGTCGAAGGCGCGCCGAAGCCTGTCAAGGAAGGCGTGTCCAAGGATGAGGCTGAAGCGATCAAGAAGACACTCGAGGAAGCAGGCGCTACGGTTGAACTCAAGTAGCATCAAAACGTTACAAGCGTTTAAGGGGGCACGCCGTCCGGCGTTGCCCCTGAACGCGCTTGAAAACCGGTTTGTTGAATTTTCGCCCTTCCGGGGGCGCGTTACCCTTCCGGCGGCGTGTTATGCGTCACTGGTGTCAGGCAAGACGAGGACATAAAATGGCTAGATCCTTCACGGCTCGCAAACGTATCCGCAAGAGTTTCGGCAGAATTGCCGAAGTTGCGGCACTGCCGAATCTTATTGAGGTCCAGAAGGCCTCTTACGATACGTTCCTGCTGCCGCGGGAAGGGGAAGCATCACGTCTTGAGGAAGTGTTCAAATCGGTCTTTCCGATCAATGACTTCTCGGACCGTTCACAGCTTGAATATGTCCGCTACGAGCTTGAAACGCCGAAATATGATGTCGAGGAATGCCAACAGCGCGGCATGACCTATGGCGCGCCGCTTAAAGTGACGCTGCGCCTGGTCGTCTGGGATGTCGATGAAGAAACCGGCGCCCGCTCGATCCGCGATATCAAGGAACAAGACGTTTACATGGGCGACATGCCGCTCATGACCGCGAATGGTACTTTTGTTGTCAACGGTACCGAACGCGTCATCGTCAGCCAGATGCACCGTTCGCCCGGTGTTTTCTTCAACCACGACAAGGGCAAAACCCATTCCTCGGGCAAGTACCTTCATGCCGCGCGGGTCATCCCGTATCGCGGGTCCTGGCTTGATTTTGAATTCGATGCCAAGGATCTGGCCTATGTCCGGATCGATCGGCGCCGCAAACTGCCGGCGACGACTCTGCTTATGGCCCTGGATGACTCCGCGACCGAGGCACGCCGTGCCGAACTGGCGACCGAAGGGCTCCAGCTGGCGCCGGAAGATGCCGTGGGGATGTCGGCGGAAGATATTCTCAGTCATTTTTATGACGCGACGGTCTATTCCGTCAGCGGCGATGGCTGGAAATGCACCTTCGATGCCGAAGGCATGCGCGGCCAGACCCTGAATTACGACCTTGTGAACGACAAGGATGGCGAAGTCATCGCCGAAACCGGCGCCAAGGTGACGCCGCGTCTGTTGCGCAAGCTGGGCGACGAGAAAATCACCATGGTCCGGGTCACACCGGAAGAAATGTACGGTCGTTTCATCGCGAACGACATCGTCAACGAGGAAACCGGTGAAGTCTTCGCCGAGGCCGGTGACGAGATTACCGAGGAACTGCTGGCCAGTTTTGCGGAAGCGGGGATCACCGAAATTTCGATCCTGGCGATCGATTACTTCAACATTGGCCCCTATATCCGCAACACGCTGGCGATCGACAAGAATACGTCCCGCAAGGAGGCGCTGATCGATATTTACCGGATCATGCGCCCGGGCGAGCCGCCGACCCTGGAAACAGCGGAGAACATGTTCAACAGCCTGTTCTTCGAGCGCTGACCGGTATGACCTGTCGACGGTTGGCCGGGTGAAGCTGAACTCCCGCCTCAATCTTGAATCTGACGATCAGATCCGCGTCCTGCGCAAGGAAGACGTCCTTGCCATCGTCAAGGTGCTTTGCGACCTGAAGGACGGCCGTGGCGAAATCGATGATATCGATCACCTTGGCAACCGCCGTGTCCGGTCCGTCGGCGAGCTGATGGAAAACCAGTATCGTCTGGGGCTGCTGCGCATGGAGCGGGCTATCCGGGAGCGGATGAGCTCGGTCGATATCGACTCTGTCATGCCGCACGATCTGATCAACGCCAAGCCGGCAGCCGCTGCGGTGCGTGAATTCTTCGGATCCTCGCAGTTGTCGCAGTTCATGGATCAGACCAACCCGCTGGCCGAAATCACCCATAAGCGTCGCCTTTCGGCGCTTGGGCCGGGCGGTCTGACGCGCGAACGCGCAGGCTTCGAAGTGCGTGACGTGCATCCGACCCATTACGGCCGGATCTGCCCGATTGAAACGCCGGAAGGGCCGAATATTGGGCTGATCAACAGCCTGGCGACCTTCGCGCGGGTCAACAAGTACGGCTTTATCGAGACCCCTTACCGTAAGGTGAAGGACGGTGTCGTACCGACGAAGTCGTGTACATGTCGGCGATGGACGAAGGCCGGTATACGGTGGCGCAGGCCAATGCGGCGCTCAGTGACAAGGACCAGTTCACCGAGGAAATCGTTTCCTGCCGCCATGCCGGGGATTACGATTCTGGCCCGTCCGGAAGACATCGACCTGATGGACGTTTCGCCGAAGCAGATCGTTTCGGTCGCTGCGGCGCTTGATTCCGTTCCTGGAAAACGATGACGCCAACCGCGCCCTGATGGGATCGAACATGCAACGTCAGGCGGTGCCGCTGATCCGCGCCGAAGCGCCGTTTGTCGGCACCGGGATGGAAGAACGGTCGCCCGGGATTCCGGCGTGACCATCATTGCCCGGCGCACGGGTACGGTCGATCAGGTCGATGCGACCCGCATCGTTGATCCGTGCGATCGAGGATACGACGCTCGTCGGTACGCCGGGCGTGGATATCTACAATCTGCTGAAATTCCAGCGTTCGAACCAGAACACCTGCATCAACCAGACGCCGTTGGTGCGGGTTGGTGACGAGGTTGTCGGTCGGTGACATCATTGCCGATGGTCCGTCGACCGATCTTGGCGAACTGGCGCTGGGCCGAACGTGCTCGTCGCCTTCATGCCGTGGAATGGTTACAACTTCGAAGATTCGATCCTGATGTCCGAGCGGATCGTGCGCGATGACGTCCTTACCTCGATCCATATCGAGGAATTCGAGTGCATGGCCCGCGATACCAAGCTTGGCCAGGAAGAAATCACCCGCGATATTCCCAATGTCGGCGAAGAGGCGCTGAAAGAACCTTGATGAAGCCGGCATCGTCTATATCGGTGCGGAAGTGCAGCCCGGCGATATTCTGGTCGGTAAGGTGACGCCGAAGGGCGAATCGCCGATGACGCCGGAAGAAAAGCTGCTGCGCGCGATCTTCGGTGAAAAGGCGTCAGACGTTCGGGATACCTCGCTGCGGGTGCCGCCGGGTGTGACCGGTACGGTGGTCGAGGTTCGGGTCTTCTCGCGCCGCGGCGTCGACAAGGACGAGCGCGCCATGGCGAATGAACGGTCCGAGATCGAGCATCTTGCCAAGGATCGGGACGATGAGACGCCGGATTCTTGAACGCTGGTTCTATGACCGTCTGAAGAATTTGCTTGTCAACAACACCATTGTCAGCGGACCGAAGGGCGTCAAGGAAGGCGGCCGGATTACTGAAAGCCTGCTGACCGAATACACGCCGGGCCAGTGGCAGCAGATTCGTCGTCAAGAACGACAAGCGTGAATGACGAACTGGAAGGCGTGAAGAAGCAGTTCGACGAGGCCGTGAAGAAGCTTCCAGGCCCGTTTCGAAGACAAGGTCGAGAAGCTGCAGCGTGGCGACGAGCTTGCCGCCGGGCGTGATGAAGATGGTCAAGGTCTTCGTCGCCGTGAAGCGCAAGATGCAGCCGGGCGACAAGATGGCCGGACGTCACGGCAACAAGGGTGTCATCTCGCGCATCGTGCCGATCGAGGATATGCCGTATCTTGAAGACGGCACGCCGGTCGATATCGTGCTCAACCCGCTTGGCGTGCCCAGCCGGATGAATGTCGGGCAGATTCTGGAAACGCATCTTGGCTGGGCCTGCGCCGGGCTGGGCACGCAGATTCAGGCATCGCTGGAAATCGCCCAGCGTGCAGAAGACGAACAGCTTCGATGCCGTCTGACGACACTTATGGCGACAAGTATGCCGCCGAATCGTCAAGGAATGGACGATAGGGAGTCTCGAACTTGCCGGCAACTGACCGCGGCGTGCCGATCGCGACACCGGTGTTCGATGGTGCCCGCGAAGACGACATCGTTGAAATGCTGACAAGGCGGTCTCGGACAGTCGGGCCAGGTACGCTTGGTCGATGGCCGGACGGGCGAGACATTCGAACGTAAGGTTACGGTCGGGTATATTTACATGCTGAAGCTGCACCATCTGGTCGATGACAAGATCCATGCGCGTTCGATTGGTCCGTACAGCCTGGTTACCCAGCAGCCGCTGGGTGGCAAGGCGCAGTTCGGCGGCCAGCGCTTTCGGCGAGATGGAGGTCTGGGCACTCGAAGCCTATGGCGCCGCCTACACCTTGCAGGAAATGCTGACGGTGAAGTCGGACGATGTTCGGGTCGTACGAAGGTCTATGAAGCGATCGTCCGCGGCGACGACAATTTCGAGGCGGGTATACCGGAATCCTTCAACGTTCTTGGTGAAGGAACTTGCGGTCGCTCGGTCTTAACGTCGAGTTGGACAGCAGAGTAACGCGATGGCGCGGCGTGATGGCCGGCACTTAACGCCATGTCGTGACGACGACGACAACGCGTAACGCAGGAGAGCTCTATGAATGAGTTGATGAATCTTTTCGGACAGCCGCCGGGCCGCAGAGTTTCGACCAGATCCGGATTTCGATCGCGAGCCCGGAGCGTATCCGTTCCTGGTCGTTCGGTGAGATCAAGAAGCCCGAAACCATCAACTACCGGACGTTCAAGCCGGAGCGGGACGGGCTGTTCTGCGCGCGGATCTTTCGGCCCGATCAAGGATTACGAGTGCTTGTGCGGCAAGTACAAGCGCATGAAGTATCGCGGCATCATCTGCGAGAAATGCGGCGTCGAAGTCACGCTTCGCAAGGTGCGCCGCGAGCGCATGGGCCATATCGAACTGGCCTCGCCGGTTGCGCATATCTGGTTCCTGAAGTCGCTGCCGAGCCGCATCGGCTTGCTGCTCGACATGACGCTGAAAGAGCTGGAACGGGTTCTCTATTTCGAGAACTACGTCGTATGTCGAGACCGGGCTTGACCCGCTCACGAAGCGTCAGCTGTCTGTCCGAGGAGGAATATCTCGAGCGCATGGACGAGTATGGCGAGTGAGACCTTCACGCGCCAAATCGGCGCCGAGGCGCTGCAAGACATGCTGCAGCGATCGATCTCGAGCGAGCGCGTGCAGATTCGCGAGGACTGCGAGACCACGTCGGAGGCCAAGCGCAAGAAATTGGTCAAGCGGCTGAAGCTGGTCGAGGCGTTCATCGAATCGGGCACCGTCCGGAATGGATGGTTCTGCGAGGTCGTCCCGGTCATCCCGCCGGAGCTGCGCCCGCTGGTGCCGCTGGATGGCGGTCGGTTCGCGACGTCGGATCTGAACGATCTCTATCGCCGGGTCATCAACCGCAACAATCGCTTGAAGCGGCTGATCGAGCTGCGCGCGCCGGACATCATCGTGCGCAACGAAAAGCGGATGCTGCAGGAAGCCGTCGATGCGCTGTTCGACAACGGTCGTCGGGGCCGGGTGATCACCGGCGCCAACAAGCGGCCGCTGAAGTCGTTGTCCGACATGCTCAAGGGCAAGCAAGGCCGCTTCCGCCAGAACCTGCTCGGCAAGCGCGTCGATTATTCCGGCCGTTCGGTCATCGTGGTCGGTCCGGAACTGCTGCTGCATCAATGCGGTTTGCCGAAGAAAATGGCCTTGGAGCTGTTCAAGCCGTTCATCTATTCAAGCTCGAACTCTACGGTATGGCGAGCACGATCAAGGCGGCCAAGCGAATGGTCGAGAAGGAACGTCCCGAAGTCTGGGATATCCTGGAAGAGGTCATCCGCGAACACCCGGTTCTGTTGAACCGCGCGCCGACGTTGCATCGTCTTGGTATTCAGGCGTTCGAGCCGGTTCTGATCGAAGGTAAGGCGATCCAGCTGCACCCGCTGGTTTGCACGCGCGTTCAACGCCGATTTCGACGGCGATCAGATGGCCGTTCACGTGCCGCTGTCGCTCGAAGCACAGCTTGAAGCGCGCGTGCTGATGATGTCGACGAACAACATCCTCAGCCCGGCCAACGGCAAGCCGATCATCGTGCCATCCCAGGATATCGTCCTTGGCCTCTATATCTGACGATGGAACGCGAGGGCATGCGGCTGGCGAGCCCAGGACTGAGGCGTGGACCGATGTGCTGGGATCCGAATGCGCCGAGGTCGAGACATGCGAAGCCATGAACAACGGAATCCGTGCATCGTGCATTCGCCAAGGTGAATCAGCGCGCGTTGAGGCGATGACGAGACTGCAAGCGGAGCAAGGCGATTAAGACGGCGGATGGAATCGTCACCGCCGGGTACGACGCCTGGCGATGACTCGCGGAAATTCTGCCCGACAATCCGAAGCTGCCGTTCGAGGATCAACGCTTGTGACCAAGAAGGAAGTCTCCAACGTCATCGACATGGTGTATCGCCATTGCGGTCAGAAGGAGACGGTGATCTTCGCGGACCGCATGATGGCGCTCGGCTTCGGCCAGGCCTGCGCGGCCGGCATCTCGTTCGGCAAGGACGATCTGATCATCCCGGACGCCAAGGTTGGTTTGGTCGACGCGGCCAGACAACGGTCAAGGAGTTCGAGCAGCAGTATCTCGACGGTTTGATCACCCAGGGCGAGAAGTACAACAAGGTCGTCGACGTCTGGTCGCGCTGTACCGACGAGGTGGCCGAGGAGATGATGGCAGGAGATGTCCACGTCAGCCCGGCAAGGAGGTCAACGCGGTGTACATGATGGCGCATTCCGGTGCGCGTGGTTCCGCCGCGCAGATCAAGCAGCTGGCCGGTATGCGGGGTCTGATGGCCAAGCCGTCGGGCGAAATCATCGAGACGCCGATCATATCGAACTTCAAGGAAGGCTTGACCGTGCTCGAGTACTTTCAACTCGACGCATGGTGCCCGAAAGGGCTGGCCGATACGGCGCTGAAGACCGCGAACTCGGGTTACCTGACCCGGCGTCTGGTCGATGTCGCGCAGGATTGCATCATTACGAGGAAGATTGCGGCACCAGGAAGGCTTGACGGTCAAGGCGGTTATCGAAGGCGGCGAGGTCATCGAGGCGCTGTCCGAGCGTATTCTTGGTCGCAGTTCCGGCCGGACGATTCAGTGACCCGCTGTCGGGCGAACTTATTGTCGGAGGCCGCGGAGATTATCGACGAGGAGGCGTCGAACGGATCGACGCGGCCGGCATCGAGCGGTGCAGATCCGCTCGGTGCTGACCTGCGAAAGCGAAGGTGGTGTCTGTGGCAACTGCTACGGCCGCGATCTTGCGCGCGGCACTCGGGTCAATGTCGGCGAGGCGGTGGGCGTTATCGCCGCTCAGTCGATCGGCGAGCCGGGCACGCAGCTTACCATGCGGACCTTCCACATCGGCGGCGCCGCCCAGCGTGGCGCCGAGCAGTCGAGCGTCGAAGCGGCATTCGACGGCCAAGGTCAAGATCGGAACCGCAACGTGGTCAGCGATTCCGACAGGCATCTGGTCGTCATGGCACGAAACACCGAAGTGGTGCTGCAGGACGCGCAGGGGCGTGAGCGGGCCCGTCATCGGATTCCGTATGGCTGCGCGTCTGCTCGTTGACGATGATGTCGAGGTGACGCAAGGCCAGAAGCTCGCGGATTGGGATCCCTATACGATTCCGATCATCACCGAGAAGAAGGGTATCGCCCACTATGTTGACTTGGTCGAGGGCGTATCCATGCGCGAGGTGGTGGACGAAGCGACGGGTATCGCGTCACGGGTCGTCGATTGGAAGCAGCAGCCCAAGGGTGCCGATCTGCGTCCCAGGATGACGCTCCGCGACGATGCTGGAGAAGTGCTCGAGTTGGCCAATGGTCTCGAGGCCCGTTACTTCATGTCGGTCGACGCCATTCTTTCGGTCGAAAACGGGGCAGGAGGTCCAGGCTGGCGACGTGCTTGCGCGTATTCCTCGGGAATCTTCGAAAACCCGCGATATCACGGGTGGTTTGCCCCGGGTCGCGGAATTGTTCGAGGCCCGCAAGCCGAAGGACTACGCCATCATCAGCGAGTCCGAGGGCCGGGTCGAATTCGGTCAAGGACTACAAGACCAAGCGGCGGATCATGGTCGACGCCGACCGAGGGCGACGGCGAAACCGTTGAGCATTCTGATCCCGAAAGGCAAGCATCATCGCGGTTCAAGAGGGTGACTATGTTCAGGCGGCGATCTGCTGCATGGATGGTAACCCCGTGCCGCATGACATCTTGAACATTCTCGGTGTCGAGGCCTTGGCATCCTATCTGATCAAGGAGATCCAGGACGTCTATCGGCTGCAGGGCGTGAAGATCAACGACAAGCATATTGAAGTCATTGTTCGTCAGATGCTCCAGAAGGTCGAAGTCGAGCGACGGCGGGGAGACCACCCTGCTGGTCGGGGAAACCGTGGACCGTGATGAGTTCCAAGAGGCCAACGACAAGGCGATAGCCGAGGGGTTGCGCGCGGCCACGGCCAAGCCTGTCCTTCAAGGCATCACCAAGGCCTCGTTGCAAACCAAATCGTTCATCTCGGCGGCCTCCTTCCAGGAGACCACGAGGGTGCTCACCGAAGCGGCGGTCTCTGGCACGTGTCGATGGGCTCGAGGGTTTGAAGGAAAACGTGATTGTGGGTCGATTGATCCCGGCGGGTACGGGAAGCGTAATGAACCGGTTCAAGCGTATCGCGTCCGAGCGCGATCGCGAACTGGCGCCACCGCGCGAGGAAGAAACCCCGGCGCTTGTCGACGAAACCGAGGCGCAGGTGCCGGCGGCCGAATAACTCCGTTGCTCGGTCTTTTCGAACTGGTCCCCGGCCCCGGAAAGTTTTCCGGGGCCGGATTCGTTTCGGTGCAACGCGAAGTCCGTTGATAGCTGCTTTTCGTGGTTGTTTTTAAAGAACACCGTAGTGGGTAAAAATGAAATTTAACGTCGTTCGGATCGACGAACACGTACTATTTCCACTTAGCCGGGGCATTAGCGGAAACATGCGATTTCCGTGAACTCAGTGCTTGACCCGCAATGGTCACTAAATAGTATCCGCCAACTTTTGCGACGCCGGTGGTGTCTCCGACCGAGCCAGATATGGGCTCCAGAAGTGACAAACACGGCGTCGAAGACAAGCAAAAGACGGTCAGGCCTCCCGAAGAGGCCCTGTAGAGCGAAACGTTCGGCCCTCATCCGCCGGTAAGGCAAGGAGGTCCGGGTTTCGCATGTTTTTTTGGTCGAGAGGGAAAGCCTCAATGCCGACGATCAGCCAGTTGACCCTCCAGGGTCGGCCAAAACCAATTGCCGGTGCCAGGGTTCCGGCCTTGGAGGTGTATCTTGAAATACGTGGTGATTGCGCTCGCGTCCGCGCCACTACCCCGAAAAAGCCGAACTCGGCCCCGCGTAGGGTCGCGCGCATGCGCTTGACCAAAAGTTTCGAGGCAGCCAGCTACATTTCCGGCGAGGGTCATAACCTCCTGGAACAATCCGCGGAGATGATCCGCGGCGTTCGCCATCACATCATTCGCGGAACCCTTGACGTCCAGGACGTCGAGGGTCGTCGCCAGCGCCGGTCGAAATACGGCGCCAAGCGGTCGAAGTAAGGAGACGGTCTCATGTCCAGACGCCATCGCGCAGAAAAACGGGACGTCCTGCCCGACGCCAAGTTCAAGGACCAGATCGTCAGTAAGTTCATGAGCTGCCTGATGTATGACGGCAAGCGCTCGACCGCCGAAGGTATCGTTTACGGTGCGTTCGACAAGATCGAGGCGCGCTCGGGACAGCCGCCCGTGAACCTGTTCCACGACGCGCTTAACAATGTGCGCCCGACGGTCGAGGTTCGCTCACGCCGGGTTGGTGGCGCGACGTATCAGGTGCCGGTCGAGGTTCGTACGGACCGGGCTCAAGCGCTCGCCATTCGCTGGACCATAGAGGCCGCGCGCAAGCGCTCCGAGAACACCATGGTGGACCGTCTTTCCGGCGAGCTTCTTGACGCGGCCAATAATCGGGGCGCGGCGGTCAAGAAGAAGGAAGACACCCATCGTATGGCGGAGGCCAACAAAGCCTTCTCCCATTACCGCTGGTAACCCGGGCGCGAGAGATCTGATCATGGCTAGAAAAATCCCCCTCGAACGGTATCGCAACATCGGCATCATGGCCCATATCGATGCCGGCAAGACCACGACGACGGAGCGGGTGCTCTATTACACGGGCCGATCCTATAAGATTGGCGAGGTTCATGACGGCAACGCCACCATGGACTGGATGGAGCAAGAGCAAGAGCGCGGCATCACCATTACGTCGGCCGCGACGACCTGCCACTGGAATGATCATCAGATCAACATCATCGACACGCCTGGTCACGTTGACTTTACCATTGAGGTCGAGCGCGCGTTGCGGGTTCTCGATGGTGCTGTCGCGGTGTTCGACTCGGTCGCCGGTGTTGAGCCTCAGTCCGAAACCGTCTGGCGTCAGGCCGATAAGTACAACGTTCCGCGCATTTGTTTCGTGAACAAGATGGATCGGATCGGCGCCGATTTTTATCGTTGTGTGTCGATGATTGATGACCGCCTCGGCGCGGTGCCGCTGGTGACCCAACTGCCGATCGGCTCCGAGTCCGACTTTGTGGGTCTTGTCGATCTGATCAAAATGAAGGCGGTGCGTTGGCTCGATGAGAGCCTTGGCGCGAAATTCGAGATCAAGGACATCCCGGCCGATTTGGTTGACCGGGCCAACGAATATCGCGCCACGCTCGTTGAGCTGGCGGTGGAGCAGGACGAAACCGCCCTCGAAGCCTATCTCGAGGGCGAGGAGATCTCCGAGGAGACGCTCCGCCAATGCATTCGCAAGGGGACGCTGGCCGCTGCTTTTGTCCCGGTCTTGTGCGGCTCCGCCTTCAAGAACAAGGGCGTTCAGCCGCTGCTGGACTGCCGTTGTCGACTTCCTGCCGTCGCCGATCGACGTTGAGCATGTCACTGGTGTTCTGCCCGACAGCGATACACCGGTTGTGCGTCGGACCAGCGATGATGAGCCGTTCTCGGGCCTTGCATTCAAGATCATGAACGACCCGTTCGTCGGATCGCTGACCTTCATGCGGGTTTATTCCGGTGTTCTGGAAACCGGCTCCGGCGTTTTGAATACCGTCAAGGGTAGGCGCGAGCGAGTTGGCCGGATGCTGTGATGCATGCCAACAGCCGCGAAGACGTTAAGGAAGTGCGCGCCGGTGACATTATTGCGCTTGGCGGGGCTGAAGAACACGACCACGGGAGACACGCTGTGTGACCCTCTCAAGCCGGTGATCCTGGAGCGGATGGAGTTCCCGGATCCGGTTATCGAGGTCGCGGTCGAGCCGAAGACCAAGAGTCGATCAGGAAAAGATGGGTACCGGCGTTGGCGCGTCTGGCCGCCGAGGATCCCGTCGTTCCGGGTTACCAGCGATGTCGAAAGCGGTCAGACCGTGATCAAGGGGATGGGCGAGCTTCATCTCGAGATCCTGGTCGATCGCATGCGGCGAGAGTTCAAGGTCGACGCCAATGTCGGCGCGCCGCAGGTGGCTTATCGCGAGACGATCACGCAAGCGCCGAGATTGATTACACCCATAAGAAGCAGACCGGTGGTTCGGGTCAGTTCGCGCGTATCAAGATGGTGTTTGAGCCGCTGAGCGCGGCGAGGGTTTTGTTTCTGAGAACAAGATCGTCGGTGGTTCCGTGCCGAAGGAATACATTCCGGGTGTCGAAAAAGGCCTGGCTTCGGCCAAGGATTCAGGCGTGATTGCCGGTTTCCCGGTGATCGACTTCAAGGCGACCTTGATTGATGGCGCAAGCCACGATGTGGACTCCAGCGTGATGGCCTTCGAAATCGCCTCCCGCGCGGCGTTCCGCGAGGGCATGCCGAAGGCGAAACCGAAGTTGCTGGAGCCGATCATGCGGGTCGAGGTGGTAACGCCGGAAGATTACATGGGCGACATCATCGGCGATCTGAGCAGCCGTCGCGGCAACGTCGCGGGCATGGATCAGCGCGGCAACGCGCGGGTCATCAATGCCATGGTCCCGCTGGCGAACATGTTCGGCTATGTGAACACGCTGCGCTCGATGAGCCAGGGCCGGGCGCAATACACCATGCATTTCGATCACTACGAGCAGGTGCCGCAAGCGGTGGCCGACGAGGTGACCGCGAAGATGGCGTGACCGGGCGGGCCAACCGGCCCGACCATCAATTGGCGCATTGTTTTAGAAGACGGAGTTACGACGATGGCGAAGGCGAAGTTCGAGCGAAACAAGCCGCATTGCAACATAGGCACGATTGGCCATGTTGATCACGGCAAGACGACGTCTGACGGCTGCGATCACGAAGGTTTTGGCTGAGAGCGGCGGTGCGATTTCACGGCCTATGATCAGATTCGACAAGGCGCCGGAAGAGAAGGCGCGTGGTATCACGATCTCGACGGCGCACGTTGAGTATGAGACCGAGAGCCGTCACTACGCGCATGTTGATTGCCCGGGCCACGCGGACTACGTGAAGAACATGATCACGGGCGCGGCGCAGATGGACGGCGCGATTCTGGTTGTGTCTGCGGCCGATGGCCCGATGCCGCAGACGCGGGAGCACATTCTTCTGGCGCGTCAGGTTGGCGTTCCGGCGCTTGTTGTTTTCATGAACAAGGTCGACCAGGTTGACGACGAGGAGCTTCTTGAGCTTGTTGAGCTTGAGGTTCGCGAGCTGCTGTCGTCTTACGACTTCCCGGGCGACGATATTCCGATCATCAAGGGTTCGGCCTTGGCGGCGCTTGAAGGATTCGAACGAGGAGACCGGCGAGAACGCGATCCTTGAGCTGATGGCGGCGGTTGACGAGCTACATCCCGCAGCCGGAGCGTCCGATTGATCAGCCGTTCCTGATGCCGATCGAGGATGTGTTCTCGATCTCGGGCCGGGGCACGGTTGTGACGGGCCGTGTTGAGCGGGCGTGATCAAGGTGGCGACGAAGTGGAGATCGTCGGCATTCGGGAGACCGCGAAGACGGTCTGCACGGGCGTTGAGATGTTCCGCAAGCTTCTGGATCAGGGTCAGGCGGGCGACAACGTTGGTCTGTCTGCTGCGTGGTATCGGCCGCGAGGACGTTGAGCGCGGTCAGGTTATGGCGGCGCCGGGTTCGATCAAGCCGCACACGAAGTTCAGCTGCGAGGCTTACATTCTGACGAAGGACGAGGGTGGCGTCACACGCCGTTCTTCTCGAACTATCGCCCGCAGTTCTACTTCCGCACGACGGATGTGACGGGTTCGGTTGTTCTTCCGGACGGCACCGAGATGGTGATGCCGGGTGACAACATCTCGATGGAGGTGAACCTGATCGCGCCGATCGCGATGGATGAGGGTCTTCGTTTCGCCATCCGCGAGGGCGGTCGCACCGTCGGCGCCGGCGTCGTCGCGAAGATCATCGAGTAGCTAACACCTTTGGCCCCGCTCTCAGGAGCGGGGCCGTCCAGTTTGTTGGGCCGGTACGACCGGGGATTGAAGTCATGGACAGTCAGAACATCAGAATTCGTTTGAAGGCGTTCGATCACCGCGTGCTCGATCAGTCGACCGGGGAAATCGTCAGCACCGCGAAGCGGACTGGCGCCCAGGTTCGCGGCCCGATTCCGCTGCCGACCCGGATCGAGAAATACACGGTCCTGCGCGGACCCCATATCGACAAGAAAAGCCGGGAGCAGTTCGAGATTCGGACGCATAAGCGGCTTCTCGACATTGTTGACCCGACACCGCAGACCGTGGACGCGCTGATGAAGCTCGACCTCGCCGCCGGTGTCGACGTCGAAATCAAGCTCTAGGGGAGACGATCCAATGCGTTGGGATTGATCGCTCAGAAAGTCGGAATGACCCGGGTGTTCACGGATGAGGGAACACGTTCCCGTCACCGTGTTGCAGGTGGACAACTGCCAGTCGTTGCCCAGCGCAACGAGGAACGAGACGGCTATACCGCGCTTCAGCTCGGGGTGGGCACCGCCAAGGTCAAACGGACCAGCCAGCCGATGCGTGGGCATTTCGCCAAGCGCAAGTCGAGCCAAAGCGAAAGCTCGCGGAATTCCGGGTCAGTCCGGATGCGATGATTGATGTCGGCTCGCAGATACTGCGCCGACCATTTCGCCGACGGTCAGCGGGTCGATGTGACGTTGGCACGTCGATCGGTAAGGGCTTCGCGGGCGCGATGAAGCGGCATAACTTCGCCGGTCTGCGCGCCACGTCACGGTGTGTCGGTTTCGCACCGGTCGCACGGTTCGACGGGTCAGAGCCAGGAGCCGGGGCGGGTGTTGGAAGGGCAAGAAGATGGCCGGTCACATGGGCGATGCCCGGGTGACCACGCAGAACCTTGACAGTGTTTCCACCGATGCCGAGCGCGGCCTGATCCTCGTCCAGGGTGCCATTCCGGGTGCGCAGGCGGCTGGGTATGGATCAAGGATGCCGTCAAGAAAGTCATGCCGGAACGATCTGCCGTTCCCGGCAGCTCAGGTCTCGGGAAGCCGCAGGCGCCGGTGAACGGAGAGAAGCGGCTCCGGGAGCGCCGAGGTGTGCGGCTGAAACCGCTGCGCCCGAAGGCGAACAGAAGGATTGATGGATGATGAAGAAGCAAGGTCATCACGCTCGATAACGCCGGATGCCGGCGAAATCGAATTGTCACGAAACGGTTTTCGGTGCGCCGATTCGTCGGGATATCCTGGCGCGGATGGTGAATTGGCAGCTTGCCAAGCGCAGCGCTCGGTACCGCAAGGCCAAGGAACGCAACGAGATCTGCTGGCACGACAGCCAAGCCGTTCCGTCAGAAAGGTACCGGCCGTGCCCGTCAGGGGTCGCGCAAGGCGCCAAACCTGCGCGGTGGCGGTACGGCTTCTCGGCCCGCGTCCGCGCGATTTTGGCCACAGAGCTGACCAAGAAGGTGCGTCAGATGGCGCTTCGGACCGCGCTGTCCGCCAAGCAGGCAGAGGGCAACCTCATTATCCTCAAGGATATTGCGCTGGCCGACGGAAAGACAAAGAGCCTGATCGAAAAGATGGGCAAGCTGGGTTGGGGCAATGCGCTTATCGTTGCCGGTGCCAGTGTCGATGAGGGATTTGCCCGGGCGGCGGCGAATATTCCGAATGTCGATGTCCTGCCGACTCAGGGTGCCAATGTGTATGACATTCTGCGTCGCGAGCGTCTGGTTCTGACGACGGAAGCAGTGACAGCGCTTGAGGAGCGGTTGAAATGAGCTGGAAATATTTCAACAAGAGCAAGGTTAGCGCCGAGCGGATGTACGACATCATCGGCAATCCGCTGATTACGGAAAAAGCGACGCTGATTACGGATGTTTCGCCGGAAGGCTTTACCCAGGTGACGTTTCGGGTGCCTCTGGAAGTGACCAAGCCGGAAATTCGCCAGGCTGTTGAAGGTCTGTTCGATGTGAAGGTGGTTGCGGTCAATACGCTTGTGCGTAAGGGCAAGACCAAGCGTTTTCGTGGTCGGCTTGGCCGGCAGAAAGATACCAAAAAGGCGGTTGTCACGCTCGACAAGGGTCAGTCTATCGACGTGACGACGGGACTGTAGGAACATGGCACTTAAGAATTTCAAACCTGTAACACCATCGAGCCGAGGTCTTGTGCTGGTCGATCGCTCGGCGTTGCACAAGGGCGGCCCGGTCAAGAAGCTGACCGAAGGCCTGCACAGCAAGGGTGGTCGTAATAACCACGGTCGCATCACGGCGCGTCGTCGTGGCGGCGGGCACAAGAAGGCTTACCGGCTTGTCGATTTCAAGCGGCGGAAGTTTGATGTGCCGGCGACAGTGGAACGCCTCGAATACGATCCGAACCGGACCGCATTCATTGCATTGATCACCTATACCGACGGTGAACAGAGCTACATCCTGGCACCGCAGCGTTTGGCGGTTGGTGACACGGTAGTCGCGTCCGAGCGGGCCGATATCAAGCCGGGCAACGCAATGCCGATGAATGCTATTCCCGTTGGTACGATTGTGCATAACGTGGAAATGAAGGTCGGCAAGGGCGGACAGATTGCGCGGGCTGGCGGAACATACGCCCAGATCGTCGGGCGGGATTCCGGTTACGCGCTGTTGAAACTGACCTCGGGCGAACTGCGGCTGGTGCGGGGCGAATGCCTGGCGACAGTCGGCGCGGTTTCAAACCCCGATCAGTCGAATATCAAGATTGGCAAGGCCGGTCGTAAGCGTTGGCTCGGGAAGCGGCCAGCGGTACGCGGTGTTGCGATGAACCCGGTCGATCATCCGCATGGTGGTGGCGAGGGACGGACATCAGGTGGCCGTCATCCCGTTACGCCATGGGGCAAGCCGACCAAAGGCAAGCGGACGCGCAAGCGGAAGAGCACATCGAACAAGCTCATCATCCGTAGCCGTCACGCACGCAAGAAATAGAGGAGAGGCGCGGTGTCTCGTTCTGTCTGGAAAGGTCCGTTTGTCGACCGTTATCTGCTGAAGAAGGCGGAAACGTCGCGCGCATCCGGTCGTAGTGACGTTATCAAGATCTGGTCGCGTCGTTCGACCATTCTGCCACAGTTTGTCGGCCTGACATTCGGTGTCTACAACGGGCACAAGTTTCTGCCCGTTCTGGTGACCGAAGATATGATTGGCCACAAGTTTGGCGAATTCTCGCCGACGCGGACGTATTACGGCCATACGGCCGACAAGCGTTCGAGGAGGGGCTAGGTCATGAGTAAGGCGAAACGTGAGCGTGACCTCGACGATTCAGAGGCGCAGGCTTTCTCGAAGAATATCCGGGTTAGCCCGCAGAAGCTGAACCTTCTGGCGCAGACCATTCGCGGAAAGTCAGCCGGCGCGGCGCTGGCGTCATTGGCTTTTTCACGGCGGCGGATTGCCGGTGAGGTTCGGAAAATACTGCAGTCAGCTATCGCGAATGCTGAAAACAATCATCAGCTCGATGTGGACCGGTTGTACGTAAAAGAAGTAGTCGTCGGCAAGACTTTGATAATGAAGAGGTTTCGTGCGCGGGCACGGGGTCGGGGGGCAAGCATTCGCAAGCCTTTCAGTAACCTGACCGTCGTTGTTCGTGAGCGCGAGGAGACTGAATAATGGGTCATAAGATCAATCCAATCGGCTTCCGCGTCGGTATTAACCGGACCTGGGATTCGCGCTGGTATGCAGATTCGGAATATGCCGATCTGCTGCACAAGGATCTGAAGATTCGCGAAGTCTTGTTCGACAAGCTGTATCAGGCAGGCGTGACGAAGATTTTGATCGAGCGTCCGGCAAAGCATGCCCGGATCACCATTCACACCGCCCGTCCCGGCGTTGTGATCGGCCGGAAAGGCGCGGATATCGAAAAATTGCGCCAGGAAGTCGCGGCGCTGACCGGTGGCGAGGTTCACCTGAATATCGTTGAGATCCGCAAGCCGGAAATCGAGTCGAAGCTGATTGCGGAAAATATCGCACAGCAGCTGGTTCGTCGTGTTGCGTTCCGCCGTGCGATGAAGCGGGCCGTTCAGTCCGCCATGCGGCTTGGCGCCGGCGGGATCCGGATCAACTGCGCGGGTCGTCTTGGCGGCGCGGAAATCGCCCGGACCGAATGGTATCGCGAAGGCCGGGTGCCGTTGCACACGCTGCGGGCCGATATCGACTACGGCACGGCGCGGGCGGAAACGTCATACGGCACCTGCGGTATCAAGGTTTGGGTTTTCAAGGGCGAAATTCTGGCTCATGACCCGATGGCGCAGGACAAGCGCGCACAGGAACAACAGGTCGGCCGGTAGGCTGGCTTCGGCGAGGTAGACGAAAATGTTGCAACCCAAACGCACCAAGTTCCGCAAACAGTTCAAGGGCCGTGTTCACGGTCTCGCGAAGGGCGGTACGGCGCTAAATTTCGGTACTTACGGCATGAAGGCGGTAACGCCGGGTCGTATTACAGCACGCCAGATTGAAGCGGCGCGGCGGGCGATCACCCGGCACATGAAGCGTGCCGGCAAGGTCTGGATCCGGATATTCCCGGATGTGCCTGTCACCGGCAAGCCGGCGGAAGTACGTATGGGTAAGGGCAAGGGGTCGCCCGAATACTGGATGTGCCGGGTGAAACCGGGACGGATTATGTTTGAATTGGACGGCGTTGACGAAAATATCGCCAAGCAGGCATTTGCCCTGGCGGACGCGAAACTGCCGATCCAGACCCGCGTCGTTCAGCGGACGCAATAGGACGGGTACGAGGGAAAGTACGATGAAGGTCGAAGATCTGCGCCAGAAGACAGAGGACGAGCTGAAACAGCAAGTTCTCGATCTCAAAAAGGAAGCGTTCAATCTGCGTTTTCAGCGGGCGAGTGGACAGTTAGAGAACACAGCTCAGGTTCGTGTGGTGCGCCGCGATATCGCGCGTATCAAGACGATCCTGGAAGAACGCCGCGCGTCGGCCTGAAGGAGAAGAAAGTATGCCCAGGCGAATCCTGCAAGGGAAAGTGGTGTCTGATGCGCCGGACAAGACCGTCGTGGTTTTGGTCGAGCGTCGCGTCATGCACCCGCTCTATAAAAAGTTTGTACGGAAGTCGAAGAAGTATCACGCGCATGACGAAGCCAATTCCTATAAGGTTGGTGATTCCGTCCGCATCCGTGAATGCCGTCCGATTTCCAAATTGAAAAGCTGGGAAGTGGTATCTGATTCAGACGCTTCCGCAGTTTCGGCGTAAGGGACTCTTTCAATGATCCAGATGCAGTCGAACCTTGATGTCGCGGATAATTCCGGCGCCCGGCGGGTGCAATGCATCAAGGTACTGGGCGGTTCCAAGCGACGGACGGCCGGTGTTGGCGATATCATCGTTGTTTCCGTCAAGGAAGCCATCCCGCGTGGTCGGGTGAAAAAGGGTGATATCCATAAGGCGGTTATCGTTCGGACGGCGAAGGAAATTCGCCGCAATGACGGTTCCTCGATCCGTTTCGATCGAAATGCGGCGGTTCTGATCAATGCTCAGGGCGAACCGATCGGGACACGTATTTTCGGACCGGTTACGCGTGAGTTGCGGGGCCGGCAGTTTATGAAAATTATTTCGCTTGCGCCGGAAGTTATCTAGGGCGCTTGGCGGAAAATTGGAAAGATAGAGGCGGTTATGGCGGCCAAATATAAAAAAGGCGATACGGTCTTCGTGATGGCGGGTCGTGACAAGGGCAAACGGGGCGAGATTATTCGCGTTGTGCCCGAAGATTCGCGGGTCTTCGTCCAGGGCGTGAACGTTGTGAAGCGGCATACAA
Organism: uncultured Alphaproteobacteria bacterium; assembly: GCA_943788635.1. Classification (GTDB taxonomy): domain Bacteria; phylum Pseudomonadota; class Alphaproteobacteria; order UBA8366; genus MarineAlpha4-Bin1. Next base: position 34,483 of record CALSRA010000012.1, on the reverse strand, counting down.
GGCCGACTCAGACGGAAGCGGGCGGGATCGTTGAGAAAGAAGCGCCGATTCATGTCTCCAACCTGGCGCATGTCGATCCGAAAACGGATAAACCCACTCGGGTCGGGTTCAAATTCATGGAAGACAAAACCAAGGTGCGTTTCGCAAAACGCTCCGGCGAAATTATTGACCGCTGAATGGAGGCGGTGACGGTATGAACGATACAGCTACATACGTACCTCGGCTTAAAGAGCTGTACGACAACGAGATTCGTGCAACGCTTGGCGAGAGCTTCGGGTACAGCAATCCGATGCGGATTCCGCGTCTGGAGAAAATTGTCGTCAACATGGGTGTTGGTGAGGCGGCCAGTGATTCAAAGAAGATCAATGGTGCGGTCGACGATATGACCCGGATTACCGGCCAGAAGCCGGTCGTGACGAAGGCGAAGATATCCATCGCGGTGTTCAAGCTTCGCGAAGGCATGTCGGTCGGCGTCAAGGCGACGTTGCGGCGGAACCGGATGTACGATTTTCTGGATCGTCTGGTGAATGTTGCATTGCCACGCGTTCGGGACTTTCGCGGACTTTCGGGACGCAGTTTCGACGGCCACGGGAATTACGCCATGGGCCTGCGCGAACAGATCGTGTTTCCTGAGATCGACTATGATCAGGTGGATACGATTCGCGGCATGGACATAGTGATCTGTACAACGGCGGAGACCAATGAAGAGGCGCATGCGCTTCTGAAGGCCTTCAACATGCCGTTCACGAGTTAGTCGGGAAACCGGAGAGTATTGCGATATGGCTAAGAAAAGTGCTGTGGAAAAGAACAAAAGGCGCCAGGCTAAGGTCGTGCGCTATGCGGCGAAGCGCGAGCGTCTTCGGGCGATTGCCAATGACATGGCACTGCCCCCGGAGGAGCGTTTTGCTGCCCGCTTAAAGATGTCGGAGATGCCGCGTGACGCATCGCCAATTCGGGTCCGTAACCGCTGCCTTATTTCGGGTCGGCCGCGCGGTGTATATCGCAAGTTCAAGATGTCCCGTATCGCGCTGCGGGACCTCGCCTCGACGGGTATGATCCCCGGCATGGTGAAGTCGAGCTGGTAGGAGAGACGCACGATGACAATGAGTGATCCATTGGGTGATATGCTCACCCGGATTCGCAATGGGCAGCGCTGCGGTATGTCTACCGTTATCTGTCCGGCGTCTCAACAACGCGCCAATGTGCTTGAAGCGCTTCAGCGCGAAGGGTATATCCGCGGTTTCAGCTGGAGCGAAATCGAGCGGGGTATCAGCGAGCTGACCATTGAATTGAAATACAGCAACGGTGACCCTGTAATTCGGGAGATTTCCCGGGTATCAAAGCCGGGCCGCCGCGTGTATTCCAAGATCAAGGATCTGCCGCGCGAATATAACGGCTTGGGCGTATCCATTCTGTCGACGCCGCGTGGCGTGCTTTCCGATGCGGAAGCGCGTGAAGCGAATGTCGGCGGTGAAGTTATCTGCAAGGTATTCTAGGAGAGCGAATGATGTCTCGCGTTGGCCAGAACCCTGTTGCGATACCCAGTGGCGTGGAAGTTTCCATCGCCAATGATGTCCTGACAGCGAAGGGTAAGCTCGGTGAGGAATCTGTTGCGCTCGCCGGTGTGGTTGAAGTTGCGATAGAGGAAAATGAAGTTCGGGTGAAGCCGCTCGATGACAGCAAGTTCGCGCGCTCGATGTGGGGAACGACCCGCAGCCTGGTGCAGAATGCGGTGACGGGGGTTTCCGAAGGATTTACCCGGCGCCTTGTTGTTAACGGTGTCGGTTATCGTGCGCAGGTCCAGGGGTCCAACCTGAATTTGCAGCTCGGTTACAGCCACGATATCAACTATCCGGTTCCGGAAGGTATCAAGGTTGCGCTCGAAGGGGATCGCGGTGGCATTATCGCGATTACCGGCGCGAACAAGCAGCGTGTCGGCCAGATGGCGAGTGAAATCCGTTCGTTCCGGAAACCCGAACCCTACAAGGGCAAGGGCGTACGTTACGATGACGAGTATATCTTCCGTAAGGAAGGCAAGAAGAAGTAAGGGTTACGGCTATGTTGAAGTCACGAGACCTGTTCGAACGTCGGAAAAAACGGACCCGCTACAAGCTGCGTAAGTTTGCTAGTGGTCGTCCCCGGCTGTCGGTTTTTCGGTCGAGCAAGCATATCTACGCGCAGTTGATTGATGACCTCGCGGGGAAAACCCTCGCGTCTGCGTCATCGGTGGAAAAGGCGTTGTCTGACAAGCTGAAGACGGGTGCTGATGCCGAAGCTGCGGCGGAGGTGGGCAAGTTGATTGCGGCACGCGCCAAGGAAGCCGGTGTTGATACGGTCGTTTTCGACCGTGGCGGATACCGTTATCACGGCCGGGTTAAGGCGTTGGCTGACGCTGCCCGGGAAACCGGTCTGACTTTTTAGGTAAAAGGGCGAATTCATGGCTCGTAATACGAGAAATCCACGTGACCAGAGAGGCGGCGGCCGTCGCCGTGACAATGCGTCACGTGAAGAATCCGAGATTCAGGAAAAGCTGGTCCATATCAACCGCGTCGCCAAGGTCGTTAAGGGCGGACGCCGGTTTGGTTTCTCCGCGCTTGTGATCGTTGGCGATGGCAAGGGCCGGGTTGGCCATGGTTCGGGCAAGGCGCGTGAAGTGCCGGAAGCAATCCGTAAGGCGACGGAAAGCGCGAAGCGTTCGTTACAGCGGGTTCCGTTGCGTGAAGGCCGTACGCTGCATCACGATGTCGATGGTCGCTTCGGCGCCGGTCGGGTTGTGCTGCGATCGGCACCGGCAGGTACCGGTATTATCGCTGGTGGCCCGATGCGCGCAGTGTTTGAAATGCTGGGTGTTTCGGATGTCGTCGCGAAGTCAATCGGTACGTCCAATCCGCATAATATGATCAAGGCGACATTTGCGGCACTGACCCATTGTGCATCGCCGCGCCAGATTGCTTCCAAGCGGGGCAAGAAGGTTGGCGACATTGTTGGCCGCCGTGGCGTGGGCGAAGAAGCCCGGGAGGCGATCGATGGCTGAAAAGAAAAAATCAACAGTTCGGGTGACGCAGGTCGGTAGTCCGATCCGCCGCCGCAAGGACCAGCGGGCGACCCTGGTTGGTCTCGGATTGAACAAGATGCACAAGACGCGCGAACTGGAGGATACTCCTGCGGTTCGGGGCATGATCGACAAGATCAGCCATCTGGTTCGGGTCGAGGACTGATCCTCTTTAAGGTTTTGGGAATACGGTTATGAAACTCAACGAACTCGGCGATAACCCCGGCGCGCGTACAAACCGCAAGCGGATCGGGCGTGGCGAAGGTTCCGGAACCGGCAAGACTGGCGGCCGGGGCCAAAAGGGCCAGAAATCGCGTAGTGGTGTCGCCATCAAGGGTTATGAAGGCGGCCAGATGCCGATTTATCGTCGTCTGCCAAAGCGTGGCTTCACCAATATCTTCCGCAAGAAGTTCGTGGAAATGACCACCGGTCGCCTGCAGAAGGCAATTGACTCGGGCAAAGTTGACGCGAAAGCGGATATTACGGTCGAGTCATTGGTTGCCGTCGGCATCGTCAGGCGGGCGAAGGACGGTATTCGTCTGCTTGTAAACGGTGACCTCAGTGCCAAGGTTAACATCACTGTTGCCGGTGCATCCAAGGGTGCGATTGCCGCGGTTGAAAAGGCCGGTGGCAAGGTGACGGTGATTGAACCGAAGCCGGCAGCTTCCGCCGACAAGTCTTCGGACGCGTAGGCAGGATAGCGGGACTTTAGCCCATGGCATCGGCGGCCGAACAACTTGCATCAACCTTTAATTTCGGCGCTTTTTCCAAAGCGACGGAGCTGAAGAAGCGTATCTGGTTCACACTGGGCGCGCTTATTGTTTATCGGCTTGGGACCTATATCCCATTACCGGGAATAGATCCGACGGTTCTGTCTGATATTTTCAATGCGCAGCGCGGCGGCCTGCTGGACATGTTCAACATGTTTTCCGGCGGCGCGCTTGAGCGTATGACGATCTTTGCGCTGAATATCATGCCATATATTTCAGCTGCGATTATCATGCAGTTGATGACGGCGGTTTCGCCGAAGCTGGAAGCGCTGAAGAAAGAAGGCGAGGCCGGCCGGAAGAAAATCAACCAGTACACCCGTTACGGGACTGTATTGCTTGCCACCGTGCAGGGCTATGCGATCGCTTCAGGGCTTGAATCGCTGACCAGTTCTGCAGGGCCGGCGGTCAGTAATCCGGGCTTCTTCTTCCGTGCGACGACCGTTATCTGCCTGGTTGGCGGTACGGTATTCCTGATGTGGCTTGGTGAGCAGATTACCCAGCGCGGCGTTGGTAATGGAATTTCGCTGATCATCTTCTCCGGTATCGTGGCCAATCTACCGTCGGCCATTGCGGGTACCTTGGAGCTTGGCCGTACAGGCGCGATTTCCACGATCTTCATCATTTTCCTGCTGCTCATGTCGGTTGTCGTGATTGCCTTCATCGTCTTCATGGAGCGCGCGCAACGACGGCTGATTGTGCAGTATCCCAAGCGACAAATGGGCAACAAGATGTTTGGCGGCGAATCTTCGCATCTGCCGCTTAAGCTCAACACGGCTGGTGTCATTCCGCCGATTTTTGCAAGCTCTATCCTGTTGATGCCGTTGACGATTGCCGGTTTCAGTGGTGGTCAGGGCCCCGATTGGCTCGGTACGGTTACAGCGCTTCTGGGGCCGGGGCAGCCGCTCTATCTGTTAATCTATATTTCGATGATCGTTTTCTTCGCATTCTTCTACACGGCCATTGTCTTCAATCCGGCAGACACGGCAGACAATCTGAAGAAGTATGGCGGATTCATTCCCGGTATTCGGCCCGGCAAGAATACATCTGATTATCTGGACTATGTCCTGACGCGATTGACGGTTGTTGGTGCGGGTTACCTGGCACTTGTCTGTATCCTGCCGGAGATTTTGCGATCACAATATGCGGTGCCGTTCTATTTTGGTGGTACCAGCCTGCTGATTGTTGTTTCTGTGACAATGGATACTGTGGCCCAGATACATTCGCATATGCTGGCGCATCAATATGAAGGACTTATCAAGAAGTCCAAGTTGCGGGGGAGGCGTCGGTGATCCTGATTCTTATTGGACCGCCAGGTGCCGGCAAGGGCACGCAGGCGAAAATAGTCGAGGACACGTTTGGCGTCGTTCAGCTGTCGACGGGTGCGTTGTTGCGCACCGCTATTTCTGAAGGCACCGAAATGGGTCTTAAGGCCAAGGCTTTGGTCGAAAGCGGAAAACTGGTGCCCGATGATACAATCGTCGGTATTGTCTCCGATCGTATCGAGGACCCGGATTGTGCCAATGGGTTTATCCTGGACGGGTTTCCCCGGACGGTCGCCCAGGCCGAAGCGCTTGCGGATATGCTGGAAACGAAGGGCCTGAAGCTCGATCATGTGGTCGAAATTTCGATCGATGATGATCTGCTGGTTGATCGCCTGACGGGCCGGTTCGAGTGCGCGAGCTGTGGCGAAGGCTATAACGATAAATTCAAGCCCACGAAGGCCGAGGGTGTCTGCGATAAATGCGGATCAACGGAATTCGTGCGGCGTGCGGATGATACCGAAGAAAAGATACGTACCCGTCTTGGTGTGTATCATGAGCAGACGAAACCGATCCTTCCTTATTACAAGGATCGTGGCATTCTTGAGAGCGTCGACGGATCGAAAGAGATGTCTGACGTAACGAAGCAACTTAAAGAGGTTCTCTCTACAGCGGCGTGATTGACAGTTCATCGCTAATAAATATAATCGCGCGCCTTGAATTGAGGCACGCATTTTGGCGGTGCATGTTAATTTCCGTTCGTAGAGCGGTTTCTTAAACGAAGGAGTACATGGCGTGGCGCGCATTGCAGGCGTGAACATACCGACGCAGAAGCCGGTCAGCATATCACTGACCTATATTCATGGTATCGGTCGGACGACAGCTTCCGAAATCTGCGCCCGGTGCGGTGTACCTCCGGAGCGTCGGGTTCAGGAATTGACGGATCAGGAAGTCACCAGCATTCGTGAGGTTATTGACACGGATCTTATCGTCGAAGGCGACCTTCGCCGGGGCGTGGCGATGAATATCAAGCGGCTGATGGATCTCGGTTGCTATAAGGGTATTCGCCACCGTAAGGGATTGCCGGTGCACGGACAGCGTACGCATACCAATGCGCGGACCCGCAAGGGCCCGGCACGCGCGATTGCCGGCAAGAAGAAAGCGTAATTTTTTAGGGACTAAAACTGATGGCCAAGGCCTCAACGCGCGTCCGCCGCGCGGAACGAAAGAATATTACATCGGGTGTTGCGCATGTGAGTGCGACATTCAACAACACGATGGTCACGATTACCGACGTTCAGGGGAACGCGATAGCGTGGTCTTCGGCAGGTAGCCAGGGTTTCAAGGGCAGCCGTAAATCGACGCCGTATGCGGCGCAGATGGCATCCGAAGAAGCCGCGCGTAAAGCGCAGGAACACGGGATGAAGACGCTGGAAGTCTGCGTCAAGGGCCCGGGATCAGGTCGTGAATCAGCATTGCGGGCGCTTTCCGCCGCGGGTTTCACGATTACGGCGATCCGGGACGTCACGCCCATTCCGCACAATGGTTGCCGTCCGCCAAAACGGCGGCGCGTCTAGCGGCGTTCCGCCGGAACCTGGTTTTGGCCGGGAACTGTGCGGATATTTGAACGTTTATTGCTCGCCGTCGGAAATCTGGCGGCGAGGTAAGTTTAAGACGAGAGGTCGCATCCGTGATTCAGAAAAACTGGCAAGCACTGATCAAGCCGAACAAGCTGAACGTCGAACCCCGTGATGAAGATGGTCGCAAGGCTACAGTGATCGCTGAACCGCTCGAGCGCGGTTTCGGGTTGACGCTGGGGAACGCGTTGCGGCGTGTTCTGTTGTCGTCATTGCACGGTGCAGCGGTAACGTCGCTGCAGATCGAAGGGGTTCTTCATGAATTCTCGTCGATTGCCGGCGTTCGTGAGGATGTGACGGACATCGTCCTGAATATCAAGGTTCTGGCCCTGCGCATGCACGGTGAAGGCCCCAAGCGTATTCAGCTGATTGCCGAAGGGCCCGGTGAAATTACTGCCGGCAAGATTACAACGGGGCATGATATCGAAGTCATGAACCCGGACCTGGTGATTTGCACGCTTGATGAAGGCGCAAAGATTTCCATGGAAATGACGGTTGAAGAAGGTGTGGGATATGTTCCCGCGGCGCAGAACCGCCCGGAAGATGCCCCGATTGGCCTCATTCCCGTCGACTCGGTCTTCAGCCCGATCCGTAAGATCTCCTACAAGGTGGAAAACACCCGCGTCGGTCAGGTGACGGATTATGACAAGCTGGCGATGGAAATCGAAACAAATGGTGCGGTGACGCCGGATGATGCGGTCGCTTATGCGGCCCGTATCCTACAGGACCAGCTTCAGCTGTTCATCAATTTCGAAGAGCCGGAAAGCCGGAATGCAGAGGAAACGGCGTCTGAATTGCCGTTTAACCGGAACCTGCTCCGCAAGGTCGATGAACTGGAACTGTCGGTCCGCTCGGCAAATTGCCTGAAGAACGACAATATCGTCTATATCGGCGACCTGGTTCAGAAGACGGAAGCGGAAATGCTGCGGACGCCGAATTTCGGCCGCAAGTCGCTGAATGAGATCAAGGAAGTGTTGACCCAGATGGGCCTGCATCTCGGGATGGAAATTCCGAGCTGGCCGCCGGAAAATATTGAAGAATTGCTGCGTCGGCTGGAAGAACCGTACTAGATACGGGCTTTCGACTGTCGTTACCGAATGAATTGAATATACAGGAGTATAGTTATGCGGCATCGCATAAGTGGGCGTAAGCTCAACCGCACGAGTTCCCATCGGAAGGCGATGTTTGCCAACATGGCGGTTGCCCTGCTGAAACACGAGCAGATCAAGACGACCCTGCCGAAGGCGAAGGAACTGAGCCCCATCGTCGACAAGCTGATTACCATGGGCAAGCGCAATACATTGCATTCGCGGCGCCGCGTCATTTCGATGCTGCACGACGATGCAACGACCGCCAAGCTGTTCGATTCACTGGCATCACGCTATTCGGAACGTCATGGCGGTTATACGCGGGTTCTCAAGGCCGGTTTCCGGCATGGCGATTCCGCGCCGATGGCGATCATTGAACTGGTCGAACGCGATGTCGAAGCGAAAGGGCAGGATTCAGGCCCGGTCCACGAAATCGAAGACGACGACGAAGAATAGAATATCAATCGTCGGGCATACCGGCGATGCAGGAAACGGGGCGGCTGGTTGGCCGCCTTTTTCTTTGTCCGGGGCGGGGTAACGGGATGGGGGCGGTTCTTTATCGTCATTGTGCCTATACGTATTTCTCCGGCCTTTGCAAACCTCCCGGGAGAGGTTACATAGCCCTTATGCGATACGCGATTAAGGGACAATATCGGGCATTTGCAGCGTTGCTATTCGCGCTATGCGCTATTGCTTTGCCCGCGACGGCGCAAGTCGTGCCAACCAGTCGTGAGCAGGTGCGCCTGAGTTATGCTCCGCTGGTCGCAAAGGCGGCACCGGCGGTTGTCAATATATATGCCACGCGCAAGGTGGTGCAGCGTCGCCAGTCGCTTTTCAACGATCCGTTTTTCAATCGGCTTTTCGGGGATACGCCCTTTGGCGGGTTTACCCGGGAACGGATGGAAAATTCCCTGGGCTCGGGGGTCGTTGTTGGATCCGGCGGGTTTATTGTTACCAATAACCACGTCATCAACAACGCAGAAGAAATCAAGGTCGTTCTGTCGGACCGGCGCGAATTCGCGGCCCGTATCGTGCTCGCCGACAAACGCACGGATATTGCCATTCTGGCGCTGGAAACCAAGGGGCTTGATTTGCCCTCGCTGGAACTTGGCGACTCGGATTCGCTTCTGGTCGGGGATCTGGTGCTGGCCATCGGCAACCCGTTCGGTGTTGGTCAGACCGTGACCAGCGGAATTGTTTCGGCCCTGGCGCGGACATCTATCGGGGTTGCGGATTTCCGGTCCTTTATTCAGACGGATGCGGCGATCAATCCGGGTAATTCCGGCGGCGCGCTGGTCACCATGGATGGCAAGTTAATCGGCGTGAATACCGCGATTTACTCACGGGACGGCGGCTCACTGGGGCTGGGCTTCGCCGTGCCCAGCAATATGGTGCGCAGTATTCTGCAAAGCGCCATATCCGGGAAACCGCTGGTGCGGCCATGGCTCAGTTTCACCGGCAAACCGGTTACCCATGAAATTGCGGGATCGCTCGGTCTGGAAAAACCGGTCGGTATTCTGGTTGAAAGTGTGTATCGCGAAGGGCCGGCTGTACAGGCGGGATTGAAGCCCGGCGACATTGTCGCTGCGGTGAATGGCAATGAGGTGGATGACGTTCACGCGTTGAAGTTCAGAATCGCGACGCGGCCGATTGGTGATGTCGTGGACCTGCAGATTGTGCGGCGCGGGGTGGCCCGGACGGTAAGCTTCGGGCTTGTGGCGCCGCCGGAAGACCCGCCGCGGAATTTGCAGTTATTGCGGGGGCGCAATCCCTTCGCCGGGGCAACGGTCGCGAACCTGTCGCCGGCACTGGGCGCCGAACTGGGGGCGGATGATGCGGTCAAGGGCGTCGCATTGCTGGGGCTTCAGCAGGGCTCGACAGCGGCACGGCTGGGGCTTCGGCCACAGGATATCATTCTGGAAGTGAACGGCATGCGTATTGACCGGGTCGTTGACCTGCAGAACGCCATTTCACAACCCCAGGAACGCTGGCTTGTTGTGCTCAACCGGGAGGGCCGCCGGATTCAGTTCGAGGTTTCGGGTTGATGGTGCAGCCATCGCCGGGACTGTTCGAGGGGGATGCGCCGCGCCCTCTGGCGGACCGGCTACGTCCCGCCTCGCTGGATGTGGTTGTGGGGCAGGATCATCTGCTTGGCCCGGACGGCGCGCTGCGCCGCATGGTGGATGGCGGGCGTTTGGCGTCGATCATCCTCTGGGGACCGCCGGGAACCGGCAAGACGACAATTGCCCGGCTGTTGGCGGCGCATACGGATCTTGAATACGAATCCCTCTCGGCCGTGTTTTCCGGCGTGGCTGATCTGCGCAAGGTCTTTGAATGGGCCCGCGAACGCCGCGCCATGGGGCGGGGCACGCTGCTGTTCATCGATGAAATTCACCGCTTCAACCGGGCGCAACAGGATGGCTTCCTGCCCTATGTCGAGGACGGCACGATTATTCTGGTCGGGGCGACGACGGAAAACCCGAGTTTCGAGCTGAACGCGGCTTTGCTGTCGCGCGCCCAGGTTTTTGTGCTCAACCGGCTTGGCGTGGAAGCGCTGGAAATTCTGCTGGCGCGGGCGGAAGATGATGTGGGCCGCGCGTTGCCGCTGAATGCGGATGCCCGTATGGCGCTCAAGGCGATGGCGGATGGCGATGGGCGGTTCCTGCTGAACCTGACCGAAGAACTGTTTGTGCTGAACCTTGCGGAATCTCTCGATCCTGCCGGGCTGGCGGCGACGGTGCAGCGCCGGGCGCCGATCTACGACAAGGCCCAGGAAAGCCATTACAACCTGATCAGCGCGCTGCACAAGTCGCTGCGCGGTTCGGATTGCGATGCGGCGCTGTACTGGTTTTCGCGGATGCTGGACGGGGGCGAGGACCCGCGATATATCGCCCGTCGTCTGCTGCGTTTTGCTTATGAGGACATTGGCCTGGCCGAACCGCAGGCCGCGGTGCAGGCCCTGAACGGCTGGGAGACCTATGAGCGGCTGGGCTCGCCCGAAGGCGAACTGGCGCTGGCGCAGGTCGTTGTATTCCTCGCCACAGCGCCGAAATCGAATGCGGCCTATACCGCGTATAAAGCGTCGCGCCGGGCGGCACAGGAAACCGGCTCGTTAATGCCGCCGATGCATATCCTGAATGCGCCGACAAAGCTGATGAAGGAACTCGGCTATAACGACGGATACGCGTATGATCATGATGCGCCGGAAGCGTTTTCCGGCCAGAATTATTTTCCTGAAGACATGGCGCGACAACAATTTTATCGCCCGGTCGAACGCGGTTTTGAACGCGAACTGACCAAGCGTCAGGAATATTGGGCGAAACTCCGCGCCAAACGTGAAGCGGCGGAAGGAAACAGCGAATGAAGATGGTCCTGGCCATAGCGGCCGGTGGGGCATGCGGCGCTGTCGCGCGCCACTATGTTGCCGCGCAGGTGACCCACTGGATGGGCAGCGGGTTTCCCTGGGGGATACTTGCAGCCAATGTCGTGGGTTCATTCCTGATGGGGGTCCTGATCGAGTCCATGGCGCTTGCCTGGAGTCCTGCACAGGAACTGCGCGCCTTTCTGGTCGTTGGCTGCCTGGGGGCGTTCACGACATTCTCGACATTCGCGATGGATACCGTCCTGTTGTATGAGCGTGGACAGATCCTGGGTACCGCCCTCTATATCGGTGGTTCGGTTGGGCTGGCGGTGCTGGCGCTGGTGAGCGGCATGCAATTGATGCGTATGGTGCTGGCATGAGCGCCGTTGAAATGCGCGTTGTCGGCCCCGACGATGATGACGTCCGGCTCGATCACTGGTTCAAACGGCATTTTCCCGCCATTGGATTTGGCCGGCTGCAGAAAATGTTGCGGACAGGGCAAATCCGGGTGGATGGTCACCGCGCCAAGCCGGGATTGCGGCTGGCCGAGGGGCAGTCGGTCCGTGTTCCGCCGATGGACGGCCAGCCCGCCGTCGCCGCACAGCCGCGCAAGAATGACGTAAACGAGAGAGATGGCGATTTTGTCCGCTCGCTGGTGATCCACCGCGATGCCGATGTGCTGGCGGTCAACAAACCGGCCGGGCTGGCAGTGCAGGGCGGGACGGGGACAACCCGGCATCTCGATGGCATGCTCGGTGCGCTGAAATTCGACGCCGCTGAGCGACCGCGTCTCGTCCACCGGCTGGACAAGGACACGAGCGGCGTAATGTTGCTTGCCCGCAATCGCAAAGCGGCCGCCGCGCTGGGCAAAAGCTTTCAGGGGCGGGGGGAAGTCCGCAAGATATACTGGGCGCTTACCGCCGGTGTGCCGCGGCCCGGGCAGGGCAAGGTGAACCAGCCCATCGGGAAAATGGCGGGGAATTCGGGCGAGCGCATGTCGCCCGACGCGGAGGACGCCAAACGGGCGCTGACGCTGTACAGCGTGATTGATCGATCGGGCACCAAGCTGGCCTGGGTGGCGTTCTGGCCACAGACGGGCCGGACCCATCAGATCCGCGTGCATGCGGTCGCGATGGAAACCCCGATCCTGGGCGACGGGAAATATGGCGGTGACGACGCGTTCCTGGAATCAGAAGACATCGCGCGGCAATTGCACCTGCATGCCCGGGAAATCAGTGTTCCCCATCCGTCCGGCCGGGGCATGCTGCAGGTCAGGGCCGATCTGCCGCCGCATATGCTGAAGACCTGGTCGCTGTTCGGGTTTGACCGGAACCTGACCGATGACCCGTTCGAAGAGTTTGACGGATGAATCAGGACCAACCTGTCCGCCTGGTGGTATTCGATTGTGACGGCACGCTGGTCGACAGCCAGCACAGTATCGTCGAGGCGATGACGCAAGCATTTGACAGTCACGGCCTGTCGCGCCCGGATGCGGAATCCATCCGCCGGGTTGTCGGCCTGGCGCTGCCCGAAGCGGTGGCAAGGCTGATGCCGGAAGAAGCGATGGGTCGCCTCGATAGTGTCTCGACGGCGTATAAGGATGCCTTTGTCGATATTCGCCAGCGCCCTGGACATGAAGAACCGCTTTACCCCGGCACCCGCGAGGCGATTGACGCGCTGTTGCAGAACGGGGCGGTGCTTGGTGTCGCAACCGGCAAGTCGCGCCGTGGGCTGCATGCCGTGCTGGAACGGCATGATCTTGGCGACAGGTTTTCGACGCTGAAAACAGCGGATGACGGTCCCGGCAAACCCAACCCCGATATCCTGCTGGACGCGATGGCGGAGGTTGGTGCAACGCCGGAGTGTACGGTGATGATCGGGGATACGACCTTCGATATTGAAATGGCAGTGCGCGCGCATGCGCTGTCAATTGGCGTCGCATGGGGCTATCATGCGACGGAAGAATTGCAAGCGGTGGGGGCACAGCGCATTGCCAGGCGATATGGGGAATTGCCGTCAATGATCGCAGACTTATGGGAGAGCCGAACATGAAGCTCGGGACGATACTGAAAATTGTCGGTGTTGTTATTGTCGCTGTCGTCGTGGCTGGTGTTGCCATTGTGATGTCGATGGATTTCAACCAGTACAAACCTGAAATCATTGCGGAAGCAAAAAAGGCGACAGGCCGCGACCTGAAAATTGAAGGCGATATCGGGCTGGCGATTTCATTGACGCCATCGCTGGCCGTTAGCGGTGTCAGCTTCTCCAATGCCGGATGGGGCTCGCAGCCGGAGATGGTCAAGATCGAGCGCTTTGAAGCGCAGGTTGCCATCCTGCCGCTGATTACCGGCACCGTCGATCTGCAAAAGCTCGTCCTTATTGGCGCCGATATCCTGATTGAAAAGAATGAAAAGGGTGAATTCAACTTTGCCTTTGAACCGGAAGGTGGCGCTGCTGCGGCATCATCGGACGCGTCGGCTGAATCGGATTCGGGCGGTGCGGCGACCATTCCGGTTATTCGCGCGGTAACCGTTGAGAACGCGCGGTTGACCTATTTGGATCATGGCACGAAAGAAACCCTGAAGATGGTCGTTGACGAATTGACCCTGAAAGGGGACGGGTTCGACAGCGCGCTGGATCTCAATTTTGCGGGCTCCTACAACGACAACCCGATTACCATGACGGGCCAGTTGGGGGCACCTGAAGCGTTGATGGCTGCAGATACGCCCTGGCCCGTTACGCTGGATATCGCTGCGGGCGGCGCCGCAATCGGTCTGAAGGGCGCGATTACCGATGTCGCTGCGGGCCGTGGACTTGATCTGGCGTTGAGCGTGAATGGCGAGAGCCTGGCGACGCTGTCACCGCTGGCCGGTTCACCGGTACCGCCGCTCGGACCCTATAGTGTTCAGGCGAAGGTGACCGGCGATGCGGACAAGGCAGTGACCCTTTCCGGAATTGCCGTAAAGATTGGCGGTAGCGACCTTTCGGGCACGGTTACGGCCAACATGGCCGGCAGCGTTCCCGCCATCAATGCCGATTTGAAATCGACACGGCTGGATGTTGCTGATTTTACGAAAGCTGAAGGTTCGGATAATGCCGGTGGACAGGCCGCTTCGGCACCTGCCGCAAGTGGCGACGCCGCGGGCGATGGGCGTGTCTTCCCGGATGATCCATTACCGCTTGATGGGCTGAAGGCAGTCAATGCCACGGTCAAACTGGCGGTTGAAACCCTGGTTGCGGCAGTGCAGGTCACCAAGCTTGAAACCGGCCTGACACTCAAGGGCGGGGACCTGAATATCTCGTCCCTCAAGGGTGTGGTTGCCGACGGTGCTTTGGACGGCAAGGTCCGGCTGAACGGGGCGAAGTCGACCCCGACGCTGGATGCCGATCTGAAAATCACACAGTTCGATGCCGGCAAGTTCCTGGCCGATATGGATATTACCGACCTTCTTGAAGGCAAGGTAAACGTCGTGATTGACCTGAAGGGGCAAGGCGGTTCGGTTCGCAAGCTCATGGCGGGGCTGAACGGCAAGACCCAGATTGCGATGGGCGCGGGGCGGATGAAAAGCACCGCACTGGACACCTATGTCGGCGGTGTTGGCAAACTGATGACCGAAATGTTTGCGGGCAAGAAGACCGAGTATACGGTCGTCAATTGCGCGATCAGCCATTTCGACATCGTAAAGGGCCTGGCCACCAGCAAGGCACTCGTTTTCGATACCGACCACATTACTGTTGGCGGTGGCGGTACGATCAACCTGGCCACCGAAGAGCTTTCCATCGATATCGATCCGCAGCCCAAATCGGCGACGATCAATACCGCGGTACCGGTTGAAGTTCGCGGCACGATGGCGAACCCGTCCTTCGGGGTGAACAAGCTGGCAGCGGCGCGCAAGATCGGTGGGCTGGTCGGTGGTTTCGCATTCCCGCCGGCACTGCTTCTGGGGCTTGCCGAAACCGGATCAGGTGAAACCAATTCCTGTCTCGGTGGCGGCAAGGCGAAGCCGGCGGCAAAGCCGGCGCAGGGCAGTGGCAACCCGGCCAGTGACGCCGTCAAGGGTGTCACCGAAGGGGTTGGTGGTTCGCTCAAGAAGCTGTTCGGGAACTGACCGGACTGGCGGCTGATGAAGCGTTTCTACAAACAGGCGGCGATCGTTGATGCGCCGCAAGGCGACGGGTTCGCCGTTGCACTGGACGGCCGGACGGTTAAGACGCCCGGCCGCGAGGTGCTGGCGGTGCCTGCCCGGCCCCTGGCGGCGGCAATCGTTGCTGAATGGGACGAACAGGGTGAAGAGGTCGACCCACGTGCCATGCCGATGACCCGGTTCGCCAATACGGCGATCGACCGGGTCCGGCGCCGGCGCCCGGCTGTTATCGATGAGATCGCGGCATTCGGCGGCACCGACCTGTTGTGTTACCGCGTCTCCGACCCCGCTGACCTGGCCGCGCGCCAGGACGAGCTCTGGCAACCGCTGCTCGACTGGTCAGCGGAGCGCTATGGCGCGGGATTACAGGTGACGCGGGATATCGCGCATGTCACGCAGCCGGATGAAAGCCTGACGGTGCTGCGGGAGGCGGTCGCCACGCATTGCGAATTCGGGTTGTCGGCGCTGCATTCACTGTCGGCCGCGCTGGGATCGCTGGTGCTTTCGCTGGCGGTATCCGAAGGCCGGCTTTCGGCACCGGATGCGGTCGAGGTGAGCCTGCTGGACGAGACCTGGCAGGCGCAAAAATGGGGCGAGGACGATGAAGCCGTAATCCGCTGGGAAGGCATTCGGGTGGAGGTCAAATCCGCCGCCCGGTTCCTGACGGTTGCGACATCATAGCCGATGCCAGCCTCTTGCCGTGCGGCACGGCTAATGCGATTTTTACCCGCTCAATTCATCAGGGGAATTCATGTCCGATATCATCCGGCAACTTGAATTAAAGCGTGACGCGGCACGTCAGGGCGGCGGACAGCGCCGTATCGACAATCAGCATGCCAAGGGAAAACTGACGGCCCGCGAACGGATCGACGTGTTCCTCGACGCGGGGTCGTTCGAGGAATGGGGCATGTTCGTCGAGCATACGATCAATGATTTCGGCATGGCCGATCAGAAAATACCCGGTGACGGCGTTATTACCGGTCATGGCCGGGTGAACGGCCGGCTGGTCTTTGTCTTCAGCCAGGATTTCACCGTCTTCGGCGGCTCGTTATCGACCGCGCATGCCGGCAAGATCTGTCGCATCATGGATCAGGCGATGAAGGTCGGCGCGCCCGTGATCGGGCTGAACGATTCCGGCGGCGCCCGTATTCAGGAAGGTGTCGCCTCGCTGGGCGGCTATGCGGATGTGTTCCAGCGCAACGTGCTGGCCTCGGGCGTGGTGCCGCAGATTTCGGTGATCATGGGGCCTTGCGCGGGCGGTGCGGTCTATTCCCCGGCGATGACCGACTTCATCTTCATGGTGAAGGACAGTTCCTACATGTTCGTGACCGGCCCCGACGTGGTCAAGACGGTAACGCATGAAGAAGTGACCCAGGAAGACCTGGGCGGTGCCGTCACCCATACGACGAAATCCGGCGTTGCCGACCTTGCGTTCGAAAACGATGTGGACGCACTGCTGCAGTTGCGCCGCTTCATGGATTTCCTGCCGTCCTCAAATCGCGAGGACCCGCCGGTCTTGCCGAGCGATGACCCGCATGACCGGGCGGAGCCGTCGCTGGACACATTGGTCCCGACCAATCCGAACATGCCTTATGACATGAAGGAACTGATCGGCAAGGTCGTCGACGAGGGCGATTTTTTCGAACTGCAGCCCGAATACGCGGGCAATATTCTGATCGGCCTGGCCCGTATCGAAGGATCGACCGTCGGGATCGTTGCCAACCAGCCGATGGTGCTGGCCGGGTGTCTGGATATCGCCTCCTCGCGCAAGGCCGCGCGTTTCGTGCGCTTCTGCGACTGCTTCAACATTCCCATCGTCACGCTGGTCGACGTGCCCGGCTTCCTGCCCGGCACGGCGCAGGAATATGGCGGCATCATCAAGCACGGTGCGAAGCTGCTGTTCGCCTTTGCCGAAGCGACGGTGCCCAAGGTCACCCTGATCACCCGCAAGGCCTATGGCGGCGCGTATGACGTGATGAGCTCCAAGCATCTGCGCGGCGATGTGAACTACGCCTGGCCGAATGCGGAAATCGCGGTGATGGGGCCGAAAGGCGCGGTGGAAATCATCTTCCGCGAGGATATCGGCGACGAAGAAGCCATCGCCCAGCGCACCGAGGAATACCGGCAGAAATTTGCCAATCCCTTCGTCGCGGGTGCGCTTGGCTATATCGATGATGTCATCATGCCGCGCAATACCCGTCGCCGCATATCCGGCGCGCTGCGGATGTTGCGCGACAAACAGCTGGAAAACCCGTGGAAGAAACACGACAACATCCCACTGTAGAAGAACAGCGTCGCCGCTTGCGCGGTTTTGCCTGGCATGTGCTGGGCTGGATACTCGTCTGCGCCGCCTGCTTCGGTCTGAATTTCGTGATCCTCCCCGATGTGCCGTGGTTCCTGCTGCCGCTGGTTGGCTGGGGTACAGTGCTGGCTGTGCATGTGGCTTACGTCATGGGGCTGTTCGCGGTATTCTCGGACAGGAAATAACACCAACCTTAAATCAAGAGGCTTGCCATGCCGTCACCCCGCATCGACCTGTACAGCGATACCCAGACCCGCCCGACCAAGGGGATGCGCGAGGCCATGGCCAATGCGGAAGTCGGCGACGAACAGCGCGGCGAAGACCCGAGCACCAACCGCCTGTGCGAGATGACGGCGGAAATGCTGGGCAAGGAAGCGGCGGTGTTCATGCCGTCGGGGACCATGTGTAACCAGATCGCGATCCTGGTGCAGTGCAATCCGGGCGACGACATTATCGCTGACAAGACGGCGCATATCATCAATTCCGAAGGTGGTGGCCCGGCGGTTTTCGCGGGCACGATGATCCGCCCGGTGGATGGCGTGCGCGGCATCTTCGAACCCGATCAGGCCGAAGCCGCAATCCGCAAGGCCCGCCGCCACGCCCCGCGCAGCCGGATGATTGCCATTGAACAGACGGCGAATTCCGGTGGCGGCACGGTTTGGCCGCTGGAGCAGATACGCGCTGTTGGCGACGTGGCGCAGAAACACGGGCTGGTGATGCATATGGATGGCGCGCGGCTGCCGAACGCGGTGGTGGCGGCTGGCGTGTCGGCGCGCGATTTCGCCGAACCTTTCGACTCGCTGTGGATTGACCTGTCCAAGGGGCTGGGTTGCCCGGTCGGGGCGGTGCTGGCGGGCAGCGCCGATTTCATCGAACAGGCATGGCAGTGGAAACAGCGCATGGGCGGTGCGATGCGCCAGTCCGGGGTTATTGCTGCCGCCGGAATCTACGCGCTGGAAAACAACGTCGAGCGCCTGGCCGAAGACCACGCGAACGCAAAATTCTTCGCTGAAAGCGTCGCCAACCTGCCGGGCATCAAGGTCGAAACCGACGGGATCGATTCCAACATGGTGTTCTTCGATGTATCGGAAACCGGCATGACCGCGGCGCAGGTCCACGAACGGCTGCTGGAGCACGGCGTCCGCATCGGTGAAAACGACCGCATGCGCATGCGGGTGGTCACCCATCTGGACGTCACCCGCGAGCAGATCACCGAAGCGGCCGAAGCGCTGCGCAGCGTCGTCATGGAAGCGTCGCGGGCGGCGTAACCAGCGCAAATCCCGAGCAGACGGGTGCGTCTGCGACGACGCATTTGCGCCTAAAAACTAAGACCGGGGTGCGGGCGGCGCCGAGGGCCAATCGGCAAAGGGAAAGGGCTTTTCCTCGGTATTGAAGGTCAGGAACTGCATGATCTGGTAGAAATACCGCGCCAGATCCTCCCCGAAGCGCAACAGCCGCGGGTTGGTGTCCCCGGTGATCAGCTTCCAGAGGAACTGCACCACGGCTACCGCCCCGGTCACCGCCGCCGTGACATGAAACAGCGCCGCGAACAGCAGCATGAACAATCCGCGCATCCAGGTGCTGCGGTCCTTGTAATAATCTGCGCCTTCGTCCGAAATCCGTTCGGTCATCAGCAGGGTCTCTCCATTGTATAACAGGGGCGGCGCAACGATGCCGCCGGTTAAACAAAATGTGGCAATGCCGATGGAGCGGTTCAAGTCCGGCGACGTGGCTAATTCCTCAATGCAACAGCGGGGTCTTGAATAGATCTGTCTGTAGACTATATTCCTATCATGATGCTTGTGTCAGGAAGGGGCGGCGGACCGAAAATGTAGACAAATGCCTACATTTTTCACTGAAAACAGGCATGTATTCCATAATATCAATAGGTTAATCCGTCTGAATCGGTCAAAAACCGTCATATTCTGCATGTTTTGCCCTCGAAGCGGCCCGGAACTGGGTGCGGCGTTGGCGGGGCTGGCTTGGCGGGGGTCGGGGTTGCTATACTATTGCCGCTGAATGGATCCCCTGTCGGAGTACGACCCCATGCCTGATACCGCCGCCCCGGATACCGCGCCTCTCGTGCTGGACGATCTGCTGGCCCTGTGTGGCCAGGCCCATACCGCCGTGGAAAGCGTGCTGGAGGCAGCCCGGCGCTGCGTCCATGAGACGGTATCGGTGGACGGGCGGATCAATGGCGGGCGGCTGAACGACGAGCAGTTCGCGGCGCATGGCTATGCCTGGATGGCAGTCTATGCGACCGGGCTGCGGGAGACCCTGCGCTGGGCCGAACGGCTGGAGGCCGATGGTGCGCTGGGCGAGCTGGAACGGCTGATCCTGCAGGCCGGGTTCGGCGAATACATCAACCAGCTTGGCTCCGGCATCGCCATCAGCCAGGGCGAGATCGTTCGGCCCGCCGATCTGGGGCTGGATCCTGCCGATATCGCACCATTGCGGGAGAATGCGGCAGCGGTGCTGGCGGCACAGGGCAATACCAACGCCGTGCGCATGCGGATTGCGGCGCTGATCGAGCATGGCGATTACGGCAATTGCGGCTATGGCGACGAGACACTGGAAATGATCGCCGATCAGTTCCACCGGTTCGCCGACGAGAAAGTGATCCCGGATGCGCATGACTGGCACCGGCAGGACACGCTGATCCCGATGGATGTGATCGAGCAGATGTCCGAGATGGGCGTGTTCGGGCTGACCGTGCCGGAAGAATATGGCGGGCACGGGATGGGCAAGGTGGCGATGTGCGTCGTGACCGAGGAATTGTCGCGCGGCTATATCGGCGTCGGTTCGCTGGGCACGCGGCCGGAAATCGCCTGCGAGCTGATCCGGCTGGGCGGGACCGAGGCGCAGAAGGCGGAATGGCTGCCGAAGCTGGCCTCGGGTGAGATTCTGCCGACGGCGGTGTTCACCGAGCCGGGTACGGGGTCCGACCTGGGCAGCCTGAAGACCCGCGCGGTGCGCGACGGCGATACCTACAAGGTGTTCGGCAACAAGACCTGGATCACCCATGCGGCGCGGACCGACATGATGACCCTGCTGGTGCGGACCAATCCGGATGAGCCCGGTTACAAAGGGCTGTCGATGTTCATCGCGCCCAAACCGCGCGGCACGGATGAGAACCCGTTCCCGGCCGAAGGCATGTCTGGCGGCGAGATCGAGGTGCTGGGCTATCGCGGCATGAAGGAATATGAGATCGGCTTCGATGGTTTCGAGGTCGATGCGAAATACCTGTTGGGTGAGCAGGAAGGGCAGGGGTTCAAGCAGCTCATGGCGACGTTCGAATCCGCCCGGATCCAGACCGCGGCGCGCTCCGTTGGTGTGGCGCAGCGAGCGATGGAACTGGCGCGTGGCTATGCGACGGAACGCAACCAGTTCGGCAAGGCGATCTATGGCTTCCCCCGGGTCGCCGGCAAGATCGCCTGGATGGCGGTGGAAACCATGATCGCCCGGCAGCTTTCCTATTTCGCCGCGCGGGAGAAGGATTCCGACCGCCGCTGCGATATCGAGGCGGGGATGGCCAAGCTGCTGGCGGCGCGGGTCGCCTGGTCGAATGCGGATAACGGTGTGCAGGTGCATGGCGGCAACGGCTATGCGGCGGAATACGAGATGAGCCGTATTCTCTGCGACGCCCGTATCCTGAATATCTTCGAAGGAGCGGCGGAAATTCAGGCGCATGTGATCGTGCGCGGCCTGTTGGAGCGGCGAAACTGACCGGCAGGTTATTTCTTGTGATGAAAGCGGTTTCTTTACCAATTCCCGCTTTCAATCCTCGGCAGAACGCCTACATCCTTGCGTGACCCGCAGTTCCGACCCGAGGACATTTTTATGCCAAGCAACCCTGTTGCGCCTTCTGATGTGAATCCCGCCCTGCTCAACTGGTCCGGCGCGCTGGGCCTGCCGGAATTCGACAAGATTGCCGATGCTGATTTCGAGACGGCATTCGCTGTCGCCTTTCCGGCCCATCTGGCGGAAATCGAGGCGATTGCGAATAACCCCGAACCGCCGACATTCGAGAATACGGTCGTTGCGCTGGAGATTGCGGGCGAGCTGCTGACGCGGGCATCCGGCATTTTCTGGAACCTGACCGGGTCGAATACGAACGAGGCGCGGCAGGCGCTGGAACGCCAGTTGTCACCGGAATTTTCGCGCCATTATTCGGCAATCACCATGAACGGGCCGCTGTTCGCGCGGGTCGATACGCTGTACCAGCAGCGCGACAGCCTGGGGTTGGATGCGGAAGCATCCCGGGTGCTGGAGCTGACCTGGAAATCTTTCGTGCGCGCCGGGGCGAAGCTGGGCGATGCGGATCAGAAGAAACTGGCGGCGATCAGCGAACGGCTCGCCACGCTGGGCACGACCTTTTCCCAGAACGTGCTGGCCGATGAAGCGGAATATGCGCTGGTGCTGACGGAAGCGGATGACCTGAAAGGGCTGCCGGATTTCCTGCTGTCCAGCATGGCGGCAGCGGCGGAAGATCATGGCCACAAGGGCAAGCATGCGGTCACCTTGTCGCGCTCGATCATCGAACCCTTTCTGACATTTTCCGAACGGCGGGACCTTCGTGAAACAGCGTTCCGGGCCTGGGTCGCGCGCGGCGAAACCGCGGGTGCGCGGGACAACCGGCCCATCGTTGCCGAAACGGTGAAGCTGCGGGCCGAAAAAGCCCGATTGCTGGGGTATGAGACGTTCGCGCATTTCAAGCTGGACAACACCATGGCCAAGACACCGGAGAATGTCCGGGGATTGCTGGAAAATGTATGGGCGCGCGCCTGCACCCGCGCCGCGGAGGAATCGGTCGAACTGTCGAAGCTCATTGCGGCAGAAGGGCAGAACCACGACGTCGCGCCATGGGACTGGCGGCATTATTCGGAGAAAGTCCGGGCCGCGCGCTATGCCTTCAACGAAGCGGAGGTAAAGCCGTATCTGCAGCTTGAGAAGATGATCGACGCTGCGTTCCATACCGCGGAGCGGCTTTTCGGGTTGACCTTTCGCAAGGCCGACGACGTCACGGCATACCACCCCGATGTGCGGGTGTTCGAGGTGCTGGACGCGGCCGGCAAGCGCAAGGCGGTTTTCCTGGGCGATTATTTCGCCCGGGCATCCAAGCGATCGGGCGCCTGGATGAGTGCGTTTCAGGGGCAGCACCGGCTGACGGATGACGGCGAAGGGCAGACACCGATTATTGTGAATGTCATGAATTTCGCCAAGGCACCGGCCGGCGAACCGATCCTGATCGATATGGAAAATGCCAGAACCCTGTTCCACGAGTTCGGCCATGCGCTGCATGGCATGCTGTCCGACGTGACCTATCCGTCTATTGCCGGTACCTCCGTCAGCCGCGACTTTGTGGAACTGCCCTCGCAACTCTATGAGCACTGGCTGACGGTGCCGGAAGTGCTGCAGCAATTCGCGGTGCATTATGAAACCGGCGCGGCGATGCCGCAGGCGCTTCTGGACAAGCTGAATGCGTCCGAGACCTTCAACAAGGGATTTGCCAATGTGGAATTCACATCGTCCGCGCTGGTCGATATGGAATTCCACGCGCTTAATCCCGAACAGGCGGCGGATGTTGATGTGATGGCATTTCAGGCGGATGTCCTGAAACGGCTGGGGATGCCGGATGAAATCGTCATGCGTCACGCGACGCCGCATTTTGCCCATGTCTTTTCCGGCGACGGTTACTCGGCCGGGTATTATTCGTATATGTGGTCCGGCGTGCTCGACGCTGACGCGTTCAAGGCATTCGCGGAAACCGGTGATTCCTTTGATCCGGTGACGGCCGAAAAACTGCGGCGATACATTTATTCATCCGGGGGATCGATGGATCCCGAAGACGCCTATACAGCGTTTCGGGGCAAGCTGCCGACACCGGACGCCCTGCTGGAAAAAGAAGGCCTCGCGTAACGACGGGCTATTGATGCGCGACGGCTGCCTGCCGTTGCGGGCCGATCCCGCAATCCGCCATCAGAACCGGCGTCAGCGCGGCGGCGCCGTGGCGGTTCAGGTGGTCGGCGTTCCGGTACAGGCGGTAGTCGTCTATCGCGGACCAGTAAGATTTGTAGGTCGCGCCGAATTCCAGGGCCAGCGCCTCGAACTGCCGGCGGATTGCCGGGTATTCCGGGGCCATCTCCGCGACGATGCGCCGATGGATCGGCGTGACCGGATATTCGACCATGCAGACAGCAATGTTTCTGCTTCGTAACTCGGTCAGCATATCGCGATAGGCTTGAAAATGGGCGGAGTGTTCCAGCGGCCGTTTGACGAGATGGGTTTTGACCCGCGCGACAACCACGCGTTCGGCTTTCACGCTGACGGGTTCCTTCATTTCATAATCGCTGAGAAGGCTGCCATAGGGCGTGAACGTGCCCGGCAGTGAAAGGCTCCCTTTGGTGATGAATTTTTTCAGGTACCAGCCGATACGGTCGCGTAAGTAGGGGTCGCTCCACAAATAGGAAAGCGGTGTGCGGCCCAGTAACTGGTCATAGTCGCGGCGGCCTTTTTCGGTATAGCGATACTCGGCAAACATATGCGGGGATGCCTGCAGGATGACTGCGCGTAGTTCCGGATGCGCGCCCAGGACAAAGCGCGCCTTGCTGTGCATTTGCTGAATGTTTTCGCCGGCCAGGCCAAAATTGAGGATATCCGGCGACGCCACCACATCCTGTGAGGTATGCGAGTCGCCGATGAGAACGGCCGGAATGCTTTGCGCGGTCTGAAAGACCTGCTGTTGCTGATAATAGGGCGATACGGCGATGACCTTGGTGCGAAGGAATACCTCTGACCACAACAGGAACAGGAATCCGACCAGTCCCGCTGCCAGCGTCATGCGCAGCAGGAAGCGGCCATCAAAGCCCCGTGGGTCAGAACTGGAAATAGATGAATTCACTATAGGTTCCCAGAAAGATTCCAATGATGCAGGTGCTGGCACCGATACCGCAGGCCCAGGGCACGAGCACGCGTTCACGCAGGCCAAGGCCGGTTTTCTCCCAGCGGGTCATTAATTCATGGGCGTTGGGAATGACCGATGAAAGCACCAGTGCGACAGCAGCGATGACGGCAAGGGTCGCCAGCGCCGGCAACTGGGTGAGCAGTTCCGCGCCGGTCTGGTTCATGCCCAGCATCGAGCGGGTCATCGTGCCAAACTCGGCCACCGACCCGGAACGAAACATCACCCAGGTGAACAGGACGAACAGAAAGGTGGTGGCGATGGCCACGGTACGTGGTGGTTGCAGCTGCTGCAGTCTTTCATTGCGCTGCGCCCAGTGCGTGGCGCCAAGGAGAATGCCATGCGCCCCGCCCCAGAGGACAAATGTCCATCCGGCGCCATGCCAGAGGCCACCGAGCAACATGACCACGACCATATTGGCGAATTGCCGGTATTCGCCCAGACGGTTTCCGCCGAGCGGGATATACAGATAGTCGCGCAAAAACCGCGACAACGTCATGTGCCAGCGCCGCCAGAAATCGACAATCGACGTGGCCCGGTACGGGGAGTCAAAATTCTGCGGCAGCTTCAATCCGAACATCAGGCCAAGGCCGATGGCCATATTGGAATAGCCGGAGAAGTCGAAATAGATCTGGAAACTGTATGCGAGCGATGCCAGCCACGCCTGCACCGTGCTGACCGCAATGCCATCCGCATTGTTTGTGAAGACCGGTGTTGCCAAGGATGCGAGATTGTCCGCGAGCAGGGTTTTCTGCGCCAGTCCCATTGTGAAGATCAGCAGCCCGAGCGCGAGCCCGGATTTTGAGAAACGGCCAAAGGCATCGCCATCGTATTGCGCCTTGACCTCTTCAAAGCGAACGATGGGACCGGCAATCAATTGCGGAAAGAAGCTGACGAAGAATGCGTATTCCCACCAGGACGAAGCCTTTGTGCCCCCCTTGTAGGTATCCACCAGATAGGAAATCTGCTGGAAGGTGAAGAACGAGATTGCCAGCGGCAGGATGATATCCTCGACGCGGAGTTCCGCCAGGCCGATATCGGCCAGCGTGCCGAGGAAGAAGATGGTGTATTTGAAATAGCCGAGCAGCGCGAGGTTCAGACCAATACCGGCGATGAGCAGCAGGCGGCGTTTCTCGGGGTGCGCGATACGATCGAAGCCATGATTTGCGATCAGGTAGTTGGCGGTGATCGATCCCAGGAGCAGCGGAACATAGGCCGGGTTCCAGACCCCGTAGAAAACCATCGACATGCCCGCGACCCAGATGAACAGCAATTGCCGGGAACCGAACCGCCCCAGGACATGGAAGCCCGCCAGCGCGATCGGCAGGAAGACCAGAAGGAAGGCTGTGGAATTGAACAGCATCGTCAGACCTGCCCGGTCTTCGCGCGGCGACGACGTATGAACTGTTGTGCGATGTTGGCCAGGGGGCGGGTCCACAAGGCGACGACACTGTCGAATTGCCGCCCGTCTTCGCCTAGTCCGAAAGTCAGGGGCTCCGGTCTGGGTGTCGTCGTATACAGGGTGCCGAACGCCCAATCCCAGACAGAAAAGTGCACGGCGTAATTCCGGTTGAAGTGGACGGGATTATCGCTGTGATGGATCTGGTGTTGCGCCGGGCTGGACAGGATATGTTCGAGTCGCAGGCCAAACGACAGCCATATGTGGCTGTGTCGCAGATTGCCGCTGATCAGGTTCGTGAGCAGTACGAAGACATTCAATCCGAATAGTTTGGCGGTCGAGACATCGGTCCAGAAATACGAAAATACGCCAAGGACGATACCGGATAGCGTCGTGGCGAAAAGGGCGTTCATCAACGTTTCCATTGGATGTATCCGCAACGCCGTCGCCGGGTTCAGCACTTCTGCGGAGTGATGCACCTTGTGCAGTTGCCACAGGATCGGAATTTCATGATGGAACCGATGGCTCCAGTAATTTCCGAGATCGACCGCAAGGAGAACGATGAGACTGTACAGGACAAGCAGGGGAAGCCCGGGGCTACCCGTTGCCTCGCTGGCGCCGGCCGTGACCGTGAGCGCGAGCAGGACGACTTTCGATACGGCAAGCGAAGACAACAGCAAGGGGCTGACCAGCAGGGCCTTCAATCCACCATTGAGAAGCAGGTAGCGATAATCGACCAATGACGAACGGTGCAGGAAGACTTCGCGTATCCGAAGGTATTTCACAAAGGCGCGTGGGCCGGCTGATTCAGAGGCGGCGCGCTGCATGAGGAAGCAACCGTATCCCACAACCAGCATCGTAAGAATGAACGGCCACGATAGGCGGATTGTACCTTCGGCGAACTGGAGGAATGGTTTGTAGAACCCGACGAGAAACGTCGTGGTGGATTGCAGCATCGAATCCATAAGCAAATCGAGAATTGGAAAGGACGGGTCTTCGACTTGTCTTGGCATCGCCCCGATACTGCCTTTGACCTGATTTATAGAACCGGATATTTCTGCCTGAAGCTGGCGGAACCGGTCTTTCGCCCCGAAAAGACGTTAGCGCAGCGACGTTAACAAACCGTTAACACAGACGATTTAATGTAATTAATTGTCGGTCATTTTTGATAAAAAGCAGAACTGACAGGCCACCGGAGCCCAATTTCAAGAAATTACGCTGCAGCGTGGCACTTTCAAGGCGATTGTGCTGGCAAAGCCCGGCGCGGGCAGCCATATCCATCCTATTGGCGGGAGCGAATCCCGGTATAAGGTTTGTGACCAAATGGCCGGGTCCGGCGCGACAAGACGTATCGTTCGATTTTTACTGCCTGGTGTCGTGGTGTTTTTTGCCATGGCGGGGCTCGCTGGCGTTACGCCCGCCATCGGACAGATTCAGGGCTACACGGTCACATTAGGGGAAATCAGCGACAAGTCGTTGCGTGAAGCCATCCTGTCGGTGTCTCAGTTGGAAGAAGGCAAGGACAGGCCCTCGCCGACCTTGCGCGCCTTGCGGCTGCGGGTCGAAGCGGGTGTTGAGCGGGTCGAGAAACTGTTGCGGTCCCGAGGCTATTATCGCTCGAACATTACCTACCGTATTGAACGTCCGGACCCGGCGAATGCCGAGGTGGTCCTGAATGTCGATTCCGGGCCACCCTACCGGCTGGCGGCATTCGATATTGTTTCCACCACGCCGGGCGAGCCGCGAACGCCGATTGATGTTTCATACGAAATGCTGGGAATTGACACTGCTAAGCCACTTCAGGCGGAGCAGGTCATTGCCGCGGATTCAAGGCTGCTGGCGACGCTGGCGAAACAGGGATACCCGCTTGCACGAATTCTGGAACGCAAGACGGTTGTTGATCATCAGTCTCAATCGGTGCGCATTGCAGTTTCGCTCGATATGGCCCGGTTTGCCCGGTTTGGCGCGACGGCAGTGGACGGAGTCTCGACGGTTGAGAAGGAATATGTCCTGCGCTACCAGTCATGGGGACAGGGCGAACGGTTCGATGCCGGCAAGCTGGAGGAAACGCGGGCCAAACTGCGCGAAACCGGGTTGTTTACCAGTGTCCTGATCAAGCATGCGACCGCACCGGATGACACAGGCGAACTGCCCGTCACCATTTCTGTGGTCGAGCGCAAACATCGATCCCTTGGTGCCGGCGGATCCTTTTCAACAACAGAAGGGCTGCTTGCCACGGCTTTCTGGGAGCACCGAAACCTGATGGGTCACGGCGAACGCCTGCGTCTGGATGTAGAGGTCGGTGAAATCAGACAGGGATTGTTCGGCAATTTCCGCATCCCGGAATTCATGGTCGATAATCAGGATATTGTCATTGACGCGCGCATCGCCCAGGAAGAGCCGGATGGGTTCACCAGCCAGGACGTTGCGGCAGTTGCGCGGCTGGAGCGGCGTTTCGGGAAGGTCTATTCGGCGTCGGGCGGTGTCGGTTTTGAACACTCACTCGTCG
This sequence comes from uncultured Alphaproteobacteria bacterium, assembly GCA_943788635.1. Lineage (GTDB taxonomy): Bacteria > Pseudomonadota > Alphaproteobacteria > UBA8366 > MarineAlpha4-Bin1. Next base: position 6,000 of record CALSRA010000012.1, on the reverse strand, counting down.
ATGAAAACGGTGTGGAGGAGGATTTCTCGTTTCTGGTGCTGCCCCTCATACTGCGCCATGATTCGTCGGATGATGTTCTGGACCCGGGCAGGGGGCATCGGGACACGTTGGCCATCACGCCGAATATCGGCATTCTGGATACCGATACGACGTTCGTATCAACGAGGTTGTTCAATTCGATATACCTGCCGCTTGCCGAGAAAAAGAAACTTGTTCTCGCAGGCTGGCTGCGGCTGGGAACCATCGTCGGGGAGGAAACACCTGATGTGCCGGCGAACAAGCGGCTGTATGCAGGCGGGCCCGGGTCTGTTCGTGGATATTCCCTAAACAGTATTGGCCCGCTTGATTCCCAGAACGATCCGATTGGCGGACGTTCCCTGACGGAGTTCGGGGCCGAGCTTCGCTGGCGCGCCTTTGAGTCGATCGGCTTTGTCGCCTTCGTGGAAGCCGGTGGCGTCTACGATGACAACGTCCCTGAATTTGGCAAGGACCTGCAATGGGGTGGCGGGATAGGCGGGCGTTATCTGACGGCTGTGGGCCCGATACGCTTCGATGTCGCAGTGCCCCTGAATCGCCGCAATGGCGTTGATGATGCATTCCAGATTCTCGTCAGTCTGGGTCAGGCATTTTGAGTATTCGAGCATTTTTTCAGCCGCAGATTTTGTTCAGGATCGCAGCGGGGTTGGCCGCAGCGGTGATCCTGCTGATCGCCGGGGCTGTTGTGCTTGTGCAGACGCCGTTCGGCCGCGACCAGATTGCGGGCACGGTCTCCGGCATTCTTTCGGACGAAACGATGCGCGTTCATGTTGTGTCGATTGACGGCAACCTGTTTGGTGCGTTCTCGGTACCCGAAGTCATCGTTGAGACCCCGGCGGGTGCCCGACTCGCGATCCGTGACATCAATGTTCAGTGGCGCCCGGTCGGGTTGTTGCGGGGGGCGCTGGAAGTTTCGCGGGTTGAAATTGGCCAGGTGCTCGATACCGGTTTTCTAGACGCGATGATGGAATCGACTGCCGAAAGCAGCAATTCCGGCGCTGGTACACTGGATTTCGGTATCAATATCGACGCCATTCAAATCGATGATATCGACCTTCAATCCGCAATGCTGGGTGAACGGCAGCGGCTGTCCCTGCGCGGTTCACTGGCGGTGGGGCGGGCGTTCTCAGAGGCCGGGATAGACCTTAGCCTGTCGCGGATTGATGGCGTCGCGGGGCTGGCAGACGTCGCCATCGATTATCGCGCCCGCCCGGCACGGTTTGCGGCGCGCGCAAAAATCGATGAACCAGACGGTGGCTTGATCGCGCGTCTTTCCGGCCTGCCGGCGAATACACCATTGTCGATTTCGCTGGAGGGCAATGGCCCGCCGGATAACTGGACGGGGCAAATGATCGCCCGGGCCGGAGATCTTGTTGATGCAACGGCGGGGCTAGCCGTCGTGGTCGCGGATACGGGCGTATCACTGACGGTCGATGGGGAGGCCGGTGTTGCCGCGCTTATACCGGAAGTGCTCCGTCCCATTCTGGGGCCGCGATTCACGGTCCGGTCCATGCTTGCCTACCGGAATGAAGGGCTGATCGATATCAGCGGTTTCCATCTGGAGAACGGGCAGGTCGACCTGCAGGGCGAGGGTGGATACCGGCTCGCTGACGGCACGCTCAATGGGAAAATCGGTATTGCGGTGGAAACCGGCCAGCCTGATGCATTCGGTGTCAAAGGGCTGACGATTGGTTCTCTGCGCGCGGATTTGGTCATGGCAGGAACCGCCGCCCGTCCGGAACTGACGGCGACGTTCGGTTCCGGGGCCCTGGGGGTCCAGCCGATAGCGCTGTCCGGGATAACAGGTAATCTCGATGCGAAGCCGCTGGGTGGCGGGGCGTGGTCTGCAAAGGGGATTGTGACGCTGGCAGGGCTCGACACCGCTGGCGCCGTGCCGCCGGGCCTTCTGGGCGACAATGTGGTGGCGCAGTTCGACAGTTATGTCCTGGACGACGGCAGCATCCCGCATCTCGGGGTGACGATAACGACTGGCGGTGTTATCGGGAGCACGGAAAGCGCTATCGCCCAGGATGGCTCCATTGACGGTAACTACACCATCCGGCTGGCATCGTCGGGCCCGGTCGCGGCGGCGCTGGGCGCGGCTGTCGATGGTACACTGGCCGCCAAGGGGCGCTATCGCGTTGATTCCGTTTTTGCGAATGTCGAGGCGGATGTCGCAGGGACATTCCAGCAGGTTGCCGACGGTCCGGCATGGGCCAGGACCGTGTTGGGCGATACGGTTGCTTTTGGCGCGGATATGTACTGGCAGGATGGTGCCGGGCTGAAAATCGGAAACCTGAAAGCCGATAGCGCGCTGGCCCGCATCACGGCTTCCGGCGACCTCGACCCACTGACCGGCGGGCTGTCCGCATCATATTCATTGGCGGTCGACGATCTGGCAGGGCTTTCAGCGCTCGCCGGCGTTGCCGTGGCAGGGACCATGCGCATGGCGGGTACGGCGCTGGGCAAGATTGAGGCGCCGACTCTGAATGCGCAGGTGGATTTCAATGATACCCGTGTAAATACCGTTGATATCGGGACCGTCAATGTCGGAGTGAAAGCGGATATCCGTGATGCGGCTGTCCTGGCAAACCTGCGTCTGGGAGGGTTGGTCCAGGGCAAGAAACTCGATGGGGTTATTGCCGTAACCGCGGCCGAATCGGGAATACGGGCCGATACGATCAACGTTGCGGTCGGGCGGAATTCCATATCCGGAAAGGGGGGACTGGTTCTCGACGGCATGAAATTTGACGGGGATCTCGTCGCGAAGCTTGAAAGCCTTGGGAACCTGCCAATAGGCGGTTTTGTGCCAGGGCTTGCCGGAGAGATGACGATCCGGGCTACAGCCCGAGGCGGCGTCGAACCGCATATTGTACTCGCGGTTTCGGGTGCTCAGGTTGGCGTCTTCGTCGGCACAGTGGATGAAATACGCAGCAGAGACGTGACCGCAGAGATACGGATCCGGGAGCTGTTTGCGACGCCTGCGTTCGAAGCGTCGGTGGCACTGGCCGGTGTCCGGATGTCAGCCGGTCTTGTCGAAGCCGCAGAATTTAAAGCCAACGGAACGATGGAAATGTTTGGCTGGTCGTTTGCGTCAACGGCAACGCTGGGGTCGCCTGTTTCGCTATCGGCTGCCGGGGATGTTTCCATGACGCTGCCGGATATGACGATGACCGTGCAGCAGCTTGACGGCCGGGTCGGCGAACACCCAATCGCGCTTCTGTCGCCGGCGCGAATGCAGGTCCGGTCGGGAACGCTATCGATTGGGCCGCTTGCCGTGTCGCTGGACAGCGGACGTTTTGATCTGGAAGGAACCCTGACTCCGGATTCCGTCGCGGTGGATGCCAGCCTCCGTGATTTACCGACGGCAATAGCATCCCTGTTTGCGCCGACACTGGAAATCGGCGGGATGATTTCAGGTGAACTGACAGCCACTGGTGCGCGGGACCGTCCTGCGATACAGCTCGTTGTGACGGGCACGGATATCATGCCGGTGGGCGCTGAGGCAGCGGAGTTTTCCGGTCTGAACGCCCGGTTGGAAATTCGGCAGGACGAATCTGACCTTCAGGTGGCACTTCGCGTGGATGGGCTGGGCGAAACGCAGCTTGAGGCGGACATTCGAACAAATGCCCTGATCGTACCGAATAATCCATGGATCCGTGATCTCTCCGGCGCCTCCCTGTCAGGCCAATTCAGTGGCAAGGGTCAACTTTCAATTGTAGACGCAATCCTGGGCCTTGGCGGCGACCGGCTGGAGGGCGCCGTGACCATTCAGGCGACGGTTTCCGGGACAATACTCAAACCGGCTTTGCTGGGTGAGCTGCGTTTACGCGGTGGAGAATACGAAGGCGTGGCGACCGGTGTTGTCCTGAAAGAGGTCGATGGACACATCGCCTTTTCAGGAAACGAGGCGCAGATCGTGTCGCTTCAGGCGACGGATGGGCGTGGCGGTAGTTTATCCGGGTCCGGTGCGGTTGCGATTTCCGGTGCTGCAAATACGACCGGTGAACTGACACTTCTGCTGGACAGGTTTGCGGTATATCAGCGCCCAGTGGCGGATGTCGTCGCATCGGGCTCCGTTGCGTTGAAAGGGCCGCTGGCGACGCCGCAGGTGGTTGGCACGCTGACTGTCGATAGCGCTGAAATCCGGATCCCGGATCGCCTGCCGACCAGTGTCGCCGAACTGGAGGTAGTGGAGGTCAATCGCCCGGATGGGAATGGTGCCGACCGCAAGGACACGGCGGAACCATCCCTTTCGCACGCCGTTGCCATTGCGCTCGACCTGTCCATTGGTTTTCCGGGCCGCAGCTTTGTCCGGGGGCGGGGCCTGGATTCGGAATGGGGCGGGGATATTCATATCGGTGGCAACAGCGTTGAGCCGCTCCTCTCCGGGCAGCTCAATGTCGTTCGGGGAACATTCGCCTTCGCCGGCAAGACATTCATCGTGACGTCAGGCAGCGTAACCTTCGGCGATGATGCAACCCTGGAACCTGAAATCGATGTTGTTACCGAAGCCAAGCTGGAGACAATACTGGCTGGGGTAAGAGTGGAGGGAAAAGCGTCGAAGCCCTCCATCACCGTATCCTCCGAACCGGCTTTACCGCAGGAGGAAGTGCTGGCGCAGATATTGTTCGGACGTTCGACCGGACAGTTATCCGCCATTCAGGCGCTGCAACTGGCGCAGAGTGCAGCCACGCTTTCCGGTGCCGGTGGCACGAACGTGGTCGACAGGATTCGTCAATCCTTGGGCGTTGACGTCCTGAATGTCGAATCCGGTGGCGATACCGCACAGGGCGCGACGCTGAAAGCCGGAAAGTATATCAGCGAGGATGTGTTCCTGTCGGTGTCGCAGGGGACTGAGCCGGGGTCGCAGAAAGTCGGCGTCCAGGTAGAGGTATTACCGAACGTGTCCGTCGATATCGACGTCGGCGGCAATGAAAGCGGCAATGTCGGCGTGAACTGGAAGTTCGACTACTGATACCTGTGTTCGGGGTTATGCAGCGGCGTGTTCAGTTCGCTGCCGACATGGTGTATTGCGCGAGCTTCGCATCGTCGAGATCAATGCCAAGCCCTGGTCCGGATGGCAGGGGAATACTGCCGCCACTGATGTCGAGCCGGGTCGTGGCCACGGTATCGACCACCTTGAGCGGCCCCACGCATTCCAGCCCGGGTACGATGTTTCTTGATGTGGCGCCGAGCATGATCTCCGCCATCGTGCTGAGATCGAGCCCGAACCCGTGTCCCAGAACAACCGGAAGGCCGGCCGCCTCCGCCGTCGCCAGCATGCGCGCGGAAGACAGCAACCCGCCCGCCTGTTTGATGCCGAATTTCACGTAGTCGGCGCATTCTGCCTTGATAACCCGGACCAGGCTTGCGTGATCGCTGATCGATTCATCGGCCATGATGGCAATGCCACCGCCCCGCCGGATCGTCGCCAGACCTTCCAGGTCGTCCTGTGGTGTCGGTTGTTCGAACAATTGCATGTCGCAGGACCTGACTTCGCGGCACAGTTCCAGCGCCCCGGCCACGTCGTATTGCATGTTGGCATCCATGCGCAGTTTCATGTCGCTACCGACGGCGTCACGTACCGCGGTAACCCGGGCGCTATCCGCAGCGACCCCGGTGCCGACCTTGATTTTCAGTGATTTGAATCCGGCATCCTGCCAGCGTTTCGCATCCGCCGCCGCTTCGTCGGCTGGCAATTCACCGACCCAGCCATTGAACTGTACCCGATCAAGGACGGCGCCGCCGACATAGTCGTACAGGGCGATTCCCAGTCGACGGCATACTAGCTCGACACAGGCGAGTTCGGCACCGGCCACTGCGCCAGGCTGCGCCGGTGTCAGTGCCGATGCGATTTCGACGATCCTGTTGATGTTGCCCGGGTCTTCGCCGATCAGCGCCGGACCGACACGGTCGCGGATGGCGGCAGCCAGTTCCGCTGCGGTATTTGGTGATTTCGCC
>CALSRA010000011.1 GCA_943788635.1 uncultured Alphaproteobacteria bacterium | reverse complement strand
TTCTGGGCCCGGATTTTGATGCCTCGGCGCTTGGCCGTCTGCTGGCCGTGGTGGAAGGGCGATGATCCCGGTTCCGAGCGGCGTTCGGGTCTGGCTGGCGACGGGTCATACTGACATGCGCAAGGGCTTTCCCGGCCTTTCCCTGGCGGTACAGGAGGTTTTGCGGCGCGATCCGTTGAGCGGCCATCTGTTTGTCTTTCGCGGTCGGCGGGGCGATCTTCTGAAGGTGATCTGGCACGATGGCCAGGGGGCTTGCCTGTTTTCCAAGCGGCTTGAACGGGGCCGGTTTATCTGGCCCACACCGGTGAATGGCGTGGTGTCGATCACGCCGGCGCAGCTTGGTTATCTGCTGGAGGGGATCGATTGGCGGATGCCGCAAAAGACCTGGGTTCCGAGCTCGGTCGGATGAGGTTTTGACTTTGCATTTCGCGGTCAATGTGATTCCTTCGCGATCATGCCAACGCCCCTTGAGCCGCTTCCTACCGATCTTGCCAGCGCCCATGCGATGCTGCTTGCCGAGCGCTCGGCGCGGACCGAGGCGGAGGCCGATGCGGCCCATGCCAGGGCGGTGCAATCGAACAGCGAAGCGCTGATCGTCAATCTGAAGCTGGAGATCGAGAAGCTGCGCCGGCAGCTTTACGGGGCGCGCTCGGAACGAAAGATGCGGCTGCTCGATCAACTGGAATTGCAATTGGAAGAGCTGGAGGCGGCCGCCTCGGAGGACGAACGGGCCAGCGAGACGGCGAGCCAATCGACGGCGGTAGCGCCGCACCGGCGCAAACGGCCCGCACGCAAGCCCTTCCCGGATCATCTGCCGCGCGAGCGGGTGGTAATTGCGGCGCCACGGAGCTGCCCCTGTTGCGGTTCGGGTAAACTGTCGAAGCTTGGCGAGGACATCACCGAGACCCTGGAGGTGGTTCCACGGCAATGGAAGGTGATCCAGACGGTGCGGGAGAAGTTCACCTGTCGGGCCTGCGAGAAGATCGCGCAGGTGCCGGCGCCGTTCCACGTGACGCCCAGGGGCTTTGCCGGTCCGAACCTGCTGGCAATGATCCTGTTCGAGAAGTTTGCCCAGCATCAGCCGCTGAACCGGCAGAGCAATCGCTACCGCCGCGAGGGGATCGATTTGAGCGTCTCGACGCTGGCCGATCAGGTGGGCATCTGCACGCAGCTATTGCAGCCGCTGCATGGGTTGATCGAGGCTCATGTCCTCGGTGCCGCGCGTCTGCATGGCGACGATACCACGGTGCCGATCCTGGCCCGGGGCAAGGCGGTGAAGGGTCGGATCTGGACCTATGTCCGCGATGACCGGCCGTTCGGCGGCCGGGCGCCGCCGGCGGCGCTTTACTATGCATCGCGGGATCGCCGCGGCGAACATCCCGAGCGCCATCTTGATGTCTTTACCGGTATCCTGCAGGCCGATGCCTATAGTGGCTACAATGGGCTTTACGATCCGACGCGCGCGCCGGGACGGGTGACGCCGGCGCTTTGTTGGGCCCATGCCAGACGGCAGTTCTTCGAACTGGCGGATATCGCGGCCAATGCGCGGCGGGGGCGCCAGGCGGCGGCGATCTCTCCGATCGCTCTGGCGGCAGTCAAGCGGATCGACCGGCTGTTCGATATCGAACGGGCGATCAACGGGCTCGAGGAAATGGAGCGTCTTCAGGCCCGCCGGGCTGAGAGCGCGGCCATTGTGGCGGAACTGGAAGCCTGGCTGCGCGAAGAACGCGGCCGCCTGTCGCGCTCGGCCTCGGTCGCCAAACCCATGGACTATCTGCTCAGGCGCTGGGAGGACTTTACCCGGTTCCTGGACGACGGCCGCATCTGCCTGACCAACAACGCCGCCGAGCGGGCCCTGCGCGGCTTTGCCCTGGGGCGGAAGTCCTGGTTGTTCGCCGGCTCCGAACGTGGCGCCGAGCGGGCGGCCGCCATGGCAACGCTGCTCGAAACCGCCAAGCTCAATGATGTGGATCCGCAGGCCTGGTTGGCCGATGTGCTGGCGCGCTTCGCCGACACGCCGCAAAGCCGGCTCAACGAACTGCTGCCCTGGGAATGGAAGAAAGCTTCCAGCTCAGCGGTCCAATGAAGCATGGCGGCAATCCATCACGTCTTTACCCTTCAACGCGCCGCACAAATCCTGGGACGTGACGAGGACCTGCTCTGGGAACTCGCCGACCAGCTCGAACCCGAGGATGGCGTCCTCTGGATCCTCGATATCGATGATAAAGAAATACTCGCCTTCACACCGCGCGGCATCGAAACACTACAAGAAATCATCAAGGACCAGATGGAAAACGCCGGCTGACCCGAACCGCCGCGATTGCAGAAAACCAACACTCCGCGGTATTCACCGGATGATTACGTAGCAATTGCCTTTGCCGCTCATCGATACCTTGAAGCCATTCTTCAAAAGGCGCTTCTGATAGTCGTGCGAACAATATTGCGACCCGCGATCCGTATGGTGAATGCAGCCCTCTGGCGGCTGTCGCAGTGCCACGGCCATGTCCAACGCCCGGATCGCCAAATCCCGCTTCATACGGCTGCTGACGGCCCAGCCGATAACGCGACGGGAATACAGATCAAGGATGACAGCCAGATACAACGAGCTAACCGTTATTTTTGGTGATGGCAAGCTCAGGCGGCGTTTTGATTGTGCTGATTTTGCTGTTCGACGCCATCATTGAATTTGACGCCGGTGATGAGTTTCGGCAACTGGTTTTTGCCTCGTAATCGCAGCCAGGTTTTCTCCGCCTCCTTGATAACCTTGAAGACCATTAGCTCCATGGTCGCCATGGACAGGCAGCCTTTGGAGCGTTTGGTTCGATGACGCACTGTCGCGAAGGTGCTTTCAATAGGGTTTGTGGTTCGGATGTGGGTCCAGTGTTCCGCCGGGAAATCATAAAAGGCGAGCAGTTCGTCTTCGTCCCTGGTCAACCGTTCCGTTACCGTCCGGGCATTCCGCCCTACCGCGCGACGGATGGCCCTGTTACGCTGAGGCTTCAGCGTAACGCCAGGGCAGGAGCTCGTTGATGCGGGTGATCTTGTGATCTGCGATGCGGCCGAGCGTGTCGGTGAGCCATGCCTGCGGGTCGACGCCATTGAGCTTCGCGGTCTCGATCAGCGTATAGGCAATTGCGGCTGATCTGCCGCCGCCTTCGGAGCCCATGAAGAGATAATTCTTCCGGCCCAGGGCGATAGCCCGCATGCTTCTTTCTGCGGTGTTGTTGTCCAATTCCAGGAAGCCATGTTCCAGATACGGCCGAAGCCGTTTCATTCGTGTCAGGGCATAGCGAATGGCTCCGGCAAGGGGCGATTTGCCGGATATCCTGGTCAGTTGGGCATGCAGCCATGCTTCCAGGTCGTCGAGAACAGGCTTTGCCTTTTCCTGCCTTAGCCGCCGCCGTTCATCCGGCGGTGAACCGCGCGCCGCTTTCTCGACGGCATAGAGTTGGGCGATCCGTTTTATGGCCTCATCAGCAATCGCCGATCCCTGAGATTTGTGGATATCGACGAACTTGCGCCGGATATGGGCCATGCAGGCGACCTCCGTCACTTTGCCCGTGCGGTACAGGTCATTGAAGCCCGCATAACCATCCGCGTGCATGAAGCCCTCGTAGGCAGCCAGATGTTCACGCGGACGAACGCCCTTCCTGTCGGGCGAGAATTGATACCACGTGGCGGGATGCGCCTCTCCGGCCCAGGGACGTTCGTCGCGGACATAGGCCCAAAGTCGGGCTGTCCTGGTTTTGCCGAAACCTGGAGCCAGCAACTTTACCGGCGTGTCATCGGCGAAGAGAGCCTGTCCTTTCAGGACATGGCGCGCGATGGCGTCCGCCAAAGGTTCCAGCAGGGCCGTGGATTTACCAACCCAGTCGGCCAGGGTGGAGCGATCCAGGTCGATACCCTCGCGCTCGAATATCTGACTTTGCCGGTACAAAGGCGAATGATCGGCGTATTTATTTACCAGAATATGGGCGAGCAGACCGGGGCCGGGACGCCCGCGCTCAATCGGCCGCGACGGCAGGGCCGCCTGATGGAACGTCTCGCAGCAGGTGCAGGCCATGCGGGGGCGGACTATCCGGTTCACCACAAAACGTCCGGGGACATATTCCAATTCCTCGGTGACATCGTCGCCAAGCGTTTTTAGTTTGCCGCCACAGTGCCCACAGGCGTCGCCCGGCGACAGTGTAGTCTCGTTGCGCGGGAGATGACCGGGCAGCGGTTTACGCTTGGGTTTGCCCTTTGGCGGCGTTGCGGCTTGATCGGTATTGGCGTCGTCTGGCGCGGGTTCTTGCGCGGCTGCGGCAATCTCTTCGTCTTCCAGCGTCAACGTCAGTTGATCCAGGGCCTCGGAACGGGACCCGAAGCGATGTTGACGCATCCCGGCTAATTGATGTTTGAGCTTCTCGATCAGAATGTCGCGAGACTTCAACTCCGACGCCAATGTCGTAACCAAACCCTTCAGGGCGGCAGCGTCATTCGGGAGGTTCTTGGCGTTGTCGAGCATGCCAGTAATCTATCAGACGCCACCGTCCATAGGAATCCCCAAGGATTGGCAAACCTTTGCTGTGAAACGATTTTACCCAACCGTCAGCGGTCGCCACGTTCGTTGCGGCATGCGCCAGTCGATCCCTTCAAGAAGCATTGAGAGTTGTGCCGGTGACATCGACACCTTGCCGTCTTTCGCCACCGGCCACACGAAGCGCCCCCGCTCCAGACGTTTGGAGAACAGGCAGGCTCCTTGTTGGTCCCACCAGATGATCTTTAATAGATCGCCACGCCGACCCCGGAACACGAACAGGTGGCCGGAGTACGGGTCTTCCGTGAGAACGCCGGAGCAATAATCCACCACTGAAGCGGCCAGATTGTCTGGTTGTTGGCCGGAGTAAAAATCCGCCAGTGGTAAGCTTTCTGCATTTTGCAGAGGGCGGGGATGAAGCAAGTGGAATTGTATGGTCGCGTGCGTTATGCGGTAAAAATTCAAGGTATGAGCCGCCGCGAAGCGGCAAGGTTGTTCGGCATTGACCGTCGCACGGTTGATAAGATGTTGGCGTTCTCGACCCCACCTGGCTATCGCCGCAAGAAGGCGCCGAACCGGCCCAAGCTTGATCCGTTTGTCGGTATTATCGACCAGATCCTTGAGGACGATACCAAACGTCTGAAGAAGCAGCGTCATACGTCGAAGCGGATCTTTGAGCGGCTTCGTGATGAATATGGCTTTGCCGGTGGCATCACCATCGTGAAGGATTATGTTTTTGCCGCCCGGCAACGTCAGCGGGAGATGTACGTGCCGTTGAGCCATTCTCCGGGCCATGCCCAGGCAGATTTTGGTGAAGCGGATGCAGTCATCGGCGGCATCCAGTGCCGGGCCCATTATTTTGTCATGAGCCTTCCTCATAGCGACGCCTGTTTCGTTTGTGCTTATCCCGCAGCGACCACGGAAGCATGGCTAGATGGCCACAACAGGGCCTTCAGCTTCTTTGGCGGCATCCCTAAATCGATCCTGTATGATAACGACAAGGTTCTGGTGGCGCGGATATTGCCAGATGGCACACGACAACGGACACGGGCATTCAGCGGCCTCCAGTCTCATTATCTTTTTGAAGATCGTTATGGCCGCCCAGCCAAAGGGAACGACAAGGGTAACGTGGAAGGCATCGTCGGTTTTGCCCGCCGGAACTTCATGGTGCCGGTTCCACAGTTCGAGAGTTGGGATGCCTTCAATGCTCACCTGGAAGAGCAATGCCGCAAGCGCCAACGTGATGTTTTGCGTGGCGAGCGCGAGAGTATCGGTGCGCGGCTTGTTCGTGATCAGGATGTGCTGGCAGACTTGCCTCCCGTCCTGTTCGATGCCTGTGATAGACAGGCCACGCGGGTCAGTTCCCTATCCCTGGTACGGTATCGAAACAATGATTATTCGGTGCCCGTCGCCTTTGGCCATCAGGACGTCTGGGTCCGTAGCTATGTCCATGAGGTCATCATCGGCTGCGCCAGTGAGGAGATCGCTCGTCATCCCCGTTCCTATGATCGGGAGGATCTGATCTTCAACCCGATCCACTATCTGCCTTTGCTGGAGAAGAAGGTCGGTGCCCTGGACCAGGCGGCGCCGTTGGTGGGTTGGGATCTGCCAGATGTATTCGTAACTCTGCGTCGCCTCCTTGAAGCCCGGATGGGCAAACCGGGGAAGCGGGAGTACGTACAGGTCCTAAGGCTGCTTGAGATATTCGACCTCAATGACCTACATGGCGCGATCAGAGATGCCCTGCGCTTAAGCGCGATTAGCTTTGACGCCGTTAAACATCTGCTGCTGTGCCGCATAGAGCGGCGTCCGCCAAAGCTCAATCTGGACATCTATCCTTATCTGCCACGGGCTCAGGTGGCGACGACATCGGCGGCCAGTTACATGAACTTACTGCACGGGGCGAAGAGAACCGATAGCTCTGATAAGGAAGTAATGGGCGGTGCATTATGACCGATACGCCACAGCTCTTGCTATCCCATCACCTGAAAGCGCTCAGGCTCCCCACCTTCCTCAGGGAATACGACAAGCTGGCCCGCCAATGCGCCGCCGAGGGTGTCGATCATGTCCGCTATCTCGTCCGCCTGACCGAACTGGAATTGATCGACCGGGAACGCCGCATGGTCGAACGGCGGATCAGACTGGCCAAGTTCCCCGCCGTCAAAAGTCTGGACAGCTTCGACTTCAAAGCCATCCCATCGCTGAACAAGATGATGGTTCTAGAACTGGCCCGATGTGAATATGTCGAGCGACGTGAGAACGTTATCGCGCTCGGTAACTCAGGCACCGGTAAAACCCATATCGCCCTCGGTCTCGGCCTGGCGGCTTGCCAGAAAGGCCTCAGTGTTGGATTTACCACGGCGGCCGCCCTGGTCCACGAGTTGATGGAGGCCAGGGATGAGAAACGCCTGCTGCGGTTCCAAAAACAATTGGCAAAATACAAGCTGCTGATTATCGATGAGCTGGGCTTCGTGCCACTCAGCAAAACAGGGGCCGAGCTTTTATTCGAGGTGTTCTCTCAGCGTTACGAGCGTGGCTCAACCCTGCTGACCAGCAATCTCCCCTTCGATGAATGGACCGAGGTGTTCGGATCCGAACGCCTGACAGGGGCTTTGCTCGACCGCCTAACCCACCACGTTCATATCCTCGAGATGAACGGCGACAGTTACCGCCTGAACCAGAGCCAAAAACGGCAGACCCCCCAAAAAACCTGACCAACGAGAACATGGTTGACCCGGTGGGCCCACAGGCACCTCCCGCGCTGCTTCGCTCCGCGTAACGCTAAAGCGCTACGCAAAGCAGCACGGGTCCCTCCTATGGACTAACGGGACAACCCGCAACACCGAGTATTACATCATACAAAGTGGTGTACTTTTACTCCGGCCAATGGTGTATTTTTACTCCGGCGTTGACACAGGATCGCCCGTGTCCAGGTAAAGCGATCCCAGCAATAAACGTGCTTCCGCATTTTTCGGGTCATTTTCCAGCAGGTTTTTCAGGATCACGTTGCCTGTGCGCAAATCTCCTGCATCTATGGCGTCTTTGGCCTGCTGCAACTGGTCGACATTGTCCTCCGTGCTTTCATCACAGCTTGCAAGGAATAACCCGGCAAGAACCATGAAACAAAGCCGAACGGTCATTGTCCGGAATTTACTGAAGCCGAAGGACGTATAGAACATGTTGTGCGCTTTCAAATTTCATCATTTTAATGAAACAATGGGCGCCACATTCTACGCAGTCTGGTTGCCCCCATTACTTGTATTGCCTTTTAAGACAAATCGCTGGGTTGGTGAAATCAAACCTTGGAAACGGGTCAGGGTGGGCCTGCGGTTGCGACCCTGACAGTCTTCGGGGATCAAGCGATGGGAGATATCGGCTTACGCAATTTTGCGGGTCTATTTTTCCAGGACCTGCACCGTATCGTGTTTTGCTGGCTCATCCTCGCCGGAGTGTAATGGGGGATTGAGAATCGTTGTGCTGGAATTTGACGGCCCGGTTTGTGACGGGTGCCGGTCATGAAGTAATTCCGTGCCAATCACCGCCATATCCCCGGCAATTTCCCCGCCTTCTTCAATTGTGAGCTTGCCATACTGCACGGTGCCGCTGATCCGGCCGGTCTTGTGCACGACCAATCGCTCCCGGGCAGTCAGGTTGCCTTCGAAATGGCCATGAATTTCAGCCTCATCGACAGCGGCGGCGCCCACAAAGGTGCCGGATTCCGCTATGTGGATGACACGGCTGTCCATTGAGGCTTCCACCCGGCCTTCCACGAAAAGCGTATCGCAATCTTCAATCGATGCGCCGATCAGCCTGATGTCGGGGCCAACCGTCAGCCGGCCATTCGGTCCGCCTTTTTCCGATCCCGGGTTGCGGGCGCGTAACCTTTCTGCGGACGGTACGGGCCGTGGCTTTGCTTCCGGTTTCGTGTTCGCCGGTTCATTCTGTTTTCTGAACATCCCTGTCCCTTTCAAGTTGCGTGATTCCGATGGACCTTTCAGTAGGGGCCAAACGGGGCGAAAAGATGACCGCAGTTGTGGCCATCTTGGGGCACGGCGCTAAATTCGGTGCCGCTATCGGGTCGTTCTGTTGCTGGTTTCAGCCAGCGGCGGCGGGCCCGATGGCGAAACCGATGCCCAGGTCGGCGATGAATTTGCGCTGTGCCGGGGATTGTACATCAATCGCGACCAGTTGCACCGCGGCATTCCGACAGACCTGCAGCAATTGGGCGACAAGTTCCTTGCCTTCCGGATTGTCGCACAGCCGTTCAAGATAGGTGACGGTTACCTCGACATAAGCGCCTTCCATCGTTGCGTCGGTCACGGCGCTGGCAAACCGGGTCAGCCATATCCGGTGCCCCAGCCGCAGCAGTTTCTGCAGGTTCTGGAAGCCGGGCAGGGATTGCCTGGCGAGGTCCAGCGACAGGGTTCGAAACCCGATGCAGTCCGGTTTGACCCCCGCGACATCCATCATCTTGGAGACGCTGGGGACGAACTTATCTGACGCCAGGGAGGCGGCGTTGATGTCGATGATAAGCGGGACAGCCGGTGTGTCTGTCTTGTTCGCGGCAACGATTTCCAGCGCCGCTTCCCGCACCATGGTCAAATCGTGCTGCAACGTCAGCCCGGGATAATCGCCCAGAATAAGATTCTGGCTGGCCTTCACGGGCTCGCCGTCAATCATCAGGGTTCCATAGGCAAGATGCAGCGCGGTGGACCCGTCGGATAGCGCGATGACGGGAAAACGGGTCAGGCTGATATCGCCTGCTTCCAGCGCGGCCAGGATTTTGGTCTTGGTGACCTCAAGCCGCTCCATGACGTTGTTCAGGCTCACGGTCGGCGCGCCAAATTCGTCGTCGTCGTCACCGCCCAGGAACGAGCGGCGGACATCAGCCAGTGCATTTTTCGTATCTTCGGCGCTTGACCCGGGGGCATCCAGGGCGACCGTTGTCGAGCGGGCGCCAAGTTCGTCGGTATCGATGCCAAATGTTTTGGTTGCATTACCGACATCGACAATGATGTCGTCGGCATCCTCGCCCGCATCGATGATGAGGGCATAGCTGCCTGAATCCATGCGGCCGACCTGGCCGCTCAGGGAATGGTTGGCCAGTTTTACTTCGATGGCGTCCCGGACATCGTTCATGGCCTCCTTGCCGATACGATCGCTGATCTCCGGGTTTTCCAGCCCCGCAAAATTGAGCATCATCAGCTCGATCGGTTTTTCGGGCGCATTGTCGACCAGGTAACTGACTGAATCGAAATAGTCGACCCAGATCATGGAAGGTTCCCGGTCCGGGTCGAATGTCGCGGGAACGAAGCGGAACCACCATTTTTCGGGTTCGGCCGTCGGCTGAATGGTCAGATTGAACTGTCCCGTCTCGCCCCGCAGACTGATCAGGGTAAGGTCGCTGATACGCCCTTCGGAATTGTTTGATGCCATGGACAGAAGTTCTGCGGCAAACTCCTGCTTTTCCTTGGGGAACAGTCGCTGCAGGTTCGCCGCTTCACGATTCAACGGCAGCAACGCATTGACGGTTTCCGGTTCGCCCTCCGTATCGGAAATAGCGCCTGACTTTTCGACCAGAATTGAAAACGCGCCGTCCAATGATTTTCCCCCGCCATGCCGAATCAGCACGGATTATGCACGGCAAAGGGTAAATGACCAGTTTAGTGCGAATCGGGGCCTTTCTGTATCGCCATTTCGGCGATATCGAACGAAACCCCGTCCTGTCTTTCAGTATCTGCTGCGGCGAAGCCGGCTACATGAACAGCTTTTCGCCTTTCATGTCCTTGTACAGGTCGGCGACATATTCACCATAGCCGTTATACAGCAGGGTCGGGATGTTCTCTTCCTCACCGAGCATCTTTTCATTTGCCTGGCTCCACCGGGCATGCGGGACTTCCGGGTTCACATTGGCCCAGAAACCATACTCGGCACCTTGCAGTTTCTCCCAGTAGCCGACCGGCCGCTTGTCGGTGAAACTGAAGCGGACAATGGATTTTATTCCCTTGAATCCGTATTTCCACGGCGCGACCAGCCGTAGTGGCGCACCATTCTGTTTGGGGATCGGCTTGCCGTAAAGGCCCGTGGCGATGAAGGCGAGCTCGTTGGTGGCTTCGGCGATCGTCAGCCCTTCGGTATAGGGCCACGGATACCAGAATTCCTTTAGCCCGGGCATGGTTTCCTTGTCTGCCTGGGTCTGCATGACAACGTATTTGGCGCCGCTCATCGGTTTGGCAAAATCGATAAGCGCCTTCATCGGAAAGCCAGACCACGGGACGGCCATCGACCAGGTCTCCACGCAACGATGCCGATACAGGCGTTCTTCCAGCGGCATTTGCCGGACCAGATCATCGAAGTCGACGGTCATTTCCTTTTCGACCATGCCGTCGAACCGGACCTGCCACGGGCGAATCTTCAG
Source organism: uncultured Alphaproteobacteria bacterium (assembly GCA_943788635.1). GTDB lineage: Bacteria > Pseudomonadota > Alphaproteobacteria > UBA8366 > MarineAlpha4-Bin1. The sequence continues at coordinate 76,445 of CALSRA010000011.1, read as the reverse complement.
TGCCTGCGCGGCTTCCGAAATCTTCTTGTGCGACCCGAATTCATAGAAATTGTTATAGGTCGTGGCCAATTCCTCATCAGTAACGGCTCTGTCGAGCCGGTACCTCAGGTTTTGCATTACCGGATACAGGTCGGCGGTCGGGTCATCTGCGGCAAAAGACGGCAGTGCTGATGTCGCCAGGATGGCCGGGGCCAGTCCCATCACCTTCAGCAAGTCGCGGCGGCGCATATATACCGATTCATCCGTCGCCGCGGATTCCGGTAGATTCCAGCCATTTTTCCGAATTACGTGCATCGCCTCGTCCTTTCTCACCTCAGGTTCCTGTCAGGAATTTAAGGATGGCGTGGGGTTTGTCCAATCAAACGGCGGTGAACAGGGTCACGCGAAGCGGATTTCGACCTGTCCAAGGTCGCCGTAATCGCCGACTGCCGTGCTGCCTGCCGGTGCTGGGTGAATGCCCATCGTGCTGCCGGTTGTGACGATATGGCCTGCTTCCAGTGCAATACCCCGGCCAGACAGGAAGTTCGCGACCCAGGTCAGTGAATTGCGCGGATTGCCAAGAACGGCGCTGCCGATGCCGGTGACGGCATGCGCGCCGTCGATCCGCAGCTCCACTTCCTTTGCCGCCAGGTCGATTCCCTGCCAGTCTTCAATGCCGGGCCCAAGGGCCAGTGCGGCGTTGGCGCAGAAATCGCCGATAATGCCGCGCGCACCATTCGCAAATCCGTCCTTTACCCGCACATCGACGACTTCCATTGCCGGATGCATGGTTGCCACGGCTGCCGCCACTTCCGCGTCGGTATAGGGTTCGGCACGCGGCGCCAGCGTTTTGGCCATCCGGAATGCGAATTCGCATTCCAGGCCGCGATTGGATTCAGCCGGCAGGCTTACCGTCATCGGCGACGCCGCAACATAAGGTTCGAACAATGGACCGCAGGCCGGTGCCGTCGCATTCATCTTGGCCATGACCTCGTCATTGGTCAGCGCCGCTTTCCAGCCAACCACAGGGGTTGTCATCTGGGCTGCAATACTGTCCAGCACGGCATAGGCCGCATCGACATCCGCCGGGAATGCGCCGCCCGGAAAACTGTCCAGGATGCGTTTACCCTGTCGGGCCTTGATCAGTTCGGCAGCGGCGTTGTCGGCGTTGATGGTCATGCGGTTTCCTTCCGTGCGTCCAGTATCCGGCTGGCCTCGCGGCCGGCCAGTTCGTTCAGGTGGTCGAATTGCCACTCGTATGTTCCGACCCCCTGCGACAGTGACCGCAGTTCAATGATCAGATCGTGCAGTTCCGATTGTGGCATATGCGCATCGATCTCGTCCCAGGAATCCCAACTTTCTTTGGCGTTGAATCCCAGAATTTTGCCCCGCCGTTTGGTGACCACGCCTTGCGCGCCGGCGGTGAATGCATTCGGGATGGATATTGTGACCCTGCATACCGGTTCCAGCAGAACCGGGGCGCATTGGGGCATACCGTCTTTCATTGCCAGAATACCGGCCCGGCGAAAAGCCATGTCGGAGCTATCGACCGCGTGGGACTGCCCGTCATACAGCGTCACTGACAGATCGACGACCGGAAAGCCGAGCGGCCCTTCCGTGAGGTAATCCTTGACCCCTGCCTCGACCGCAGGGATGTAGTTTTTCGGCACGGACCCGCCATGAATGTTTTCGTCGAACTGGAAACCGCTGCCGCGTGGCAGGGGTTTGATTTCGATCTGGATATCGCCGAACTCGCCATGCCCCCCGCTTTGCTTGCGGTGCCTTGCATGCTGTTTTACGGGTTTCCGGATGGTTTCCCTGTAGGGAATGACCGGTTGCTCTGTTGCGACCGCAACATTGTAGCGGTCGCGCAATTTCTCCAGGGCGACCTGAATATGGATGTCCCCCTGACCGCGGAGCAGCATCTGGTGGGTTTCCGGCTCATGTCCGATGACCAGCGAGGGGTCCTCTTCGGTCAGTCTGGCAACAGCCGCCGACATCCGGACTTCATCGTCCCGGCGTTCGGGTTGGATCGCCAGCGCGAATACCGGCTTAAGCGGGTCGACCCATTGCATGGCGTCGGTACTGATTCCATCGGGTGTTAATACGTCGCCGGTATGGACCTTCTCCATCCGGCCGAGCGCGACAATGTCGCCAGCTTCTGCCGTGGTCAGCTTTTCCTGGGTATAGCCCATCAGGTGGTACAGGCCGCCGACCCGGTCGTTGCCGAAATGCGCGCCGTCCTGCACTGTGCCGCGCCAGACACGCGCCAGGGATAGTTTGCCGGATCGCGGCATGTGGTAGGTTTTGAATACCTGAACCAGCGGGTCGCCGTCAGGACCGCCCAGCCGGGACAGGGTGACGGATACACTCGGCGCTTCGTGCCGCAATGCCTTCATCAGTCGCAGGACGCCGGATGTCTGTTCGGCCGCGCCGATGAAAACCGGAACAACGGTGTTTTCCTGCAGATCCTTGGTCAGATAGGCATAGATATCCTCTTTCGGCGGGACGGCGTCTTCCAGCAGTGCCTCCAGCAGCGGGTCGTCGTAATTCGATAGTTCTTCCAGCAGTTCCTGCCGCGCCAGGTCGTTGGCATCCTGTATTTCGGTCGGAATCTCAATCAGGGCCGAGCGGTCCCCGGGCTTATAGGAATAGGCGCGCTCGGAAACCAGGTCGACATAGCCCTGTATCCGCTCGTCCTTACGGATCGGGACGTGCCGTAGGATCAGCGGCCGCGCCGACTCACCCTGCAGCGATTCCAGCACGTCCTGTACCGGTACATGGGGATGATCCACCTTGTTGATGAAGATCATGTGCGGGATGTCGTTTGCGTCGAGAAAATGCAGCAGCGGCCCGACAACAAGGGCCCGGTCAGGTTCCGGATCGACAACGACAATGGCGACATCGGCGACCTTCAACGCGCCGTATGTTTCCTGGGCGAATTCGACGGATCCCGGGCAGTCCAGAAAGCTCCATCGCTCGCCCAGAAATTCGGCACTGGCTGCGGAAATTTCCGTACTCATATGTCGATGGCGGGCTTCCGGCGAGGCGTCGCCGACGGTGTTGCCGTCCTTGACGTTTCCGCGGCGGTGAAGGGTGCCGCAGACGCTCAACAATGCTTCGAGCAGGGTTGTTTTTCCGGTGAGGTAGGGTCCGACGATTGCGGCGCAGCGTGGTGCAGATTGCGTTCTTCCAGGCATGGTTGACTCCCTTACGGTTTGTCCCGGCCTATATGACGCTTCGCCATCCGCGAAGCGTTGCTCCCTGAATGTGCTTTGGCAATCTTCTGCGGGTGCCATGGGTGCTGGCAAGTAAAAACGGCAAGGGGAGGATGTGCCGGCCGCCGCTATGGCGACCGGTTCGCGCTGGAATCAGCTGAATTGCTTACTTTGGCGTACCGTTCAGATACGGCGTCAGGGCGGCGCAAAGAATCGACTGGGTCGGTGTCTGAATGCCAAGCTCGACGCCAAGCCGGACCACGGCACCGCCCAGGCGGGCCATTTCGATCGGCTTGCCGGCCATCAGGTCATGCGCCATAGAGGCGACCATTTCCGCCGGCATCCCGTCCCACATTTTCATGCGTTCATCGACGACGTCGTCGGGCAGGTTGACGCCCTTGGCGCGGCCGACCGCGGCGGCTTCTTCCATGCAGGCCCGGAACAGGTCGCGCGTTTCCGGCGTTGTCCGCAGCGGCCCATTGGGCAACCGCGTCAGTGCGGTCATGCTGCTCAACGCCGACAGGAAGATGAACTTCAGCCAGATGTCGACGTCGATATCATCCGACAGCTTGACCTTCAGGCCTGCTTTTTTGCAGGCCTGTTCCAGGGCGACCGCGCGATCCGAACGGGTGCCGTCCTGCTCGCCAATGGCCATGAAATGGAAGGCGCCGGTCTGGGTCACGACGCCGGGCTCGCTGATATAGGTTGCGACACCGACCATACCGGCCAGGACCTTGTCCGGTCCGAAGGTGCTGCTCAGGATATCGACGGCCTCAACCCCGTTCTGCAAGGATACCACCGTGGTATTCGGCCCGACGATGGGACGGCAGGCTTCGGCAACGGCTTCGGTGTCCTGCAGTTTGACGGCGAACAGCAGGTAATCCGGCGGCGACAGCGTGGTGACGTCATCGGTCACCTGGGCCGGGTTGATCAGCAGGTCACCTTCAGACCGGGCGATGCGCAGCCCTTTTTCCCTGATCGCGTTCAGATGCGCGCCGCGCGCGACAAAGGTAACGTCCTCACCCGAAAGGGCCAGCCGACCGCCGAAATAGCCGCCAACACCGCCGGCACCAAATGCAACAATATTCATGTTTCTAATCTCGCTCAGGTCAGGGAGGCGCAGGCGCGCTGGATACGCTGGCAGGCATCTTCCAGCACATCCGTTGCGAGGGCATAGGAAATCCGGAAGAACGGCGATAAACCGAATGCTTCGCCGTGAACGGCGGCGACACCTTCCGATTCCAGCACGTAGATGACGAAATCCTCATCGGTTTCGATGACCTTGCCATCCGGCGTCTTCTTGCCGATGACCCCGGCACAGGACGGGTAGACGTAGAACGCGCCGACTGGTGTCCGGCAGCTTAGCCCGGTTGCCTGATTCAGCATGGAAACAACCAGGTCGCGGCGTTCCTTGAAGATTTCATTGTTGCGTTCGATATGGCTCTGGTCGCCGTTCAGCGCTTCGATTGCGGCCCATTGGCTGATTGTCGAGGTGCTGGTGATGCTTTGCGATTGCAGCATGTTCATTGCCTTGATCAACACCAGCGGCCCGGCGCCGTATCCGACCCGCCAGCCGGTCATGCAATAGGACTTGGAGAAACCGTTCAGGGTCAGCGTGCGATCGATCAGTTTCGGTTCGACAGCGACGAGCGTCGCAAATTCGATGCCGTCATACCGGATGTGTTCATAGATGTCGTCGGTCAGTGTCCACACATGCGGATGCTTCAACAGCACATCGGCCAACGCGCGCAGTTCCGCCGGCGAATAGGCCGACCCGGTCGGGTTGCTGGGGCTGTTCAGAACCAGCCATTTGGTCTTGGGCGTGATCGCCGCTTCAAGCTGCGCCGGCGTCATCTTGAAATCCGCATCGGCCTGGCATTCGATGAAAACCGGCACGCCGCCGTTCAGCCGCGCAAGGTCCGGATAGGTTACCCAATAGGGCGCGGGCACGATAACTTCATCGCCGTCATCGACAGTCGCGGTAAAGGCGTTGAAGATGATCTGCTTGCCACCGGCGCCGACGGCGATCTGTTCGGGGGTGTAGTCGACCCCGTTTTCACGCTTCAGTTTGTCGGCAATTGCCTTTCGCAGTTCCGGCAGGCCTGCCGGTGCGGCATAGCGCGTCTTGCCCGTATTCATCGCATCGATCGCGGCTTTGCGGATATGCTCCGGCGTATCGAAATCAGGCTCGCCGACGGCAAGACCAATAATGTCGCCGCCCGCCGCTTTCAATTCCTGCGATTTCGTGTTGATGGCCACGGTCGCGGAAGGGCTGATGCGGGACAGGCGCGATGCTAGAAACGGCATTGTTTTCACTCTCAGATTATGGGGCAGCGATTCAATCCGACCGCTGGACAAACGCCGAAACTCTACGCCCATCGCAAACGGGATTCAACGGGGTAGGGGGGATTATCCCCAATGGATTCTATACGGACAAAATTGTTTCACATTCGGGGCGGCCCGGGGCGTGCTAAATTGGCCTCGAATTGGCAATTATTGCGGCTTGCGGGGATAAGATGTCCGAAAATACCGACCAGACCGGAACGCGCCAGCCTGTAGGGGCTGTCTTCCTCGCCTTTCTGGTGCTTGGGTTCACGTCCTTCGGCGGCCCGGCGGCGCATCTGGGGTATTTCCGGGAAGCCTTTGTCACGCGGCGGCGCTGGCTTGATGAACGCGCCTATGCTGATCTTGTCGCGCTGTGCCAGTTTCTACCGGGCCCGGCGTCCAGCCAGGTCGGCATTGGTATCGGGTTGGCCAAGGCCGGTTTGCCGGGCGCGCTGGCCGCGTGGTTTGCCTTCACAACGCCTTCGGCTATCGCGCTGATGCTGTTCGGTTACGGCGTTGTCGAATTCAGCGATGTCCTGTCCAGCGGCGTCCTGCATGGGTTGAAGGTTGTGGCGGTTGCCGTGGTGGCGCAGGCCGTCTGGGGGATGGCGAAAACCCTGTGCCCGGATACGCCGCGCGTAACCCTGGCGGTCCTCGCCGCTGCCGCCGTGCTGGCCGCGCCGACGCCCTGGATGCAGGTGGCGGTAATCGTCACCGGCGGGATTGCCGGGCTGGCAATGCTGCGGGCCGAGGATGTTTCGGATCATGTCGATCTCGGCATTCCCATCGGCAAGGGCATGGCGATTGCCTCGCTGGTGATTTTTTTCGCCCTGCTGGCCGGCTTGCCGCTGCTCAGCGCCGCGTATCCCTCGCAGATACTGACCCTGATCGACAGCTTTTTCCGTGTCGGGTCCCTTGTCTTCGGCGGCGGGCATGTTGTGCTGCCGCTGTTGCAGGCGGAAGTCGTACCACCGGGCTGGGTCAGCGATGATCTGTTCCTGGCTGGTTATGGCGCGACACAGGCCGTACCGGGACCGCTTTTTACCTTTGCATCCTATCTGGGCACGGTGTCGGGCACGGTGCCAAACGGCTGGCTGGGCGCGTTGATCTGCCTGCTGGCGATCTTCGTGCCGTCGTTTCTGCTGGTGATCGGTGTGCTGCCATTCTGGGATGCGCTGCGCCGGCTGCCGACAATCCGGCGGGCGCTGCTGGGCGTCAATGCGGCGGTGGTCGGGCTGCTGCTCGCCGCACTTTATAACCCGGTCTGGACCAGCGGGATTCTCTCCGCCGCCGATTTCGCGCTTGGCATGGCGGCGTTCACCCTGCTGGTGTTCTGGAAACTGCCGCCCTGGCTGGTGGTCTTACTGTCGGCAGCCGGCGGGTGGGGCCTTTCGGCCCTGGCTTGAACCCGCCCCGGCTATCACACGTTGCCGCGTGCCGCGATGCGGTCGGCCCGGGCGATCAGCCGCTCGGCCCGGATGACGACCGGAATATCGATCATCTTGCCGTCCAGCGACCAGGAACCCCGACCCTCAGCGGCGGCCGCCTTGTCCCCTTCGATGACCCGCCGCGCATAGGCGACGGCTTCCGGTTTCGGGCTGAATTCCTCGTTCAGGACCGCGACGTTTGCCGGGTGGATGCAGGATGCGCCCTCAAAGCCGAACTTGGCCGAATGTTTCACCACCGCGCGATAGGCGTCGGCATCGCTGAAATCCGCGACCGTGCCGATCAGCCCCATCGGGGTCAGCCCGGCCGCGCGCGCTGCCAGCAGCGATTGCTGCTTGGGATACAGGTAGACTTCCGGGTCCGGTTCGAACCCGCAATCGAGTGCGAAATCTTCCCCGCCCAGCAGCACCGTCGCCACGCGCGGGCTGGCCTTGGCGATGGCATCCATGGAAAAGAACGCATCCGCCGTTTCCACCATCGGGATCAGCCGTGTGGAACCGACCCGCATGCCGCGCTTGGCCTCCAGGCTGTCGACCAGTTCGGCGATCAGCTTGACGTGATCGGCGCTCTGCACCTTCGGCAGTTTCAGTGCGGTGATCCGGGGTGAGATCGCGGCTTCGATATCCCGAACCGCCAGTTCCAGTTCCCGGTTGATGCGGACCAGCACATCGGCGCCATTGCGCGCAACCTTCACCGCCGCGTCCTGGATCAGCGTCCTGGCGTGTTCCTTTTCCGCATAGGTGACGCTGTCTTCCACGTCCAGGATGACGCCATCGGCGCCCCTTGTATGCGCCTTGTCGACATAGCGGTCGACATTGACCGGTACGTACAGAAGCGAGCGCCAGACAGGGTTGTCGTTTACTGTCGCATTCATTTTATTCTCCCCAAATTTCTGTTGGCGTCACAGGACGCCGCGTTCCTTCAGTGCCGCGACTTCCGTCGGGGTGATGCCGATACGTTGCAGGATTTCCTCGTTGTGCTGGCCCAGTGACGGGGCCGGCCGGGCGAAGCCGCCGGGTGTGCGCGACAGCCGCGGCACAATATTGTGCATCGGGACCGTCCCCATATCCTCGTCCGGCAGGTCGACATTGATTTCCCGTTCGCGGAAATGCGGATCTTCCATGATCTGCGCGATGTTGTAGACCGGGGCGACGGTGACGTTTTCCCGGTCGAATATTTCCATGCACTCATCCAATGTCCGCGCGCCGATCCAGCCGCCGACGATTTCGTCGACTTCGTGCCGATTGGCAACCCGGACAGTGTTGGTGCAGAATTTCGGGTCGCTGTTCATGTCGTCCCGGCCGATGACGCGGAAAATGCGTTCCGCCATCGACTGCATCGACCCGGACATGGCAAGCCATTTGCCGTCGCTGGTCGCATAGACATTGCGCGGTGAGGACGTGTTGGACCCGCTGCCGACCCGGTCGCGCGTGTTGCCCGTCACCTTGTGCCATGCGGCTTCCGCGCCCAGTATCGAATACATCGGTTCCAGCAGCGACAGATCGATGACCTGCCCATCGCCGCCCTTCACCTCGCATTCGCGGATCGCGATCAGCACGGCCATCGCGCCGTATAATCCCGCGATCATGTCCGCCATTGCGAGCGGCGGCAGCACCGGTTCGCGGTCATCGAATCCATTGCGGTCGGCAAAGCCGGACATCGCCTCGACCAGGGTGCCGAAACCCGGCCGGTGCTTGTAGGGCCCGGTCTGGCCGAAGCCGGATACGCGCACCAGAATCAGTTTTGGATTGCGGGCATGCAGAACATCCGGGCCGAGGCCCATTTTTTCCAGCGTGCCGGGACGGTAGTTTTCGATCATCACGTCGGCCTGTTCGACCAGCTTCAACAGGATTTCCCTGGCGTCGGCTTCGCGCAGTTCCAGCGAGACGCTCTTCTTGTTGCGGGCGTAAACTTTCCAGTTTACGGGAATGTTGTCGGTCAGCCAGTGGCGCAAGGGGTCGCCCTTGCCGGCAGGTTCGATCTTGATCACTTCCGCGCCGTAATCGGCAAGCTGCAGGCTGACCATATTGCCCGCGACAAGGCGGGACAGGTCCAGTACGATTTTACCGTCCAGCGGCCCTTTGAAATTCTCGTCGAAACTCAGCACGTTATTTCCTCTCTGCGGATAGCGATGGCAATCAAGGCGCTAGGCGCCGTCTACCGCAAGCAGAAAATCCCGGAACAGCCGGACTTTCTGCAATCGGTCCTTGGCTTTGGGCCAGGTCAGGTAGTATCGCCGACCGCTCGGGACGCGCAGGTCGAACGGTGCGATCAGGCGGCCGGACTGGATGGCCTGTTCGACTGCCAGTACCGGCGCGATGGCGACGCCCTGTCCCTGGATCGCGGCTTCGACGGCCATCGCTGCGTCTTCGAATACGGGGCCGGCGATATTGTCCGCGCCCCGCAGTCCCGCGGCGGCGAACCAGCGTGGCCAGGCATCGGAATGGCTCGCCAGGTGCAGCAGGGTCGCGTCGGTCAGCGCATCCGGTGTCGCCGGGACCGGGCCATCCGGGCTGCAGACCGGGACCATGTTCTCGTGCCCGATTTCGAGGGATTGCAGGCTGGGGCTTTCTGCCGCATCGCCCAGCACGGCAATGTCGATACCCGAACCGTGCAGTCCTTCGGGTGTTTCCAGCACGCGCAGATGAATCGACAGGGCCCGATGGGTATGCTGGAAATCCGCCAGCTTGCCGATCAGCCAGCGGCTTGCGACGGTCGTGACGCCGACGGTCAGCACGGCATCTTCCGGCCGGCGCATCAGCCGCGCTGACGCGGCCTCGATCCGGGCCAGCGCGTCGCGGATATCCGTTGCGTAATGCTCCCCGGCATAGGTCAGTTCGATCGTTCGGCCGACCCGTCGAAACAGTTTCTGGCCCAGATGGTTTTCCAGTGTTGCGACCTGCCGGCTCACGGCGCCCTGGGTGACGCCAAGTTCCTGGGCGGCCCGGGTAAAGCTGAGCAGCCGCGCGGCGCTTTCAAAGGCGCGCGTGGCGTTCAGGGGGGTGCGAAAGGGCCGGTCGAACGGTTCCATTTTTATCCATGAGTATTTCTCATAGATTAATCATCAACGGCGGGCTTGTCGATTCCCTGCCTGATGAGACAAGTTTGCGCCCTATCGTAAATTTAGGAGAGTACCGGCCATGCCGCCGAAGAAGCAGAAGAAGCAAGCAACCCGTATCGCCTTTATCGAGGCGCGCTGGCACGCCGATATCGTTGACCAGGGCCGGAACGCATTCGTTGCAGCGCTATGTGCGCGTGGCATGAACGAAGATGAGATCGACCTGTATGATGTGCCGGGCAGTCTGGAAATTCCGTTGATGGCGAAGAAGGTCGCGGCCACCGGAAAATACGCCGCCATTGTCGGTGCGGGGCTTGTCGTCGATGGTGGTATCTATCGGCATGAATTCGTCGCGCAGGCTGTGCTCAACGGTATCATGCAGGTGTCGCTGGAAACCGGGGTGCCGGTGCTTTCCATGGTGCTGACGCCGCACCGCTTTCATGAACATGACGAGCATAACCGCTTCTTCCGCGATCATTTCAAGGTCAAGGGCGTGGAGGCTGCTGCTGCGGTTGTCGACATGCTGGAAGGCCTGTCGAAGCTGGACTGACCGCGCCGTAAAAACGGCCCGGTATCGTCTCGCCCCCGCCGTATGGCGGCCACCTTTTCCGGTTGAAGTTGGATATTGCCAACCGGATAGAGGGAGGACGTCATGTTCCGCCAGGTCAAACCGCGCGGGGGAGCGGGGATTTTCATATTTGTTTGTGTGTTGCTGCTGGCGTCGTCGGTGGCCCATGCCGCACCCGATGCGTTGCAGGAAGCGCCGACCCGGTTCGTGCCGGAAACCGGGATGGTGCTGCGGCATCAAGGTGCGGAAAGCCTTGTTGTCGTCGCGCCTGCACTGCGGACCGACGTTGATATCGCGGTTTCGGGAATCATCGCCCGGGTAACCGTGCGGCAGACGTTCCGCAATCCGGATGATGTCTGGGTCGAAGGGGTGTACGGCTTTCCCCTGCCGGATGACGCGGCCGTAGACACGCTGCGCCTGCGGATCGGCGAACGGGTGATCGAAGGGGAAATCCGCGAGCGTGAAAAGGCGCGAAAGATCTATGACCAGGCAAAACGCGCCGGGCAGCGGACCAGCCTGATCGAACAGGAGCGGCCCAACCTCTTTACCGCGTCGGCAGCGAATATTCCGCCCGATGGCGAAATTGTCGTGGAAATCGCCTATCAGCAGCGGCTGCGTTTCGCCGATGACGCGGTGTCACTGCGCTTTCCGTCCGTCGTTGCCCCACGATACATCCCGGGCAACAGCGCCGTTGCGGGGCTTGGCGGCATGGGCTGGGCGGGAAATACCAGCCAGGTGACGGATGCGGAACGCATCACGCCGCCGGTCCGCCATCCGGATGACGGGGCGGGCAATCCCCTGACGCTGACGGTGAACCTTGATGCGGGGATGCCGCTTGCTCTGCTGCGTAGCTCCAGCCACGACGTCGCGGCAACCGAATCCGAGGGGCGCTACACCGTTACGCTGAAATCCGGTGATGAGATCGCCAACCGGGATTTCGTCCTGACCTGGAAACCGGATACCGGCGATGCGCCGTTTGCCGCACTCTTTACTGAAGAAAAAGACGGCGATACCTACGTCATGGCGGTGGTCGCGCCGCCATCCGGCGAGAGGTCCGATGCGCCGCGCTTCCCCCGTGAAGTCATCTTCATCATCGATACGTCGGGTTCGATGCACGGCGAATCCATTGCGCAGGCCCGCGCTGCGCTGAAATTCGCCCTTGGCCGGCTGCAGAAAGGCGACCGGTTCAATGTCCTGCGTTTTTCAAACGACACAACAGGACTATTTCACGCCGCGCGTCCTTTCGATGCGGCGGCGCTGTCGAAGGCAAACCGGTTTATCGATGGGCTGGAAGCCGATGGCGGGACAGAAATCAGCGGCGCCCTGAAACGTGTGTTGAATGGCCGCATCGGCTTGTCGCATCTGCGGCAGGTCGTGCTGATTACGGATGGTGCTGTCGGCAACGAGACGGCGCTGATCAGCCGTATCCGGCGCGATCTTGGAGACAGCCGGTTGTTCACCTTGGGCATTGGCAGTGCGCCGAACAGTCATTTCATGCGCAAGGCGGCGGGGCAGGGACGCGGGACCTTTACCCATATCGGCAATCCGCTTGAGGTCGCCGAAGTCATGTCCCGCCTGTACGAGAAACTGGAACGCCCGGCGCTGACACAGATCGAGGCCGGCTACGATGGCGAAAACTTACCGGGCATGATCCCGGCGCCACTGCCGGACCTGTATCATGGCGAACCGGTGGTGCTGACGGCCCGGCTCCCCTGGCATGACGGAACAATCGACCTTGCCGGAATGCGTGCGGGGCAGCCCTGGCGGCAGAGTTTCGACATCGCAGATGCGCGACGCGGTGCTGGCATAGCGAAGCTTTGGGCACGGGACCGCATCGCGATGCTGATGGACCGGCGCTACGAAGGCGCGGAAGAGGACGAAGTGCGCCTGGCGGTGCTGGATGTCGCGCTGGCACATGGACTGGTCAGCCGCTACACGAGCCTGGTTGCGGTGGACAAGACCCCGGCGCGCCCGGCTGGCGGAGCGCTGGACCGTCGCGCGGTTCCCGTCGACCTGCCCGCGGGCTGGAACTACGCCCGGGTCTTTGGTGGACGGGGGGCAACACCGGCGACCCTGCATATGATCGGTGGCGCGATCGCGATTTTCCTGGCTGGATTGACGTTGTTGGTTATGCGCCACCGGCGGTTCGCATGACCCGGCGTATCGGAATGACTGTCGCCATCCTGTTGCTGGCGTTCGGAGGTTGGAATATTTGGGCCGGTGGATACATTCATGCCAAGGCGGCGCTGGCGCAGCATTTGCTGGCCCGGGCCTGGGTTCGTGTACAGGCGGGCGACGACACGGCCCGGCCGTGGCCCTGGGCCGATACCAGACCGGTGGCGCGGTTGCGCAGCGAGCGGCTTGGGCAGGATGTGCTGGTGTTATCCGGCGGCAGCGGCCGCACGCTGGCTTTCGGTCCCGGCCTGCTGGACAACAGCGCGGCACCGGGTGATGTGGGAATGACCGTTATGCTGGGGCATCGCGATACCCATTTCCGGTTTTTGCGGGAATTGCTGCCGGGGGACGAATTGTCGGTTTCCGACCGGGCCGGTCGGGACCATCGCTACCGTGTCCGTGAGCGGCTTGTCGTTCACAAGGATACGGCACAGTTGGCGATGGATATCCCCGGACTGGCGCTGGTGACGTGTTATCCGTTCGACGCAGTGTCGCCCGGTGGTCCGCTCCGCTATGTCGTGCTGGCGGAACCTGTCGTCGCCGATGGCGCCGCACTTGTCAGCGCGATTCCGCCGGCGACCGCTGTCGCGCCGGCCAGATGGTAAAGGTGCAGTTCTTCGTCCAGAAACGCGACCGACAGGATGGCGGCGAATATCGGCAGCATATGCGCGGTCAGCGCGGTCTTGCTTGGCCCGACCAGTGCGATGGCGCGATTGTAGCAGATATAGGCGGCGATCGAGGCGAAGACCGCGACATACCCGACCACGGCGATCGATGAAACGGTGACCGGCATGACCCTGACCGTCATGTGTTCCCACAGGTAGACCGGCAGGGTCATCATGACCGCCATGGCCATCATCGCGGTCAGCATGGTGTTCGGATGCATGTCGGCGGGCTTGCGCTTGACCTGGACGGAATAGATCGCCCAGGCGATTACGGCGCCGACCATCCAGATGTCGCCGCCGGTAAAGCGCAGATCGCGAAGAATGTCGATATCGCCCCGGGCGACAACGATGACGACCCCGCAAAGCGACACGATAGTGCCGGCGGCTTGCTGCAGGTACAGCCGGTCGCCAAGCAGAACCCGTGCGAATACCGGCACCAGCGCCGGGGTCATCGCATAGATCACGGCCGCGTTCAGCGCCGTCGTCGTATTCAGCGCGACATACAGGAATGTATGGAACACCGTGCCGCCCAGCAGCCCCAGCCCGGCAAGCCAGCGCCAATGCGCGCGGATGATCGGAAACTGCTGCCGGGACAGTGTCAGCGTGAAGGGCAGGAACAGCGCAAACGCCAGGACCCAGCGCCAGAAGGAAAGCCCGACCGGTGGCACATCGGTGTGAAAAGCACGCGCGATGACGATGTTCCCGGCCCAGAACAGGGCAGCGCAGGCCATCAGCGGATAGGCGGCATTGTTCACGGTGCGATCGGACATGACCCGCACGCTAGCGGGCGGTGTATGGCCTAGCAATCGCCATGATGAGGCGACGATGTCGGCCTGGTCAGCTTACCCGTGTCGCCAGGGCGTTCGCGGAGGCGGTGCGGTACGCGGGAAAGACGACTTCCGCGCAGGTGCCACAGTCATCCAGCGGCAAAAGCGCCAGAGTCGCGCCATGCAATTCGGTCAACTTGCGCACGATTGGCAGCCCAATTCCGACGCCTTCGGATTTCCGTTCGTGTCCCTTGCTGACCTGGCTGAAAATGCCGACCACGTCCGCCATGGTGGCTTCGTCAATGCCCTCGCCGGCATCCCTGATCGACAGTTTGATGGCGTTGCCCGTGTCGATGGTGATCGAAACCTGGACATGCTCTCCCCGGGGAGAGGCCTTCATCGCATTGCTTATCAGCTCCAGGACGATTTGTTCGATATGAACCGGATCGGCATTCAGATAGATCCGTTTGTCCGGAATTTCCTCGCGCAGGAACACACCCGCCAGCAGCGCTTCACCGGCCAGAGCATCGACGCAATGGCGCACCATATCTTTCAGATCGATAATTTCGTCGATGAGTGCGATGGAGCCTTGCTCGGTCAATTGCAGCATACGCTCGATCAGCATCAGCTGCCGCCGACCGCCTTCGAGGATGTGCTCGGCGAATTCGCGGTATTTCGGCGGGTGGATCGGGCCCAGTAGTTCTTCGCTGATGGATTCGGCAAAGCCGAGTACGGCGTTCAGCGGTGTGCGCAGTTCGTGACTCATCATCGCCAGAAATTGAGCTTTTGCTTCCACAGCGGCATCGGCGCGGCGCTGTTCCCGCCGCAATTTTTCGACGTAGGGATTACGCGTGGTCCGCGACATGTCGGCCAGCCGGATTTCATCCATGGCAATTTGCGCGAAGGCTTTCAGGCACTCCTTTTCCTCGCTGCCAAAATCGTGTCGCGGTTTATCGTCGATGATACAGAACGTGCCGATTCCGGCACCGTCGATAATCAATGGTGAACCGGCGTAGAATCGGATATTCGGCGGGCCGGTTACCAGCGGATTGTCAATAAAGCGGCCGTCTTTGGTTGCATCGAGGACAATCATATTATCCGTGCCCATGATGGTATGGGCACAAAACGCATCTCGCCTGTCGGTTTCGGTCGCGTTCAGTCCGTAACATGCCTTGAACCACTGCCGCTCCGCATCGACGAGTGATACAACCGCGACCATCGTGCCAAAATGCGCGGATGCAAGCCGCGTTAGCCTGTCAAATTCCGGTGCCGGCTCGGTATCGAGTATGCCGAGGTCTCTCAGGACTATCAGGCGATAATCTTCGTTGATCGGCTTTGGAAAGGATGTTTCAGACATTCTAAACCATTATCGTCAACACCTTAAAAACCCGTAAACAGGGCAATAGCGTTGTCGTGGGTTAATGAATTTGGAAAGGAACGGCCGTGGAGCAGATCCAGCAATTGATGATTAATCCCGAAGCCTGGGCCGCTCTTGCCACGTTGATCGTGCTGGAAGTCGTGCTTGGTATCGACAACCTGATATTCATCTCGGTTCTGACCAATCGCCTGCCGGAGGCCGAACGACCGCGCGCCCGGTTCATTGGAATCAGCCTCGCCCTTATTCTGCGACTGGCATTGCTGGGGCTGTTATTCGTCATCGTCGGTTTGACCGCGCCTGTTGTCGACCTTTTCGGTCACGGGTTTTCCTGGCGGGACATGATTCTGATTGCCGGTGGTCTGTTCCTGGTCTGGAAGGCGACGACTGAAATTCACCATAACGTCGACCCGGAATCACAAGAAGAGGCCAAGGGCGGGGCCGGTGCCGTTTTCAGTATCGTTATTCTGCAGATTCTGGCGCTGGACCTCGTATTCTCGCTGGACAGTATCCTGACCGCGGTCGGCATGACGGAGGAACTGCCGATCATGTTCGCGGCGGTCATCGTCGCAGTCCTTGTGATGTTGGTGGCGGCCGGGCCGCTCGCGGCCTTTATTCATAACAATCCGACAGTGGTGATGCTGGCGCTTGGCTTCCTGTTAATGATCGGGATGGTGCTGATCGCCGATGGTTTCGGTGTGCATGTGCCCAAGGGCTATATCTATGCGGCCATGTCGTTTTCGGCCCTGGTGGAGGGGTTGAACATGCTGGCGCGGCGGGTGCGGCGGAAAAAGGCGGGCAGCCCGTCATGACCGGACGGGGATCCGCCTCTATTGATGCGGATCAATGCAGATATCCTGTCGTTTGGTGAAAATCCGCCAATTGCCGGTTTTCGACTGATATCGGCCCGGCCACAGCAGGCACGGGCACCGCTGGCATCCCGACATGGCAGAAAGCGAGGCATCCGCTGCGCCGCACAGTTCGTTCGCTTTCGTATAAAGCGCTGAGGATTGCGTCGATTGTCCTGTTTGGCGCCGTGCCTGCGATGCTATGGGGCCCGGTTTCGGACGGTAACCCGGTCTATGCCGATACGCCTTTCACGTCGAATATGGCTGCGTGGCCATTTGGTGCGGACGAAACAGTGTATGAATCCGGCAACAGGCGTGAGACTGGTCCGGCCTTTTTGAACCGCGCTGTCGCGGATGGCTTTCCCGTGCCGTCGGCATGGCGCGCCCGACTGCACGGCGTACGTGACGCCCCGTTGTATGAACGGCTCACGATGATCAACGGATTGCTGAACGGGATTACCTTCGTGCCTGACAAGCATGGCGAATGGAAGCATCCCCGTGTGTTTCTGGCCCTTGGCGGCGATTGCGATTGCGCGGCGGTATCCAAGTATGTGTTGTCGCGGGAGATGGGCGTCGCCGCCCGTGACATCCGGATTGTCGGTTTGGCCATTCGGGGCAGGACGCAATTGCATGCTGTCACTGTGGTCCGGTCCGGGCCCGGGAAGTTTCAGGTTTTCGTGCTCGATACCCTGAGCGATGGCGTTCGCAGCGCGTTATATGCGGATGAATACACGCCGCTGGTATCGATGAACGAGAACGGCGTATGGCTTCATGATGACCGGGGCATCATCGTCGCGCTGGTATTCGCCGACCCGGTGATTCTGGAACCCTGACAAGGGGCAGGGCTTCGATTAGTGACGAAACGGGTGCGCCTGTTAGTATCGCCTTGTGAAGCGCCGGGAATCCGGGGAGGGCCTATGCATACACAAGTCGGCATCGTTGGCGCTGGCCCGGCCGGGCTGCTGCTGTCGCAACTGCTGGATTTGAACGGTATCGACAATGTCGTGCTGGAACGGCAAACGGCGGTATATGTGCAGGGCCGCATCCGCGCGGGTGTTCTGGAAGCCGGAACGGTTGCTCTGGCGGGACAGGCGCAATGCGACGCGCGAATGATCCGCGAGGGACTGGCGCATACCGGCACCGAATTCTGTTTTGATGGGACGCGCCATCGGATTGATTTTGACGGTCTCACCGGCAAATCGGTGCTGGTCTATGGCCAGACGGAACTGACCAAGGACCTGATGGCGGCGCGCGCCGCCCGGGGCGCGACGATCATTTATGAAGCCGAAGACGTCGCGCTGCACGATGTTGATCGCGACAAACCGCGGCTGACCTGGCGCAAGGATGGTGAGCCCCATACCCTGACCTGTGATTTTATCGCCGGGTGCGACGGTTTCCACGGCGTCAGCCGCCAGGCCATTCCGGACTCTGTGCTGCGGGTCTACGAAAAAACTTTCCCGTTTGCCTGGGCCGGGATGCTGGCCGATACCCGGCCGGTTTCCGACGAACTCATCTATATCAATCATGAAGACGGGTTTTCGCTGTGTTCGATGCGCTCGACAACGCGCAGCCGCTATTACCTGCAATGCCCGGTGGATGATGACGTGGCGAACTGGTCCGATGACCGGTTCTGGACCGAATTGTCGCGCCGGCTGCCGGCGGAAAGCCGGGATGGGCTTGAAACCGGGCCGTCGCTGGAAAAAAGCGTCACGCCGCTGCGCAGTTTCGTTGCTGAACCGATGCGGCACGGGCGGTTGTTCCTCGCCGGGGATGCGGCGCATATCGTGCCGCCGACCGGGGCCAAGGGGCTGAACCTCGCGGCATCCGATGTGCATTATCTCTCGCAGGCGCTGATCGGCTATTTCCGTAACAACCGCGTGGACCTGATCGATTCCTATTCCGCGACATGCCTGCACCGGGTCTGGAAGGCACAGCGCTTTTCGAACTGGTTGACCGGGCTGATGCATCTGTATCCCGAAAATGGTGATTTCGGTCGCCCGCCTGCAGCTTGCGGAACTCGACTACATCGCCGGTTCCCGCGCGGCGCAGACAGCCCTCGCGGAAAATTATGTCGGGCTACCGTTTCGAATAGGGGGTGTCAGCGCAGCATATAGAAGCCGTAGACGCTGGCCAGATAGACGATCAGCACGACGACGGAATCGAGCCCCATGCCGAGGATGCGCGGTTTCTTTTTCATCAGCAGGCCGATGATGCAGATCGCGGTGACGACGATGCCGGATAGCAGGGCGAGCTGTGCCGTGCTGTCCACCTGCTTGTGGATTTCGCCCTGACGGTAAAAGATATCGGCGGGGAACAGGACCAGTACCATGATCAGGTTGCTGCCGAAGATGTTTGAAATTGCCATCGTGTAAGCGCCCATGCGCGCGGCGGCCCACGGTGGTGCTTAATTCCGGCAGCGATGTTGTGGCCGCGAGCAGGGTGGCGCGACGAAGCTGCTGCCAAGGCCGGTCTGTGCCGCGATGGCGGTTGTGTTCTCGACCAGCAGCATGCCGCAGGTCAGGATGACTGCGGCGACACCGCCGGATTGCAGCACCAGCGCCCGCATGGATTGTATGGTCAGCGAAGGCGGCCGCAGGATCGTTGTAATGTCGTCTTTTTCGGCAGGTCGACGGGCCGCCAGGCATTGTCGGAAATCGTATATGTTGAGCAGCCAGATCGCGATAAAATAGATCCCGGCCAGCAGGACCACGCCGCCGCCGATGCCGGGGACCAGCGCAACCTCGCCGATGGATACGATGGCAAGGACGCTTGCCAGCAGCAGAAATCAGCAACGCGCCTTCAAGAATGGGGGTCGGCTTGCGGGGAAAGGCGCTCAGCGTCACCTTGAATGCGGCGGCATCCGCCACGGCCAGCACGGCGGTCTGCATCGTGATCCCGCCGAACATGTTGATTGAGCGCCCAGCGCCGCATCCCCGCGATAGGCGGCCGCTGTCGTCGTCACCAGTTCCGGCAATTCGGTGATGCCGGCGAGAAACACCAGCCCCATGATCGCATTACTGATACCGTCCTGTCGCCGATCGCATCCGCCAGATAGGACAGCCGGGTGCCCGCCAACCAGATGCCTGCCGCCAGTACGGCAAAAATCAGCAAATTCGCAGCGAGGGGCAATTCGACGAACCGTCATACGGTCGATATCCTTGCCAGCGGCCGAAAGGGATGGCGGTTGACGGACGCCGTTCCGCCTTCAGCCACACCGGGACAGTATAGGCCATGGCGCGGGAAACCGATTGCGCTGGATCAGATGGCGGCGGAAAAACGGATTGTGGTTAACTGGTGCCGGCGGTCGTCCGGCCCGTAGTGGCCGGATCTGTATATCGGCGTGGCGCTGCCATATACGGGAAGTCGACGGAATGCGCCGAAGCGCGCCCCCGGTCAGGCGTTGACGATAGCCTTGATCTTGGCGCGGCGCTGGCCGGAACGCTGGGCGATTTCGTTTCCTGGTCTTCGATAGCGGTTCGGGCAAGGTCCAGCACGGCGTCGCCGAAGGACTGATCGAGCAGATCCGTCGATACGCGCCGGTTTGATGTGACCGACCCATCTTCATAGGTCACATTGAATGCCATATAGGCGGCGGGCTTGCCCTTGGGTTTCCTGCGAGCCATTGCGGCGTCCTCCATATTAACGGTCGAAAGGGGGCGCATGGCCCCCGTTCCGCACTATGTCGGTTAAAACCATATGGAGCCCACCGGTCAAGAGACCGGGGCGCCAAACGGTTGTGTTCGCTGCCCCGCGCGGGGCTATGAATCGTATCAGTCGGCGGCGGGCGCCGCCTTCTTCCTGCTTTTCACAGGCGGTTTCGCGGCGGCAGCCTTTTCGGCTGCGAGTTTTTCCGCTTCTTCCTTCGCCAGTCTGAGCCCCCGCAGCTTAGCGTTGCGGGCGGCACTTTCCTGACGTGCCTTTTCTTTGCCTTTCAGGAAATTCGCCGCCTTTGTTTCGCTGGCGGCGAATTTTTCTTCAGCCTTTGATCTTGCCGACTTCTGCATTTGGGTAATCCTCAGCTTCCGTTCGATGTGTAGCAGGCGGGAACAGCTACAACGTCGCCATCGCGATTGTACCGCAGGCGCGTGTCACAACGGCCACCCCGGCTGAACCGGGGCCGCCGCCGGTTGAAACTATTCGATGATGGACAGGTCCTCGGCGGATGATTTGCCGCGCTGTCCAGGCTGAAGTTCGTAAGAAACTTTCTGCCCTTCGTTCAGGGTCCGCAATCCGGCGCGTTCGACAGCCGAAATGTGCACAAACGCATCGTCTCCGCCCGCTTCCGGCTCGATGAATCCGAAACCCTTGGTCGGGTTAAACCATTTAACAGTACCAGTAGCCATTGTCGTTTCCTCTAACAAGCGTGTCGTTGCCTCACCCACACGATGTGGCGGCGCAGGTTTTGATACGTCTACATTGTCAGGGGATAACAAGGCTAATCGGCGGGCCGGCTATTCAAGTAACACATAACAAATGCAATACGCACTGTAGGTATATAGGTCGAACCGGGAAAAAGTCAATGATATACAAGGCGTTGCGGTCGCTGTAGTGGTTCGTAAAAGGCTGAAAGTTGCGTTCCCGGCGCCCATGAAATGGTGAATTGAATCAACGCGGTGAGCAGAAAGAGTTGGCGGTGCCCCGTCGGACCAGTTCCCCGATGGATGCCGCCGGCCTGGAAATGATTAAGATACGCCGGATACAAGATTTCCCGGAATTATTGCCCCGGCTCCGGACCGGTCCGTCGACCCTTCGACAAGCGCCGGCGAACGAATAACATAGTTTGCATTCTGGATATTTTGGCTATCGGCTACTGGAGTTCCCTGGCATGCATTTTGGCGCATCGATGTTCTGTACCGACTATTCCATGACCCGGTCGAATTGGGGCCTGCCCTTGAAGACCGGGGCTTTGAGTCCTTTTGGGCGCCGGAGCATTCGCATATACCGACGTCGCGACTCTCGCCCTGGGGCGGGGGGCCGGAACTGCCGAAGCATTATTACGACGTCATCGACCCGTTCGTCGGCCTGGCGACGGCGGCCGTGGTCACCAAGACACTCAAGCTGGCAACCGGATCTGCCTGATCATCCAGCGCGACCCGATTCAGTTGGCGAAGGAGGTGGCGACGCTGGATTACCTGTCGGGCGGTCGCTTCCTGTTCGGCATCGGGGCTGGCTGGAACCGCGAGGAAATGGCCGATCACGGCACCGATCCCAAACGCGTATCAAACTGATGGCGGAGCGGGTGGCCATGCTCAAGACCATCTGGACCGAGACAAAGCCGGAATTCAAGGGCACCTTCCAGAGCTTCGAAACCAATGATGACCTGGCCGAAGCCGGTGCAGAAACCGCACCCGCCGATATTGGTCGGTGGCGCGATGCCCCATGCCGCGCACCGGGCCATCGCCTATGGGGATGGATGATACCTCTGGGCGGTCGCGGCGCGGATTTGCTGAACGATCTGCCGCGGTTCCGGCAGATGGCGGCAGAGGCCGGCCGCGACGCAGACAGCCTGCCGGTATCGGTCTTCTCAGCGGAGATGGATGAGGACGTGCTGAAGCGATACCGCGATGCGGGCATTGAACGGGTGGTGTTCTCCATGGAGTCGGAAAAGGCCGATCAGGTGCTGCCGGTACTCGACAAGATTGCCCGCCTGATCCAGTCCGTCGGTTAGGGACCGGAATAGCGGAGCCACGCCCGGTGCCGTCGAAGCCGGCCACTGAATATTCCCCGTCGTTTGTGGCGCTGAAAAGTTGCGGCCCGATACGCGGTTCCATCAGCTTCGATGGATAAATATCCAATTATTGGGGCTATCGCTTGGTTGCCTTGCTGGAATATGGCATCGTGCGCACCAGCAACGGAGAGGGAATAGGGCACCATGGCGGACGATCACGATCATAATCACGACCACGACCACGGCCATCACCACCACGATCACGCAGTGAGCCGATTCACCTGCAGATCGCGAATGCGCTGATCAATTTCGCAAACGACCGGATCGAGAAGGTCACGATCCGCTGGATGTTGCCACGGGGCTGCGGAATGCGGCTTCGAACTTCACGGCCTTTGCCGTCACAAACAGCGGCAACCCGGAATTCACGATCGAGCATGCGGCGGAAGAGTTTCACCAGCTGCTACACCATTACGAAGACCGCCATAAGGAAAACGCCAAGCCGATGACACCGCTGGAGCAAACTGGTCGAACAGGTGAAGGGCGAGTAGGCGCGTCGCGAAACCGGGCCAGCTATCGGCTGGCATGGCGGCAAGAGCCCATGAGAAACGGAACAGTTGGCCCGTTCCGGTAAACCGGTTGCCGGCGCTGTGACGTCAAGTTTCTGGATCAAAACAATCAGACCCGTGAAACAGCCAGCCATCGGCATTGATTGTCGCGGGTAGTGGCACTGAGACTGATAGTTTTATGCCTGCGAAACAGTGGTCATTTTTGTTTTTGGGACCATATGGGGTTTCGGGTAAGTACATGACGGCTGACAGGTTTTTTTGGAGTAGATGGAATGACTGGAATTGAGACCCTGTTGAACGGCTTCCAGAAGTTCCGCAAAAACCTATTATGAATCGGCGCCCGAACTGTATCAGGGCCTGTTGCGCGATGGGCAGAAGCCGCGCTTCGCTGTCGTCGCCTGTTCGGATTCGCGTGTTGATCCGGCGATTGTGTTGCAGACCGAGCCGGGTGATATTTTCGCGGTCCGGAATGTGGCCGCTCTGGTGCCGCCCTATGAGGAGGCCGGCGCCTATCACGGCACCAGTGCCGCGCTGGAATTCGCTATCGATGGCTTGCGGGTCGAGCACGTCATCATTATCGGGCATGCCGCATGCGGTGGTGTTCAGGCGATGGTCCACAATCACGGACCGGGCGAGCCAACCGGCGGCATGTTTATCACCGCCTGGACCGACCTGTTGCGCAAGGCGCGCGAACGGGCGCTGGCGGTGGATTCGACGCTGGAAGGCGACGATCTGGTCGAAGCATCGGAACGTCAGGCCGTGACGCTGTCGCTGGAAAACCTGGATACGTTCCCTTTTATTCGCAAGGCGGTGGCGGAAAACCGGATCAGCGTGCACGGCTGGTACCTCAATATCTTCAATGGTACGCTTGAGCTGTGGAATCCCGAGACGCAGGCGTTTGAACCGCATGGGAACGACTGATAAATGCCAATCAATGCGAACCGATGGCAATCGAATGCAGGCTTTTAGGCTGGCGCATTTCGGGGCCCGGTCGCGCCGGTTCTGGCCATGACGGGCATACCCGACATCATGCTGGTCCGGCCGGAAGCCGGGTTCGAGCGCCCGTTGTCCGAAGGCGGCAAGCGCTTCAACCTGAAGTCGGATTTCCAGCCTGCGGGCGACCAGCCGCAGGCGATTGCGGCGCTCTGCGAGGGGCTTGAAGCGGGCGAGCGCGATCAGGTGCTGCTCGGCGTCACCGGGTCGGGCAAGACCTTCACGATGGCGCATGTGATCCAGAACTGCAGCGGCCTGCGCTGGTGCTCGCGCCCAACAAGACCCTGGCGGCGCAGCTTTATGGCGAAATGAAGCGTTGTTTCCGGACAATGCGGTCGAGTATTTCGTTTCCTATTACGACTATTACCAGCCCGAAGCCTATGTGCCGCGGACCGACACCTATATCGAAAAGACGCTCGATCAACGAAGCAGATCGACCGGATGCGCCATGCCGCGACGCGGCGCTGTTGGAACGCGACGACGTCATCATCGTCGCGTCGTGTCGTGCATCTACGGCATTGGCGCGGTGAGACCTATTCGAACATGACGTGCCGGAAGTGAGGTGGGCGATGACTTGATCCCGCGCACTGCTGAACAGCTCGTCGAGCTGCAATACAGCGCAACGACAGGCTTCTGCGCGGGCGTTTCCGGGTGCGGGGCGATACGTTGAAGTATTCCCGGCGCATTACGAAGATCGCGCCTGGCGGTTGTCGCTGTTCGGCGACGAGATCGAGCGATCGCGAATTCGATCCGCTGACCGGCGAGAAGACCGGACGCTGGAAACGATCCGTATCTATCGCCAACAGCACTATGTGACGCCACGCCCGACCCTGATGCAGGCCAGTCGGCATCAAGCGAAGAGCTGAAAGCGCGATCTGGAGGTGTTGATGCGAAGGGCAAGTTGCTGGAAGCGCAGCGGCTGGAGACAGCGCACGCGTTCGACCTGGAAATGATGGAAGCCACCGGGCGCTGTGCCGGGATCGAGAACTATTCGCGCTATCTGACGGGCCGCAAGCCTGGCGAGCCGCCGCCGACGCTGTTCGAGTATCTGCCCGACAATGCGCTGCTGATCGTCGATGAAAGCCACGTCACGGTGCCGCAGCTCGGCGGCATGTACAAGGGCGACTTTCGCGCGCAAATCGACCCTGTCCGAATTCGGCTTCCGCCTGCCGTCCTGCGTCGATAACCGCCCGCTCAAGTTCGAGGAATGGGAGGCAATGCGGCCGCAGACGGTCTCTGTGTCCGCAACGCCGGGGCCGTGGGAGCTGGAACGCACCGCGGGCGCCTTCGTCGAACAGGTCGTCCGTCCGACCGGGCTGATCGATCCGGTCTGCATCATCCGCCCGGCCGAAAACCAGGTCGACGATCTGCTGGCCGAATGCCGTCGAGTGCGTCGCAAAGGGCCAGCGCGTGCTGGTCACGACCCTGACCAAGCGCATGGCCGAAGACCTGACCGAATACATGCATGAGGCAGGCCTCGAAGGTGCGCTACATCCATTCCGACGTGGACACGCTGGAGCGGATTGAGATTATCCGCGACCTGCGGCTGGGCGTGTTCGATGTCTGATCGGCATCAACCTGCTGCGCGAAGGGCTGGATATCCCGGAATGCGCGCGTGGTTGCCATTCTCGATGCGGACAAGGAAGGCTATCTGCGGTCCCGAACGTCGCTGATCCAGACCATCGGCCGGGCGGCGCGGAACGTGGACGGACGGGTGTTGCTGTATGCGGACCGGATGACCGGATCGCTGCAATACGCGCTGGACGAAACCAACCGGCGGCGCGAACGGCAGCAGGCCTATAACGCGGCCAACGGGATCACGCCGGAAGCGATCCGCAAGGATATCGGCGACATCCTGGAATCGGTCTATGAGCGCGACCATGTCACCGTTGATATCGGCGATCCGAAGCTGAAGCACCTGGTCGGTATGGATCTGCGAACCTATATTGAGGCGCTGGAAGCGCGCATGAAGGCATCCGCGGCGGATCTGGAGTTCGAGGAAGCCGCTGCCTTTCGCGACGAGATCAAGCGTATCGAAACCCGTGATCTCGACATGCCGGCGGATGCGGCGCCGATCAATCCGAAGATCGCGGCGAGCATCCAGTCGGTACCCCGGGGGATCATGCCGAAAGGGCGTCCAGGCGGGAAAAAGGGCAAGAAACGCATGCGCCGCGGCGTATGAGTGTCAACCGCCCTGGTGTTCCACATCGTCCAGATAGCGAATGTAATGTTTCGGTTGGCCGTGTGCATGCGTTCCGCGATGATGAAACGAACCAAATCCATATATGTACTTGTATGGGCTCCGGCCAGCGCCCTATCCTGCTGACATGACGATTCCAAAAACCGCCCTTGTTACCGGCGCCGCGCGACGTATCGGCAAGGCGATTGCCTGCGATCTGGCGGCATGGGGCTGGTCCGTCGCGGTTCACTACCATCGTTCTGCCGCGGATGCCGAAGCGGTTGTCGCTGAAATCGAAGATCAGGGCGGAACAGCGGTCGCGCTGTGCGCGGATCTGGCGGTGGAAGGCGAAACCAAGCGTTTGATGGCGGAGGCCGTTGACCGGTTCGGGCCGATCGGTTGCCTGGTCAACAATGCATCGCATTTCGACCGGGACGGCATTGAGGATGCGACGCGGGAAAGCTGGGATGCGCATCTTGAACCGAACCTGCGGTCGCCTTTCGTGCTGTCTCAGGATATGGCGGCGGCCCTGCCGGAGGGGCAGGAAGGGGTTATCGTCAATATCCTCGACCAGCGGGTCTGGAATCTGACGCCTTATTTCCTGTCCTACACGCTCAGCAAGACCGGGCTTTGGACATTGACCCAGACACTGGCGCTTGCGCTGGCACCGCGTGTCCGGGTGAATGGCATCGGTCCGGGACCGACATTGCGCAATGTCCGCCAGACGGAAGAACAGTTTCGCCGTCAGCAGGATTCAGTGCCGTTGCGCCGCGGCGCATCGTCGGAAGAGGTGGCGCGGGCAGTCCGTTTCATCATTGAATCGCCGTCGATGACCGGGCAGATGATCGCGCTTGATGGTGGTCAGCATCTGGGCTGGCGGCAGCCCATGGGCGATGAGGCAGCCAACGAATAATGGCCCGCGAAATGGTTGTGCACCGGCAACCGTGCGGTGAAATGCAAACCCGTATTAGGACCATATTCGGAATGAGTTGTGCACATTCGGCTACTACCGTCACAATTCAGCCGGATCGCGGAATTTTAACCTTACTGTAACTGTTTGTTTACACTTGATTTATTTTTATTTATTAGAATCAATGGCTTGCAAAAATGCCTATTTTTTGGGCAATTACGTCAAGCTCCTGCAATAGCTTGTCGATGTCTTAGGGAGGGTGAGTTTTCAACAAGGTTTTCCACAGCACCCGGGGATATCCCTCGCCCCGCTGGCGGGCCGCTGAATACTACTTCAGGGGAGAGGACCCCGTGGCCTGTGCTAGTGTAGGATGCCTGCCGATTGAACAGTATCGTTTAAGGACAAAGATTTAGCGGATGACGGAAGGACTTGATCTTGCGCCGGAGGATGGCGCGTCGCGGCATCAGGGTATGGTGGCGGGCGCGGATGTCATCCGCGGCTACCTGAAAACATTGCCTGTGGCGCCCGGCGTATACCGGATGATCAATGACCGCGGCGACGTGCTGTATGTCGGCAAGGCCCGGCAATTGCGCAACCGTGTCGCCTCATATACCCGTCCGGCACAATTGCCGATCCGCCTGCAGCGCATGATCGCCGAGACGACCCGAATGGAGTTCGTGACAACCCATACCGAGGTCGAGGCGCTGCTGCTTGAGTCCAATCTGATCAAGAAGCTGCTGCCGCGCTACAATGTGTTGCTGCGCGATGACAAGACCTTCGCGCATATCCTGATTACGGCCGATCATGAATTTGCCCAGATCGTGAAGCATCGCGGCGCGCGAAAAAGGCCGGGCACCTATTTCGGGCCGTTCGCCTCCGCGGGCGCCGTCAACCGCACGGTGTCCTCGTTGCAACGGGCATTTTTGCTGCGCAACTGTTCGGACAATATCTTTCGCAGCCGCACCCGTCCCTGCCTGCAGTATCATATCAAGCGATGCAGCGCGCCCTGTGTAGGCCGGATCAGCAACGAGGATTATGCGGCGCTGGTCGATGAGGCGAAGGAGTTCTTCACCGGACAGAGCGCGAAGGTGCAGGCCCGCCTGGGGACACAGATGGAAGCAGCCAGCGAAGCGCTGGAATTTGAAACAGCCGCGAAGATTCGCGACCGAATTCGCGCCTTGACGGCAGTGCAGGCGCATCAGGATATCAACGTGCCGGGGCTGGACGATGCCGACGTCATTGCTCTGCATCAGGAAGGCGGCCAATCCTGCGTTCAGGTGTTTTTCTTCCGCAACGGCCGGAATTACGGCAGCCGCGCCTATTTCCCCTCGCATGACAGAAATCGTGATGACAGCGACGTGCTGGCGGCATTTGTCGGGCAGTTTTATGCCGACAAGCTTCCCCCCAAAGCGGTGTTGCTGAGCCATGACCTGGCGGAACGCGATCTTGTCGCCGAGGCATTATCGATACGGGCTTCGCACAAGGTGCAGGTTCTGGCGCCGCAGCGCGGGGCGAAGCGAAAACCGGTGGACCATGCACTCAACAACGCGCGCGACGCCTTGGGACGCCGTAGGGCGGAAAGCGCATCGCACCGCAAGCTGATGGATGCCCTGGCCGCGCGGCTCGACCTCGAAACGCCACCGGAACGTATCGAAGTGTATGACAACAGTCATATCCAGGGCACCAATGCCATTGGCGGCATGATCGTATGCGGGCCGGATGGGCTGATGAAAAACGCCTATAGAAAGTTCAATATCCAGACCGTTGGCGGCGAGGGCGATGCGGTCCCTGCCGGCGGTGATGATTACGCAATGATGCGGGAGGTCCTGACGCGGCGTTTCAAGCGTGCGCAAAAGGAAGATCCGGAACGGCGCAAAGGGCAATGGCCGGATCTGGTTATTGTCGATGGCGGGCGGGGCCAGCTCGGCGTTGCCAGCGACGTATTCGCCGATCTGGGTATTGATGACGTTGCCCTGCTGGGCGTTGCCAAAGGGCCGGATCGAAACGCGGGGCGGGAGCAATTCTATCGGCCGGGTGGCGGCGTCTTCATGCTGGCACCCCGGGACCCGCTGCTTTATTTCATCCAGCGGTTGCGGGACGAGGCGCATCGGTTCGCGATAACCGCGCATCGGGCGCGCCGGTCGCGCGGAATATCCGCGTCACCCCTGGATGAAGTGCCTGGTATCGGGGCGAAGCGAAAGAAGGCGCTACTGCTGCATTTCGGCTCTGCGCGGAACGTTGCGCGCGCCGGATTGGCTGACCTTGAGGCGGTTACGGGCATCAGCAAGGGGGTCGCAGAGAAAATTTATGGCCATTTCCATGGCGATGAGTAGAATGACAATATCCTCTGCGCCCTGAAAAACCGTTTCCGCACTTAGAGATAGCTGCATGCTCTTCAACCTGCCGAACCTTCTGACACTGTCACGTATCGGGGCCATCCCGGCGATCGTTGCGCTGTTCTGGTTCGATGGTCCCACGGTGCGATGGGTTATGCTGGCGGTTTATTCATATGCCTGCATCACCGATTTCTTCGATGGCTATGCGGCGCGGTCGATGGGTGCGATTTCCAGCTTTGGCCGGTTCATGGACCCGGTTGCCGACAAACTGCTGGTTGCCGCCATTATCCTGATGCTGGTGGCGTTTGACCGGATCGTCGGGTTGGCAGTATTGCCGGGGCTCGTCATCTTGTGCCGTGAACTGCTGGTGTCCGGCTTGCGCGAGTTCCTGGCGGAAATAAAGGTCGGCGTTCCGGTCAGCGGCCTTGCAAAGTGGAAGACCTTTATCCAGATGATAGCCTTGGGTTTTCTGATGATTGGCAGTGCGGCGCCAGCAGAAATTCCCGCCGTTATGATCGGTGAACTCTGCCTGTGGATCGCGGCCGGCCTGACAATCATCACGGGATACGATTATCTGAAAACGGGGCTGGTACACCTGATGGCCGACACGCCGCAACCGGTTGAGAAAGACAGCGTGCCGACGGTGAAGAACAGCGCGGGCTGACCAGCGGTCGGCGACGGAGAACACGGGTATGAAGGTTTTTGGACTGTCGGGATGGAGCGGCAGCGGCAAGACGACGCTTGTCGTGAAGCTGATTCCCGAATTGCTGTCGCGTGGTATCAGCGTGTCGACCGTGAAACACGCTCATCATGAATTCGATATCGACAAGCCGGGCAAGGATTCATACGAGCACCGGCAGTCCGGGGCGACGGAGGTGATGATCAGTTCCGCCCGGCGTTGGGCACTGATGCATGAACATCACGGCAATCCGGAACCGGATCTCGACGATATCGTCGTCCATATGATGCCTGTGGACCTGTTGCTGGTCGAAGGGTTCAAGCGGCACGCGCACACCAAGCTTGAAGTCCATCGCCCTTCCAATGGCAAGCCGCTGCTGTGTGTCGATGATCCTCATATCATTGCCGTTGCCTGCGATGTGGCGCTGCCGGATTTGTCCTTGCCGGTGCTGTACCTGAATGATGTGCCGGGCATTGCGGATTTTATTATCGCCGCGACCGAATTGCAGGGAGCGGTTTCCCGTGGCGCAGCTTAGCGACGATTGCTTCGCCTTCGGGGGCGAGCTGACGCCGCTGGATGAAGCGCTGGCGGCACTGCAGGACCGGACCGTCCCGATTGCCGGAATATCGACTGTTCCGTTGCGCGATGCCGTTGGCCGCATTCTGGCGGTGGATATTGTGTCATCGTCCGACGTGCCGCCACATGCGAATTCCGCCGTGGACGGATATGCCGTTTACTATGATGACCTTTCGCCCGATTCGGAAACGCGGCTCCCTGTTGCGGGCCGTGCGGCGGCGGGCCATCCGTTACCGCAGCCTGCGCAACGCGGAGGGGCTGTGCGAATTTTCACAGGCGCGCCGATGCCTGAAGGTGTCGCCGGCATCGCACCGGATACGGTGATGATGCAGGAAGATTGCCGTCTCGATGGGGAAACTGTCGTTATTCAGCCAGGTATCAAGCAGGGCGCCAATCGCCGCGCGGCGGGCGAAGATATCCGGACCGGTGAAACCGTGCTGGCAACCGGTCAACGATTGCGCCCGCAGGAAATTGGCGTTGCCGCATCGCTGGGTTACACGGCGCTAGCGGTTTACGACCCGTTGCGCATTGCGGTTTTTTCCAGCGGGGACGAATTACGGGACCCTGGTGAGGGGCAGTTGGACCCCGGTGCGATCTTCGATTCCAATCGGTTTACCCTGACGGCGGCTCTGACGCGGCTGGGCTGTATTGTGACCGATCTTGGTATTATTCCAGACAAGGTCGACGTGATCCGTGATGCGCTGGCGGCGGCCGCCCTGGACCACGATATGTTGATTACGTCTGGTGGCATGTCGACCGGTGAGGAAGACCATGTAAAGGCTGCTGTCGAAGCCCTGGGATCGCTGCATTTCTGGCGTTTGGCGATCAAACCGGGCCGGCCGGTTGCGCTGGGCCAGATCGATACGCCGCAGGGGCCGGTGCCTGTGGCCGGGTTGCCCGGCAATCCGGTGGCTGCAATGGTGACATTTCTGATCGTGGCCCGGCCGTTGATCCTGCGTTTGTCGGGGGCGGTTGATACCGCGCCGATCAGTTTCAGGGTCCGTGCGGGGTTTGAGCACCGCAAGAAAATCAGTCGCCGCGAATTTGTCCGCGCCCGCATTGAAATGGATGCCGATGGTGCGGCACGGGCTGAAAAACACGGGCGCAGTGGCGCCGGCGTATTGTCCTCGCTGGTTGGGGCGGATGGTCTGGTCATGTTGCCGGAAGACATGACCTTGCTGGAGCGCGGGAACATGGTAGATTTCCTGCCGTTCACGGAGGTCATGCCATGAAGGTTCTGTATTTCGCCTGGTTGCGGCAACGTACCGGTATCGGAGAGGAAGACATTTCCTTGCCCGAAGGGGTGCAGGACGTAGCTGGCCTGATCGAATGGCTGAAAGGTCGCGGTCCTGAATTCGCCGAAGCGCTGGCCGATACGAGTGCAATTCGTATTGCGGTCAATCAGGAATTTGCTACGCTCGATACCAGTCTTGGGGGTGATGAGGAAGTGGCCCTGTTCCCGCCAATGACCGGAGGCTGATATGAGTGTTCGGGTACAGCGAGAGGATTTCGATGTCGGTGCCGAAATCGCGGCGCTGACGCAGGGCAATATGCAGATTGGCGGTATAACCAGCTTCGTGGGCCTTGTTCGCGATATGGGCGGTAACACCGGCTCCGCTGCCATGACGCTGGAGCATTATCCCGGGATGACCGAGAAAATGCTGGCAACCATTGATGCCGAGGCCAATGCCCGTTGGCCGCTGGAAGCCAGCCTGATCGTGCATCGTTACGGAAGGCTGGAACCGGGCGACCAGATTGTACTGGTCATCGCGGCCAGTCCGCATCGGGCGGCAGCCTTTGAAGCCTGCCATTTTCTGATAGACTGGTTGAAAACCAAGGCGCCATTCTGGAAACTGGAAGAAACCGGCGACGGTGACGCGCGTTGGGTAGAGGCGCGGGGCAGCGATGATGCTGCCGCGGCACGTTGGTCGGCGAATACGGGTAAGGAGGCAGCGGAATAGCCATGGCGGAAATCGTCAATCTGCGGGAATTTCGCAAGAAGAAAGAAAAAGAAGCGAAGTCTGAAAAGGCGGCGCGAAACCGGGCTGTGTCTGGCCGCACGAAAGGCGAGAAATTGCGCGAAAAGGACGCGACTGATCGCGCCAAGACAGAGCTGGACGCCAAGAAGCTTGAAGAGCTGGAAGCGACGGACGACCCGGATACGGGCGGCAAGGGCTGGCTGGAAGTGCAGAATGGTGTTTTCCGGTATGCGGCCATTGACCGCGTCCGTTACGGCGTGGCGTTTGATGAGGCCGTCGCCGCCGAAGCGGACGAACTGGGCGCAACCCGGGTCTTTGTATTATCGAGCGGCACCCTGGCGCGTGCGACCGATTGTATCGACCGGTTGCGCGCAGTCCTGGGGGATCGCTTTGCCGGGGTTGTCGATCGGATGGCAGCACATACGCCGCGCGATGACGTTGTTGCCGCGGCGAATGCCGCACGGGCGGCCGGCGCCGATCTGATTGTGACGCTGGGTGGCGGGTCGGTCACGGATGGCGGCAAGATGATTGTGCTGTGTCTGGCCAATGATGTTCGCGATGTTGCCGCACTGGACGCGTTCTATACCCGCATCGGGACCGATGGCCGCAGTGAACAGCCGGAAATGCAAACGCCGTCGGTGCGGATGATCGCGGTCCCAACAACGCTTTCCGGCGGTGAATTCAATCTGACGGCGGGTTGTACAGATACCGCGACACGAACCAAACAGCTTTATCGGCATGCGTTGTTTGCACCGCATGCAGTTATCCTCGACCCGGCTCTGGTGGTTCATACGCCGGAATGGCTGTGGCTCTCGACGGGTGTGCGCGCCGTGGACCACGCGGTTGAAGACCTTTGTTCGATCAACCCGATGCCCTATATCGACGGAACCGCCATTCAGGCACTGAAACTGCTGTCGCGCGGTTTGTCACGCTGCAAGGCGGATCCGGGCGACCTTGATGCGCGGCTCGATTGTCAGACCGGTGCATGGCTGTCGATGGTCGGTGGGCAGGCGGGCGTGTCCAAGGGGGCTAGTCATGGCATTGGGCATGTGCTGGGCGGAACGGCGAACGTGCCGCACGGGCATACGTCCTGCGTCATGTTGCCGAATGTGATGCACTATAATCTGTCGGTGAATGCTACCCGACAGGCGCTGGTCAGCGAGGCTTTCGGCAGCCCCGGCGACGATGCCGGTGATGTGTTGCGCAGGTTTATCGCCGGGCTGGATCAGCCGGGAACGCTACGCGATGTCGGTGTGGCTGCGGGGCAACTCGACGAAATTGCGGAAAAATCCATGCATGATCGGTGGGTTCATACCAACCCCCGCAAAATCGCCGGTCCCGCCCAGGTGCGGGAAATTCTCGATATGGCCTGGTAGGACCGGCTTGGCGGTCAGGCGGCGTTCAATGTTGCCGGCACTTCACTGCGGACTTCGGCGTCATATGCTTCGATCAGTTTGCGGGTCATCTCACCCGGCGTGAATGTGTATTCGCCTATTTCGCGCACGGGGGTGACCTCGACGGCCGTGCCGGTCAGGAATACTTCCGACGCGCCGGCCAGTTCTTCCGGTTTGATGTGGCGCTGGACGATTTCGTAGCCGTGTGACCGGGCCAGTGCGCTGACTGTCCGCTTGGTAATGCCGTCCAGGAAACAGTCCGGTTCGGGCGTGTGCAGCTTGCCGTCTTCCATCAGCATGAAGATATTGGCGCCGGTTGCCTCCGCGATATAGCCGCGATAGTCCATCATCAGCGCATCGGCATAGCCGTCCTTTTCCGCATCGTGCTTGGATAGCGTGCAGATCATGTAAAGGCCGCCGGCTTTGGTCTTGCAAGGGATCGTTGCCGGGTCCGGGCGACGCCATTTTGCCCATTTCATGCGAATACCGGTCATCCGGTCGGCGAAATAGTCCGGCCACTCCCAGGCGGCGATGGCGACGTGAATTTTCGTCTCCTGCGCCGATACACCCATCATTTCGGCACCGCGATACGCGATCGGGCGAATGTAGCCGTCGCGAATACCCTGTTTCTCGACGACAAGCCTGCAGGCCGCGTCGATTTCCTCGATCGTATAGGGAATTTCGAAGTCCATGGTTTGCGCGCCGGCGAACAGCCGCCGCGTATGTTCGTTCAGCTTGAAGATGCGGCCGTCATACGCCCGTTCGCCTTCAAACACACAGGAAGCATAATGCAGGGCATGGGTCAGGACATGGGTGTTGGCATCCTTCCAGGGGACCAGTTCGCCGTTCATCCATATGAAACCCGGTCGGTTGTCGTAGCTCGTATCCATTCTTGGTGTCTCCCTGGGGCGTGCCCATCCTCGCTTTTTTGGCGGGGAATGCCGGCATTGTCGCGTAATCATGTCTGGACAGTAAATTTACCCGCTACCGCCAGAAAATGTAACATACCTTCCGAAAATCGGTCCGCCTTGTAACATTCGCATGATTTTTATGTCAAACTCGCTGACGTAATTCTGGAAGGCAGGTAACGGGAGCACAGACGTGGACACGCTGGCGCCAAAAGGAGGCGAAACCCCTTTTTTGAAGGACGAAGAATTGCGGCAGGGCATCGAGATGATGTTCTACGCGTATCGCGATTTTACCGCTGAACCTGATGTCATTCTTACCCGGTTCGGTTTCGGGCGGGCGCATCACCGGGTGATCTATTTCGTCGGCCGCTACCCGGGCATGACGGTTTCTTCGCTGCTCGGTATCCTGCAGATTACCAAGCAGAGCCTGAATCGCGTACTCGGGCAGCTTGTGCGCGAAGGGTTTATTCTTCAGAAAACGGGGGTCGAAGATCGTCGGCAACGCCTGCTGGAGCTGACGGATAAAGGCCGAAGCCTCGAAATGGAATTGACGGCCAATCAGCGTGAACGGTTCGCGCGGGCCTACCGGGATGCCGGTGATGACGCTGTTGCGGGGTTTCGAAAAGTTATTCTGGGATTGATGACGAGCGATGAAGACCGGGATCGTTTCGACTATGATGACGATGCTGGCGGTTGAGCCGGGCATGCGCGTGGCATCCATGACAGAGCTGACTGAGCAATGATATCGGATGAATCTCATATTCTGGTCGTGGATGACGACAATCGTTTGCGGGACCTGTTGCGTAAATACCTGATGGATAACGGGTTTCGAGTGACGGTCGCGACTGATGCGGATGATGCCCGGGCCCGGATGCAGGCGCTGGAATATGATCTGATCGTCATGGACCGGATGATGCCGGGAGAGGACGGGTTGTCCCTGACCCGCTCCATTCGGATCGACAATACTGTGCCGATTCTCATGCTGACCGCCATGGGGGAGACCGAGGCCAGGATCGACGGGCTGGAAGGCGGTGCGGATGATTACCTGTCCAAACCGTTTGAGCCCCGTGAGCTGGTGCTGCGGATAAATACGATCCTGCGCAGGGCGCGCCCTGCGGCCGGCCCGGCAGAGGAGATCCGCTTTGGCAATTACGTTTTCGATCCGGGGCGCGAGATCCTGCAGGGCGGTGGCAGCGTCGTCCGCCTGACCTCATCGGAAGCGAGCCTGCTGAAGGTTCTTGCGGAAAATGCGGGCGATATCCTCAGCCGGGAAGATTTGACGGTCCTGTGCAATATCGATGGCAGCGAGCGGATGATTGACGTTCAGGTTACCCGTCTGCGCCGCAAGATCGAGCCTGATTCGAAATTACCCCGCTACCTGAAAACAGTCCGCGGGCGGGGGTATGTTTTATGGCCGGATTGAGCAACTGGAATCCGCTGCTCTTGCTCAAGCGGGTTTTGCCACGAACCCTGTTCGCGCGGTCCCTGTTGATTATCGTATCGCCGCTTGTGCTCCTGCAGCTCATTTCGGCACATATTTTCTATGACCGCCACTGGGATACGATAACCCGGCGCCTCTCCAGTTCCATTGCCGGCGATATTTCGATGGTGCTCGACGAACTTCGCGAGGATTCAAGCCTGGAAGGACAGGCGCGTCTGATTGCCAGGGCGGACAGGATCTTCCGGTTCGGTGTCTATATGAAGCCGAACGCCATATTGCCGAATGAAATCAAACCGGTCGAGAACGCGCGCATCGACCGCTTTTTGACAATCGCGTTGCAGGAGCGGATCAATCGACCATTCCTGATCGATACGTCGGATTTCAAGGAACAGGTCGTCATTGATATCCAGCTCGCGGACGCGGTCATGCGGGTCGTGGCGCCGGGGGACCGGTTGTTCAGTTCGACAACCTATATCTTCCTGCTGTGGATGGTCGGGTCGTCGCTGATTCTGTTCGCCATTGCGTCCGTGTTCATGCGCAACCAGATCCGGCCGATCCGGCGGCTGGCGCGGGCGGCGGACAGTTTTGGCAAGGGGCGACCGGCCGACGAGGATTTTCGCAGTGGCGGCGCGACCGAAGTCCGGCAGGCTGCGACGGCTTTCAACCTGATGCGAGAACGAATTCGTCGGCAAATTCGCCAGCGCACGGACATGCTGTCCGGGGTCAGCCATGATTTGCGGACCCCCCTGACCCGCATGAAGCTGCAATTGGCCATGCTTGGCGACGAGCCCGAGATCGGCGAATTGAAAGCCGATGTGGCCGAAATGGAAAGGATGATCGAAGGGTATCTGACCTTCGCGCGGGGCGAGGGTGATGAACCTGCGGTGGAAACCGATCTGACCAGCCTGGTGGAAGATGTCGTCAACGGCTGGCGGCGGAATGGCGGCGCCATCGATTCGCATGTCGAGGGCCGGTTGCAGGCTTGGCTGCGGCCAAATGCGATCAAGCGCTGCCTGGACAACCTGATCGCCAACGCAAATCGTTACGCTGAGCATATCTGGGTAAATGCGGGTAAACGTGGCGCCGAGACGGAGATTGTGATCGATGATGACGGTCCCGGGATACCCGAAAACATGCGGGAAGACGTCTTCCGGCCATTCTTTCGGCCGGATGAATCGCGGAACCCTGAAACGGGTGGAACCGGGCTTGGGCTGGCAATTGCCCGGGATATCGCGCGGGCGCATGGCGGTGATGTCGTGCTGGAATCGTCACCGCATGGCGGGCTGCGGGCGGTTATTCGCTTGCCGATCTGACACGCTTGCGACGGCGCATACGGTGCGTGCTGTCTGCACGGCGTCACTAACCGATAATTTATCGTTATATGTGTAATATTGCGTGTCGGGATATCCGTTCCGTTTGAGGCGATACCGTGCCGTTGAGGGCCAATGTGACCGATTCCAACGCAGACCTTGCCGCGATCCTGAGGCGCCATGAACTCTGGCTTGTGCACGGGAAGGGGGGCCAGCAGGCGGATTTCTCGCGCCGGGAACTGACCGCGCCCGATTTTTCGCGCATGACGCTGGAGCGCGCCAATCTGGTTGGTGCCGTATTCAAGAACGCCAGTTTCGCGCAGGCCAATCTGACAGAAGCCGACATGTTCGGTGCCAATTTGGAGGGCGCGGATTTTGGCGATGCCGACCTTTCCAAGGCTTTGCTGAAAGGGGCAATGCTGCGCGGCGCCAATTTTGAAAATGCCATCCTCAGCGAGGCTGACCTGCGGGGCGGAATAATACTGGACGCCGGCGGGGCCGGCACCCTGGGCCGGGACAATACGGACCTCAGCGACAGTGTCGCCAATTATGCGACGATGCGCCGTGCGCGAATGTCCGGCATCGATTTGCGGGGATCGCGGCTTGTCGGTGCAAAGCTCGAAGGGGCGTCCCTGTTCGGCGCCGATCTTTCCGGAACGGACCTGACCAATGCCGATCTGCGTGGCGCGGACCTTTCGGAAGCACGGCTTGCCGGCACGCGGTTTGAGCGGGCGGATTTACGCGGCGTGCTGATGCGGAATGCCATCTTTGATGATACCGACCTGCGCGGCGCGACGATGGATATGGCTGTCGAAATGGTTATCGACCGAAACAATTGTACGTTCGGTGAAACGGGAAGCCCGATATCCTTCGCCAATTTTCCGGTGCAGTATCGTGACGCGCTGATTCAGCATCAGGCATGGCTTGCGGGTTCCGGCGACGCAGGACGCCCGGCGATCCTTTCCGGGGAGAACCTCGAATATTTCGATTTCTCCGGCCGCAACCTCAGCGGCGTCAAACTGCCTGGTGCGCATCTACGTGGCGCCAGTTTTCAGGGATGTGACCTGACATTGTCCGACCTGCGCGGCGCGGACCTGCGCGGGGTCAACCTGGAAGGGGCAGACCTGTCCGGTGTCAATCTGACAGACGCGGACCTTTCCGATGCCCGGATGCCGGGCGCTACGATGCATGCGGTTCCGATCCGGGCCGGCGATGGTCAGCCAACCGGGCAAATTCTCTGCACGAACCTGACGCGGGCCAATCTTGCCGGTGTGGACATGAACGGCGTCGATTTTGCCGAATGCAATATGTCTGGCGTCAGGTGGGGTTGACCGGTTGAACCCGGGAACGGTCGCCGGGTAATTCTTTGGGCTGCAGGATGTGCAGGGCTATGGGGCCGATCATCACGACAACGGCAATTGACCCGAAGGCCATTGTCCAGGCTGTAACGCCCGTCCCACCGGCCAGATCCAGTATCAACCCAACGGTGAGCGGACCAAAGAACCCGCCCGCGTAACCCATCATCGAATGCACGGCCAGGGTTGATCCGCGCTGCCCGGGATTTGCGCTCCCGGCAGTGCCTGCGGTCAGGGATGAAGAATCGGCCCAAACCA
Organism: uncultured Alphaproteobacteria bacterium; assembly: GCA_943788635.1. Classification (GTDB taxonomy): domain Bacteria; phylum Pseudomonadota; class Alphaproteobacteria; order UBA8366; genus MarineAlpha4-Bin1. Next base: position 37,469 of record CALSRA010000011.1, on the reverse strand, counting down.
GTATGCCGTAAAGAACGCAAAGCCCGGCGGTCAGTTCATAGGAAATCGCGGATGCGAAACCGATGGAAGACGCCAGGACCATAGACGCGATCATAATGGCCAGAATAAAGCGCTGGCGGCCGAACCGTATCGCAAGCTCGTTGCCGGAAACGCTGGCCCACACGCCCAGAAGGGCAAGTCCCGTGGCGATGACCGTGGGGGAAATCACCGGGTTTTCGGTGCCGGTATTCGCAGCGGTAAAGAACAGAAACGCGACGACCCAGGTCCGCAACGAACTCATTTCCCAGGTGTGTACGAAATAGCCCAGTGAATAGGCCATTGCCGATTTGTTGCGAAGAATGGGGCCAAAATTCAAAAACGATAGTCGCGGCCCATTTCCCTTTTGTGGCTGCTGTGCGGGCATCAGGAATGCGGCGGTGGTAAACGCCAGTGCAGCGCCAATGCCGCCCGCGGCAACGCCCCATTCCCAGCCGCCCAACGCCGTAACCGCGCCGGTGAGCACAAAAGAAAAGGCGCCACTGACGCCGACGGCAGCGGCATGCGCTGCGACGGCGCGGGATTGTCGCGACCCTTCGACCAGGTCGCTGAGTGCCTTGAGGCCCGGCATGTAGGTGCCGGCCCAGCCGATGCCGGCGAGAATGCGAAAGAATATGGCGGACCAGAACCCCTCCGCCAGCGCTGCGTATCCGAAATACGCTATTGCCAGAAGCGCGGTCGATGCCAGGTAAACCCGCTTCGGGTCAATCCGGTCGGTGAGGGACGATAGGAACGGCACGCTGATTGTATATGCGGCAAAAAATGCGCCGATAATCCACCCGGCCTCGGTATAGGTCAGGTCCCAGATTTCAATGAATGTCGGCAGGAGCGCCGCTACGGAATATGCGCCGATTTGTGCCAAAGCCTGCGATACGCATACGATTGCTATCATGCGGGTTGGCGTCATTTAACGGTTGGCTCCCATGACGAGGCCCTTGGCCCCGTTGTTCAAATTTCCGACGTTACGGCGTATCTACTAATCAGCAACGCATGCAAACGCAAGTTGCGAGAATGAACGTCGTCAACGCCCCAATATGGCGAGCATTCGGTAATGTTTCGTTATCGGGCAAGTCTGGCGCTGACAGCACGTTTCGGCGGGCGGCCCTGGATCAATCAATTCAAGCGGTCGTCCTGAAACTTGCTTGGGTGTGTCTAATTCGCCGACAGACCCAGTGCCGCGCCGATCTTTTCCCCGGCCTTCAGGCCACTGCCTGTCAGGATAACCGCAACGGTTTCATGGGGTTGGATAGTGCCCGCAGCCAAAAGCTTGCTAAGGCCCGCGGCGGCCGTCGCGCTGGTCGGCTCGACGAAAAAGCCGCGCTGTCCCAGCTTGCCCAGCGCGGCGATGATTTCGTCTTCCGCCACAGTCGTGATCGTCCCGCTGGATTCACGGATTGCCATCAGAACCTCACGCAGTCGTACCGGTGTGGCAGAGGCAATGCCATCGGCGATGGTCGGCTTGGCCGGGAAGGTCGTGATTTTTTCCGTGCCAGACTGGAAAGCCGCATGATAGGGGGCGCAATTTGCCGTTTGTATTGCATGGATCCGGGGCAGTTTCTTGATCTGACCGCAGGCCAGCAATTCGGCAAAACCGATATGGCTGCCCATGATGTTGCTGCCCTGTCCCAATGGTGCGACGACACAATCCGGCGCCCGGAATCCCAGTTGTTCCCATAATTCGAAGGCCACGGTTTTCGTGCCTTCAAGGAAAAATGGCTGAAGGTTGTGGGCCGCATAGAATAGTTTATCCGCTTCGGCCAGGGCGGCATCGGCGACATCGTCACGGCTGCCTTCTATCGCGACCACTTCGGCACCCATTGCCGCCATCTGGATTTTCTTGGCGGCGGGGGCGGAGGCCGGTACGAAAATCCGGCAGTCCAGTCCAAGTGCGGATGCGTATGTCGCGGCTGATGCGCCGCCATTTCCGGACGAATCCTCCAGCACCGCAGTGATGCCGGTCTGCTTCAGATAGTTCATCATGACCGATGTGCCCCGGTCCTTGAACGAACCGGACATCATCAGGTGGTCTGCTTTCATATGGACGGGCATGCCGTCCCATTCCGCGGACAGCAATGGCGTCCATCCCGCCCCCAGGGTCACGGCGGGCGGGCCCGGCAGCCGCACGGCTTTGGCGTATCGCCACAGGGATTGTTCGCTGGAATCGATGTCTTCCGGCGTCAGGCCGGGGCCGGGCGTCAGGTTGACGTATCCGTCATCATCCGGCGCCTTCCACAATGGTGTGTCGGTCGGCCAGGTCTCGCCGGTGCGGGGGTTTATGTAGCGTGCGGTCATGTCTGTCATTCCATCTGGTTCCGACTTTCCATCCAGTCCTGGACAAGGGCTGCGACGGCGTCGGAATTATTGTCCATCATCGGGAAATGGGAATTTCCCTTTATGCCCAGCGCCGGCAGGTCGATGATATCGAAACTGCCGCCGGCATCGCGGATTGCGGCGCCATAGGCTTCAATCCGGGCGCGACTTTCGGTCCATTGCGGCACGAGGTCGATATAGTCGCCCCAGACTACGAGATGCGGAATATCCCGCAGTCCTGTCAAGTCGGTCCCCGGGGGCGGGGTGCCTGATGGTTCGATACCGATATAGGCACGGACCTTGTCCGGCGCATTCAGCGCGGCCGTAAACCCGAAATTTCCACCCTGACTGTGCACCATGACGACGGCGGGGCCGACCTTCTGGATCAGTCTGTCATAGGCGCGTTGCGTCGGGATATCGCTGGTGGTCCAGCGGGGAACTGTCTGCCGCTGAAAGGCATCCAGTGCGGCGATCGGGAATCGTTGTCCGTCATAGGATTTGCGTTTCGCGGGGTCCGGATCCCATGACCCTATCGGGCCGAAGCGAAACCCTTCCCATGATTCCTGTTTGGGACGCGCAACGGCATTGCCTTCATACACGCCCGGAATGCAGCACCATGAGGCCCGGCCGCGTTCCACGGCGTCCGAGACATAGACATCATGTCCGGCCCGCAGGAATATGGACTGCCATCCGGGACGGCCATCGGGCGTATCCTCCCAGGTGACGCCGCTCATGCCGCCGCCGTGCCACATCAAAAGCGGATATTTCGCTTTCGCTTTTTCCAGTTGAACGTACTGGACATACATCTGTTCGACTTCGTACTCGCCGTTCGGGTCAAGCGGTCGTGGCGGGCTGCCGCGTGTGTAAACGACTTCCTGCACCGGCAGGCCGCTTGCGATGGCTTCACGTCCTTCAACGTGAAAACTGCCGATTCGTTTGATTGCAATCGGTTCGGCGATGGTTTGTTCAGCCATTGCGGATCAGAACCCGCGGCGGGGCCCGCCCGCAGGTCGAATGTTATGCTGCTGCCCGATGACGTTGCCGCACCGGTAGCGCCTTGTGGCGCTATATGCCTGTTTCATGCTCAGCCTTGCTTGTGTCGTTTTCGGAAACGCGGCGGTTACTTTTTGGAGGCGCAGGAAATGCATTGCGACGCATGCGGCACGGCTGCAAGGCGTTTCTCGTCAACCGTTTCCCCACAGGTTGCGCATTCGCCATAGGTGCCTTCCGCGATCCGGTCCAGTGCTGCCTGTATCTGGGCGATTTCCCGTAAAGCCGAACTTTCAAGCCCTTCCAGAACCTCGTCGCCTTCCGCTTCCGTTGCATGTTCGGCAAAATCAGGATCAGACGGCTCTCGCAAGTCATCCTCGATTTCGTCAACCCGCGTGCCAAGAAATTTCAGCCGTTCTTCCAGCTGCGCCTTGATGTTCTGTGTGTTCAGCATGTTATTTTCATCCATATGATAAATATTGAACAAATCAACGATTGTGAACAAAGCACTGACAGCGGATGGATCCTCGTTCGTTATGAGAATCGATCACCGACCGGGCCTGACCGGCCACCGTGTGCCTTTACGCTAGAGCAAAGCCTGATATAAGGGCAATCACGATTACAGTCTGAATGTGTCCATTTACATGAAAGTTTCAACCGGTGTTCACTTGTATCGTTGGGGCGGTTTCTGCGTCAGGGAATGCCGGTAATCTGACACGATGAAAATTCTTTACCATCACCGCACCGTGTCGAGAGACGGGCAAGACGTTCATATCACGGAGCTGATCCATGCGCTGCGAAGTCGCGGGCACGAGGTCATCATCGTGTCCCCGGCCATGCACCAGGACAGTGAGTTTGGTGGCGCCGGCGGCAGTTTCAGCTGGATCAAGCGAAACATTCCCCGGGCGCTCTATGAAATTCTGGAATGCAGTTATTCCTTCGTTGCCTACCGGCAACTGCGGGCCGCGTATCTGACGCACAAGCCGGCTATTCTCTATGAGCGATACAGTCTGTTCCTGCTGGCCGGGAAATGGCTGAAGGCGCGGTACGGAATTCCGCTGGTGCTTGAAGTCAACGCGCCGCAGGCGGAAGAACGGTCGACCCATGATGGCTTGTCGCTGTTCCGCTTCGCGCGCTGGGCGGAAGCGACGGTCTGGCGATCTGCGGACCGCGTTCTGCCTGTCACGGACCGGCTGGCGGATTATGTCCGGGATGTTGGCGTGCCTGAATCCCGGATCACGGTCATACCGAATGGCATCAATACAGAGTCGTTTTCCACCGCGGTCAGTGGCGAAGAGGCCCGGCGCGAACTTGGCCTTGAAGATAAGACCGTGCTTGGCTTTACCGGGTTCATTCGCTCCTGGCACGGGCTGACCCGGGTGATCGACGCCATGCATGAATTGCCCGGTCGTGACGATATCCATTTCCTTGTCGCTGGTGACGGCCCCGGACGGGAGGAGATTGAAGAGTATGCGAAATCGAAAGGGCTCGAAAAACAGGTGACGATGCTCGGCCTTGTGTCGCGTGACCGTATCAGCCGCTATGTCGCCGCATTCGATATCGCCCTGCAGCCCAGCGTCGTGGCCTATGCCTCGCAGTTGAAACTGTTCGAGTACATGGCGCTTGGCCGTGCCATCGTCGCGCCGGATCAGGGCAATATTCGCGAAGTTCTGACCGATGGTGCCGATGCGCTGCTTTTCGATCCGCAGGACACCGACGCGTTTACCCAGGCGATCATCCGCCTGTGCCAGGACGCCGCCTTGCGAAAACAGCTTGGCGACGCCGCGGCACAACGGATTGACGATGCCGACTACACCTGGGCCGGAAATGCCCGACGTGTCGAGGAACTCGCCGGAAAACCCTGACCCCATGGGTCAGTGCGCCATGAAGACCGGCAGATTGCTTTCATCCAGAATGTGCCGGGTGGCGCCACCCAGAATGTATTCACGCAGCCGGCTGTGACTGTATGCGCCCATGACAAGCAAGTCTGACTTGTCGGCTTCGGCGGCGCTGAGAAGAATTTCACCAATTGGTCGTCCATCGGCTTCGACAACCTTCGGCGTCACCGTAATCCCATGCCAGGCGAGATAGCCCGCAAGGGCTTCGCCGGTGCCTTCCGGATTCCCATCCTCGTTGGCGGTGATCGCCGTGACGGATTGGGCCGCTTTCAGGAACGGCATTGCGGCGCCGACAGCACGGGCGGATTCGGCACTGCCGTTCCAGGCAATCGTGATCCTGTCGCCAAGGCTGCCTTGCGGCGATGGGGCGGCCAGTAAAAGCGGGCGGCCGCTATGCATCAGCGATGCCTCGAAGGCGACCTCGTTTTCGATTGTCCCTTCCGCGGTATGGCGCGCGGCAATGACCAGGTCGGCCAGCCTGCCGCAGGCTTCGGTGTTCCGGTCCGCATCGCCAACGATTTCCCTGTACGAACAGGTCGGGGAGGCCGCCCCGGACGGAGCATCCGCCAGGGTGATGGCTTCTTGCCCGCGCCAGGCGTCGAATGCGGCGCGCGACCGATGGGACTGGCTGGCGTTTTCTTCTTCGGCACGCTGGATGAATTCGTCCACCAGGGCACCCGAGATACCTTCGCCCATATAGGGGATTGCGTCGCGCGGATCCATTCGCAGGAATGCCGCGTCGACATGCGCATTGAAGCGCTTGGACGCGGCGGCGGCTGTTGAAAATACCGCATCGTCCGATTTCCGGCCGGTTAGCGGTGCGAAAATTACCCTTATTGTCATTTCTCTGTCCCCACGTGAATTACTTACAACGCTATTGTGGGGAGTGTAGCCGGTATTGCGCGATGATCTAAATCAAGGCTGTTGCAAAGCGGATCTCCGGTCAGTTCGCAATCTTGACAAGTTTCGCTTTGGCGGACCGGACAGGTTCGCCGTCCCGGATGCGCGTGAAGACCAGGTCCATTCCCGCCCCGCTCAGGGTCCGGGCGTAGCTTTGCATGTCATAGTTACCCTGGCTGGAAATCGTCATGATGTAGACCGTCAGGGTGTGCTGCTCGATCCGCGCCCAGATATACGGATTTCCCGAAAGCGGGTCGCCGGATGGCGTGCCGCGAAAAACACCTGTTTCGCCGGTTGGTGAAAACGAGACGGTTTGCGCCTTGCGTTTCACGTTTGGATCGTTGGGGTTGCCGCCGCTGCGGATGACGGTTGTCCAGGTGACACTGAAACCGCTGCCGCTGGGGGCGATAACGACGTCCAGATCGCGGACCGTGGTCCCGAAATAGACACTGTCGCGATTTTCGGCGTAGCCGCTTCCCTGAAATGTCCCGTAGAAGGTCGCCGGCGATAGGTTCTCCGCCTGGGCAAAGCCTGCTGAACACAGGTAAAGGCAAAAGGCGAAAATGGCATGTATCGGTGTGCGATTTTTCACGTGTGTAGCCTCCTTAGGCAGCGAGGGTTACGGCCACCGGACTTCAGGCGGTAATGACATCAGGATGGCGTCGGTATTGCCGCCGGTCATCAGGCCGAATTTTGTGCCGCGATCATACAGCAGATTGAATTCGACGTAGCGTCCACGGCGGATGAGCTGGTGTTCGCGTTCCGCGTCGTTCCAGGGCCTGTTCATGTGGCGCCGCACGATCGGTGCATAGGTTTCGATAAACGCGCGGCCGATATCCTGGGTAAAGGCGAAATCAGCTTCCCAGTCGCCGGTGTCCAGGCGGTCATAGAATATCCCGCCGATCCCGCGCGGTTCGTCACGGTGCTTCAGGTAGAAGTATTCGTCACACCATTCCTTGAAGCGCTTGTAATAGGTCGGATCATGGCTGTCGCATGCGGCCTGCAGGCCGGCATGGAACGCGGCGGTATCGTCGTCATCCGGGACCATTGGTGTCAGATCCGCGCCGCCACCGAACCAACTGTCTGCGGTGACGATGTGGCGGGTGTTCATATGAACCGCCGGGACATGGGGCGATTGTAAATGCGCCACCAGCGAAACGCCCGACGCCCAGAATCGCCCGTCCTCTGCCGCGCCGGGTATTTCCTTCCGGAAGGCCTCCGAGAAGGTGCCGCTTACCGTGGAGATGTTCACACCGACCTTTTCAAAAACCCGGCCCCGCATGACTGACATTTCACCGCCGCCGCCATCGTTGCCGTCTTCTTCGGTATCGCGGCTCCAACGGGTCCGCTCGAACCGGCCGGGTTCTGCGTCGCTGCCGGTCAGTTCGTCTTCGATTGCCTCGAATTCGCTGCAAATCCGGTCGCGCAACGCCGCAAACCAGGTGCGCGCCCTGTCCTTATGTTCGTTACTCATCAACCTTCCTGTCCGCCGCGGGTTGTTCGGGATATCCGTCCGTCTGCCGCAGTGCCTCACCCAATACCATGGCTGCTGCGAGTGCAATGTTCAACGATCTTGCCGTTGCCGCCATCGGTATCCGCAACCGGGCATCGGACATATCGTGGACCGCGTCAGGGACGCCAGCACTTTCGCTGCCCAGCAGCAGCGTATCGTCCGGCCGAAAGGTGAATTTTGTGTATGGATCGGTGCCGCGGGTTGTCAAAAGGACCAGTCTGCCTTTCGGAATGCCACAATAGGCCTGCCAGGACGGATGACGCTGCATATGGACCAGGTCCAGGTAATCCATGCCGGCGCGCCGCATCCTTGTGTCGGACCAGACGAAACCGCACGGTTCGATGATGTCCACGCCGACGTTCATGCAGGCGGCAAGTCGCAGAATTGTGCCGGAATTCTGCGGGATGTCGGGTTGATACAGGGCTATTCGCATCGGTAAGAGTTAACCATCTATCTATTTCAAGTTCCCGGCTTTGCATTCCAAGCGAATTGCATTATACGGAACCGAGGCTGTGGGTCACTCTGGCGTTACTTGCGTTGTTAACGACTTTGCAAGGTTAGTCTGCGACCTACTGTCGCGGACCTTGCTGGTTCGTCGCGATATTTTTGCGTCGCGCCGTGACTTGGTTATTATAGCGGCGTTTTGGCGAAAGCAGTCGCTTTGCTGTAGTGGGGCGACAGATGACTGAGGGGGAAAGCATGGCGGATACTGCGGCATCAACAGATTCCGGCGGTGAAGACGTCGAAAGGCGCGATTTTCTCGTCCTTGCGGCGGGCGCTATGGGGGTGGTTGGCGCGGCCAGTTTTATCTGGCCGGTCGTACAATCAATGAACCCATCGGCGGAAGTCCTTGCGCTTTCCACTGTCGAGGTAAACCTGGAACCGATCGAGGTTGGTCAGGCCATTACGATCATGTGGCAGGGCAAGCCGGTCTTTATCCGGCATCGCACCGCTGACGAAATCGCAAAGGCCGCGGATGTGCAGATTGCAGATCTGCGGGACCCGGAAGGTGATGCGGATCGTGCCGAAAAGCCGGAATGGCTGGTCATGGTCGGGCTATGCACGCATCTGGGCTGTATTCCGCTGGGACAGAAATCGACCGACCCGCAAGGTGAATTCGGTGGGTGGTTCTGTCCGTGTCACGGATCGCATTACGATACGGCCGGCCGGATCCGCAAGGGCCCGGCGCCGCGGAACCTGCCGGTTCCGCCGTATGCGTTCATCGACGACACAAAAATTCTTATCGGATAGGGGGAGTCGATGAGTACCGATCCGCAATGGAAGAATCCAGTGATCCGCTGGGTCGACGATCGCCTGCCGATCTTCACCTATATGGACCACGAGTATCAGCAGTTCCCGATGCCGCGGAACCTGAATTATTTCTGGAACTTCGGGGCATTGGCTTCGATCGTACTGGTTGTCATGGTCGTTACGGGCATCATGCTCGCCATGCAGTACACGCCGCATGTGGACCATGCGTTTGAAAGCCTCGAACGTATCCGGCGCGACGTAAATTACGGCTGGTTGCTGCAATACATCCACATGAATGGTGCGTCGATGTTCTTCATCGTCGTCTACATCCATATGTTCCGTGGCCTTTACTACGGTTCATACAAGGCACCGCGCGAATTGCTGTGGATGCTGGGTGTGGTCATCCTGCTTCTGATGATGGCGACCGCGTTCATGGGCTATGTTCTGCCCTGGGGCCAGATGAGCTACTGGGGTGCGACGGTGATTACCAACCTGTTCTCGGCCATTCCCATCGTTGGTGACTGGGTCGTGACGCTGCTCTGGGGTGGTTTCTCGGTTGATAATGCGACGTTGAACCGGTTCTTCTCGCTGCATTACCTGATGCCGTTCGTTCTGTTCGCTGTTGTCGGGCTGCATGTGGTTGCACTGCATGTGTCCAAATCGAACAATCCCGACGGGATCGAAATGCAGGGTCCGCAGGATTCTGTGCCCTTCCATCCGTATTTCACGGCCAAGGATTCGGTCGGGATCGGGGTGTTCCTGCTGTTCTTCGCTTTCTTCGTGTTCTACGCACCGAACTTCTTTGGTGAGCCGGACAACTATATCGAAGCGAATCCGCTGCAGACGCCGGCGCATATCGTGCCCGAATGGTACTTCCTGCCGTTCTACGCGATCCTGCGGTCGGTCACCTTCGATGTGCTGTTCATTCCGGCGAAATTGATGGGTGTCCTGTTGATGTTCGGATCGATCATGATCCTGTTCATCCTGCCCTGGCTGGATACGGCAAAGGTTCGCAGTGCCCGGTATCGTCCGATCTACAAGTTCGTATTCTGGGTATTCCTGTTTGATTGCCTGGTTCTGGGGTATTGCGGGGCGAAACCGGCAGAAGGTTGGTATTTGGTGCTTGGGCAGGTTGCCACGTTGTACTACTTCCTCCATTTCCTGATCGTGATGCCGATTTTGGGTAAAATCGAAACGCCCTTGCCGGTTCCAACGAGTATCAGTCAGGCTGTTACAGGTTCAGGTGGCGGTGGAGCCGCCGGGGCGACGGCTGCCAAGATGGAGAAATCGTAATGCGCAAAGCGATTATTACCCTGATCTCGGCAGTGGCGTTCGGTGTAACCGGTCAGGCTATGGCGGCCGGTGGTGTCGAAATCCCCAAGCGGGACTGGTCATTCCAGGGCATTTTTGGTTCCTATGACAGGGCGTCCGCTCAGCGCGGGTTCCAGGTTTACCAGGAAGTCTGCGCCGGTTGTCACAGTCTCAACTACATCTACTATCGCAACCTGATGGAACTGGGATACAGCGAAGCTGCCGTAAAGGCGTTCGCTGCGGAAAGTGAGGTCGAGGATGGACCGAACGACGAAGGCGAAATGTTCATGCGCCCCGCCGTGCCGTCGGACCGGCTTGTAAAGCCGTTTCCGAACGCTCAGGCTGCGCGTGCGAGCAACGGCGGCGCCTTGCCGCCTGACCTGACGCTGATGGTGGAAGCGCGTATCGGCGGGCCGAATTACCTGTATTCGCTGTTGACCGGGTATACCGACCCGCCAGCAGATGTCGAGGTGATGGAAGGGATGAATTATAACGCTTACTTCGCGGGCCATCAGATCGCGATGGCTGCGCCGCTCTCTGAAGATGCGGTGGAATACGCGGATGGAACGAAGGCGACGGTCGCGCAGATGGCTGAGGACATTACGGTGTTCCTCGCCTGGGCGTCAGAACCGAATATGGAAGAACGCAAAGGGATGGGAATGAAGGTAATGTTGTTCCTGATCGTCTTTTGCGGCTTGCTGATCGCCGTGAAGCGTCGGGTTTGGGCTGACGTTCACTGATCGTTTCCTGACCGGAAAATAAAGAACGGGCCGCGGAGAAATCTGCGGCCCGTTTTTTTATGCTGCCGAAATGCCGGCACCTGAATTGAATAATCAAAAAACAGAGGGGGGGAATCCAACCCAAGAGGAGAGGGCCACTGATGCGGCCTGAGGGAGTGAGCTGGATTCCCCAACCGGTCAGACGGAAAATGTGGCTAATACTTTCCTTAATTGTCCGGACCGGCAGAAATATTATTTCTTCGAAAGATTGCGGCTCTGTTTCGTGGCGTGTTTCCTTTCGGCAGCTTGACTGTAAAAGGAAGATAACAGCGCGATATTGATAATGCAAGTCATTATCAATTGCATGATGGGGTTTTTTCGAGATATCAGGTAGAAAAATTTTGCGATGGATTCGGGGGCGGAAAAACCCGTAAAACTTCCTATACTCGGCCTTGGGAATGGATGGCAGCCCTTGGGCAATCCCGCCGATGGGTCGCCGGATGGCAACCGGGTCAAAACAATATGCTGAAAGCGCTTCGAGGGCGGGTCTATCACATCATGGAGGAAGGTCGCCCGGTCAGCCCGTGGGGATATGTCTTCGATATTGTGCTGATCCTGTTGATCTCACTCAACGTGGCAGCGGCCATCGCGGAAACCGTCAATCCGCTCTATCAGATGTACGGGCCGTATTTCGATTCCTTTGAAGCCTTCTCAATTGCCTTTTTCACCGTGGAGTATTTTGCGCGGATTTGGGTTTCCGTCGATGCCGATGATGCTGAAGACGGCGTGTCGGCCGCACGGATTCGGATACGCTATCTGTTTTCGCCGCTGGCGCTGGTCGATTTTATTGCCATCGCGCCATTTTACCTGAGCCTGTTATTCGCGCTCGACCTGCGGGTCCTGCGGATACTCAGGTTATTGCGGTTGTTCAAGCTTTCCCGCTACTGGTCGGCCCTGAACCTGATGACCCGGGTTCTGCGCAGCGAGGCAGAGGTTATCGGCGCGGCCCTGTTTCTGTTGCTGATGATCATGGTGCTGGCCTCAGGCGCCATGTATCTGGTCGAGCATCGCGCCCAGCCCACCGCCTTCGGCAATATCCCTGCCGCTATGTGGTGGACGATCACGACACTGACGACGGTTGGTTACGGCGATATCGTTCCGGTAACGCCGCTTGGCAAAATGCTTGGCGGACTGATTTCACTTACGGGGATCGGCATGGTCGCCTTCCCGTCCGGCATTCTTGCCTCGGGGTTTGCCGAACAGATCCGCCGTGGTCGCCGCGAATACCGTGAACATGTCGATGCGGCACTGGCAAAGGGGGCGATCGACGAGGCGGTTACCGATGCATTGTCGGATTTGCGGACGGAGCTGGGGTTGAGTGAGGCGGCCACTTCCGATATCGAACCCAGTGAAGAAGAAAAAATGCGACCCCGGCGGAGCTGCCCGCATTGCGGTGAGGAATTGCCCCCGGCGGAATAATGAAAATGGGAGAGTTTAAATGAAGCTGGGTCTGATACCTGCCGAGTTCAGCGGCAAATACGCGATTGATATGGATCTGGTGCGCGAAGCCGAATCGCTTGGTTTCGATTCTGCATGGACGTCGGAATCATGGGGCAATGATGCGGTGACACCGGCATCCTGGATGCTGGCGCAGACCACGACGCTCAAGGTCGGTACGGCTATCATGCAGATGCCGGCGCGAACACCCGCCGCCGCCGCGATGACGGCAATGACCCTGCATGATCTGTCCGATGGGCGGTTCATCCTTGGTGTCGGCCCATCGGGGCCGCAAGTGATCGAAGGATGGCATGGTGTGCCCTTCGGCAAGCCAATCGCACGGACCCGTGAGTATATCGATATCGTGCGGGCAATCCTGGCGCGGGAAGCGCCGCTCCAGCATGACGGCCCGCATTACCAGATTCCGTATCATGGTGCTGGCGCGACGGGCCTTGGCAAGCCACTGCGCAGCATCATGCATGGTGATCCGTCGCTGAAAATTTTCACCGCGGCGATCACGCCAGCCGGGCTTCGTGTTGCGGCGGAGAAAGCAGACGGTGTCTTCCCGATCTTCATGGACCCGGAAAAATACTCGATTATCGAAGACCCACTGAACGAAGGGTTCGCGAAGGCCGGCAACGGCAAGGGGTTGGCCGATTTCGAGCTTGCGCCCTTCGTTGCAATTCAGGTCGGTGACGACCTGGATGCCTGCCGGCTGCCGATCAAACAGAACATGGCGCTGTATATCGGTGGCATGGGGGCGCGCGACAAGAATTTCTATAATGATTATGCGAAGAAGCTGGGCTTTGAAGCCGCCGCCGTGGAAATTCAGGACCTGTTCCTGTCCGGCAAGCGGGCGGAAGCCGTTGCCGCCGTTCCCGACGCGCTGGTCGATGCGGTTGCGCTGGTTGGTCCCAAAGAGCGGATCGTCGAACGCCTTTCTGTCTGGAAGGCTGCCGCGGCGAAAGGGCAGGTTTCGACCCTGGTCGCACGGCGCCCGACGCGCGAGGCGATCCGTATTCTTGCGGAGGCGGTACTGTAATCGCGCGGCAATTACGGATATTCGGCAAATAAATAATGCGATAAACAACTTTTAATAGTGATTTACCGCTAGTTTCTCGCATAAGAATTGACGCGGTCGCAAAACCTGTCAAACTGGTCGTCTTATGGCTGGGTATTCGGCCCTTTAACCAACGGGTTGTCGCTGCACGTGTCGCAAGTGTTGCCAGTCGAAATAACCGCGGCGCCCGTAAAGCACCCTTATCGTTGGGTCGTACTGGGCGGCGTATGGCTGCTTTATTTCAGCTTTGGTCTGACGGTTACGGCAATGGCGCCGCTCGTCGCGCCGATCCGGGAAGACCTCGGCCTCGATAACGCGCAGTTTGGCCCCATCATTTCAATCGGTGCGCCCAAGCTGGTCAGCCTGTGGTTTGCATCGCGTGAGCGCGGCCTGGCCATGGGGATCTATGTGACGGGGGCCAACCTGAGCGCGGTATCCGGGCTGGCGCTGACCAATAGCCTGATGATGCCCCTGCTGGATAACGATTGGCGGAACGTTCTGTTTTGCTATGCCGCATTCGCGAGTGCCTGCGGTGTCATCTGGTTTCTGATTGGGGGCCATTCGGCCTGCCGCGATGTGGAACGGCGTATCGCGGCCGAGCCGCGTCGGTCGCAGTTCGATCAGATCCGGCATTTGCTTCGGGTGCCGTTGATTCATCTGATCCTGGCGATTGGCATGGGGATATTTTTCTTCAATCACGGCCTGGGTAACTGGTTGCCGGAAATTCTGAGAACCGGTGGTATGACGCCGGCAGAAGCGGGGTTCTGGTCCGCCATTCCTACGGCTGTCGGCATTCTGGCAGCGTTGAGCATACCGCGCCTGGCCAGCGAACCGCATCGTATTACCGTGATGTTCCTGATCTTTCTCTCCGCCGCCATTGCAACGCTGTTGTTGCGGGAAGCGCCGGGTCCGTTGCTGGTCGCGGGACTGGTTTTACAGGGCATCGCCCGCGGGGCCATGACAGCGACGACCATGCTCTTGCTCATCGAATTGCCGGGGGTTGGCAGCCGGAACACAGGGGTTGCCGGCGGCATGTTCTTTTCGGCGGCGGAAATCGGCGGTGTGCTGGGGCCGCTTTTGATTGGCTATGTCGCGCACGCCACCGGTGGGTTTTCGGCGCCGTTGTGGCTGTTGACGGCGGACGCCGTGCTGCTGCTTGTTCTGTTATTCCTGTTAAAAAGGGCCGTGCGATAATCGCACGGCCCAGGTTGGGTGGAACGCCCCGCGCAGGGGGATAGGGGAGGGGGATTGCGCAGGGCGCCCCTGACGGTTTCCCGTCTATTACATAAAAGATGGTAGCGTCGCGTTGCCCCTGCAAGATGCGCTCACGAAAATATCAGCTGCGGTGATTTAGCCCCGCGGCGGATTAAGTCGCGCCGCTTCCGCCATCAGCCTGACAGCAGCATCCTGTTTCGTGCGAACGGTCAACGAGGTCGCCTCGCATTCATCCCAGGCGGTATAGCGCTGCCTGATTCGTGCCGGCGGTCCGACCAGCGCTCTGGCGTCGACCCATTCATCGGGTACGGCATCGGCAGCTTCCTGCTTGCGGCCGGCCAGGTACAGTTCCTGAATCCGGTCGGCGGCATCGGCATAGCCCCGGCGGATCATCATCTCCTTGTGGAAATTCTTGTCCTTGTGGCCCATGCCGCCGATATACAGCGCTTCGCGTGGTTTCAGCCGGTCAAGGGCGGCCTGTACGTCCTCGTCGATTTCGACAAATACCGATGCCTGTATTTCAAAATTGTGGAAGCCCTTGCCGTTACCGGCCCGTTCGAACCCTTGTTCCAGCCAGCCCTTGTATTCGTGGAAGGTTCCGGGCGCATAGCCCAGCGGCAGCCAGCCATCCGCGATTTCCCCGGTCAGCCGCACCGTCGCTTCATTGCCGGACCCGATATAGATCGGAATATCCGGGTTCATGTGCAGGATCGATTGCAAGGGCTTGCCGACGCCGAGCGCGCCTTCACCGGTAAAGGGCAGGGTGATCTGCTTGCCGTCATGGGTGACAGGTTCCTCGCGGCGGAAGACCTTGCGCATGATCGACACGTAATCTTTCAGCCAGTAATAGGGCCGCCCCCAGGGCTGTCCGTACCAGCCTTCGACGATCTGCGGACCGGAAACGCCCAGCCCGGCGATGAACCGGCCACCGCCCGCCATCGCATCGATGGTGCCCGCTGCCATTGCGGCATTGGCCGGCGTCCGTGCCGATACCTGCATGATGGCGGTGCCCAGTTTGATGCGCGACGTCACTGCCGCAAGGTAGGCCAGTGGCGTGACCGCATCCGACCCATAGGCTTCCGCCGTCCATACAGAATCATAGCCTAGCTGTTCGGCAAGCTGCACCCGCTCGACCGGCAATTCCATTGTCGGGCCTGAATACCCGATTGATAACCCAAGCTTCATTATTTTCTCCCGCGACGTTCCGTCAATTCTGCTAAAGCCAGTCGTCGCCCTGTTTCTTGTAATCCGCGGCGCGGGTGACCTGATCCATCAGTTCCTTCCCGGCGACGCCCTGCAGTTCCTTGGGCGGAGTGCCTTCGCGCAGCGCTTTCAGGGTGTTGTAGACGGCCTGAACTCCGGCCATGATCGGCATATGCCCCTGCAGCGCGATACGCACGCCGCGCGATCCCAGGTATTCCTTGTCGCTGAGCGCGTCGTTGATGCTGCCCAGGAAAATTGGCACGTCGAGCGCTTCGGAAATCGCATCCAGCTGGTCGCGGGTATTGACCCCGGTGAAGAACACGGCGTCGACGCCGGCCGCCGCATAGGCCTGTCCGCGGGCGATGGCATCATCCAGCCCGCTGATCGACACGGCGCTGGTGCGCCCGGCGATGACCAGGTTCGGGTCCTGCCGTCCGGCCAGTGCCGCCTTGATCTTGCCGACGCCTTCATCGATGGAAACCATGGTTGGGCCCGATGCGCCATAGGGTGTGGGCAGGATCGTGTCCTCGATGGTCATTGCCGCGACACCGGCGGTCTCCAGTTCCTCGACCGTCCGTTTGACACTGAGCGCGTTGCCGTAGCCGTGGTCGGCATCGACCATCAGTGACAGGTCGCCGGCGCGGTTGACCCGGTAGGCCTGCGCCGCGAATTCGGTCAGGGTGAGGACAATCAGGTCGGGGGCGCCGAGTACGGAAAGCGAACCGGTGGAACCCGCCAGCATGCCGACTTCGAAGCCCAGGTCTTCCGCCATCCGGGCGGACATCGCGTCATAGACGGAACCGGGGTGGACGCATTTATCGCCGTTGAGAATTTTTCGAAACCGTTCGCGTCGTCCCGTCCAGTGCATGATATCTCCCTTTCCAGTGTTGATTTGGCTGAAGGGTATCATCCGGTTTCGGCGCAAACCAGTGGGGCCGCGGGGCGCGACGATTTCCTTGCCGGTATGCGGGAGCATCCGTTACGGTGCGATCCACCAATTCGAGCAGGGGGAGCAAACAGGATGCGTTGTGAAATTGTCGCTATCGGTACGGAACTGCTACTGGGCCAGATTGTCGATACAAATTCGTCCTGGATTGGCGAGCAATTGGCGCTCGCGGGGATCGATTCACTCTACCAGGTCAAGGTCGGCGATAATTTCGACCGCATGGTTTCCACCATCCGCACGGCACTGGAACGCAGCGATGCGGTGATCTGCTGTGGCGGGCTGGGGCCGACGCAGGACGATATCACGCGCGAAGTCATTGCCCATATCATGGGCGTACCGCTGGAGCGCGATGAGGCAATCGTCAAGAAAATCCGCGACTATTTCGAAGGGCGCGGCCGTCCGATGGCGGACAATAACAAGCGTCAGGCGGATATCCCGGTTGGCGCGTCGATTATTGCGCAGATGCCCGGCACGGCGCCGGGGCTTGTCGCGCCGGTCGGTGACAAGGTGATCTACGCCACCCCCGGTGTGCCGCGCGAAATGCATGAAATGATGCTGGGTACGATCCTGCCGGATCTGCAACGCCGGTCCGGGCTGGCCTCGGTAATCCGCAGCCGCGTCATCCGCACCTGGGGCAACAGTGAATCCGGCCTTGCCGAAGTTCTCGCCGACCGGATTACGGAGCTGGATGCCATCGGCAACCCGACGCTGGCATTTCAGGCCAGCGGTATTGAAGGCATCAAGGTCCGTATTACCGCCAAGACCGGCGATGAAGCGACGGCGCAGAAGATACTGGACGAGGAAGAAGCCAGTATCCGCGAGTTGCTGGGGGATATTATCTTCGGGCTCGACGAAGAATCGATGGAAACCGTTGTCCTGGAGAAGCTGCGGACACGTGGATTGACTCTGGCGGCGGCGGAAGCGATTTCCGGCGGCGTTCTCGCCTCGCGGATGAGCAACCTGGACGGTGATATGACGACCTTCCGTGGGGCTTTGATTGCGGCCCGTTTTGACGATACGGCCGCTTACGGAAAATCCGGCGCGGATCGGGCCAAGAAGTCGGCGCGATTTGCGCGCGAGGAATTCGACACCGATATCGGCATCGCCGTTAACCTGGCGCAGGATGGCGAGGGCGAGCGTCCGCACACCGCCTTCCTGCATATCGCAACGGCGGACCATGATTACGGTATGGCGACGACGTTGCCGGGCGACCGCTATCGGCTGCGTACCTTTGGCGTGATCGAACTGCTGAATTTCCTGCGCAAGACCCTGGACGCGCAGTAGGGGTTACCAGCCCAGCGTGCTGCGGATTTTGGCGAACTGTTCGAGCTGTTTGTCACCGTCGCCGGCGAAGCGCAGGACGAAGTGCTCGACGCCTGCTTCGGCATAACCGTTCAGCCAGTCGACGGCGCCGGCCGATGAACCGGCATAGATCGCCGACCGTCTTTTCATGACCTCCGGCGGGCGATTGTAATATTGCTCGAAAAACGTATCGATCCGCTCCACGGCGCGGTTTTCGTTTTCATCCAGGGTGACGGTCACGTAACACGCACCGGTCACATCCGCCGGGTCACGGCCCTTCTCAACGGCGCTTGCCTTGACCGTTTCAAAATCCGCAGCCCATTGCGCCGCTGTCGGTGTGGAGGGGAACCAGCCGTCGAATTCCCGCCCCGCCCGTTTCATTGCCGCTTCGACCGAACCGCCGATCCAGATCGGCGGGCCGCCGGGACGTGCCGGTTTCGGCGCCAGAACGCCCTGTTCTATTGGCCAGCGTCCGCTCCAGTCGACCGGTTCGCCGCTCCACAATGCCTGGCACAGCCGCAACCCTTCCAGCATCGTGCCGACGCGTTTTTCGAACGGCACGCCAGCGGCGGCGAATTCGGCGCGAATATTGGGGACGTCGGTGGCAATGCCGACACCAAGGATCAGCCGCCCTTCGGATATCTGGTCCACGGTCGCAACCTGATGCGCCAGCATTACCGGGTTGCGCAGTGCCGGCAGCAGAACGGCCGTCCCCAGTTCCACCTTTTTGGTCCGTGCGGCGACCCCGGCGAGAAGCGAAATAGGTTCGTGTCGTGGCCGCGCCAGCACGGAATCGCCAATCCAGACGGAATCATACCCCAGCGCCTCGGCTTTCTCTGCGGCGGCCAACATCGGCGCCACTTCATGCTTGCCCTCCATGATCCGTTCGCGGGTCGGGAGCAGATAGCCGAGTTTCGGGGCCATGGTGATTTCCTTGTTTTGGTTACGGTGGTGTAATTCTGGCTGTGCCGGCAAGCCGGATCCAGCCGTTTGCGGATCAGTCCTGCTTTGCGCAGGCGAGGCCGACCCCGGCGGCGATAAAAAAACCGCCGGTCAGCCGGTTGCGCAATCGGCTGAACCGCAACATGGCCGGGCGCAGCAGGCCGGCGAATACCGCCCAGACAGAATCGCCTATACCAACGACGGCCAGAAAGATTATCGCCGTCAGGGCAAGCTGTGTTGATAGATCACCCTGTGTGGATACGAATTGCGGCAGGAAGGCCGCGTTGAAAATCAGGGTCTTGGGATTGATGACCGCCAGCATGATGCCGTGTCGGAAGGCGCGGGAAGCGGCACCGCCCTGGGCCCGGATGTCGGCAAGGTCATCCGCGGGTGCCTTCCAGGCCTGGATGCCGAGCCAGACAAGATAGATGACCCCCGCCCAACGCACCCAGTTCAGGAAGCCCGCAGCCGCTTCGATCAGCACCGTCAACCCGAACACGACGAACAGCAACTGCAGCGCCAGACCGACAGTCGTCCCGGCGACGGTGGCCAGCCCGAATCCAGTGCCGCGCCGCAGGCTGTTGGCGACGATTAACGCGACATTCGGGCCGGGGATCATAACCAGCACCAGCGTTGCAAGGGTGAGCGCGACGATATTTTCCATGTGGTAAGCCGATCAGTTTTCGGACCCGATCTTAAAGGAAAACCCTTCATCGGCCCAGCCGGTCATGCCGCCGATCATTTCCTTTACCGGCCGGCCCAGTTTCGCCAGTCGTACCGCTGCCTTGTTGGCGCCGTTGCAATGCGGCCCGGCGCAATAGACGACGAACAGTGTTTCCGCCGGCCATTCGGCCATCCGGCGTTCTGTCATCTTGCCATGGGGCAGGCATACGGCGCCGGGGATATGAGATGCCTCAAACAGGGCGGGGGTGCGGACATCCAGCAGAACGAAATCGGCGATGCCACGCGTCAGGCTGTCATACACATCCCAGCAATCGGTTTCGAAGGTCAGCCGTGCTTCGAAATGGCGCAAGGCGTCGGCGGGCTGGGCTGCTGGTGTATTCGATACGGCGCACGACATGGTGTTCTCCTTGAAAAATGTCTGTGCTGGCAAAATGGCGGTATCGAGGGGGAGAGTCTATTGGCGTAAATGACAATTACCGTTAAGATCACGCCATCATGACGAAAGACATCGAAACACCGCCGTTGGTCTGCGTTCTGGCCTATGACGGGCTCTGTACGTTCGAATTCGGTATCTGCGTCGAAGTGTTTGGCCTGCCACGACCGGAGCTTCGAGTGCCCTGGTATCGTTTCGCTGTCGTGGCAGTGGAACCGGGACCGCTAAGGGCAACGGGCGGCGTGTCTGTCGACGCCCCATCTAACCTGGACGTACTGGAAACGGCGGCGCTGATACTGGTGCCGGGGTGGCGCGGGGCGGAAGCGCCGGTGCCCGCGGCACTCTGCAGCGCCCTGCAGGCGGCGCATCGCCGGGGCGCCCGGATCGCTTCCATATGCTCGGGTGTTTTTGTGCTTGCGGCGGCGGGGTTCCTTTCGGGCCGCCGGGCAACGACCCATTGGCGGTACGCCGACAGGTTGCGTGAATACGATCCTTCCATAACGGTTCTACCGGATGTGCTCTATGTCGATGAAGGCAGTATCCTGACCTCTGCCGGGTCTGCGGCGGGGCTGGATCTGTGCCTGCACATCGTGCGAAGTGATTTTGGGGCGGAAATATCAAACAATGTGGCGCAGCGACTGGTTTTACCGGCGCATCGCGAAGGCGGCCAGATGCAGTTCGTGCCCCGCCCCGTATCACAGCGCCGGACGGGGGCGATCGGGCCCCTGCTGGATTCGCTGCAACGGCGGCTGAACGAACCGTGGACGGTCACGGCGATGGCTGGCCTGGCAGGCGTCAGCCCCCGGACCTTCCTGCGGCGGTTCCAGAATGCGACAGGGGAAAGTCCCGGCGTATGGCTGACGGGTCAGCGTATTGCCTTTGCGCGCGAATTGCTGGAAACGACGTCGGCGGGCGTTGCGATAGTTGCTGAACGTGCCGGGTTCGGCTCGCCGGAAACGTTGCGGCATCATTTTCGGCGGCGGTTCGGCATATCACCAACCAGCTACCGCGCATCGTTCGGTCAGCGCTCGTCCCTTTAGTCCAGCGGGCGATCGATGATGCTGCCGTCGTCGATCATGGCCTGAATATCGCGTTCCGAAAGCCCGATTGATTGCAGGATCTCGGCGGAATGCTGGCCATGCCGGGGCGGTGGTGTCGGCGCCCGGCTTGCGATTCCGGAAAACTTCGCCACCGGCCGCACGTTATATGTCCGGCCTTCCAGCGGGTGGTCCTTTTCTTCCAGCAGGCCGACTTCGCGCAGATGCGGGTCCTCGACCAGATCCTCGAAGGTATTATAGGGCATCGCCGGCACGTCCAGTTGGTCGAACAGTTCTACCCATTCGGCCGTGGTCTTCCGGGCCAGTTCCTCGCCCCGGATCGTGTAATAGATATCGATATTTTCGTAGCGTGCCCGCACGGAATTGAAGCGCGGATCGTCCTTCATTTCCGGCCTGCCGAAGGCGTCGAACATGGCAAAGGCCTGCTTGTCGCTGTTCGCGGCGATGCAGATATAGCTGTCCTTTGTCTTGATTGGCTTCGCGTTGCGATCCAGCACGCGCAGGTCGCCGCTCGGGCCGTCGGAACCGGGATAGATCAATTGGCCCAGATGTTCGGTCAGCACAAAGGCCGCGGTATTTTCATACATCGGAATTTCAATGGCCTGACCCTCGCCGTCCTTTTGCCGCTGGATGACGGCCAGCAGGATCGATTGCACCGCCATCATTCCGGACAGCCGGTCCGCCAGCACCATCGGCAGATAGCGCGGTTCGCCGCTTTGCCGTTCATGGCAGGCGGCTATGCCGCCCATGCCCTGCAGGACATTGTCATAGGCTGGTTTGTCGCGATACGGACCGTCCTGCCCGAACCCGACGATGCTGCAATAGATCACGTCGGGCCGTGCTGTCCGTGCGCTTTCCTGGTCCAGGCCGAGCCGGGCCAGCGCCCGGGGCCGGATATTGGAAATCACAACGTCATGGGTTTCCAGCAGGCCCTTGATGACCCGCTGTGCCGAAGGGTGTTTCAGGTCGATGGCGAGCGATTTCTTGTTGCGGTTGATGCTCATGAATTTGGGCGACAGTTCCCCGCTTTTCGAGCGTCCCCCCAGCCGCCGCAGAATATCGCCGCCGGGCGTTTCGACCTTGGTAATTTCCGCGCCGTAATCCGACAGCATCATGGTCGCATAGGGCCCGACCACGACCGAGGACAGGTCGAGAATGCGGATACCCTTCAGGGGAAGCTCACCCATCACGAAGCCTTCCATGTCAGCGAAGCCTTCGAGGCAATTGCGCCGGTATCGTCGATGGCCCAAAGCTGCGCACCATCCCCTTCCGGCTTGCCCAGACAGGTAACAGGCCGGTTCACATACAGTGCTCGCCGGTTGGTGACGCTGAAGGATTGTATCGGCCCGGCCCGGTTCGCCCGGGCCAGCTCCATCAGGAATATTGCAGTTAACCCGCCGTTTGACACCCGTTCCGGATAACCTTCAACGTCACGGACATAGCTTTCATCGTAATGAATGCGGTGGGCATTGAAGGTGATTGCCGAATAGCGGAACAGCAGCGCCGGCGTTGGCGTCATGGTATTGCGCCACGGGCAGTCAGCGGGGGCCTGTTCGGGGACCTTTGGCTTCGCAGTGGCATCCTTCCCTTCATCGCGATAGACGAGGGTCTGTTCTTCGCGCACGCATAGCGCATCATCCGACATGATGTCATGCGTGATCGTGACAAAGGCCAGCAGGCCCGACCGGCCTTCCTTGATTTCCGCATTCGATATTGTCGAAACCCGTTGTACGGTCGTGCCGATTTCCAGTGGCTGCGCAAAGTTGACAGTCCGCCCGGCAAACATCCGGCGTGGCAGGGGCAGGTCGGGCAGGAAGTCTCCCTTGCGGGGGTGCCCGTCATCGGTCAATGCGTCGGTCGGTGTGTCAGGTGTGAACAGGATGACGTGCCAGCCTTCGGGCAGCGAGGCGCCGTTTTCCAGTCCTTCGGCGGGTTTCCCCAATGTCGCGGCAAGGCGGCGGGCCAGTGGCGCCGAGATTTCGTCCGTTGCGGTTTCCTGTTTGCCCATAGCTGCTTCAAGGGCGTCTTCGAGTTTCTGCATTCTCATGCTCCCCGGTTTCAGTGTAAGCGAACGCGGGGTGTCTTAGAGTCTGACTCGAAATGATATCCATGTTTTCATGCTCTTGCCAATCGTCGGGCGAGCAGTTGAATGCTGGCGATCAGGAGCCATGCCTCCGCGCTTTCGATGGTTTCCTCGAAATCTTTGGCGAGACGGCGGTTACGACCGAGCCAAGCGAAGGTGCGCTCAACCACCCAGCGGCGGGGCAACAATACGAACCCCTTGGCGGCGTCGGAGCGCTTGACGATCTGCACGGTCCACTTCCCAAGTTTGGCCAGCGCGTCGCGCAACTTCGGTCCCGCGTAACCACCATCGGCGAAAACATGGCGCAACCGGGGAAAGGCGTGGCGTATCGACGCCAACAGCGCGGGCGCGCCGTCGCGATCCTGGATATCGGCGGCGTGAACCATGACGGCGACCAGAAAGCCGCCTGTGTCGGTCACGATATGACGCTTGCGCCCTTTGACCTTCTTTCCCGCGTCATAGCCCCGAACACCGCCGCTTTCCGTGGTTTTCACCGTCTGGCTGTCGATCACCCCGGCGGTCGGGCTGGTCGTGCGCCCAGAGGTTTCCCGCATCGACATCACCAGTTGGCGATTGATGACGTGCAAGGTTCCATCCGAGCGCCAAGCGTAAAAATATCGCTGGATCGTACTGCGTGGCGGAAATTCCCGGGGCACCATGCGCCATTGGCAACCGGTGCGCGCCACATAAAAAATCCCATTCACCACTTCTCGAAAATCCGTGGTTCGCGGGCGGCCTAATCGACGCGGCGGGGACAATAATGGCGAAATCAAACGCCACTCCTTATCCGTCAAGTCGCTTGCGTAACGAAGGCTCGAACGATCAAACTGCGGGCGGGTGATCTCAGTCCACATGTTGTGTCTCCTCATTTGCTTCAACACAAACGAGAGAATCACAACTTACTGAAATCACTCAACTCATTTCGGGCCGGACACTTAGGCGTCCGGCCCCAGGGGGATAAAGATCGAGTGCCGCAATGCGCTGGACACAGATTTCGACAAATGGCCCTTGCCGGTCGTGTCCTCGACCAGGATCACCTCGCCGGCGCCGATTTCCCGCGCTTCCCCGTCACTCGCGGTGATCTGCACCCCGGCATCCAGGTTGACGATATACTGCCGCCAGGGCGCTGGATGCCAGTCGAGGGTCGTAGTCGGCCGGTGTCTTGCGAAAAATGATGCACTCGACCGGGATCCGGTCTGAAAGTTCGCTGGTGCCCCGCTTTGATGTCCAGTCGACCTCAATATCGCGAAAATGCGACTCGCCGTTTTCATCCGTGTAAATATTGTGGATCCGCATTACAGGCCTCCCGGTATCCGATTACTGGTTGCGGGAAGGTTAGCGGGTGCGCTCCGGCTTGCCTACTCCCCCCCGGATCGATGGGCGGTGAAGCGCTTTGCCGGTTCGGGATTAACGGCGTTGTGGGGAAGCTGGCGTTCCGCGACGGCGCGGACCTGTTCCACGGTTTCCAGCGCCTGCGATTCCGCCGCCGCCGGGGTCTGTCCGCCGACATGGGGCGTGGCGGTGACATTCGGCAGGGCGGCAAGGCGCAGTGAGGGTTTCTGGTCGTCGGCACGCCCGACATCGACTGCGGCACCGCGCAAGGTTCCGTTCGTCAGGGCGCGCTCCAGGGCGGCCTCATCGACCAGATTGCCGCGTGAAATATTGATGAAATACGCATCGGGTTTCATCGCGGCGAAGGCGGCATCGTCGAGCAGGTTTTCGGTTTCGGTATTGGCGACCGCCAGGCAGATCGTGAAATCCGATGCCCCCAGCAATTCGGTGAGTTCAACCTTGCGGTAGGCCGGGTTTGTCACGTCCTTGTAGGGGTCGTTGACCAAGACATTCATGCCAAGGAACGCGAGCACATCCGCCAGCCGCTGCCCGATTTCGCCATAGCCGATAATGCCTGCTGTGGCGCCTGAAAGCTGCACGCCCATACTTGCCGGTGGCGTCTCACCGCGATGATAGGCATGGGCATAGGTGCTGACCGAGCGGCCCTGATCGACCATCAACCCGAGGGTCAGTTCGACGACCGCATCGACGAATCCCGGGCTGGCATTGGTGACCAGCACGCCCGTTACGGGATGCGGCGTCGACATCAATGTTCCGAATATCCACGGCGCATCGATGTGCTGATATCAGTTCGGGACAGGCATCGAAAAATGCGGCCTCCGCCGGGGTGTTGCGGTCCAACACGACAGCATCGCAGCCCTGCGTCAGTTCGATCAGCGCGGCGGTGTCGAGGACCTGACCCGTTTCGTTGAACCGGACATCGGCCGTTGCCTTCAGTCCGTCAATCGCCTTCGTGCCATAAAAATTTTCCAGCATGAAGGGATCATGTGTCAGCAGAACCTTGATCATCCGCCGGCGACGCCCTGCGTGTTGACGTAGAACGGAATAGAGCGACTGGCCGGCAGCCATGAACAGGCGGTTGCGCTTGCGCCCGCCAAAGCAGACATTGGCGCAGCGTTCCGGCAGGGCGATGCGGCCGATTCTTGTCGCCGTCCGGCGCATAGACCAGGACACCGTCCAGTTCCGCGCTGCCCATGCCCCAGCCGCACCACAGATTGCCGTCGATATCGCAGCGCATGCCGTCCGGCGTGCCGCCGGGGCCAGCGTCGATATGGACGCGCTTGTTGGCTATACGTCGTCCCGTCGCCGCCAACGTCAAAGGCAAGAATTTTGCGGTTCGGCTCGCCGCGGCTTTCGACCACGTAGAGGATCGATTCATCGGGCGAAAAGCACAATCCGTTCGGGCCCAGAACGTCATCGGTGACCACGGCGGCCTGCCCGGTCTCCGGCGTCGAGACGGTAGACGGCCTGCTGGATTTCCGATTCGGCCTTGTGCCCTTCGTAATTGCCCAGGATGCCGAAGACCGGGTCGGTGAACCAGATGGAGCCGTCCGATTTCACTACCACGTCGTTGGGCGAATTCAGCGGCCTGTCCTGCCAGGAATCCATCAGCACCGTGATCGCGCCGTCATGCTCGGTGCGGGCCATGCGGCGGCCGCCATGCTGGCAGGTGACCAGCCGGCCCTGCCGGTCGCGCGTGTTGCCGTTTGAAAAATCACTGGGGCGGCGGAATTCGCTGACGGCGCCGGTTTCCTCCTCCCATTTCAGGATGCGGTTGTTGGGGATGTCGCTCCACAGCAAGTAGCGGCCATCGCCGAACCAGACCGGCCCCTCGGACCAGCGGCAGCCGGTATACAGGCGCTCTACCGGCGCGCTGAAGATGGCATATTGCCGGAACCGGTCATCCAGAATTTCGATGGCCGGGTCGGGATAGCGTGGAAAGTCTCTCCATCCCGCGCTGAGCGGATAGTCTGTGGTCATGGCTGTCCATTTCCCGTATTGAGTGTGTTCGAGGCGCTAAACTATGATGCTGGACGGTCACGGGGCAAGCGTGCTGCGCTTATAATTCCCGGGCGACCCGGAAGCCGATGAAATTATATCGTGCTGTTGCGCGGTCGCCGACGCGGAAGGCGCTGCGCAGATTGCCCGGCCGGCTGTCCCAGGACCCGCCCCGCAGCACGCGCCTGTTGCAATCGCCGCCAGTGGTCCAGGCTGCGCCATTCACCGGCGCGTTCCGGTAATCTTCGTGCCAGCAGTCACCGACCCATTCCCACAGATTGCCATGCATGTCGTGCAGGCCGAACCCGTTTGCGGCAAATCGCCCGACCGGCGCGGTTTGTTCGTTGTACCCGTCGGTGCAATTGCTGTTGCGCCAGTCGAACCGGGTGCCGCGGTCGGCGCCATTGGCGTGGTTGCACAGGTCGTTCACGCCACCGCTGAAGGCGTATTGCGATGTTGATCCCGCTCGGGCCGCGTATTCCCATTCGGCTTCCGACAGCAGCCGGTAGCGTTTGCCTGTTGTCCGGTTCAGCCAGACAACATAGGCCTGTGCGTCGTCCCAACTGACGCATGTAACCGGGTCGCGCGGGTTTTCGCGAAACCGGGGTTTTGCCAGTGCCGGCCTGAAATGTTCTCCCATTTGCGACCGTTCAAAACGTAACATTCGTTTCCGGTCACATAGCCGGTGGCCCGCGCGAAAGCCGCGAACTCCGCGACCGTGACCTCGAACCGGCCGATGGCGAGCGGGTATGCCACGCGGACATCATGATCGGGCAATTCATACGCGCGGCCGCCGCCGTCGGTATCCCCCATCCGGAACGTGCCGGGCGGTGTCACGATGAGTTCCGGGCACTCGGGACAGTCCCGAAGGGCGTCACCGGCCCGATTGGCCACCGCTGCCGGCGCTGACAGTGTCGACAGGGATGCCACGCGGTTGCGGGCAAGCGGCGCGAAGGCCCCATTGGGGAACCGGTCGAGATAGGCCGTGAAGTCCCCAGCAATTTTGCTGTCCTGGATCGTTTGCCAGAACAGCATTTCCATATTCTGTCCACCGGTACGTGCAGCCGGTGCCGCAGACGTGACGGCGGGCTGGGCCGGCGCGCTGATCTGGAACACGAAATCGCCCCGGTCCAGGTCCGGGTCGTTGAGTTTTCCGTTGCGGGGTGTCTGCCGCCCGTTGGTGTAGTTGGTGATTTCATTGCCCATGAACAGGCCGAGTTCGGTCGCGGCCAGGTAACCGTCGCCATTGCCGTCCGCGCGTGTCTCGCCGTTGATGGCACGAATGAACAGCTTGCGGAAGGTACCGTCATCGGACACTTCCTGCCCCGCATCACCGCTGGTCAGAAACTGGCGGACCGGGCGGGTGGTGGCATGGGTGATCGCGGCGGGCGGCTTGGCGCGCCCGACGTTGAAAATGGTGCCGGAAAAACATGAATCGAATACCGCCAGGACATGCAGCGCATCGGCGCCGCGCACATATTCCCCCATGCGCCGTAACGACAATGCCCGGCGGCGGAACCGCCCGCCTTCTTCCGGGTCCAGCGCATCGATTGGCACCAGATACCCTTCGCCCCGTTCGGAATAGCCGTGCCCGGCATACCAGACGAACAGGCGCGCTTCGGGATCTTCCCCGGTCTCCAGAAAGAATTTCTCGAACGCCTCGACCAGGTCACGGTATTTCAGATCGGTCTTCAGCGTGACCTCGAAGCCTTTCGCTTCGAGCGCTTCCGCCACCAGTTGCGCATCCTTAACGGCATTGGACAGGCGCGGCCAGGTCCCGGTATAGGCGTCATTGCCGATGACCAGTGCGTGGGACTTGCTGTAAAGCTGGACGGAATCCGAAACCGGCGCATCCTCAGTTTCCGACGCCCGCAACGGTACTGTCAGCGCGCCCGCAGCCCGGGATTCATCCGCCCCGGCCATGCCAAGGATTGCGGACAGGAAAAGGGCAGCGATTGTAAATCTGGCGAGGGTCAATTCGGTTTCCGCATATCCGTTATCAGGGCATCTGATATTGGTGTAATATATACGTATGACGGGATTTAGAAATGCACCGTATGGCAGTCCATGTTTTGCACGATGCCTGCGCGGTTTTTGGGTAGCGCTGGGGTTGCTGATCGTATCCTGCGTATCCATTTCGACGGCCGATGCGCAGATGCGGGCGCTTCTGCCGGATAAATCCGAAGTGCCGCCAGGCGAGCCGCTGCCAATAGACGGCGTCTACACCCTGGCGTTCAACGGGGCAAAATACCGGTTCGAAGCAGGCCGTGCCTATCTGGTGACGCCCTATACGCATCTGTTCGTTATGCAAGTGACGCCGGGCATGGTTGCGACCAAGGATATCGTGCGTACCGGTCCCGGCGTTTATGACGGTTATGACCTGCCGTCGCTCGGTCCGTGGCGGGCGACATTGCAACCCGACGGGTCCATCAAAGTTCAGATTCAGGGCAAGTTTGGCCCGTTTTCATCCGTATTTGCGCCCGTCGAAATTGATGACCCAGACTGGCTGCGTGCCGAAATTGTCGAGATGCAGGGTGGGACGCCACAAACGGCCGGGTTCGGGTCGCGTGCGGGGTCGCGGAAAACGGATTCAATCTACCCGCCGGGCTGGGACGCGCCTTAGGTCTGGGGACGCTTTCCGGCACGCCTGGTCCCCGCCACGGCACATACGCTAAACACCAGGAGTACCCCCTTTCATGCCACGCCATATGCCAGTCGAAGCCTACAAGAACGCTGATTTCATCGACAGCCGGGACGGTCGGGTCATGCGAATCATGGCCGAATACCTGGAACCGCAGAAACGGCTGCGCGAAGCCGGTATCGAGGACACGATTGTTTTCTTTGGCTCCGCCCGCACCCTGTCGCGCGAGAAAGCGGAAGCCGGCCTTGCCGAACTGAAGGCGGCGCAAGGAACCGATGACCGCGCGATTGCAAAAGCCGAGCGGCTGCTGGAAATGTCACAATATTACGAGGCCGCGCGCGAAATTTCGTACCGTTTGACGAAATGGGCCGCCGCGATGGCGCGAAGCCAGGGGGATATCGGGCACCGCTTCTCCGTCGTCACCGGGGGCGGGCCGGGTATTATGGAAGCGGCCAACCGGGGGGCGGCGGAAGCCGGCGGCAGTACGCTGGGCATGAACATCTCGCTCCCCTTCGAGCAATACCCGAATGAATACATCACCGACGGATTGGCATT
Source organism: uncultured Alphaproteobacteria bacterium (assembly GCA_943788635.1). GTDB lineage: Bacteria > Pseudomonadota > Alphaproteobacteria > UBA8366 > MarineAlpha4-Bin1. Next base: position 7,571 of record CALSRA010000011.1, on the reverse strand, counting down.
CGAGTTCCACTATTTCTTCATGCGTAAATTCTGGCTCGTTTATATGGCGAAGGCGGCCGTGGTCATGCCGGGTGGTTTCGGCACGATTGATGAATTCATGGAAATCCTGACGCTGGTACAGACTGGCAAGCTGCGCCGTAAATTACCGCTACTGCTGTTCGGGTCGAAATACTGGCGGAATATCATGGAATTCGAGCCGATGGCGGAATACGGCACGATCGATATCGATGACCTGACGCTGTTTCATGTCACGGATTCCGTCGATGAAGCCTGCGACTGGCTGCAGGGCCAGCTTGCTGAATGGGCGGTGGATCATCCGGGCGCCGGGCTTACCGACAGCGTTGAGCATGTCGGTAAGCTTGGTTAGCCGGACGCAATTGACCGCATCGCCTATTCGGGCGCACAATTCCTGCAACGGATAATTGCGCCTGTTGCGGGGAGGAACATGCAATGGTGACGGATACGTTGAATTTCACTGTTGAGGATTTCGAGTACATTCGTCACGGCGGACATGGCCTGGCGCTGCGGCTGTTCCGGCCGGTGGGCGCGGGTCTGTTTCCGGTGGTTGTTGATCTGCATGGCGGTGCGTGGACGAATGGCGACCTGTCCGGCTGCAATGACCGCGATGAGGTTCTGGCCAATGCGGGGCTGGCGGTGGCAGCGCTGGATTTCCGTCAGGCTGCGGATGGTTACCCGTCGTCGGTGGCGGATATTAATGCCGCGATCCGTTGGCTGAAGGCCCGTGCCGGTGAATTGAACCTGGATGCTGCACGTGTCGGCATTACCGGTCAGTCCAGTGGGGGCCATCTGGCGATGCTGGCTGCTATGCGTCCGGAAGACCCGCGTTATGCCGCGCTGAATGTCGGCGCTGCCGGGGTGGATGCGCGAGTACGCTGTGTCGGTATGACCTGGCCGGTCATCAATCCGATCTCGCGCTACAATCATGCGATACGGCAGCGGGCGAGTAATCCGCCGGCGGCCTGGGTTGGTACGATTCCGGAAAAGCATGACGTCTACTGGCAATCGGAAGCAAATATGATCGAGGGCAATCCGATGCTGGCGCTGGAACGCGGTGAGGCGGTGGAGACCCCGCCCGCGATGTGGATTCAGGGGCGGCCTGATCCGGTGCATGACTACCGCGACCCGGATTCACCTCTCGATCTCAACGAGCCGGAACGCTTCGCCGCCAATTACCGCAAGGCCGGCGGCGAAATCGATGTGGTCTATATTGATCAGGCCACGCGTTCGTCAAACGCGTCCTACGATCCGTTGGCGGCATTTTTCCGTAAGCACCTGATCTAGATTTTATCGCCGGGAAGTTTAAGACCGGCGTTGCGGGCATAGATCTTGGCGACGGCGGAATCATCCTCACGACCAAACCCGGCGCCGCTGGCAGCAACGAATTGTTGTAGTGCAGTGGCGGTCAGGGGGGCGGAGAATTTCGCCTTGTGGGCGACGTCGCCGACGATGCCCAGGTCCTTGACGAAAATGTCGACGGCGGAATGCGGTGTGTAGTCGCCATCCACGATATGCGGCACCCGGTTTTCGAACATCCAGGACGTGCCGGCGCATTTCGAAATAACGTCCAGAACCGTTGCCGGCGCAATGCCCTGCGAGATGCCAAAGGTCACGGCTTCTGCAGCAGCAGCTATGTGAATGCCGGCCAGCATCTGGTTGACGACCTTTAGTGCGGATCCGGTGCCGGGTTCATCGCCCAGCCGGAACAGGGTCCTCCGTGACGGCCTCCAGTGCTGGTGCCGCGCGGTCGAATGCATCCGGTTTGCCGGAAGCCATCATCGAAAGTTTCCCTTCGGCGGCGCGCACGGAACCGCCGCTCATCGGCGCATCCAGATAGTCGATTCCCATTTCGGCAAGCCGCGCCGCCATCGTCCGGGCAAATTCCGGGGCGACAGTCGCGCAGGACACGAAGACCGCGCCGGCCATCATCTTGTCGGCGATCCCGTTCTCACCGAAGAGGACATCTTCGGTCTGTGCCGCGTTGACGACAACGCACAGGACGGTATCGGCCTGTGCGACGGCTTCATCGCGGGGGGCCGTGAGGGCGCCTTTGGTGCGCAGGGCCGCTTCGCGCCCGGGGTCGACGTCGAATCCCCATACCCGCAGCCCTACCCGTAATAGCGATTCCGCCATGCCATTTCCCATCGACCCAAGGCCGATGACGACGGTGCTGTAGTCGGATTGCGGTGTAACGGCCATTTGGGATTTCCTCCATCGATGCAAACTGCGGCAGGGCATAGCATAGCGCATTATTTTAAATTTTCGGGCGTCATTGCATTGGTCAGGCCTTGCATGCGGGCCACTGGATGCTCGCTGGCTGACAGGGGGCCTGTAATCTGGTCCTGTCAGGATTCTTTACACTTTGTTCACCAGTAAAAAATGAAGTGGTAAAAGGTTGAAATATATAACGAAAGGATGCCCCGGGAAAGATGTGCGGGGGAATTGGCGCCGATAAAGTGTCGGAAATATTTACAACTTGTGTTTGAATGCGTTGGGCTACGCAATCGAATTTATCGCAAGTAATTGTAATAAAAATATAAAACGTCGTGGCGCGATTATTGCTAGTAGTGGTGCTGACAAGATTTTGGGGTGGGGCCTAGTATCGCGTCTTAACAATTGTTGTGCATGGAATGGAAACGGAAATTTCACGACGAAGCGGAATGGCGGGGAGTATTTTGCGATCCGGTATTCGCAGCGTGAGATCGCTTTGTCGAAATGATGCCACAACTTTTCCGGAAAATGGCCCGATTCTGCGGGCAGGTTCGACGTTGAGCCTTGCTGACGCAGAACGGGACGGACGATTGACAGGCGAACAGCCGATATTCGGATGTCGTCCCATTATTCGGGGTAAAGACGCCATGAATCGAGGCCCAAATGGGAATCGAGAATACATGAAAGAGCCGGAAAAGGTTGAAGTATTGCCTGCGGACTATATGCAGGCGGGACTGCGTTTCGATGAGCATCGGGAACTGTTCGCGTATTGGGAAAAGATCAAAGGGTCAAATCGCATGCCGTCGCGGGCGGATTTTGACCCGGTGGACATACCGCGACTGCTGCCGATTATCGGGCTGGTGGATATTGTGTCGCCGGGTCCGAAGTTCCGCTACCGGGTGGTCGGTACGACGATGTCTGCCCGTTTCAGTTCGCCGCAGGACGGGCGTTTTGTTGAAGATGCAAAGACGCCTGACTACGGGGCATATCTGATCCGCGCCTATATGCTGCCATACCGGCTGAAGGCACCGGTCTACATCACGGAACGGACCGGCTATTCGCTGGGATACGAAAAAACGGATGCCCGTCTGATGCTGCCCATGGGGCGGGACCGCGAAACGCCGGATATGATCCTGTGTTCGACGATGACGGATTACTCCGACATGCCGGAACTGGATGACGCGTTGATCGACCCGCGCAATGCATCGGCAATGGAAGTATTGTCGCTTAAAATTGCCTGATGCCGGCAGCGCCGTCGGCAAAGTTAGCGCCGACGGCTATTGCAGAAATGTCCGATATACGGGGTTCTCTGTTTCCGGCCAGTGGTTATAGCCGGTCGCCGCAAGAAACTTTCTGAAATCCGGCATATCCGATTTCGGCACCTGCATGCCGCATAGAACCCGGCCAAACGCGGCGCCGTGATTGCGGTAGTGGAACAGGCTGATGTTCCAGCGTCCGCCAAGCTCTGTCAGGAAATTCAGCAGGGCGCCGGGTCGTTCCGGAAACTGGAAACGGTACAGGACTTCGTTTTCAAGCTCCCGGGGGCTGCCGCCGACCATGTAGCGCACATGCAGTTTGGCCGTATCGTTATCGGTCAGGTCGGTGACGGCATAACCACCCTTGTCCAGGGCGGCCAGGATCGTTGCTTTCTCGGTTTCGCCACCATTCAACCGGACGCCGACAAAAATCTGCGCGTCGGAATTGTCGGCGTATCGGTAGTTGAATTCCGTCACCGATCGTTTGCCCAGAATACTGCAGAACTTGCGAAAGCTGCCGGGCCGTTCGGGGATCGTTACAGCAAACAGGGATTCACGGTTTTCGCCCAGTTCCGCGCGTTCGGAAATATGGCGCAACCGGTCGAAGTTCACGTTGGCGCCACTGTTGATTGCGACCAGCGTTTTGCCCTGCAATCCGTGTTCGGCGGCATATTTCTTCATCCCGGCGACGGCCAGGGCACCAGCCGGTTCGGCGATGCTGCGGGTATCTTCGAACAGGTCCTTGATGGCCGCACAGATCTCGTCGACGCTGACCGTTACCATGCCATCGACCAGCTTGCGGGCCAGGCGGAAGGTTTCCTTGCCGACCTGCCGGACGGCGACGCCATCGGCGAAAATGCCGACCTCGTCCAGCGTCACGCGGCGACCTTTTTCGAGCGACCGCGTCATCGAAGCAGCATCGACCGGTTCGACGCCGATGACCTTTATCTCCGGTCGCAATGCCTTCACATAGGCGGCGATCCCGGCAATCAACCCACCGCCACCGACGGGAACGAAAATCGCTTCGATGTCACCGGTGTATTGCCGCAGAATTTCCATGCCTACCGTACCCTGCCCGGCAATGGTGTGCGGGTCGTCATAGGGATGCACGAAGGTCAGCCCTTTCGCTTCGGCAATCTCCAGCGCGTGAAGATAGGCGTCCTGGTAATCATCGCCATGCAGGACGATCCTGGCCTTCAGCTTGTCGACCGCCTGGACCTTGATTTCCGGCGTGGTGCGCGGCATGACGATGGTTGCGGGAATACTCAGTCGTTGTGCGGCAAGGGCCACGCCCTGTGCGTGATTGCCGGCGGATGCCGCGATGACGCCGGTCTGGCGTTCGGAGGCTGTCAGGCTCATCATCTTGTTATAGGCGCCGCGCAGCTTGAAGGAAAAGACAGGCTGCAGGTCTTCCCGCTTGATCAGCACGGTATTGCCCATTCGCTGTGACAGCGAGCTGGCTTCGTCCAGCGGGGTTTCCCGCGCGACGTCATAGACGCGCGCATTCAGGATGTCGTTCAAATATTGTTTTGGCACGGAACCGGACGCCTTTCAAAACCGGTACGGTGCTGCACCGATCACTTATACGTATAAAAACCAGAGCCATAGCGGGCGGCGACGGACAGATCAAGACATGTATTCACTGTTCATTTCGCAGAGACGTGTGCCAATATCAGGTCCCCGTCCAGTTTAATGGGAAGACCGGTCCATGACGATCCGCACCGCCGTCACCGAAATGCTCGATATCGAACACCCTGTATTGCTGGCGCCCATGGCTGGTGTTGCCGGCGGCGCGCTCGCGGCGGCAGTCAGCAATGCCGGTGGGTTCGGCATTATCGGCGGTGGTTATGGGGAGCGGGACTGGCTGGCCCGGGAACTGGCGGCGGCCGGTAATGCCCGCGTGGGGGTCGGTTTCATTGGCTGGTCGCTGGACAGTCAGCCGGAATTGCTGGACCTCGCGCTCGATCATGCGCCGCGGGCATTGTTCCTGTCATTCGGCAGTTTCCGCCAGTATCGCAGCAAGATTGACGCGTCCGGCGCGACGCTGATCGTGCAGGTGCAAACGGTTGCCCAGGCACTCGAAGCGGTTGCTGATGGCGCTGAAATTGTCGTGGCGCAGGGCACCGAGGCCGGTGGTCACGGCAGCCAGCGTGCGACCTTGCCGCTGGTGCCGGCGGTGGTCGATGCGATCGGCGGCAACATTCCGGTGGTTGCCGCTGGCGGTATCGCCGATGGACGCGGGCTTGCGGCGGCCCTGATGCTGGGTGCTTCCGCGGTGCTGTGTGGCACAGCGTTCTTCGCCAGTCGCGAGGCGCTATCCCATCCCAATGCCAAGAAGGCGGCGGTTGCAGGGGCGGGTGATAATACGGTCCGCAGTTCGGTCTTCGACATCGCACGCGGGAAGGATTGGCCGGCGCAATGGAATCTTCGGACCCTGCGCAATGCCTATTCCGACCGCTGGATCGGCGATACCGACACCTTGCAACAGAATGCGGCGCAGGAAGAAGTGCGGTATGCCGAGGCTGCGGCCGAAGGGGATACGGATATTGCGGCCGTGATCGTCGGGGAGGGCGTTGATATGGTTCGGGGCAGCGAATCCGCGGAGAAGATTGTCAATCGTACCGTCCGTCAGGCGGAAGATCTGCTCGGCGGGGCCAAGGCGTTTCTGAAACCATAAAACCCCGCGCGCGGGGGAATCTTCGGAAGGCGGACGAAATTGCGAAAGGCAGCGGCGCGCCGCCGCCTCCCGCAAGGTTGGTTCACGAACCGTTGGTGTCCAGAAAACGCCGGATATGGTCGGCGATCACATCGCCATCTTCTTCGAGGGCGAAATGCCCGGTATCGAGAAGATGCAGTTCCACATTCTTCAGGTCACGGGCGTAGGGATGCGCCCCCTCGGCCGGGAAAATGTAGTCGTTGCGGCCCCATACGATCAGTGTCGGCGGCTGATGTTCGCGAAAATACGCCTGCCAATGGGGGTAGAGTGGCGGATTGGAGCCGTAATCATAGAACAGCTGCAACTGGATCGCCTTGTTGCCGGGCCGGTCCTGGAAGTACTGATCGACCGTCCAGGTATCCGGACTGATGGATTCCGGGTTGCGCGTCCCGTGCGTGTATTGCCAGCGGGTGGCTTCCAGGTTCAGGAAGGCCTTTAGCGGCTTGGCGTTGGCTTCGGTTCGTTCCTTCCAGTAGCTGCGGAACGGATCCCAGAATTTCAGCAATCCTTCATCATAGGCATTGCCGTTCTGGACGATCAGGGCGTTGACCCTTTCCGGGTGCGCGCTGGCCCAGCCGGAAGCCCACCGGGGCGCCGTAATCCATGACATATAGACTGTATCGGTCCAGCCCGATCCGCTGGGTGAAGCGATCGATTATTTTGGCCAGATTGTCGAAGGTATAGTCGAATTCCGCGACACCGGGCGCGTCGCTGTTGCCGAAGCCGGGATAGTCCGGGGCAATCAGATGAAACCGGTCGGCCAGCGCCGGGATCAGGTTGCGGAACATCTGGGAAGATGTCGGAAAACCGTGCAGCAGCAGGAGTGTCGGTGCGTCCTTGGGGCCGGCTTCGCGATAGAAAATTTTCAAGCCGTCGACCTCCACGGTCTTGTGCTGAACCGTTGCGGCCGGGCGATCCTCGGCGAATGCCGGGGCGCTGATTGCGGTGGCTATCCCCAGACCAGCCGCCGCGATGAGCGACAGGACCGGCCGTCGAATGTTCTGGAATGATTGCGGATACATCTGCTTTCCTTTCGGGTTGCCGTGTTTTCAGGCGATGGTTTCGGGGTCGTCGGGTCGGGCGTGGCGTGAAAGACGTGCTTCCAGTGCCGCGATGCGCTGCTTCAGCGGCTGCACGGCGTTGTCCATGTCTTCAGCGGTGAAGCGCGGCGTGATGTATTGCGGGCAGTTGACGTCCCAGCCCGTGATATCGAAGACGATGACGTGCTCGGCCCGGTTCCGGGTATCGGCACCGGCGACGCTCGCGAGCAGGTCCGGGTCGTCCTCGACGACGCGGGCGTGGCCCCAGACTTTAATCCGGCGCCGGTTCGGGTAGTCCATCAGGAATAGATACGCCTTGTTGTTTTCCGA
>CALSRA010000010.1 GCA_943788635.1 uncultured Alphaproteobacteria bacterium | reverse complement strand
TCCGTCACTTTGCCCGTGCGGTACAGGTCATTGAAGCCCGCATAACCATCCGCGTGCATGAAGCCCTCGTAGGCAGCCAGATGTTCACGCGGACGAACGCCCTTCCTGTCGGGCGAGAATTGATACCACGTGGCGGGATGCGCCTCTCCGGCCCAGGGACGTTCGTCGCGGACATAGGCCCAAAGTCGGGCTGTCCTGGTTTTGCCGAAACCTGGAGCCAGCAACTTTACCGGCGTGTCATCGGCGAAGAGAGCCTGTCCTTTCAGGACATGGCGCGCGATGGCGTCCGCCAAAGGTTCCAGCAGGGCCGTGGATTTACCAACCCAGTCGGCCAGGGTGGAGCGATCCAGGTCGATACCCTCGCGCTCGAATATCTGACTTTGCCGGTACAAAGGCGAATGATCGGCGTATTTATTTACCAGAATATGGGCGAGCAGACCGGGGCCGGGACGCCCGCGCTCAATCGGCCGCGACGGCAGGGCCGCCTGATGGAACGTCTCGCAGCAGGTGCAGGCCATGCGGGGGCGGACTATCCGGTTCACCACAAAACGTCCGGGGACATATTCCAATTCCTCGGTGACATCGTCGCCAAGCGTTTTTAGTTTGCCGCCACAGTGCCCACAGGCGTCGCCCGGCGACAGTGTAGTCTCGTTGCGCGGGAGATGACCGGGCAGCGGTTTACGCTTGGGTTTGCCCTTTGGCGGCGTTGCGGCTTGATCGGTATTGGCGTCGTCTGGCGCGGGTTCTTGCGCGGCTGCGGCAATCTCTTCGTCTTCCAGCGTCAACGTCAGTTGATCCAGGGCCTCGGAACGGGACCCGAAGCGATGTTGACGCATCCCGGCTAATTGATGTTTGAGCTTCTCGATCAGAATGTCGCGAGACTTCAACTCCGACGCCAATGTCGTAACCAAACCCTTCAGGGCGGCAGCGTCATTCGGGAGGTTCTTGGCGTTGTCGAGCATGCCAGTAATCTATCAGACGCCACCGTCCATAGGAATCCCCAAGGATTGGCAAACCTTTGCTGTGAAACGATTTTACCCAACCGTCAGCGGTCGCCACGTTCGTTGCGGCATGCGCCAGTCGATCCCTTCAAGAAGCATTGAGAGTTGTGCCGGTGACATCGACACCTTGCCGTCTTTCGCCACCGGCCACACGAAGCGCCCCCGCTCCAGACGTTTGGAGAACAGGCAGGCTCCTTGTTGGTCCCACCAGATGATCTTTAATAGATCGCCACGCCGACCCCGGAACACGAACAGGTGGCCGGAGTACGGGTCTTCCGACAACGACGCCTCAGCTTGCGCCGCCAGCGTATTAAAACCCCGCCGCATGTCCGTCACGCCAGCCGCCAGCCAGACCCGCGTGTTGCTTGGAACGGGAATCAAGAACCCAACCCCCGCACAAGACGGCACAGCGCCTCGGGGTCATAGGCGCCGCTGACGCTGATGCGATGTCCAGACGGCGAGACAATCTCGATCTGCGATCCCGACACCCCAACCTCATTGACAGGGGCACCGACAACCGGCGCGTCGATGACGGGAGGACCAAGGACGAGCGGTTCGGCGACCACCTCGACTGGAAGAAATGATGGGGTGGCGTCTTCGACTGGCAGCGGATTGAAACGCGGATCACGCAGCCATTTGAATATCAGATTTGCGTTCACGTCATAGCGACGCGCCACCTGTGAAACCGATACCCCCGGAACTCGCGTCTGCGCCACGATCCGTATCTTCTCTTCGTCTTCCCACAACCGCCGCACGCGTCGATTCTTTGGCATCCTTAAACCCACTTGGTGTCCACCATCGATAGTGGACACCAACGCCCTCCATCAGGCGGGAACTGTCGCAGATAATGACGCGGTCAAATAGGGCGGGTTCACCAAACGCTTACTTTTGGTATCCTCCTTCGAAATAACGTCCGCTGGCTGGGCTATGTGCCTGAACGCTAGAGTCGCTTATGCCATTTTCCGCCGCCGCCGCATCACGCCCAGCCCCAAGAGGCCGAGACCGAATAGGGCGAGGGTGCCGGGTTCGGGGACAATGTTGTTGCTAAAGGCAAGGCCATCAAAACCAATACCGTTGAAGCCGATAGATGTTGCGGCACCAGTGCTGGTATTAATTGTGAACAGCGTGCCACTGTCGACGCCAAATAGCGTTGCCTGTGCATTTTTTGCGGCGCAAAAGATGCCTACGATTATGAGTAATCTTAGCATTAATCGGATCATCGCCTTCGCCCACCGTCGATAAACTTTACAAAACACCCCCAAATCAGACCTCTACCGGATGCAACCGCAAAAAACGGGCCACACGCAAAAATAGACAATAACCCATTGTTATCGCGTAATGTCACCCGGCAGCCGTGCAGCCGCATCCGTCGATTCAGTGTAAAACCGTCGGGATTCTTTACATCTGCCCAGACACACGCCCGCTGCCCATCGTAACAGCCCCCGTACCGCGCTAGGAGACTCGTCGATTCCGATCTCGGGTTTGTTGGTGGTCTACACACTCCGGTGCGGCCTCGCCGCTGTGCGGCTCTCTGGCGCGAAAGAATCGCAGGATATCGGCTGGGATCTTCTAGTCATGCCCTGCGGGCTATATCGGCTGGATTGCAACATGGGATCGGACGCGTAACGGGGGCGGGTATAGTCCCCGCCCCTTATTTTAACGCCCGAAAGCCCTCTTTCCCACAGGTCAGCAGTCTGTCAGGACAGTGAAGAGATTTACGGTCGCTCTGCGGTCAGATAGTCTATCTCCCAGAAAACATTGCAATAGTTGGTGCAACAGGGCAGGGACCAATACAAAATGAGCGCTATTATTTCGCAGGCTGCGATCGACCGCAGGCTATATTGGATTGAAGAAATCGTTCAACTTAGTGGGCATTTTGGCGCCGACTCGTCGAGGGTTGAGGCTGAGTTAACCGGGGAAATCTTTGTCAACGCCGGAGTAAAAATACACCATTGGCCGGAGTAAAAGTACACCACTTTGTATGATGTAATACTCGGTGTTGCGGGTTGTCCCGTTAGTCCATAGGAGGGACCCGTGCTGCTTTGCGTAGCGCTTTAGCGTTACGCGGAGCGAAGCAGCGCGGGAGGTGCCTGTGGGCCCACCGGGTCAACCATGTTCTCGTTGGTCAGGTTTTTTGGGGGGTCTGCCGTTTTTGGCTCTGGTTCAGGCGGTAACTGTCGCCGTTCATCTCGAGGATATGAACGTGGTGGGTTAGGCGGTCGAGCAAAGCCCCTGTCAGGCGTTCGGATCCGAACACCTCGGTCCATTCATCGAAGGGGAGATTGCTGGTCAGCAGGGTTGAGCCACGCTCGTAACGCTGAGAGAACACCTCGAATAAAAGCTCGGCCCCTGTTTTGCTGAGTGGCACGAAGCCCAGCTCATCGATAATCAGCAGCTTGTATTTTGCCAATTGTTTTTGGAACCGCAGCAGGCGTTTCTCATCCCTGGCCTCCATCAACTCGTGGACCAGGGCGGCCGCCGTGGTAAATCCAACACTGAGGCCTTTCTGGCAAGCCGCCAGGCCGAGACCGAGGGCGATATGGGTTTTACCGGTGCCTGAGTTACCGAGCGCGATAACGTTCTCACGTCGCTCGACATATTCACATCGGGCCAGTTCTAGAACCATCATCTTGTTCAGCGATGGGATGGCTTTGAAGTCGAAGCTGTCCAGACTTTTGACGGCGGGGAACTTGGCCAGTCTGATCCGCCGTTCGACCATGCGGCGTTCCCGGTCGATCAATTCCAGTTCGGTCAGGCGGACGAGATAGCGGACATGATCGACACCCTCGGCGGCGCATTGGCGGGCCAGCTTGTCGTATTCCCTGAGGAAGGTGGGGAGCCTGAGCGCTTTCAGGTGATGGGATAGCAAGAGCTGTGGCGTATCGGTCATAATGCACCGCCCATTACTTCCTTATCAGAGCTATCGGTTCTCTTCGCCCCGTGCAGTAAGTTCATGTAACTGGCCGCCGATGTCGTCGCCACCTGAGCCCGTGGCAGATAAGGATAGATGTCCAGATTGAGCTTTGGCGGACGCCGCTCTATGCGGCACAGCAGCAGATGTTTAACGGCGTCAAAGCTAATCGCGCTTAAGCGCAGGGCATCTCTGATCGCGCCATGTAGGTCATTGAGGTCGAATATCTCAAGCAGCCTTAGGACCTGTACGTACTCCCGCTTCCCCGGTTTGCCCATCCGGGCTTCAAGGAGGCGACGCAGAGTTACGAATACATCTGGCAGATCCCAACCCACCAACGGCGCCGCCTGGTCCAGGGCACCGACCTTCTTCTCCAGCAAAGGCAGATAGTGGATCGGGTTGAAGATCAGATCCTCCCGATCATAGGAACGGGGATGACGAGCGATCTCCTCACTGGCGCAGCCGATGATGACCTCATGGACATAGCTACGGACCCAGACGTCCTGATGGCCAAAGGCGACGGGCACCGAATAATCATTGTTTCGATACCGTACCAGGGATAGGGAACTGACCCGCGTGGCCTGTCTATCACAGGCATCGAACAGGACGGGAGGCAAGTCTGCCAGCACATCCTGATCACGAACAAGCCGCGCACCGATACTCTCGCGCTCGCCACGCAAAACATCACGTTGGCGCTTGCGGCATTGCTCTTCCAGGTGAGCATTGAAGGCATCCCAACTCTCGAACTGTGGAACCGGCACCATGAAGTTCCGGCGGGCAAAACCGACGATGCCTTCCACGTTACCCTTGTCGTTCCCTTTGGCTGGGCGGCCATAACGATCTTCAAAAAGATAATGAGACTGGAGGCCGCTGAATGCCCGTGTCCGTTGTCGTGTGCCATCTGGCAATATCCGCGCCACCAGAACCTTGTCGTTATCATACAGGATCGATTTAGGGATGCCGCCAAAGAAGCTGAAGGCCCTGTTGTGGCCATCTAGCCATGCTTCCGTGGTCGCTGCGGGATAAGCACAAACGAAACAGGCGTCGCTATGAGGAAGGCTCATGACAAAATAATGGGCCCGGCACTGGATGCCGCCGATGACTGCATCCGCTTCACCAAAATCTGCCTGGGCATGGCCCGGAGAATGGCTCAACGGCACGTACATCTCCCGCTGACGTTGCCGGGCGGCAAAAACATAATCCTTCACGATGGTGATGCCACCGGCAAAGCCATATTCATCACGAAGCCGCTCAAAGATCCGCTTCGACGTATGACGCTGCTTCTTCAGACGTTTGGTATCGTCCTCAAGGATCTGGTCGATAATACCGACAAACGGATCAAGCTTGGGCCGGTTCGGCGCCTTCTTGCGGCGATAGCCAGGTGGGGTCGAGAACGCCAACATCTTATCAACCGTGCGACGGTCAATGCCGAACAACCTTGCCGCTTCGCGGCGGCTCATACCTTGAATTTTTACCGCATAACGCACGCGACCATACAATTCCACTTGCTTCATCCCCGCCCTCTGCAAAATGCAGAAAGCTTACCACTGGCGGATTTTTACTCCGGCCAACAACCAGACAATCTGGCCGCTTCAGTGGTGGATTATTGCTCCGGCGTTCTCACCCCGTGCAGAGAGAGGCAAATCCATATGGGGGGAGGGCATCGGTTTTCCGGGCCATGTGGCCCCCGTCTGGCTTCCGCGCATCGCTGGTTAATGCTGACCGGAATCCTGCCGATTGGATCGGCAATGCCTACCCGGCGATCTGGCCAGCCCACTGACTAGGGAGAAGAACTCGGGCCTGCATGGGGCCATGCTGCGCAACCCTGTTCAGGACAGGCGTATAAGATCACAAGCGATCACGTAATGTGGGGCTGGGTGGAGGGCTGGAATACCAAACCGTTTATTATATTAATAATTTCAATAAGTTAATTTGTTTGGTGGCGGAAGGAGCGGGATTCGAACCCGCGTTAGGTTGCCCTAAACACGCTTTCCAAGCGTGCGCCTTAAGCCACTCGGCCACCCTTCCACGGCCAGACCTGATCGGTCGGCGGGGCGGACACTACATTCTTGCTTTCGCCTGTGCAAGCAACGGTTTCCGCCATCCCCTATGCGTGTTACGGTGTCGCAAATCGCATGAAATAGGATGGGACTCCGCGTGTCTGTACTGCGTTTTCTCGGCCGGTTCTTTGTTGCGTTAGCGCTGATCACCCTGTTGTCCGGCGTGGCCATATGGCTTGTCGGCACCGATGTCACGGCGGTCGCCGGGCAGGTATGGGCCAATGCCGATATCGAAAGTCTGAATCTGATGCAGGTCGTTATCCAGCGGCACCTGCATTTCCCGGCCTTGTGGGATGGGGTCATCGTCCCCCATCTGCTGCTGCGGCCGACCTGGGAAGCGATCACGATCCTGTTCGTCTTTTTTCTGGTGCTTGGCGCGCTTTTCCTGCGGCTGGGCCGCCGGCCGGCACGACCCAGCGGGTTGCGACACTAATCCTTAAAAGGCATAGCGGACCCTAGCGGTCTTCCATTCGCAGCGCTTCCAGGAAGGCGGATTGCGGAATTTCGACCTGGCCGAACTGGCGCATCCGCTTCTTGCCCTTTTTCTGTTTTTCCAGAAGCTTGCGCTTTCGCGTGATATCGCCGCCATAGCATTTCGCGGTCACATCCTTGCGCAACGCGCTGACGGTTTCGCGGGCAATCACCTTGCCGCCGATCGACGCCTGAATGGCGATCTTGAACAGCTGGCGCGGGATCAGCGTTTTCAGCCGTTCACACAGCTGACGGCCGCGTCGTTCCGCCTGAGATTTATGCGTAATCAGCGCCAGTGCATCGACCGGTTCTGTATTGACCAGAATGCCGACCTTGACCAGATCGCCTTCGCGGTATTCCGCGATTTCATAATCGAAACTGGCATAGCCCCGGCTGATTGATTTCAACCGATCGTAGAAATCGAACACCACCTCGTTCAGTGGCAACATATAAACCGCCATCGCCCGCTCGCCGACATAGGTCAGCTCGACCTGTTCACCGCGCCGGTCGGTGCAGAGCGACAGGATCCCGCCAAGATATTCGTCCGGCGCCATGATCGTCGCCTTGATCCAGGGTTCGGCAATGGTGTCGATCTGCATCACATCGGGATAGTCGGCCGGATTGTGCAGGGTGATTTCCTGACCATTGGTCAGCTTGATCTGATAGACGACCGATGGCGCCGTCGTGATCAGGTCGAGGTTGAATTCCCGTTCCAGCCGTTCCTGGACGATTTCCAGATGCAGCAGCCCAAGGCAACCGCAGCGGAACCCGAAGCCCAGCGCCGCCGAGGTTTCCGGTTCGTACTGGAAGCTTGAATCATTCAGCGCCAGCCGCGACAGGCTTTCACGCAAATCGTCGTAGTCCGCCGCATCAACCGGGAACAACCCGCAGAACACGACCGGGACGGAGGGCTTGAAACCGGCCAGCGGCGCGGTTGCCGGCACGCGGTCATCTGTCAGCGTGTCCCCGACCTTGCAATCCGCGACTGATTTGATTGATGCGGTAATGAAGCCTATTTCACCGGGGCCAAGCCGGTCGATCATTACGCCCTTGGGCGTGAAGACGCCGACACGATCCACCGGGTGGGCGGAGCCGGTAGACATCATGCGGACACGCTGCCCCTTGGTCAGTGTCCCATCGACCACGCGAACCAGCGCCACGACACCGAGATAGGCGTCATACCAGCTATCGACCAGCAGCGCGCGCAACGGCGCGTCCGGTTCGCCCGTCGGCGGCGGCAATTGTTCGACCAGCGCTTCCAGCACCTCGTCGACCCCCTTGCCGGTCTTCGCCGAAATCGCGATAGAATTGCTGGCATCCAGCCCGATGACATCTTCGATCTGCTGGCGAATACGGTCGGGTTCCGCCGAAGGCAGGTCGACCTTGTTCAGCACCGTGACAATTTCATGATCGTTGTCGAGCGCCAGATAGACATTGGCCAGCGTCTGCGCCTCGACCCCCTGGCTGGCATCAACCAGCAGAATCGACCCTTCGCATGCCGCCAGACTTCGGCTGACCTCATACGCGAAATCGACATGGCCGGGCGTGTCGATCAGGTTCATCACGTAATCTTCGCCGTTATTCGCCTTGTATTTCAGCCGTACCGTCTGCGCCTTGATCGTGATACCGCGCTCGCGCTCGATATCCATGGAATCAAGCAACTGCGCCTTCATCTCGCGCGTTTCCATCGACCCCGCCATTTCGATCAGGCGGTCGGCAAGCGTCGACTTGCCATGATCAATATGGGCAATGATCGCGAAATTACGGATATGGCTCTGGTCAGTCATATGTGGTCTACCGGATGCGGCTGAATTCTGGGCGGAACATAGGCGTGGTTCGGGTCCGAAGCAATCGCGCAAAACACCCCCGATCAGCCAGCCTGACCGAAGCCCAGCACCGAAGACACACTATTCGCCTGATCAAGCGTCAACAGCCCCCTGGCAAAGCGGTCCATCGCGTCTTTCGACATGTAGGGGCCGCACAGCGTATTGAATTTCTCCAGAAATTCCGATTCATCAAGGAAATTTCCAGGCTCGCCCTTTGGCACTTCGACGAAGGCCTCAAAAGTTTCACCCCGCGATGTCACCCGCGCGACACCGGCCATATTCGCCGGATAGGCGGCCTGCGCCTGCGGATCGACAATCGTCGACACAAGCTGGCCAAGCGCGCGGGTATCCGGATCGGTCAGGTGGGTTGCGTAATGGTCCCAGCTCAGCGTGCCCTCGCGCAGCACCACGGCAGCGCAGAACGGCATGGAAAACTGCCCATCCACGACGCTTTGAGGGTTCCGCTTGTCATCTTCCGGCTCACCGACAATTTTCCAGCCGGTTTCCGGCAGGCCGATTTCAACCGCCTCGATATCCTCGGCGCGGATATCATGTTCCTGTTTCAGCGTCGCCAAGGCGTCCATCGCCGCATGCGTATAGCGGCAGGATGGGTAAGGCTTGACCGCGAGCCGCAAGGTTTCCCACGCGGCCCCCAAACCCGCCGTCGCCTTCGCCGCATCCGCGTCCGGGGCATAGGCCCGCAGGAATCCACGTTTCCCTTCAATGGCTTCTTTGGGTCCCTTGAAGCCTTCGGCCGCCAGGGTTGCCGCCATCAACCCGTTCTGCGCCGCCTGCCCGACATGCGACCGCTTGGTCCAGGCGCCATCGGCCAGGAACTGCAGCGAGCCCGCGGCCTGCGACAGTGCGATCCCGAGCGCACTTTCAATTCCAGCCGCGTCCAGACCAAGCAACCGGCCGGCGGCAATGGTCGCACCGAACACACCGCAGGTCGCGGTCGGATGGAAACCGCGGTCGTAATGCGCTGATGGATCAAGCGCGAGGCTGAGCCTGATCTGCACTTCGTATCCGGCCACGACCGCCGTAATGAAATCGCGCCCCGAAGCACCGGACATTTCCGCCGCCGCCATCGCCGCGGACACAATCGGCGCGGAAGCGTGCAGCGAGGCTTCGGCATGGGTGTCATCAAAATCGAGCGAATGGGCCAGCGTGCCGTTTATCAATGCCGCGGCCGATGGCGTATAGCGCCGGGAGTCGCCGATCACAGTGCAATCGCCCCCGCCAAAGCCGAGCCGTTCAGCGGCAGCGATCAGTGACGGTGTCGATTCCGATTCATGTCGCGCCCGAACCATGATTCCGGCCGCGTCGAGCACGAGCAGCCGGGCGCGTTCGACGACTGCCGCCGGCAGATCCTCAAACCCGAGATCCGCCGCAAAGGCCGCTATCCGATGTGTCGCACTTTCCATCTGACTATTCCTTCCTGCGCAAAAACACTCTTTCCGATTGTCATTGCTATACATAAGTTGGCATTGGTTGACATTCCAACCCGCGGGCAATCTGTGTAATTATTGTCATTGATTGACAAAGATTGACATTCCGCAAGATTGCCCCGAAACACCCCCATCCGGCAAATATAGGAATATAATGCTTTGTTTTCGGGTTTCAAGGGACAGCCGCCATTCGATATAGTCCGCGGCGTCGGTACCGGGATGACTCGAAACAGGGTGACAGGATGAATATGCAACGGTTTACGATCGCCCTGGGCGCGATGCTGATATTTCTGTCATCCGGGGCGCGCGCCGATATGGTGAATATGGATGGCACCATCGCCTTGTCGGTCAAGGGTGAAGACTGGGCCGTGCAACTGCCGGAATCAGACTGGGCGCTGGCGGAAGAACGATTGAAGCCGGATGGCACGGGCGTTTTCTATTATCTGGTCAGCAACAGCCGGTCGCTCAATTTTTCAATATTCCTCGACCAGACCGATGCCTGCGATTCCGGCGAGTCATGCCGGGACCATTTCTGGGCCAACCCGCATCCGCAGTACAAGGATGCGCGGGACGTACAGCACAGCAGCCGCAATGGTTTCGCCATCAGCACCATGCATTTCGACCGCGTGATGGGCATGCCTGCCACGCAGACCAATATTACCGCGCATGCGTATCGCAACGGCTACTGGATCGACGTCACCCTTTATAAAATCGGCGGCACGGCCCCGCCCATCGAACCGCTGCTGGAATTTCTGGATACGCTTACAGTCAAATAAGCTATCGGCTTGGTCCCGCCGAATACCACCGGGTTCACGCGCCTCTGTCGAATTTCCCACCCGGCTGTATTGCCTCAAACTTGCGGGTCCAGTCCTGGCGCAGGCCGGTTTCGGTGAGACCCCGGTCATAGGCGGGGGATATCAGGGGTTCGGCTTCTTGAACGTCAATGCTGACCACCGCACGAACGTGGTCCGACAGATTGCCCATATCGCCGAAGGCAGCAAACAGGGTATCGAACCCGGCCGCATCCCGCGCCACCGCAACAGCCTGCCCGCGAAACCGGTAGCCCTTGCGCACAAAGGGGTCGACAAAGTTCAATTCCACCTCGGGATTGGCAGCAATATTGCGCATGGTGTTGGGCGAACGCAGTTCCGTGAAGGCGATCGTGTTGTCATCCAACACGATAAACGTCGCCTTTGGCGACAGATTGGGCATGCCATCCGCATCGACGCTCGCCACAAAACCGAGTTTCTGTTCGCGTATCACCCGCTTCATATCGTCGGTTAACATAGATTTTCTCCATTCCCGGTGCATCGGAGGCGGATACTAGGAGATACCCGGTCCCGATGCATGGTCCAAAATCTGCATTTGTGCGGGACCATTCAGTTCGCGCCGATAACCTGTGAATCGCGAAATCGTGAGGCGACAGACGCCTGATCAAGCGCTATCTGTGGTGTTCGGGTATGCATCAGGAACTATCCATCTTGTCGTTTTTTGCCGAACCGCTGGCGCTCGTCGCCTTCGTTGCCGTTACAGCCGTTGTCTGTGTGTTTTTGTCACCGCGTGTCGCCGGCGTGGCGGGTTTTTTCTCCGGGCAGGACGACTCCGGCCGGGCACCGGGATTGTGGACCCTGGTACTGAGTCAGGTCACGACCTGGATTTTCGCACGCTCGCTGATGAATGCAGCCATCCTTGGCTTTTATTACGGTATCGCCGGTGTGCTGGCCTATACCGCCTATTACGCGTCCTTCCTGACCGGCGCGGCGATTGTTGATCAGGTCCGATTCCGGCACGGGGCCGGGTCCTTTCAGGACTTCCTGCGCAACAGGTTCGGGCGGGCCGGTGTCACCTGTTACAACGCCGTCGTCGCCCTGCGGCTGATGTCGGAAGTCTTCGCCAACCTGCTGGTGGTCGGCGTTATCTTTGCCGGTGTCTTCGCCGGCCAGCCCTATATTCGCGAAATTGCCATTGCCGCTTTTGCCCTTGTCGGGCTCGGCTATTCGATGATGGGCGGGCTACGGGCGTCGCTCCGCACCGATGTCGCACAGATGCTGTTCTTTCTTGTCGTCCTCACCGGCGCGGCAATCGCCCTGTTCACCGCCCCGGAATTCAACCTCGGCGCCGTGCTGTCGGCACAGGGCGTCGCCGGTCCCGCACCCGGCTGGGTCCTGCTGGCGGTCGCGGCGCTGCAGGTGCTCAGCTATCCAGCGCATGACCCGGTGATGCTCGACCGCGGATTTCTGGCAGAGCGCCGAACCACACGGCTTTCCTTTCTGCATGCTTTCTGGATTTCCGCTGTCTGCATATTCGTGTTCGGCCTGTTCGGAACGCAGGCAGGATTGCTGGCAAATGCCGGTGAAGCCATGGGGACCGTATGGCTGCGACTGTTCAGTCCGGCCGTCATGTTCTGCCTGAATGCCGCATTGCTGGTATCGGCCATGTCGACACTGGATTCCGCCCTGTCCTCGGCGGCAAGGCTGGCGGTAATCGAAATGCGGATCGGCGCGCCGACGGCAAGCAATGGCCGGATCGCCATGGCGCTGTTCATGCTGGGCGGATTGCTGTTCCTGCTGGCGGGAACCGAGGACCTGTATGCCGCCGTCGCGGTTTCGGGCACGGCATCAATGTTCCTGGCCCCGGTGATTGTCTTTTCCCTGTTCGGCGGTCGCGACATTCCGCTGTGGAGTTTTCTGATCGCCTTTTCTGCGGCAATAGCTGGTGCGGCGCTGTATTTCTTCAACGGCCACCCGGCGGTACAGGGCTTCAGCGGCGGCGCGCATAAATATACCCTGTTGTTGTGGATCTGCGTTGCCGTTCTGTCCGTCGGATTCACGGCCTTCGCCCTTGGCGCGATGCGCCGCGCCCGACCCGCCGGAAGCCTGCCGGTATCCTGACGGCTATTTCAAACGGGTCACCCGCCGGTGAAGGTCCCGCTCTATCAGGGTAAGATTACGCAGATTGGCTTTCCAGAACGCATCGAACAGGTCACCGGCGAGCGGAATGGCGCCGATGACGAAATCAAGTAGCAGGTTCCACAGCATCCGCAGCACCGTGCGCCGTCGCGCGCCAAGCCGCCGGCCACGAATGATAATCCACAGGGAAACAGCGGAAGAAACCAGATCGCCGCCACCGGGCAGCAAGCCGATCAACGCATCCAGCCCGAAACTGAACCCTGTGCCGGGAACGGGAATCGACGCATCAAACAGCGTGGCCAGTTTCCGCAGCCGGGCCAGTTCATCCCGTTCGTTTTGTGTCGCGGGTTCATACATGGGCCCGCTGCTCATTTTTCCAGTGCCATGACACGGAATATATCAGGCCGGAAGCGGCCCGCTGCAAGAACCCGTCAGCAGACTTCTGTATCCAGCGAGTAGCCCGCGCCGCGCACCGTGCGGATAAGGTCGTTGCCACCGGCATCCGCCAGCGCCTTGCGCAGGCGCCGGATATGCACATCGACTGTACGCTGTTCGACATAAATTTCCCGGCCCCAGGCCAGATCGAGCAACCGTTCGCGGGAAAATACGCGGCCCGGCCGCTCAATCAGGGTGAGCAGCAGCCGGTATTCTGTCGGTCCCAGATGTACGGATTTTCCGCCAAACGTCACCTTGTGGGCCGCCAGATCCATAACGATACCGGCATATTCCAGGGTCTCATCGCCGAAACCGGGCGCGAGCGGCGCAACGATGCCCGGATACGCGCAACCATTTCACCGGGCGAATAGGGTTTGACCATATAGTCATCTGCGCCGGAATCGAGCCCGCGAACACGGTCCGTTTCTTCACCGCGTGCGGTTAGCATGATAATCGGTAAATGCTTGGAATCAACCCGGCGCCGCAACTGGCGGCACACTTCGATGCCGGATACTACCGGCAGCATCCAATCCAGAACGACAAGGTCCGGCGCTTCTTCCGACGTAACAGCAAGTGCTTCATCGCCATCGCTGGCGACCCGGGTGCGGTACCCTTCGCGTTCCAGGTTATAGGACAGCATTTCCGCCTGTGGCGCTTCATCCTCGACAATAAGTATATAAGGTTTCATGGGGTTCCCGTATCAGGTTCCAGTACAGCGCTTCATTCAGGCGACACGACGGTCAGGCTGCTCTGGTCGTCCTTGGGGCGGGCTTCTTCGTTCACCTCGCCGACCACCATCAACCGAATGTATTCGGCAATATTGGTAACGTGGTCGCCGATGCGTTCGATGTTGCTTGGCGATGAACAGCAGATGGGTGCAGGCGGTGATGTGCCGCGGGTCTTCCATCATATAGGTCAGCAATTCGCGGAACAGGCTGGTATGCAGCAGGTCGACTTCCTGATCCCGTATCCAGACGTCATCCGCCATTGCCACAGTCCTGTGCGATATAGGCGTCGAGAATATTGCGGATCATTTCCTGGACCAGATGCCCCATCCGGGCGACCGTTCCCATCGCACTGCCCATCGCCGGCGCGCGGGACAGCGCCATTGTACGCTTGCAGATATTGCGGGAAAGGTCGCCGATCCGTTCGAGGTCATTCGCCGCCTTCAACGCCGAAATGACTCTGCGAAGGTCTGCCGCCAGCGGCTGGCGCCGGGTCAGCACTTCAACGGTGAACAAATCGACCTCGCGCTCCAGGTCATCGATCATCGTCATCGCGGGCAGCGATGGTTTCCGCGAGCGCCGCGTCACGCTTGACGAGTGCGTCGATCGCCTGTGCAAGCTGCGCCTCGGCGAGGCCGCCCATTGCGGCGATCATGCTGTCGAGTCGGCTCAGGTCGTCATCAAACGATGTGACGATATGGTTGCCTGCCATGACGCTGCCTTTCGCCTAGCCGAACCGGCCCGTGATGTAGGACTGCGGTGCGCTCGTCCTCGGGGTTTGGTGAATATCTGGGTTGCTCGCCCTGCTCGACGAGGTCACCCAGATGGAAAAACGCCGTGCGCTGCGACACGCGGGCGGCCTGCTGCATCGAATGCGTGACGATCACGATAGTGTAGTTCTTGCCGCATTTCGTCGATCAGCTCCTCGATCCGGGCGGTCGCGATCGGGTCCAGCGCCGAGCAGGGCTCGTCCATCAGGATGACTTCCGGGTTCACGGCGATCGGCGCGGGCAATACACAAGCCGTTGCTGCTGCCCGCCTGACAGGCCGGTACCCGGTTCGTCCAGGCGGTCCTGACCTCGTCACAACAGGCCGGCCTGCTGCAGGCTGTGTTCGACGATATCGTCGAGCTCGCTCTTGCTCGACGTGCCAGCCGTGGATGCGCGGGCCGTAGGCGACATTGTCATAAATCGATTTCGGAAACGGGTTCGGGCTTCTGGAACACCATGCCGACGCGGGCGCGCAACTAGACGACATCCACATCGGGGATCGTAGGATGTTCTGCCCATCCAGGATGATCTCTCCGGTCACCCGGCAGCCTTCGATCACGTCGTTCATGCGGTTGATCGCAGCGCAGGAAGGTCGACTTGCCGCAGCCGGACGGGCCGATCAGCGCCGTCACCTGCCGTTCAGGAATGTCCAGCGAGACGCCCTTGATGGCGCGCGTATCACCGTAGTAGACGTCGACATTCTTGGCGCTGATTTTGGAATTCTCGGCCAGATCGATCGGTGTCTCGGGCGCGAGATGCATCGCTGTCTCGTTCATTTTCTTGATGTTCCCTACCAACGTTGTTCGAATTTTTTACGCAAGATAATCGCAACCAGATTCATCACGACCAGAAAGCCGAGCAGTACCAGAATTGCAGCAGCCGTTCGTCTCGGCGAAGCCGCGCTCCGGGCTATCCGCCCACAGGAAGATCTGTACGGGCAATGCCGTTGCCGGATCCAGGACACTGCCGGGAATATCGACGATGAAGGCGACCATGCCGATCATCAGCAGGGGCGCGGTTTCGCCGAGGGCCTGCGCCATGCCGATGATGGCGCCGGTCAGCATTCCCGGGCAGCGCCGAGCGGCACCACATGATGGAACACTGCCTGCATTTCACTGGCGCCAAGGCCGAGGGCCGCGTCCCGCAACGACGGCGGCACCGCCTTCAGCGAGGCGCGCGCCGCAACAATAATCGTCGGCAGGGTCATCAGCGCCAGAACCATACCACCGACCAGCGGCGAGGATCGCGGCATGCCGAAGACGCCAAGAAGCATCGCCAGACCAAGCAACCCGAACACGATGGACGGGACAGCCGCAAGGTTGTTGATATTGATTTCGATAATGTCGCTGATGCGGTTCCGTGGTGCGAACATCTCCAGATAAACCGCGGACAACACGCCGACCGGAAAGGCAAAAGCGAAACAGACGAGCAGGCTGAACCCGGTCCCGACCAGCGCCGCCAGAATGCCGGCCTGTTCGGGTTCGCGTGAATCGCCAGATGTAAAGAACCGGGAATTAAACCGGCTTTCCAGGCGACCTTCGCTGTTCAGCTTGTCCAGCCAGGAGATCTGCTTGTCGCTAATGCGCCGTTCATCCTGTGGCACATCCAGGGGAATACTGCCTTTCATCGCCATGTCGAAATCGTCGGACGCCGTCAGCCATACGGTTCTGGTGGTCCCGATCAGCGAGGGGTCGGCCAGCACCATGTCCATCAGTTCGAACTGGCCCACACTACTGACCGTGTCGTTCAGGCTGCGCCGGTCACGCCGGCTTTTCACGTCCGGGAACATATCCCGCAACGCCTTGCGAACGAGCCCCTGATAATTGGCCCTGGACAATACGGCCGGGTCGCGCGTGCCTTCCGGGTCGATTACATCGGCATCGAAATTGATTTCAAGCTGCACATAGGTTTGCTGAAAAGCCTTGTATCCCGTCGAACCGATCGAGAGAATCATGAAGGCGAGGAAGCCCAGCGCAGCGACAATTGCGGCGAAGCCTATTCCCCGAAACCATTTCTCCGAACGGTGACGCGCGGCGAGACTGGCGGCAATCTTTTCGCTGTTGCCATAAGCACGATTGGCGGTGTCAGTCATATTGCTGCCTGTACTTTCGAACGATCCGCAACGCCGCAACGTTGAAGACCAGCGTGATAAGGAACAACAGAAGGCCAAGCGCGAAGGCCGATAATGTTTTGGCGCTGTCAAATTCCTGGTCGCCGGTCAGCAGCGCGACAATCTGCGCGGTGACAGTCGTCACCGCCGCCAATGGATTTGCGGTCAGGTTTGCAGCCAGCCCGGCCGCCATCACAACAATCATTGTTTCGCCGACGGCACGGGACATGGCCAGCAGGATGCCGCCTGATATCCCTGGCAGCGCCGCGGGCAGGATCACCTGCCGGATGGTTTCCGCCTGTGTGGCCCCAAGCCCGTACCCGGCCTGACGGAGCGAGTCCGGTACAGCGGCCAGCGCATCATCCGACAGGGACGAGATAAAGGGGATAATCATGATGCCCATGACAGCCCCTGCGGCCAGCGCGCTTTCCGATGAAATATCGAGCCCAACGCCGCTACCGGCATCGCGGATCATCGGCGCCACGACAAGGGCGGCAAAGAAGCCATAAACGACCGTCGGGATCCCGGCGAGAATTTCAAGCAGTGGCTTGAGGATATCGCGTGCCCGTCTTGACGCGTATTCGGAAAGATAAATAGCCGATAACAGGCCGAAAGGTACCGCAACCGTCATTGCGATCGCACTGATCAGGAACGTCCCGGCCAGTAATGGAACCGCACCGAAGGAGCCGCTGGCACCGACCTGGTCCGAGCGCATCGCGGTTTGCGGGCTCCAGTTCAGGCCAAACAGGAAATCCGTAATGGGGACCTGCGAAAAAAACCTGAGAGATTCGAATAAAAGGGAAAAAACGATACCGATTGTGGTGAGGATGGCAACGGTGGCGCACAGAATAAGTACGGCCATCGCGGCCCGTTCGATGTTCTTCTGTACACGCCTCGCCCGTGACGTGCCGATAAAGCTGGCACGGGCGAGGGTGTTCACAGAAGCCGCTCTACATGGAGAGATTGGCAAGACTATTTACCTTGTTGGACCAGTCCTTGCGCTCGGCATCGCCCAGCGGGATCAAACCCTTGTCGGTGAGGTAACCTTCTTCACCCCAGGTCGATTCGGCGGTGAACTCGGTCATGAATTCCTGGATACCCGGAACTGTTCCGATATGTGCTTTCTTGACGTAGAAGAACAGCGGACGCGACACCGGGTATTTGCCATCGGCAATGTTTTCGAATGTCGGGTCCATGCCGCCAATCTTGCTGCCCTGAACCGTATCCGAGTTCTGGTCGAGGAAGCTGTAACCAAAAATACCGAAGGCATCCGGATTGGCGTTCAGCTTCTGGACGATCAGGTTGTCGTTTTCGCCCGCTTCAATGAAGGCGCCGTCTTCACGCATCGTGTGGCAAAGCGCCTTGAAGCCATTCTTGTCGGTTTTCTTCATCGCCTTGATTTCTGGAATATCGCTGCAGCCCTTTTCCATGGCGAGTTCAACGAAGGCATCGCGCGTGCCGGAGGTCGGCGGCGGGCCCATGACTTCGATCCTGATCGCCGGCAGTGCCGCGTTCACGTCTTTCCAGGTTTTGTTCGGGTTCGGAACAATTTTTCCGTAGACCATGATGTCCTTGGCCAAGGCGAGAAATATTTCCTTGCGTGACAGATCGAACTGTTTTGCCTTGCGGGTATTGGCGATGACGATACCGTCATAACCGACCTTTACCTCGATGATTTCCTTGACGCCGTTCTTGGCGCAAAGCGCGACTTCGGACGACTTGATCCGACGTGAGGCATTGGTGATATCCGGCGTATCAACACCGGCACCGGAACAGAACAACTTCAAGCCACCGCCGGAACCGGTGCTTTCAACGACCGGGGTCTTGAAATCTGTCGTCTTGCCGAAACGTTCGGCAACAGTGGTGGAAAACGGAAATACGGTAGAAGATCCGACAATGCGAATCTGGTCGCGGGCTTCCGCCATACCGGTCGCGCCAATCAGGGCAACGGCACTCAGGGCCAGAATATTCTTGAGCATCTTTTGCTATCTCCTTGCAGTCTGCTCGCTTCAACGGCAGGCTCATCCTACCGACCGGCGCAACCTAGGCTCCCGACACTGCCCTTTTATGACAGTCGTGTTACAGTTTTATGACGGCCTGTGAGCCCGTTTGACGCAGGCGGGTTTCGCACGGTTCAGCGGTGCGGCGGCTCCTGGTCCCGCGGCAGATACACGGTAAATCGGCTGCCTTCACCGACCGTGCTTTCAATGGCAAGCCTGCCACGATGGCGGCTGATGATATGCTTGACGATGGCCAACCCCAGCCCCGTACCGCCCATTGATCGCGACCGCCCCTTATCCACGCGATAGAACCGTTCGGTCAGGCGCGGTATCTGTTCCGGGGCGACGCCATCGCCGCTATCGGCAACACATATGGCGATACCGGGATCACCGGCATTGGGAATACGGTCAACCGGCTTGACCGAAATGCGTATTCGCGTGCCTTCCCGCCCATAGCTGATGGCATTGGCAATCAGGTTCTGAAAAACAATTGTCAATTCGTCCTGTTCGCCAATCACAGCCGGCAGATCCAGGTCAATATCCAGATCAATGCCCATATTCCGCTTCGCGGCGCGGACAGAGAATGAATCGGCAATGCTGCCCAGCAGATCCGGCAGTTTTACATAATCTTCCGGCGGGATGTGTTTATCAGCCTCCACCTTGGAGAGCGACAACAGATCGCCGATCAGCCGCGTCATCCGCTGCGCTTCGCTTTCCATGATGCCCAGGAACCGGGTGCGGGCTTCCGGGTCGTCGCGTGCCGGTCCGCGCAGTGTTTCGATGAAACCCACCAGCGACGACAACGGTGAACGCAGTTCGTGACTGACATTGGCAACGAAATCGGCGCGCATTTCTTCGGCATTACGCTCTGCGGTCACATCATGCATGACCAGCATCGCACCCTGTTCATTGGCGTTTTCACCCGTCCGCACCGGCGATACATCTACGGTAAACTGTCGCGGCACATCGCGGGCGATGGTGACGTCGTCCTGTTGCACGCCCTTGCCAGCCAACACGGCATCAACGGCAGCCAGAACATTCGGGTGCCGTATCAGAAAGGTCAGGTCACGCCCCTGAAAATCTATCTCGAAAAATCGCAGGGCCGCCTGATTCAGGCGAATGACCTTGCGGGCCGCATCCAGCAGGATCACCGGGTCCGGTACACCGTCCAGAATATCCAGTTCGGGTGTTTCAGTTCCGGTCGTTTCCGACACATTCACCTGCAAGGCTGTCGCGGCAGTCAATGGTGGGCCCGGTAGGACTCGAACCTACGACCCGACCGTTATGAGCGGTCTGTTCTAACCAACTGAACTACGGGCCCAACGCCGCTGTCTATAGCAGCGACTCCCTTTTTGGACAATGCACCAGACGATTGAAATTCGCGTATCGGTGCGGAAAAAGCCGCTTGATCACCGGCGCATTGCCTTTCCGCCCCATATCCAACACATTGCCGCAAAGAGCATATATCAAGGAGCAATTGGCGATGGACCAATCAATGGAAATGTCGGTACAGCAATTCGATGAAATGCGCCGAAACGAAGAAACGATGACGGTTCTGGATGTTCGCAACCCGCCGGAAATCGCGGTATGTGCGTTCGACGGCAGCACCAACATCCCCATGCATGAAGTCCCGGGCTACCTCGACCGCTTGCCGACGGACGAGAAACTGGTCGTCGTCTGCCATCACGGCGCCCGCAGCCTGCAGGTGACCGCCTGGCTGCACCAGAACGGAATTCAGCAATGCCATTAGCCTGCGTGGCGGGGTTGATGCCTGGTCACGCGAAATCGATCCATCAATGCCGCGTTACTGAAACGCGTTTCAGCGGGCGCAACCGCCCTGGCACCGTCAACGAATGCCAGCTTCGCCATATGGTTTAAAAATAAAAAAAAGCCGGTAGGACAATGTCCTACCGGCAGTTTGAACAGGGAGGCTTCACGTCTGGAAGACGAAGAGTCTTGCAACCCTTAAACCCAAGCTTTTGCATGGAAGTCGAAGCATGTGTTGTTGCAATGCAACAACGAGGTGATTGATAGATACTGCGTCGCCGTATCATTTGCTAATGGGAATTTAACAATTCAGCCATGCGCAAAATGCATACCTGAGAAATATTCCAGAAAGACCACTATATTTTTGATTCTTCTACCTTCTTTAGAAGGAAGTCCCGAAAGATACCAATACGCTTGGAATGGCGAAGCTCTTCCGGGTACACAAAAAAGGCCTGAATCGTCGGCCCATCGATTTCAGGCAGAACTTTCACAAGGTTAACATCTTCGGGAATCATATAGTCCGGCAACCCTGCCAGCCCCAGGCCGCTGCGCACCGCGCGATAGATTCCATAGACATTATTGACCCGAAGCGCCGGACGCCGGGCGACGCCTTCCCGAGCGCCAAGGTCGAGTAACCAGTTGATCGTCGGCACCGGGGGCGGCAAATCATCGCCATAAACAATCAGTTTATGGTCATTCAGGTCTTCGGGAGTCTGGGGCGTGCCATGTGCGTCGAGATACTCCCGGGCCCCATATACATGGGTCGGCAGCGTCAGCAATTGACGCTGGATCAGGTCGGACTGGCGCGGCGGTGTCAGTCGAATCCCGATATCGGCCTTGCGCATCGAAACGTCGAGTTCCGTATCCGTCAGGATGAGGCTGAAATCAATTTCGGGGTAAAGTTCGACAAATTCCTTGATTCGCGGCGTCAACCAGGTCGACCCGAAGGAAACCGTGGTCGTCACTTTCAACGGACCGGAAGGACGCTCCCGAGTTTCGCTGAGTTCCGCTTCGACGACGACCAATTCGTTGAACACATTCTTGACCGTCGCATACAGCAGCTCACCCTGCTCGGTCAGCATCAGCCCCCGTGCATGCCGGTGAAACAATGTGACATTCAGGCTTTCTTCAAGCGCGCTGATCTGTCGACTGACCGCGGACTGGCTCAGATTCAGCGTCGCCCCGGCATGCGTAAAACTGCCAGCGTCGGCAACGTCATGAAAGACGCGCAGCCTGTCCCAATCCGCTTTCATCTACAACCGGCCCCTGCCCTGAATACTGTTATTCTTGGTTTCTACAGATACATATTGGCGCATCGCGCCAATAATCAACGCCTTCAAAACCCGAACATGTGGTCCAGACTGAAACTGCCCGCCCCATTGATAAGCCCGTGATACCCGAATAACCGGCATGTTGTGTCCCGGATCAGGACATAACCATTGTCGCCTGCGGCATTTCGCGCAGCCGAATCAAAAGTTTCCCCGTAGCGCCAGTACAGCGAGCCACCGCACGGAATGACGACGGATTTTTCGGCGACGACCGCTCCGGTAGCATCATACAATACAAGCATGGTGTCCGAATGGGCATGCCAGGGGGTCGACGCGGGGTAGATCAGGTGACACATCGTATCAACCGGTGCCGGGCCAAGACGCAGAAAAAGCCGGGTGCTCAGACCCGGCGCCGGCCCGGAATATGATTGCGGTTCGTTCCGGTAGGTGAGCACTGTATTGAATACATGCGCGCCGAAGCTGGTATCCGCCGCATGGCCTGTTTCGCGGTCCGTATACCGGAACAACCCGTGCAACCAGCCATCCGCCGAACCGCCATCGACAAAATCATACATCAGTTCGACATGGCCGTATCCTTCCGGCAAGCGGCCGCTTCCATTCAGCACGGTATCGAGTTCCAGCAGCGCTTCGTGGTTGCGGGGCAGCTTGCCGAACGTATGGCGCGCGACCTCATCACCAGCGGCGCTGTAAACAATTGCCGCCACCGGCAGATCCACCTGCGCCGTCGACATCGGTGTCGGCAGCAGGCAGGACGTGAACCGGTCCAGCGGTAACACGGGTGCAGGAAGCAGGTATCCCTTGCCCAGCAGATTGCCCAGTTCCGGAATCCGCGGATCGGCTTCAAGATCAACCCGCTCGACATTGGGATGGGAAATCCGGCGCCGCCCGGATTTCGTTATCACCTCATAGCGTGGCCGTACGAAATGCTTGCCTGCCCGGATTTCGATCTGTCCCGGCCAGCGCAGGTCCGGCAATAATGCCGCAACATCCAGCGCATAGCTGCCAAAAGCCGGAACGGAAACATCCAGCCAAGCGGTATCTTCATACCCCATCGCGTTCAACCCGACCGAACCGGCGGGGATCGGGCAGGGATGACTGTTCTGGATCCACAGGACGACTGTTTCCCCCGGGCCCGGCGCCGGCAGCCCCGCATACAGGTCCGATGGCCAGGCATTGGCGTCATGCGTGCAGGACATCACCGTATCGGAATCACCATAGGTATCGAGCGCATATTTGACGATGTCGTGCCCCGCGCCGCCGACAACATGGATGAAAAGCTGGCCGGTAAATACGTCGAGACCGAATCGCTGGCGAATATCGGCACTGTCAACCGTGATCACCCCGTTGGCTGCGGGCGCATCCATCCACCAGTCGGCCAGCGTTTCGCCCTGATCATCCATCAGACGGAACCAGAACTTTGTCCCGACTGCGCCATACCCGCCCCAGTAATTCGCCGTCACCAGCCGCGTGTGATGACCGTCCGAATCGCGGAAAAATGCAAAATTGGTCGCGAAGTTTATCGGGTCCAGGTAGCGCCGCCGGTTGGTCAGCATCGCCGCGTCCAACCGCCCGGCGTCGAGACTTTGGGTTTCGGCGCCAGCCGGCAGCAGGTGGCGGATATGATCGATCAATCGCGCTGCATCGAATGACAGCACCAGCACAGTCTTCACGCCGCTATCCGCCAGGGCGGAGACCGGTTCGGCCGTGCAGCCCAGCGCCGTCCCGCCGATCGCATCCACGTCCTGAACGTAGACACCGGCAATATCCAGCGCGGTCATGTCATGCAGGGAGGCAAAGGCAGAAGCCTGTCCCAGCGGGTCATACACCGCGACCGGCCCGCATTTGGACAGACGCGCCAGCAATGCGCGGAATTTCGGCGCCGCAAGAGGGTGGCCCAGCGCCTTGAAAAGACTGAACCCGCCTGAGGCGTTGCTGAAGGTATCAATATCGAGAGCCACGAGACCGCCCTTCGCTGCCGCTTCCAAGCGGATGAATTAAGGAGGCCGGCAGAATGCCAGCCAACAAAAGGTATAGGGATTCTGCGGAATCTTGGCAATTGCCATTGCCGCGCCGCGCCGCGTCCAATCGTCGCTGGGAATACCGGTCACTTTTCCAGCGCGCTAGGACCGGCGTTCCAGCCGGCGGCGGATTTCCGCGCCAACCTCCGCCGTTTCATCGAAATAGGGATAGGACCATTCGGAAACCACGCCCGTGAATGGCCTGGTAATTCCCTCGTTCTGCAACAGGCTGTGAAACCGGCGAAATTTCTCGCTGCCACCTGGCAGATCATAAACATAGATGGGCTTGCCGGTTGCGCAGGCTTCCGAAACCATACTGACGGAATCGCAGGTCGCCACGATCTGATCCGCATGCGCCAGATAGCCGAAATACGGATTGTCACCGCTGCCATCCCAGACAATGGCCCGGGACTCCCGGAGAGTTTCGCGCAGTACCGCTTCGTTTTCCGCCCCCGTACGCCGCGACGGTGTCACCAGAAGCGTCCCCCCGTTGTCACGGGCAAAGGCCGCCAGTCGTGTTGCGAAATCGGCCATGACCTGCGGCGTCAGCTGGTAAACCCGATTGGGACCGCCAACCAGCACCGTTGTCAGAGGGCGCGGCAATTCCGCCAGCGCCGAGGCATATTCTTCGGCCGCCGCGCGCAACCGTTCCGGTGTAACCCGGTGCAGGGCACCCTTGGTTTCAATCACATTCGCACCGGCATATCGGTCATGCGACGCTACCACCACCGCATCGAAGGCGCGCGACGGTAAGTGGGGGTCCTGAACATGGACAATAAAGGTCCTGCCGCCGCTGCGCCGCCGGATTTCCCGCGCCGGGCCAATGGATTTCCGGCCACAGGAAATGACCAGGTCCGGCCAGGGCGCGGCCAATGTATCGTCCCCCCGGGCTGTCCCCAGGACCCCCGGCGGCCAGAATCGCGGCGGCAGCCAGCGCCAGGGCGGCTGTACCGCGACAGTTTTCTGGATGAAGGGCAGACCGACTGCTTCGGCAAGGCCGACAGCCTGCGTCACCATACCGGCCATACCTTCGGTCAGAACCCAGGCGAATTTTTCGGACATCAGGCAGCGCGTCCCTTCCGGGGCCGGTCATAAACATGAATGGACCCGTAATATGCCGGTCGCACTGAATCCGGGCAAGGCGGCACCGCAGGCCTGCTTGCGTGGCAAGACCGATTTTGTAATATTATTACCCAGTCAGTTTTTCCCCGGCCTTCCGTAACAGGACATAAAATGAGTCAGGTCAAACTCGACCGTATCGACCGCCGCATCCTCCGCGATCTGCAGGAAGACGGCCGCATGACCAATGTCGAGCTTGCCCGGCGAGCGGGCATATCCGCGCCACCCTGCCTGCGCCGGGTCCGTGCACTGGAAGAAGCCGGATATATCCACGGGTATCACGCCGACATCGATCCTGAAATGCTGGGGTTCGGCGTGCTTATCTTCGCCCAGGTCGGCCTTGTCAGCCAGGCGGAGGCGGACCTGATCGCGTTCGAAAAACTGGTCGAAGGATGGCCGGAAGTCCGGGAATGCCACATGCTGGCGGGAGAAACCGATTTCCTGCTGAAAATCGTGGCGCATGACTGGGATACCTATAACCGCTTCCTGACCTCGCAACTCACGGCCGCCCCCAACGTCAGCAATGTAAAATCAGCCTTGGCGATTCGCCGCTCGAAACAGGAAGCCGGCGTCCCCATCGATGTCGACTGACGGCGGGACAGTGAAACCTTCGCCGGCGGATACCGCCCGCAACCTGATCCGCGCCACCAACCGGGCGACGCTGGCAACGCGGATGCGCGACACCGATGGCGAGCCATACGCGTCACTGGTGATGATGGCGGCAGCATATGATGCATCCCCAATTTTGCTGATTTCAGGGCTGGCCGAACACACAAAAAACATCCCGGCGGATTCCCGGGTATCGCTGTTGATTGACGGGACAACCGGCTACGCGGAACCGCTGACCGGCCCCCGTGTCTCGATCCAGGGACGTGCTGCGGTCACGACCGACCCTGCGCTGCGTGCCCGGTACCTCGCCAGGCATCCCGATGCCAATGCATTTGCCGGTTTCGGCGACTTCGCCTTTTACACAATCACGGTGGAGCGGGCGCATCTGGTTGCCGGGTTTGGGCGCATCGATTGGGTCACCGCAGCCGACCTGTTATTTGATCCACGTCCAACAGTGGCACTGGCAGAGCGCGAAGCCGATATAATTGACCATATGAACACCGACCATGCCGATGCAATCGACCTATATGCATCCACCCTTCTGGATCGGCCCGGGACAGGGTGGCGAATGACCGGTATTGACCCCGAAGGCATTGATCTCGCATCCGAAGGTGCGATCGCACGGTTGCCTTTTGACACCGCAATTTACGATGCGGAAAGCGCCCGTATGACGCTGGCCAAGCTGGCAAAAAAGGCGCGACGAGACGCCACACAGGAAAAGTAAACGTTGCAACCGCAGGTCGGTTGCGCTCCGCCATTTCAGACCGATAATCTTTCGCAGTGTCGTTTTGTCACCCATTTGGGGGTGTTCCCGACTCTTCTTGTCAGGAGTTATAAGGAACCGCAGCATTCCCGTCGGAGTGCCTGGGACGTTTTTTTTTCAATCAGCTGCCGTTCGGAGGAACCATCGGTGCCACATATCAGCAAATACGGGCTGGAGAAACATGGCGTTTTGAATAACGCGAATACGTTGTGGAATTTAGGGGCGGAGGCGCTTTACGAAGCGACAATCCGTCTTGGCCTCGGCACGGTTTCACAGGGCGGTGCCTTGTCGGTAAACACCGGCAAATACACCGGCCGGTCGGCCAACGATAAGTTCATCGTCGATTCGCCCGCGAGCCATGACAATGTCTGGTGGGGCCCCGTCAACAAGCCCATCGCGCCGGAACGGTTCGATGCCATGCATGCCAAGATGCTGGCCTATTACCAGAACCGGGACCTGTATGTGCAGGATCTGTATGCCGGGGCGGATCAGGGATATCGCCTGTCCGTCCGCGTGATCACAGACAGCCCGTGGCACAGCCTGTTTGCCCGCAACATGTTCATCGAAGTCCCGGAAAACGAACGCCAGGGTTTCGTGCCCGATCTGACGATCATGCATGCGCCAATGATGCAAGCGGCCGGCGAGGCCGACGGCGTCAACTCCGAAGCCTTCATCCTGATGAATTTCGATCGCCAGATGGTCCTGATTGGCGGCACGCGCTATGCCGGTGAAATCAAGAAATCAGTGTTCGGCTATTTGAACTACATCCTGCCGGAACGCGGCGTGCTGCCCATGCATTGTTCCGCCAACCAGGGCGCCGAGCGGTTCGACAAGCATCTTCTTCGGCCTGTCCGGTACCGGCAAGACGACCCTGTCGGCTGACGGCACCCGCGGCCTGATCGGCGATGACGAACATGGCTGGTCCGATAACGGCGTCTTCAACTTCGAAGGCGGCTGCTACGCGAAGGTCATCAACCTGTCGCAGGAGCAGGAACCGGAAATCTACGCCACCACCAAGCGGTTCGGCACCGTGCTGGAAAACGTGGTACTGGACCCGCACACCCGCGTGCCCAACTTCGATGACGGCAGCCTCGCGGAAAACTCCCGCGCGTCCTATCCGATCGATTTCATCGAC
Organism: uncultured Alphaproteobacteria bacterium; assembly: GCA_943788635.1. Lineage (GTDB taxonomy): Bacteria > Pseudomonadota > Alphaproteobacteria > UBA8366 > MarineAlpha4-Bin1. Next base: position 112,827 of record CALSRA010000010.1, on the reverse strand, counting down.
AACATTGTTGAAAGCGGCAAGGGCGGCCAGCCGGCCAATGTGGTCATGCTGACGGCGGATGCTTTCGGCGTCCTGCCGCCGATCAGCCGCCTTTCGGCCGATCAGGCGATGTATCACTTTCTGTCCGGCTATACCGCGCGCGTTGCGGGCACTGAACGCGGCGTCACCGAACCGCAGGCGACTTTCTCGACCTGTTTCGGCGCACCGTTCATGCCGCGACACCCTTCGGTCTACGCCAAGATGCTGGGCGAACGGATCGCACAGACGGGCGCACGCTGCTGGCTGGTGAATACCGGTTGGTCGGGCGGTTCCTACGGCACCGGGGCGCGGATGAAGATTTCCCACACCCGCGCCATGGTGCGCGCGGCACTCGATGGTCGGCTCGCACAGGTCGCGGAAACACAGGACCCGAATTTCGGGCTGCTGGTTCCCGATGTCTGCCCCGACGTTCCGACCGAAGTGCTGCAGCCCCGCAACACCTGGCAGGACAAGTCGGCATATGATTCAACCGCCGGCGACCTGCGGGGCCGGTTCGAGGCGAACTTCAAGCAGTTCGAACCTTATGTCGAAGAAAGCGTTAAAAAGGTCGGGATCTACAAGGCCGCGTAATTCGAGCCAGACCCACCGACGACGAATTTCCGCCTCGCGCCTGACAGCGCGGGGCGGTTTTCTTTATGTGCTATCCAAATACGCCATCTGCAAATGCCGCGACAGCGACATATCGTACCGTTTTCCCCGCCCCGACGAGGGCGAGGAAGAACCAGAAATTCACCCGCAGCACACCCGCAATAAAGGTCAGCGGATCGCCGACAATCGGCAACCAGGCAAACAGCAGCGACCATTTTCCGTAGCGGTCAAACCGCACCGCCGCACGGTCCAGCGTTTCTTTCTTGACCGGAAACCAGCGCCGGCCCTGCCAATGCAGGCAATACCGGCCCAGCAGCCAGTTGATCACCGACCCCAGCGTATTGCCCAGACTGGCAATCGCGATCAACAGCGCGACATCGGCCCCTTCCGCCACACTGAGCGCGGCAAGCACCGCTTCCGACGATATCGGGATCAGTGTCGCGGCGAGCAGCGCCGTTACAAATAGGCTGGCATAGCCGGTCATCGAACCGCTACGGAGAATCTATTGCGGCTGCAAAATCAGCGACGGGGGCGTATCGCGCATTGATTTGATCTGCCACTGATAGACCTTTTGCGGCGAGTCTTCGCGCGACTGCGGCGCGTTGTGGCTGATAACCTTGGCGTTCGTCCAAATACGGAACACACCCCGCACGTCGAAGCCACGCTCGATCAGTGCATTGACGAGCCGTTCCGGCGGCTTGTTGCCAAACAGCTCGATCAACCCGTCCCCGCGCAGCTTCACCGACAGAAACTGCGAATTCGACCGCACGAAACTGAAGGTCTTTTCCTTCATGATATCGCCCTGCCGATCAAACTCGGCCCGATAGAACGCGCTTTCCAGATGTTCGATTTTCTTGAACCCGGTATCCCGGGCAAGGTCCCGCTTGTAAACATCCGCCTGTTCCTTGAGATCCTTATCCGTGACCTCGCCGAAACTGAGCTTGCGCAAAAGCGTTACCGCAAGAAGGTCCCCCTTGTACCGGAACGCGAACTTTCCGCTCTTGTCGATGTTCAGGTCCGCTTCAAAAGCGGCCGGGACATAGCAGCCACCGAGCAGAAACAGGGCGACAATCAGGCAGGCGATCCGGGCCATCATGACTGCGGTACAGCGACCCCGACCATACAGTCCCGCGTCACGAGCCTGGCCAGCGCCGCTTCGTCCATCCCATCCGTGCCTTCCGGCCGCATCGGCAAAACCAGGTAGCGCATGTCGGCGGTGCTGTCATGCACCCGCAATTCAATATCATCGCTGAGCGTCGTGCCGAATTCGGCCAGTACCTTGCGCGGCTCGCTGATCGCCCGGCGACGATAGCTGCGGGACTTGTACCAGTCCGGTGGTGTGCCGAGCAGCATTTTCGGATAACACGAACACAGGGTGCAGACGATCAGGTTATGCACCGTCGGTGTATTTTCCATAACCAGAATTGGGATCGGCCCGAGCTCCATATCAATTTCCGCCCCGGCTTTTCGGGAATCGGCAACCAGACGTTCCTTGAATGCGGGGTCGGTCCAGGCGCGTGCAACCAGCGTCGCGCCCCGCGCCGGCGTAATCGAATCCATGAAGTCGATCTGTGCGCGCAGCTCATCCGCCGTGATCACGCCTTTTTCGATCAGCAGTTCAGCTACCGCCATCTGCATGATCTGGTGATGCGTCAGTTTCGAATCTTCCAGGTCCGGCTGCGGCGGATGATAGTGCAGCGGATCGACCTCATACATGCCATGGTCATGGTCGTGGTGATGCTCGTGATGATCGTGGTCGTCATGCATGATCCGCTCCCTCCGCCGGCACCAGCCAGTGCTCGTAAATTTCGATCTCGCATTTATCCCGTGCCGAACCGTCATAATCCGGCCACAGGTCCTTTTGTTCGAACCGCACCCGGTACATCGGCGTCAGTGGCCCTTCATAGGCGCCATAAGCCAGTTCTTCCGGGTTCCGGAATTCACCGCAATGGCGGACAACCACCCCGGACTTGCCGCGGCAATAGAACGGCGTACGGCAATGCCCCGGCGGATATGCGGTCCGTACGCGTACGGAATCGCCTTCTTTGTAGCGCGCGCTCATAACGGCTTGTTGTCCTGCCGCGCCTCGATCTCGGCCATCTTGCGGCCGAGTTCGTCGACGGTGAACACCTTCTTTTCCAGCATATTGTTGGTAACGGAGGCAATCCACCGTTCGTAATAGCTGTACCGTTCATAGGCGTCGGCACCCAGATCCTCGATACCGCGCCGCATTTCATCGGTGGTCAGCAGTTTCCGCTTGTTATCCGACAGCAGGGCCTTGATCGCATCGACCCGCTTCTCCCAAGGCTCCGAAGTATGCCCTTCCTGCGGGATCGGATCCGCTTCCGGAACGCCGCCCATATCGTGGTGTCGTCGCCTGTCCGTCATATCCAAACTCCTCCTGCCGGCAGTATGAATTGGGATGGTTTCAGGTGCAAGGCGAAGCGTCGCCACGCTATTCAGCTAATCGCCACTCGCTGCCGTCAGTACGGCGACATAATCCGTCTTTCCCGTTCCCAAAACCGGTATTGCATCCACGACTTTTACGGTTCGCGGCACCATGATTTCGGCGATGCCTCGCTCACGGGCAGCGGCGGACAGGGCGGAGCCGGCTGCATCCGGGCAGTCGGTGACCAGCACGAGTCTGCTCACCCTTGCGCGCGATCGGGCAGGGCGACAACGGCGTGGGCGTGATCCGGCCATGACCTGCGCCGGCCAGATGCCTCCGCGGCGCCGCGAGCGACACCATCTCGCCGGCGATCTTGGCGAAACGCTTCAGGCGCGACCCGGCGATCGTCACGAAGCCACTCGGCGTCGATATCAACGATGTCGCCGGTGTCGTACTCAGCCGGCCGGAACGGTGCTTCGAAGCACCGCCGGCGCGTTCGGCGCACGGAGATAGCCGAGCATCACGTTCGGGCCGCGCGACCAGTACAGCCTGCCGCCCCGCATCGACGCCGGGCACGGGCTCGAGGCGCGCGAGTCGATGCCGGGCAGCAGGCGCCCGACGGTGCCGGCGCGGAAATGCATCGGGGTGTTGGCCGCGAGTAGCGGGCGCGGTTTCGGTCGCGCCATAGCCCTTCGAGGATGCGCAGCCCGAACTTGTCCGACCAGACCCGGCGGGTCTCGGGCTTGACCTTTTCCGCGCCGGCGAAGACATAGCCGGACGCTGTAAAAAGTCATAGGCATGGCGCAACGCGGGCATAGCCGGCCAAGAACGTGTCGGTGCCGAACAGGATGGTCGCGTTCATGTCGTAGGCCAAGGGCCGGCACGATCCGGTAGTGCAGCGGCGAGGGATAGAGAAAGGTCCGGACGCCCGACACACAGACCGGCAGGATCAGACCCGCCGGTCAGGCCGAAGGAATGGAAGATCGGCAGGGCGTTCAGCACCCGGTCGCTGGCGTTGAAATCGACCCGCGCCGCAAGCTGATAACAATTCGACAGGAAATTGGCGTGCGACAGGACGACCCCTTTGGGTGTTCCTTCCGAGCCTGACGTGAACAGGACCACTGCCGCATCATCCGGCGCCGCAGGCGAAGCACGCCAGCTGGCGAACCGGCCCGCAAGCAAGCCGTGAACCTTGTCCACGATTCCGATCCCGCTGTGGATGTCTTCCAGCCAGATCAACTGATGGTCCTGCTCCAGCACCGCCACGGCACCTTCCAGTTTGCCGAGTTCGACAAACCGTCGCGAGATAATGATTCGGCTGAGCCGGGCGGCTTTGCAGGACGCCAGCAGATTGGCCGAACCGGTGGAGTAGTTCAACATGGCGGGGACGCGGCCATAGGCCTGCAAGCCAAAGAATGTCACCAGCGCACCAAGCGAATTTGGCAGGAAGACACCAATGCGTTCGCGGGGCTGCGTATCCGCAACAAGCCTGCGGCCCAACACAAGGGCGCCGGCGATCAGGCGGCTATAGGTTATGGGTTTACGGGCAACATCTTCCGCAATCGCGGCACGGCGACCATAAATCCCACGCGCATCGACCAGCGCATCGAACAGGGTCTGGCGTTGCGGCCGTGTTTCGAAGACCAGATCAGACAGTTCGTCATATAGCTTCAATCCGATCTGCTGCCGCCGCTCCCGCCCGGCAATCGCCGCCGGCACGTCAATCCGGCGCGGCGCCAGAAATGTAAGGGTGATTTTCGGGAACCAGCGCAGCCTTACCTTGCCCCGCATCCGCGAGAAAGGAGTGTACTGCGCGCCGTCAATCCGGACGGGAAGAATTTCCGCATCCGCCTTGTCGGCAATCATGCCGGGCCCTTCATGCACCTTCATCAGGGAGCCGGTTTCGGTGATGCGGCCTTCGGGAAAGATCACGCAATGCCGTCCATCGGCAACCGCTTTCACCATCGTCTTTATGGCAAGGGGATTGGTCGGATCGACCGGCAACGCATCGAACAGGCCCATAAATGGTTTCAGCCACCAGCGTTGTGCCATCTGGGTGTTGACGGCGAAAGTCGGCGCGCCCGGCAGGAAGGCCGCCAACAGCGCGCCGTCCAGGAAGGAGACATGGTTTGCGACAATCACGGCACGGGGACCCAGCGCTTCAACGTTCTCCCAGCCGCGAATTTCCACCCGATAAAGACGGCGCAGAAGCCAGGCGAGGCTGGCCTTCAAAAGGACATCCGGCAAAAGCCCGCATATATAAATGACCACGAAAAGATTGGCGCAGGCGACAACCAGAAACAACACGGGGATCGACACCCCGGCAGCCAGCATAGCGGCGGCAATCGCGGCACCGCCCACCATGAACAGCGCATTCAGAATATTGTTGGCGGCAACCATGCGGGAACGCTCCGCATCGTCGCTTCGCGCCTGCAGAATTGCGTATAGCGGGACGATATAGAGCCCGCTGGAAACCGATATCAGCAGCAGGTCGATCAGGATTCGCCAATGCGCCGGGTTCGTGGAAAACTCAACTGCATTGATCAGCGTCGCCGATGGCGTCAGCCCCCCGACAGCGGCATATAGATCGAACATGAAGAGGGAGATTCCGAGCGCGCCCAGGGGGGCATAGCGCGCGTCAATCCGCCCCTTCAAAAGCCGGTTACACAGAAGAGACCCAAGGACCGATGCCGACCGAGAAAACGGTCAGGAACAGCGTCACGACGGTCGCGTCGCCGCCAATAACATCACGGGCCAGCGCCGGAAATTGCGACAGGAACGTCGCCCCGACAAGCCAGAACCACGAAATACCGAGGGTCGACAGGAATACCGAACGTTGTTGCGCCGAACGGGCGACGATCCGCCAGGTTTCGGATAGAAAATTGACGCTCATTTTTAACGTGGGGTCGGCGGGTGGCGCATGGGGAATATAGCGACTGCCGCCCCACCCGATAATGGCAAGGACAAGAACGGTCGTCGTGATATAGGCGATGCCATTCGCTTCGAGAACAAGCAGGCCGCCAATGACGGTACCGGTCAGAATGGCGAGGAAGGTTCCGGCCTCGATCAGCGCGTTGCCGGTAATCAGTTCATCCTCGGCGAGATGATCCGGCAGGATTGCGTATTTCAGCGGGCCGAAAAATGCCGATTGCGTCCCCATCAGAAACAACACGCCGAACAGAAACCAGATATCAGCGGCAAACAGCCCGAAACCGGCCAGCCCCATGATGGCGATTTCCGCCAGTTTGATACGGCGGATCAGGGATGACTTTTCGAACTTGTCCGCAATCTGCCCCGCCGAAGCAGAAAACAGGAAGAATGGCAGGATAAAGACACCGGCCGCCGCCGTGACCAGGATCTGGCCGTTCATGCCAGCCTGGTCGGCAATGCGATACAACAGCAGGAGCACAAGTGCATTCTTGAACACATTGTCGTTCATCGCGCCCAGAAACTGGGTCACGAACAGCGGCAGCAGGAACCGCCGGGTCATCAGCAGGCTTTTGACTGGCTTGTTTGACATAATGTTCTCCTATGCCTCGTCAGACGCATGAAGCTGCCGGGACCGCAGCCCGGCGACATAGTTTTCAACGAGGGAATGCGCCATATCAGCGGTGGTCCGTGCCGAAATCACCGACAATTTCCCGGTGCCGCCAAGCGAACAGATTCCGTGCAGCGCCGCCCACAACACGCGGGCGGCTTCGGCGCAGCCCGCCGTATCGTCATTTGGGAAAATCGGTCGCAGTGCTTTTTCGAGAATACCCAGCACCCGGTCGACCTTGGCCAGATACCAGTCCGGCAACAACACGTCGTTCCCACGGCGGTGCTCGAACAGCGCGCCCCACAAATGCGGGCGATCTTCCAGAAACCGCAGATAGGCCCGCCAGCAGCGCCGCCAGGTCGATGTCGGCGTCATCGCCGGTCACCACCGGCGCAAGCGCATCGTGCAACAGGTCCAGCGTCGCCCCATTCACATGAACGATCAGGGTATCGAAGTCGTCGAACAGGTTGTAGAGCGTACCCACGGCATAGCCGATATCATCCGCGACACCGCGCGCCGTAAGGGATGACAGGCCACCCGAGGCGAGCCGCCGCATTGCCGCGGCCAACGCCATCTGCCTGATTTCTTCGCGACTGTGATCCGAACGACGTCCCATACCATCACGCTTTCGGTTAATTGAACATTGTTCATTTTTAATTGAACGTTGTTCATTTTGTCAACAACATCATCTAAATCGATAAAGGGAACCGAGGTAAAACCGCTTATTCCAGCGGAATCATACAGTGTTTGGCGAATGCGGGACGCTGGGTCAGACGCTCGTACCACGCATCGAAATTCGGCATGGCAGGCCTATCCTTGACCAGCATCATCCAGCGATGCGCCTGCGGGCCAAGCGGGATATCGCCCATCGTGAGGTCATCCCCGGCAATGAACTTCCGGCCTTCGAGATGCCGGTCCAGCATCGACCAGATGCGGATACCTTCCTGGATCGCGTTATTGATCTGATCCATGTCGCGGTCTTCCGGCTTGGTCCGCACGAGGCCCCAGAAGACATGACGCATGAACGGATTGATCGCGTTCAGCTTCCAGTCCATCCAGGCATCCGCCACGCCGCGGACCTGCAGGTCTTCGGGGTAGAGCGTTCCGAAGGAATGCTTCGCACACAGATATCGGGTAATCGCATTTGATTCGAACAGGGTGAAATCACCATCGACCAGCGTCGGCACCAGCCCCATCGGGTTCATCGCCCGGTATTCCGGGTTATCATTGCCCCCGAAGGCCCCGCCCCAGTTTACCTGTTCGTATTCAAGGCCGATTTCATCCGCTACCCAGAGCGGCTTCATGACATTGCCGGACGTAATCCGGCCTATGATCTTGAGCATAATTAAGTCGCTCCCTAGTTCTTCTTATGACCCGCTGATATCGAGAATCCGGTTGCGGCCAAAGCCGACGGAATCACCACACGCCAGGATTTCCTCCCAGGTATTGTCATCAATCGGCACACCATTGGCTTCCCGGTCCGCCTTGCGCATACGTTCCGGATCGCCGGGCACCAGCACAGGCTTCGCCGGATCAATCGGCTTGGCACCCTTCACATAGGCAAGGGTCGCGTTCAGTTCGTCGGTGAAAAACGCATTGTCGATCAGCTTGGACGGGTCAATGATGATGCTGAGCATGTTGTTCAGAATGGCATCGCGCGGCCGATTGGTTTCCGGGCGCATCGTATGACCACCACACAGCACACCGCCAAGCAGTTCGTTCATAAGCGCCAGCCCGCCGCCCTTGTGTCCGCCAAACGGCAGGGCAGCACCCCGGGGTTCGGAGTACATGACGTTGGGATCGGTGGTTTCATTGCCATCGGCATCGACCAGCGTGCCGGGAGCAACCTGTTCGCCCTTGTTCTTGGCGACCCGGACCTTGCCCATCGCCACGACGCTGGTGGCCATATCCAGAATCGTCACCGGGTTATCATCCGTCGCCGGAATGCCGACCGTATAGGGGTTGGTCGAATACTTTGCCTCGCGCGCGCCGAACGGGGCGACATGCGGACTGTGTCCAACCACATTGGTGTGGTGCATCGACACGAAACCCTGTTCCGCGCATCGTTCCGCCCAGGCGCCGATGCGGCCCAGATGGAAAGACCGCCGCGTCGCGACAATGGCGCAGCCATGCTGCCTTGCGCGCTCGATACCGAAATCCATCGCCTCGCCGCCGATAACCTGGCCAAGGCCCGCCTGCCCGTCCACGACGATCATCGCACCGTTATCGACGATGATCTTGGCATGCGCGTTCAGATTTGCTTCGCCTTCCTTGCTGCAGGAAACGTACCGGTGCAACATTCCAACCCCATGGCTGTCATGGCCCATCAGGTTCGCGGTCACCAGATTGTCGGCGACAAGCTTCGGCTCATCCCCCGTGCTGCCCGCATGGGCGCAGATTTCGGCAACAATGGTGCGCAACTTGTTATGGTCGATCGTCACGGTCATTCTGTTTTCTCTTTCAGGCTTCGTTGGCATGCGCCATGGAAAATAACGGGACCGGGCGATCCCATGTGATCAGGAACCGGACAATAGTTCTTCCCGGGTCCCATCGTCCAGAGGGGGCCCCGTCCACTGGGATTATCGCAAAAGGATGGCGCTAATGGGCTTCGTCCCAATTGTCGCCAAAGCCCGCATCAACCACCAACGGCACCGATAACGTCAGACCCGGCAACGCCGCATTTTCCATCACGGCACCAACAACACGCACCGTCTCGTCCATCTGGGATTCAGGTACTTCGAACAGCAATTCATCATGTACCTGCAACAGCATCAATGCATCCAGGTTTGCCGCCCGCAACGCGGCGGGCACGCGGATCATGGCGCGCTTAATGATATCGGCGGCGGAGCCCTGTACCGGCGCATTGATCGCCTGCCGTTCCGCATAATTACGGCGCATCGGGTTCTTGTCGTTGATCATCGGCAGATGGATGCGGCGGCCGAACAGGGTCGTCACAAATCCGTTCGTACGGCATTCCTCACGTGCGGATTCCATGTAGTCCTTGATCCCGGGAAAGCGTTCGAAATACGCCTCGATATAGGATTTTGCCTCGCCCTGCGGGATCGACAACTGACGCGCCAGCCCGAATGGGCTGATGCCGTAAATAATGCCGAAATTGATCGCCTTGGCATTGCGCCGGACGATCGGATCCATGCCTTCGATGGGCACGCCGAACATTTCGCTGGCGGTCATTGCATGAATATCCAGCCCGTCGCGGAAGGCCTGAACCAGCGCGTCGATACCCGCGATATGCGCCAGAACCCGCAACTCGATCTGGCTGTAATCCAGTGACAACAGCTTGTTGCCGGGCGCCGCAATGAATGTCTGCCGGATACGCCGGCCTTCCTCAGTCCGGATCGGAATATTCTGCAGGTTCGGATCGGTTGAGGACATTCGCCCGGTCTGCGCCCCGGTCATGGAATATGACGTATGGATACGGCCGGTTTCCGGGTTGATCTGTTCGACCAGCGAATCCGCATAGGTACTTTTCAGCTTCGACAACTGGCGCCAGCTCACAATCCTGACGGGCAGGTCATGCCCTTCAGCAGCCAGGTCGTCCAGCACGCGCGCGTCGGTGCTGTACGCACCGGTTTTGGTCTTTTTGCCGCCGGGCAGCGACATCTTGTCGAACAGGATTTCGCCAAGCTGTTTGGGCGAACCGATATTGAATTTTTCCCCGGCCAGTTCGTGGATTTCGATTTCCAGCGCCGCCATCCGCGTCGCGAAATCGCGGCTGAGCCCGCGCAGGGCTTCCGGATCGACCAGCACGCCTTCGCGTTCCATACGCGACACCACCGGCACCAGCGGCCGTTCGATGGTTTCATACAGCGTGGTCATACGGTCTTCGACCAGCCGCGGCTTCAGCAACCGGTGCAGTTGCAGCGTGATATCCGCGTCTTCGGCGGCATAATCACAGGCCGTCTTCAGCGGCACATAATCGAAGGTGATCTGGTTGCGGCCTGTCCCCGCAACATCCTTGAAGGAAATGCAGGTATGGCCGAAATGCAGTTCCGCCAGCTCGTCCATGCCATGCCCGTGCACGCCGCCATCCAACACGAAGGACAGCAGCATCGTGTCGTCAACCGGCGCAATCGCGATGCCGTAGCGCAACAGCAGCAGCGCATCGTATTTGATATTATGGCCGATCTTCAGAACCGACGGGTCTTCGAGCATCGGCTTCAACAGTTCAAGCGCCCGCTCGCGCGGCACCTGCGTCGGCGCGTCTTCCCCTGCACCGCCGCCATCCCCCAGGTCGAACGCACCCTGCTCCTTCGCCGATTTATGCGCCAGCGGCACATAACAGGCATCGCCCAGCTCAACAGACATCGACACGCCAACCAGTTCGGCGCACATCGCGTCCAACCCCGTGGTTTCGGTATCGAAGGCGACCTGTCCAGCCCGCATCGCCGCTGCGATCCAGCGCGCCAAGGCGGCTTCGTCCTGCACCAGCTCGTATTCGGTGGCTTTCTTTGGCGCCCCGGATTCAGCCGGCGCAACACCGTGCCGGCTTTCGATCTTGGCGACGACAGCCTTGAAACCCTGTTCGCGCAAAAATACTGTCAGCCGCAACGGATCAAGGTCCTGCAGCGCAAAACTGTCCAGGTCGCGTTCAATCGGCACATCATCCATCAACTGAACAAGCTGGCGGCTGACCCGCGCCTGTTCGGCAAATTCAAGGAGATTCTGGCGGCGTTTCGGCTGTTTGATTTCATCCGCCCGCGCCAGCAGCGTCTCCAGATCACCATATTCATTGATCAGCTGTGCCGCCGTCTTGATGCCGATGCCGGGAACCCCTGGCACATTGTCGACGGAATCTCCCGCCAGCGCCTGCACCTCAACCACCTTGTCGGGACCGACACCAAATTTTGCCACCACGCCATCCGGGCCGATTTCGACATTCTTCATGGTATCCAGCATGGTCACCTTGTCGGTGACGAGCTGCATCAGGTCCTTGTCGGAAGACACGATGGTGACATCCGCGCCGCGCTCCCGTGCCAGCCGGGCATAGGTCGCGATCAGGTCGTCGGCTTCATATCCTTCCATCTGCACGGAGGGCACATTGAACGCTTCGACCAGTGACTTGATCAGATCGAACTGCGGCACCAGGTCTTCCGGCGGCGGCGGGCGTTGCGCCTTGTATGCGGGATAGATATCGCTGCGGAAGGTCTTGCGCGCCGCATCGAAGATCACCGCGATATGATCCGCGTCGGTATCCTGCAGCAGCTTCATCAACATATTGGTGAAGCCATAGACGGCATTCACCGGCGTGCCGTCGGGACGGGTCATCGGCGGCAGCGCGTGAAAGGCGCGGAAAATAAAGCCGGAACCGTCGACCAGAAAGACATGCTTGGGCGCAGAGGCAGCGTCGTTCATCGGTGACTCGTCGCCGTCCGGCGGTTGTCTGCGACCGTCAATGCGCCGCTGAGCGCTTTGCACCCGCCTTCAACGCGAAGCGCTTGTCGCAATAGGGACATTCGACAAAATTACTCTCTCCGATCACGAGAAAGACTTTCGGATGACCGGCGGCTCCACCACCGCCGTCACAGGACACCTGCACGGTTTCGACTTCGACGGTTTCTGGCGCTTCCATATTGCCAATTCCCCTTGGTTTTCCGATGTTTTCGCAAGTCTTGCCGCCGCCGGAACGATTGACCCGACAGCTTGCGCGATGATACCCAAGGATAGGCTACAAGCAAACTCATTCACGCATGATGGACGCAAGGCAGATTTCCCCCACAATCCCCCGCGCCAGCAGCGTGCGGCAAAGGACGCGCCGGGTTTCCTGGGCAATCGGGATATGCTTGCTGGCGCTGGGCGCCTGCGCACCACGGATCGCACCCATGGGAACGAACGAACAGGCCCCGATACTCGCCGCAGACCATATCCAGGCGACGGACGGCACACGGCTGCCACTGCGCGTCTGGCCAGCCGAACAGTCGCCACCGCGCGCCGTCATTCTGGCGCTGCACGGGTTCAACGATTACTCCAAAAGCTTCGAAAACCCTGCCGCGGCCTGGAACGCGGCCGGCATTTCCGTCTATGCCTATGACCAGCGCGGCTTCGGCAATGCGCCGCACCACGGACTGTGGGCCGGCACCGGGGCAATGACCGGCGATCTGGCCACCGCAACCCGGCTGCTGCGCCAGCGCTATCCGCAGACACCGCTCTATATTCTGGGCGAAAGCATGGGCGGGGCTGTCATCCTCGCCTCCTACGCCAATGGAGACCCGCCGGATGCCGACGGGGTCATACTGTCCGCCCCGGCAGTCTGGGCGCAGGACCACATGCCCGCTTACCAACGCGCCGCGTTATGGCTGAGCGCGCATACGGTGCCCTGGATGCGCCTGACCGGGCGCGGGCTGAAGATCAAGCCATCGGACAACATCGATATGCTGCGCGAACTGGGCCGGGACCCGCTGATCATCAAGGCCACGCGGGTCGATGCGCTCTGGGGCCTTACCAACCTGATGGACGCGGCCCTGGCGGCGGCCCCGAAACTGGATACCAGGGCGCTGATTCTGTACGGCAAGACCGAAGACCTCATCCCTGCCCCCGCAAAACAGGCGCTGATCCGCGCCTTGCCGGATACCGGGTTATGGGGGCACCGGGAATACGAGACCGGCTACCACATGCTGTTACGGGACCTGAATGCCGAAATCGTCCTGCGCGATGTTGCCGACTGGGCGCTGGCGCCGCCGGAACCGGCCGAAGAAGACGGCACCACGCTCGCCAATCGCCCCAAAGGCAGCACCCTCCAATAAACCCGCCCCGGACGGGCCTGCGAAAACCCTATGGCGTCGGCGGCAAAGCTGTCCTATACATGCTCCCGGCAAAGCGCCAGTAGCTCAGCTGGATAGAGTGTCGCCCTCCGAAGGCGAAGGTCAGAGGTTCGAATCCTCTCTGGCGCGCCATTTTCCGCAAGATTTCATGTGCGACGGTTAACAAGCCGTGGCCTTGTGCATTTCGGCGATCAAACAGGTTTTGACGGGCCGGAATTGTATTTGACGGCCTTCAGACCTCAGGCTCGTAGTAGTGGGCCTCCAGCATCAGGCAGCCCTTTCGCGATGAGAAGGGGCCGTGTTTTATCTGTTCTGGCCGGATGGCATAGGTCGGGGCCGTGAAGACCTCGCCGCCCGCGCCGTTTTCATCACAGCCAACGACCAAATCGCCCTGGAACAGGAAAACCTCCTCACAATGATCGTGGACGACCTGCCGGGTCAGGACAATCCCGGGATCAATCCGTAAAATTCGGGTGCGGCGGCCGCTCTGGTGTATTGAATCCAGGTTATTGATCAGGGTGATGGACATGAATCCAGCCGGATAACCCGGGATAGATTCCCAGTCGCGTTCCAGATCGACAGGGAAAAACTCCCGATGATTCCGTGCCATGGCCACCCCTCATTCCCGGATCTACATTCCGCCAATGACGATAGCCCGCGACGGGCATCCTGTAAATTTTATGTCGATTGACGGTTACTGACCCGCTACCCCAGCAGCTTTTTCAGCACCAGCGCCTGATAGCTGTATGCGTTGGGGCCCGAGCCGTTATACCGCCGGACCGCGTAGGGCCAGTCGCATTCGAAATTCTTTCGCACCGGAACGCCGCTGAAATCGAGCCGGTCATAATTATAGTACTGGGTCGATTTGTAGGCGCTGGTGGTATCCGGATGGAACGGGGTTTCCCCCTGCTTGATATCGATCTGGCCGGCATCCTGGGCGCAGGCCTTGCAATCGGTCATGAAACGGGGGTCGTCAGCGCCGTATTTGCAGGGCCGCAGCGGCACGGTACCGTGTTCTGCGATCCGGTCATCCGCCCGGGTGCCGCCGGTTGAACCGTTGACGAAATGGTCAAATTTTTCACGCAGTTCATCCGCCGCCTTTTGCAGGTTGCGGCCGACATCGGTCATGAAATCCGTCACTTCTTCGGCGCGTGGCGGGTGATGAAACAAGGTGTACTGGCCAACGCCATAACCACGCGAGGTCACCACATGGGATTCGGCGCCATTCCGGTCGAGGCCGACCACAATGTAGGTGTCTTCATCGTTGCGGCCCGGTTCGTGAAAATGCTTCAGATTGCTTTCGCGCGACAGGATGGCGAGCAGGAAAGGACCCGGCGCCGTACCCGGGCGCAGCGAAGCATAGAGCGCAGGAATTTCCCGGTTCGCAGCCACCGGATCCGCAGTGGCAGGCAATTTGGCAAACCCGTCATCATCGAGCATGTCGGCAATACAGGCCGCCATATTCTGGTCGACCTCGCCGGTCACCGCATCGCAACGCCCCTTGTTATAGTCGCGGACCCCGACCGACGCCCGGCCATCGGAACCGCGACCGTCATTATGGAGAAGATCATATTGCAGGCTTTTTACCGCACCCTCGGTGCCACCCCCGAAGGCCCCGTCGATGCCCCGCCGCAGATACCCAAGCATCCGCAAATGTCGCTGCAAATCGCGGATTTGCGCATCGGTCCCGGTGCCCGGCCGTTTGAGAACAAGTCCGGCTTGCTGGTAGCTCAACAAAGGCATTCCCCATCTCCCCAGAGTTTGCGGCCACGGTGCAATACGGGCCATCGGATCAGCCAATCCTATATGCGAATCATTCGACAGAAATACGCCTTATGATACACATCATTGACCACGATCCGCACCAAATTCGATGAGAGGTCTTTTCCCCTGCTCAGAAAACAGGATGTTTTTCGACATACATGCGGATAATCGAGGATGCATGGCTGGCCGAGTCGTTCTGCTGCACACCGCGCACCTGATCGGATGATGTCACGCGTTTCAGGGTTTCCAGATCCTTGAACGACAATTCAGCGCAGCCATCGATGGCGCCGTCGGGCCCGTCCTCGGCTAGGACAACCTGATAGTGGCGCAGTTCGGGAAATTCCAAGACCATCGCAACATGGCTGTCCAGCCACCAGGTCTTGAATTCCGGGCGACTCAAAGAGGCGGCACGCTTCAGGATGGAGATCATCTTGAACGGCGCCGGTTCGCCCGTGTCGATGAACTTATGCTCGACCAGTTCGACCGATTCCCGGCGCGACGTATGCGCCTGACCGCTGGCCCGGGCCGCCTGCCCTTCCGGGCTGGCGTAGCCCGCCTGGGCCGATGCCGTGTCATCGAACCACAGCTCCGCGACACCATCGAATTCCGCATCCGCACCATCTGCGACCAGCGAGATCGTGTAATGCCGCAGTCCCGGAATTTTGGAACCCAGCGGCCGGTGCTCGCTGAGCCACCAGTCGAAAAATTCCTGCTGGCTCATATCCGCGCGGCGCTTCAGGAACGACATCGTCTTGCGCATGGCTTCTTCCCTCCCCCGTTTGCACGGATCGAGAGTGGCGGGCCATGCCATTGCCTGTCAATGCGGGCCGGTCAGGCGGGGTCGTTCAGATGCGCACCCTGTTTGCGCAGCGCCGCCTGCAGGTCGGGGATGGAGACATCCTTCGGCGCCACGCCGGCCTGCACGCTAAGCGCGGCGGCGATACCAGCGGCGTGGCCGGTCAGCCAGCATTGCGGGATTTCGCGCATATAGGTGTGGGTTTGCGCATCCGTTGAAATATGACGTCCCGCGACCAGAAGATTGTCGACCTTGCGCGGCAACAGCGCGCCATAGGGTACCGAAACATTCGGCAGATTCGGGCTGAGGCTGGGACTGATGCCGATTTCATCCGGCTCGATCGCGCCGGTCTTGGCCCGCACACCGGTCATGCGGCCAAGGCCCACCAGGCGACGGCTGTGGCGCGCCCCAAGCTGCGGGGCGCTGAGCATGATCCACGCATTCTCGAAGCCCGGCGCGTTGCTGCGGTAATAATTCAATAATTCGACCAAACTTTCCCGCGACATGGTTTCCAGCGTTGTCAGGTCGTCGATCTTCAGCACATCGAACCCGGCAAAGCGCGGGCCCATGAAGACGGTGACGTCGTTGCGCCAGCCGGGAAAGGGCAGCACGAAATGCCCCACCTGTTCGCGGCCATGACGCATGAAGTCGCGGAAGGCATCCGGCTCGGCATCCATGAAGGCCAGCCAGCGGGCGTTGTCGACACCGCAGAGTAACGACGCCGTATTGGCGGTATGATGGATATCATCGCTTTCGATATCCCCATCGAAGCCCTCCCCGGCGCGGGCGAAAATATCGCCATCGCCCGTGGTATCGACCACGACCTTTGCCCGAACGGCCACCCGGCCCTGTTTCGATTCCAGCACCGCCCCGGTGACCTTGCCGCCTTCCACCAGCGGGCCCGCGACCCAGCTGTGCAGCAGCAGTTCGACCCCCGCTTCGCGTATCATGCGCAACAGTTCGAGCTTCATCCATTCGGGGTCGATCATCGGCGCCCAGGTCACCGTGCCATGAAAGGCGGCATGGCGTTTTTGCCACTGCGCGGACAGAACTGTGTCACGCGACCCCCATTCGGCCTTCGGCGGACCATAAATGGCATCGCGCGGCAGCCGATCCAGGATCTCCTCGGCCATGCCACGAATGATGTGTTCACCGTTCCAGTCGGACATGCGGTCGATCCAGATCACCAGCCCGCCGGTGGAAAGCCCGCCCAGGTGATTGTAACGTTCGGCCAGAATCACATCGGCGCCGAGCCGGGCAGCCGCCACCGCCGCCGTCGTTCCCGCCGGGCCACCGCCGACCACCAGAACATCCGTCGTGGCAAAGACCGGGATTTCGCGCGACGGCTCGACCACATGCCCCAGGTCTGCGCGCACCTGCCGGGGCGAATTAGCGCCGGCATCGAAAATCCGGCGTTCATTAGCCGTTCTGTCAGTCGATTCGGGGCGTTTCGCCATGCTGCATTCCTGTCATCAGACCCATACCGGACCCTAGCAGCCGCCATGCGGATTCGGCTAGACTGACCGCATTCCCGCCGGAACCCACCATCCAGGAGTAATGTCCATGGCCGACCTGTTCGACAATCCGATGGGCCTGAACGGGTTCGAATTCGTCGAGTTCGCAGCCCCCGAACCCGACGTCCTGGAACCGGTCTTCACAATGCTGGGCTTTTCAAAAATTGCCACCCATCGGTCGAAACGGGTCACGCTGTTTCGGCAGGGCAATATCAACTTTATCGTCAACAGCGAACCGAACAGCGAAGCCGCCTATTTCGCGGAAGAACATGGCCCTTCCGCCTGCGGGATGGCATTCCGGGTCGCTGATGCGCAAAAGGCATATTCGCGGGCGCTGGAACTGGGCGCACAACCGATCGAGATCCCGACCGGGCCGATGGAATTGCGGCTGCCCGCGATCAAGGGCATTGGCGGCGCACCGCTTTACCTGATCGACCGTTACGATGACGGTCTTTCGATCTACGATATCGATTTCACCTATCTGGACGGGATGGACCGCCATCCAGCCGGGTGCGGGCTGAAGGAGATCGACCACCTGACCCATAATGTCTATCGCGGCCGGATGGGGCATTGGGGCCGGTTCTACGAGAAACTCTTCAATTTCCGGGAGATCCGCTATTTCGACATCAAGGGCGAGTATACCGGGCTGACCTCGCGCGCGATGACCGCGCCGGACGGCCGGATCCGCATTCCGCTGAACGAGGAAGCCTCGCAGGGCACCGGCCAGATCGAGGAGTTCCTCATGGCCTATAACGGCGAGGGCATCCAGCATATCGCGCTCGCGACCGACGACCTGCTGGACACCTGGGACCGGCTGAAGGCGAATGGCGTGCCCTTCATGACCGCCCCGCCGGAAACATATTACGAAATGCTGGAAGAACGCCTGCCCGGCCATGGCGAGCCGGTCGGCGAATTGAAAGCCCGCGGCATCCTGATGGACGGCTCGACCCAGGAAGGCTACCCGCGGCTGCTGCTGCAGATTTTTTCCGACACGCTGATCGGCCCTGTGTTCTTCGAGTTCATCCAGCGTAAGAAAGACGACGGGTTCGGCGAGGGAAACTTCAAGGCGCTGTTCGAATCCATCGAACGGGACCAGGTCCGGCGCGGGGTGATCGACGGTAAACCCGCGTGATCGCGCAATTGCGGGTGATCCGTTAGAATACAAGGAAGATGCGTGGCAACTGCCACGGAAATAAGCAGGGATAACCAACATGGGTGTCGGAGTCGGGTTGGGACTGGCAGAGTTTACGTTCGCGGGCGCGAGGGGGTATTGGGACTGGGTCGGCATGTGCGAAGAGCGCGGCGTCGATTCGATTTGGCAGACCGACCGCCTGGCATCCAAACAGCCCTTCCTGGAATGCATGACGACCATGGCCGCGCTGGCCGGCGCAACCAAAAAGCTGAAATTCGGGATGAACGTCGCCTCCGCCGGGTTGCGCGATCCGCTGCTGCTGGCCAAGCAATGCGCCACAGTGGATATGCTGAGCGAGGGCCGGTTGCTGCCCGCCTTCGGCATCGGCAGTGCCTCGACCAGCATCTGGTCGGCGACAGGCCAGGTGACGAAGGCGCGCGGCAAGCGCACCAACGAGGCGCTGGAACTGATCCAGCGGCTGTGGACGGAAGACAGCGTGAATTTCGATGGCGAGTTCTATAAGTATTCCGATGCCTGTATCGAACCCAAACCGGTGCAGAAGCGCATTCCCTTCTGGCTCGGCGGATCCAGCCCCGCAGCCGTCCGGCGGACGGCGCGGTTCGGCACCGGCTGGCTGGCAGGCCTGGAAACCCCCGCCATCGTCGCCCCTGTCATTGCCGGGATCAAGGAAGCGGCAAAGGAAGCCGGGCGGCCGATTGACGAAGACCATTTCGGGGCCAGCTTCCCGTTCCGGTTCGGCAGCATGGATCACCCCGTTGTGCGCCGCGCTGCCGAGGCATTCGAGAAACGGACCGGCCGGCACGCGCCGGATTATTTCGGGGTCGGTGACGCGGAAGACATCATTGAACGGATCCGCAGTTTCGTTGGCGCGGGGGCCTTTAAATTTGTGTTACGGCCGATTTCGGATGGCGACGAAGACACAATGCATCAGACAAGACTGTTGATTGATGAGGTCCTGCCCGTCGTTCATGCAAAGGGCTTCATGGCCTAAACCCGGTCCAGCGTGACGAAGGAATGGGAAGGAGTGTCCCCTTCCGCGGCAATATCCGCGCGTGCGACCTCGCGCCAGGCAGCGCGGTCGATTTCAGGGAACCTGACATCACCGTCAATATCGCTGTGAATTTCGGTCAGGTAGAGACGGTCCGCCAGCGGCAGGGCCCGCGCGTAGATTTCACCGCCACCGATGACCATCACCTCCGCCGCCCCATCCGATAGCGCCGTTGCTTCCGCAATCGCCATCGCGCCATCAATCGTGGCCGCGACCGTTAGCCCGTCGACCGCAAAATCGGGGTCACGCGTTACGACAATATTGGTCCGTCCCGGCAACGGCCGGCCGATCGACTGAAACGTCTTGCGCCCCATAATCATCGGCTTGCCCATCGTCACGGATTTGAAATGCCGCAGGTCCGCCGGGATATGCCACGGCATGCCGCCGTCACGGCCAATCACACGGTTCGACGCCATCGCGACAACCAGACAGCACCGCAGTTTCAAACCGCGACCTTGCCGGGGATATGCGGGTGGGTCTGGTAATTCTCGAGTGTGAAATGTTCGTACCGAAAGCCAAACAGATCATCGACCTCCGGATCGAGCCGCATGACCGGCAACGCATAGGGTTTCCGCTGGAGCTGCAAATCGACCTGTTCGAGATGATTCGTATAAATATGCGTATCGCCGAGGCTGTGGATGAACTCGCCCGGTTTCAGCCCCGTGACCTGCGCCACCATCATGGTCAGCAATGCGTATGAGGCGACATTGAACGGCACGCCCAGAAACATATCCGCACTGCGCTGATACAGCAGGCAGGACAATTTGCCATCGGCGACCTGAAACTGGAACAGGCAGTGGCAGGGCGGCAGCGCCATATTGCCGACCTCCGCCACGTTCCAGGAGCAGACGATAAGCCTGCGGGAATTGGGATTGTCGCGAATCTGCGCAACGACGTCGGATATCTGATCGATATGGGTACCGTCCGGCGTCGGCCAGGAGCGCCATTGCGCGCCATAAACGGGACCGAGTTCACCGTTTTCATCGGCCCATTCATCCCAGATCCGCACACCATTTTCATTCAGGTAGCGGATATTCGTATCGCCGGCCAGAAACCACAGCAATTCATGAATGATGGAGCGCAGGTGCAGTTTTTTCGTCGTCAGAAGGGGGAAGCCCTCTGACAGGTCGAAACGCATCTGCTGGCCAAACAGGCTGACGGTACCGGTTCCGGTACGGTCTTCCTTGTAAACGCCGGTATCGCGGACGCTGCGAATGAGATCTAGATATTGCTGCATGGCTGCATAATGTATCCGATTCGGGCGCTGTAAAGACCCATCCTGCATCCCGTATCGGGACACTTATTCACGAGCCTTTAAAACCCCGGTCAGAGCGCCTATATTATCAATGTCGGGAAACCGACTATGGCGTTACAGGGCCTTGTAGAATAAGCGTTGCGGACCCGGGGGCGGTACCCGGCGCCTCCACCAAACATCAGCCGGAGTTTCCGGCTTATGGGGGCGAAACAGGATCGACGCGCGTGGTAAAAACCTGGTTTGCGCTCGGCATGGTACCACCGATATCGGACCGATTCGCTAATTGCGAACGATAACTTTGCGGGCGAAGCCCGTCTCGCTGCTTAGTCTAACTAGGTAAGCGCGGCCCGGGGGGCGCCGGTCAACAGAAGCCCCCCACCGTTTTCGCCGGTCATCCCCTGACCGGTATTCCTGCAGAGAGGTCCTCAGGGAAATCATGACCGAAGATTTGATGCGATACGACATGCTGGTGGAATCTGCACTGCGTGCGGTGGTTAAGAATGCCGTGCTGCGCGCAGCGGATGAAGGCCTGCCGGGCGAGCACCATTTCTACATTACCTTCCGCACGACGGAGCCCGGCGTTGTGATTGCCGATTTTCTGCGCGAAAAATACCCCAGCGAAATGACGATTGTCCTGCAGCATCAGTATCGTGATCTCGCTGTCGACGATGAAGGATTTTCCATTCGCTGAGCTTCAACGATATCAGCGAAAATCTGCGCATTCCCTTCGCCGCCATCGCCGCATTTGCCGACCCGACGGTGAATTTCGGCCTGCAGTTCAAAGTCGGCGACGATATTGCAGCAGATGATGACGCGGACACGGACGCGGATGTCGCGCCCCCTGCCGATACTGCCGAAACAGACCCGGGCCAAGACGCGCAGAACGATAGCGAAGCGGCGCAGACGGAAACGTTGTCACGCTGGATCAGTTTCGTCGCAAGTAACCCTTTCCTGATAGCCGTTCTCAACGGACCGTATAAATCGTCCTCAAGGTGGAATCCCGCCTGTCGAAGCATTAGACTGGGCGGATCGGAACGAGCGTAAAATTTCGCATGCCGGCGCATGCCGAATCAGAGGGGACAAGAAACATGGCCGACGACTCAAATTTCACGATGTTTCCCATGGGCGCGGACAAGACGCCTTACAGGAAGCTGAGCAGCGATTATGTCAGCACGGTGGATTTCGATGGCCAAAAGGTCCTCAAGGTCGATCCCGAAGCGCTGCGGCTGCTGGCTGAAGAAGCCTTCGGCGATATCAACCATCTGCTCCGTCCGGACCATCTGGCCCAGCTCGCAAAAATTCTCGACGATCCCGAAGCGTCAGACAATGACCGTTTCGTTGCCTTTGATCTGTTGAAGAATGCGAATATCGCGGCCGGCGGCACACTGCCGATGTGTCAGGACACGGGCACCGCAATCGTGATGGGCAAGAAGGGCCAGAATGTCTGGACCGGCGGTGCCGACGAAGCGGCGATTTCCGATGGTATCCTGCGCACTTACGCCAAGCGAAACTTGCGTTACAGCCAGGTTTCACCGGTTACGATGTATGAGGAAACCAACACGAAAACCAACCTGCCGGGGCAGATCGAACTCTATGCAGAACCCGGTGATGCCTACAAGTTCCTGTTCGTCGCCAAAGGCGGCGGGTCGGCCAACAAGACCTATCTGTTCCAGGAAACACCGGCGATGCTGAACCCGGAAAAGCTGATGCCTTTCCTGGACGAGAAAATCCGTTCGCTTGGCACCGCCGCCTGCCCGCCCTATCACCTGTCGGTGGTCATCGGGGGCACGTCGGCCGAGTTCAACCTGAAGACCGTGAAACTGGCGAGTTGCCATTATCTGGATGCGCTGACGACCAAAGGCGGCGATACCGGACATGCCTTCCGTGACCTGGAAATGGAAGAAGCAGTCTTCAAGATGAGCCAGAACATGGGAATCGGGGCGCAGTTCGGTGGCAAGTATTTCTGTCACGATGTCCGTGTAATCCGCCTGCCGCGACATGGCGCCAGCCTGCCGATCGGCATTGGCGTGTCCTGCTCTGCGGACCGTCAGGCGATGGGCAAGATCACAGCCGACGGCGTGTTCCTGGAGCAACTTGAAAATAACCCGGCCCGGTTCATGCCGGATACAGTGTCTGATCAGCTCGGCGGTGACGTCGTCGATATCGACCTGTCCATGCCGATGAGCGATATCCTGGGCACGCTGACCCAGCATCCGATCAAGACACGATTGTCACTGACCGGGACGATAATCGTCGCCCGGGACCTGGCGCATGCGCGGCTGAAGGCGCTACTCGATTCCGGCAAGGAGTTGCCGCAGTATATGAAGGATCATCCGGTCTATTACGCGGGTCCGGCAAAAACCCCGGAAGGCTTTGCGTCAGGCTCTTTCGGACCGACAACCGCAGGACGGATGGATTCCTATGTCGATCAGTTCCAGGCCGCCGGCGGCAGCATGATCATGCTCGCGAAGGGAAATCGGTCCGATATGGTTCGCCAGGCCTGCCAAAAGCACGGTGGGTTCTATCTGGGGTCTATCGGCGGCCCCGCAGCGCGGCTGGCGCAAGACTGCATCAAGAAGGTCGAGGTCATGGAATACGAAGATCTCGGAATGGAGGCTATCTGGCGCATCGAAGTTGAAAATTTCCCTGCCTTCATCGTCATGGATGACAAGGGCAACGATTTCTTCAAATCACTCTGAATCCTGAAGGGGAGCCCGGCCGCAAGGCCCCGGCTCCCCCAGCGGACTGTTATAGACGCTCTAGAGGTTCAGCACATCGTCATGGGTGCTGGCGACAATAGTCATCACCTCGCCGATCATGTCGGCTTCGATGCCCAGCTCTTCAAGCGTTGCCTTCAGATGCCCGGCCACCGCCGTGAAATGCTCCTCGCTCAACCCCTTTTCGTTCACCAGGCCTTCATGCGCAACGCGCAGGGAGCGCCCCGTATATGCCTGGGGCCCGCCGAAGGCACCCGTCAGGAAGATACGCTGCATAAAGGATTGCTGGTCCATATTGACCCCATCGAAGAACGGCTTCAGCGCGCTGTCGGACATGATCTTGCCGTAGAAAATATCGACGGCAGCTTCGACCGCATCATCGCCGCCAAGGCGTTCAAACAGGCTCATGGATCCGTCTGTTGGCTTACTCTCCGGCGCGGGCGCCTCGGAAGCCTCGGGTGTCGGCACTGACTTTGCCGACTTGTTGAAATCCAGAACCTTGGCGTCATCCTTCGTTACGTCAGCTTCTGCATTTTCTACATCGGCCTCTGCCTTTTTGGCGTCCTGTTTGTCAGCGCCTTTTCGGGCGGAACCTTTTTCGCTTTCCAACGCGGCATCCGTGTCAGATTCTTCGGTATTTTCCACTTCTGGTGCCGGTGCCGGCGCTTTCTTCTTGCGGCGGGTTTCGGATCGCGCGATGCGCTGCTTCAATCTGACTTGCGGGGCTTTTGTAAGCATTTCCGCGTCAAGGACGCGATCGACGTCCAAAACCACAAGCAGATCGCCCTGCCGGCGGAAGATCCCCGTGCACAGCTGCCGGACATTCTCGTTCAGCGTCGCGGGGGGGGCTTCAAATTCCTTTCGCCGTGAATCACAGACATCGCCGATTTCATCGACCAGCAAAGTGTAGAGATCGCCCTTGTACTCGACCGTTATGCCCATCCAGCGATCGTGTTCCGGCTTGTCGGGAAGGCCGAGACACTGTCGCAGGTTGATAACTGTGACGATCCGACCACGCAGGTTCATTACCCCTGCAATCGTTGATGGCGCCAGAGGAACAGGCGTAATAAGGCGCGGCTCGACAATGTCCTGTACCTGCAGGATAGGAACACCGAACAGTTGATTGTCGATTTTCATGGTCACCAGCTTTTCGTTGTCTGCGAAACTCTGGTCGTGGTGTTCGACTACCGCTAACTCCGACATAAGTCACTCCTTGAAACGGGATATCCCGGCGCCGCCAGCAAAGGGTTTTCACGGGCATTACCGGCTTAATTGACCGGAACAGTAGCGTCCTAATATTAACGGAGGATTTACGCGCATAGCCCAAATCGCGGGCATCCTCGGCAAACGCAATGCATTCGTTGAACTGGCGCGGTGAAGCAGCTAAAACCGGCCTCCTCCTTTTCGGTAAAACGGCGGTACGCAACGATGGCTTCATATCAGTACATCTACACCATGCAGTCTCTCAGCAAGACCTATCCCGGTGGCCGGGAAGTCCTGAAAGGTGTCACGCTTGCGTTTCTGCCTGGCGTAAAGATCGGCGTGCTTGGGTACAACGGTGCCGGGAAGTCGACCCTGTTACGCATTATGGCGGGCATGGACACCGAATTTACCGGCGAAGCCTGGGCGGCAGAAGGTGCAACCGTCGGCTATCTGGAGCAGGAACCCCAGCTTGATGCCGACAAGACTGTCTATGAAAACGTTCTGGAGGGTCTCGCGGAGCAGAAACAGATCGTTGATCGCTTCGAAGAAGTCAGCATGAAGCTTGGCGAGGTCACAGACCCGGATGAGATGACCGCGCTGATCGACGAACAGGCTGAACTGCAGGAAAAGATCGATGCAGCCGATGCCTGGGACCTTTCGCGAACCGTTGAAATCGCCATGGATGCGTTGCGCTGTCCGGATGGGGAAGCCGGCGTTGCAAACCTGTCAGGCGGCGAGCGCCGCAGGATCGCACTGTGCCGGCTGCTGCTGCAGAAACCATCGTTGCTGTTGCTGGATGAACCCACCAACCACCTTGATGCGGAATCCGTTGCCTGGCTGGAACGGCATCTGCGCGAATATGAAGGCACTGTCGTCATGGTTACCCATGACCGTTATTTTCTGGACAATGTCACCGGCTGGATTCTCGAACTCGACCGGGGCAACGGCATTCCCTACGAAGGCAATTACTCCGCCTGGGTTGGGCAGAAACAAAAACGCATGGAACATGAAGACCGGGTCGATCAGGCGCGGATGCGGACACTTTCCATGGAACAGGAATGGATCGCATCGAGCCCAAGAGCCCGGCAG
This sequence comes from uncultured Alphaproteobacteria bacterium, assembly GCA_943788635.1. Taxonomy (GTDB): domain Bacteria; phylum Pseudomonadota; class Alphaproteobacteria; order UBA8366; genus MarineAlpha4-Bin1. Next base: position 86,955 of record CALSRA010000010.1, on the reverse strand, counting down.
GCTAAGTCGAAAGCGCGAATTACGGCGTATGAGAAGCTGCTATCGGATAGCAGTGAGCAGGGCCCCGGCAATGCCCAGATAATTATCCCGCCCGGGCCTCGTCTGGGCGACGTCGTCGTCACCGCGGAGCACCTTCGAAAAGGTTACGGTAACACGCTGCTGATCGAGGATCTGGATTTCCGCATTCCCCCTGGTGCTATTGTTGGCGTTATTGGCCCCAACGGTGCGGGCAAATCCACGCTGTTCCGGATGATTACCGAACAGGAAACACCCGATTCGGGGGAACTTCGGGTCGGTGACACGGTCGAGCTTGGCTATGTCGATCAGTCCCGCGACTCACTGAATGCCGATAGTACCGTTTGGGAAGAAGTCAGCCAGGGTGAAGAGGAAATTGATCTTGGCAAGCGGCGCATGTCCAGCCGCGCCTATGTCGGTGCATTCAATTTCAAAGGCGCCGATCAGCAAAAGAAGGTCGGTCAGCTATCCGGCGGTGAGCGCAATCGTGTCCATCTGGCCAAAATGCTGCGCCGAAGCGCCAATGTGCTGCTGCTCGATGAACCGACCAATGATCTGGATGTGGACACCCTGAGGGCACTGGAATCTGCCTTGGCAGGATTTGCGGGATGTGTGGTGGTGATTAGCCATGACCGCTGGTTCCTCGACCGCATCTGTACGCATATGCTCGCCTTCGAAGGCGATAGTCAGGTCGTGTGGTTCGAGGGGAATTATCAGGATTATGAAGCCGACCGCCGGCAGCGCCTTGGCGCGATTGCGGACCAGCCACACCGTATCAAGTACAAGCCACTGCGCCGTTAAGCCTTATCGGCGCCAATTGATACTCTGGAGATTTGTAGATTGCGGAACGCGGTTGTCGTTCCTGCGGCCGGAACAGGCCGGACGGCTACTTCGATTTCAGCTTTGCAGCCTTTTTGCGCAACGCTTCGAGCAGCGAATCGACTTTGCCACCGTTCTGTTTGATGACCGCCGAGAATTCTTCGCGCTGCGTGATGCTCATGCTCACGCCCTCGACCCGGACATCAACGATCTTCGGGTCCACCGCGGCACCGCGAACCTGCCAGTCGACACGAATCGGCGGGCCACCGTCGAGTGGCCTGATTTCGCTCATCACAATCGAAGCGCTCTGCTCAGGCTGCTCTGCAACGCGCTTGATGACAAACGACTGCCCCGAATATTCGCCAAACCGGGCAGAATACGTGGCGACGATCAAATCCTCGAACAGCGCATTGTATTCGGTGGCCATGGCGGGGCTCAATTTCCGCGAATAGCGGCCAAGAACAAACAATCCAATTCTTTTTACATCGAATCCATCGCGTAAAAGCGCCCTGAACCGTTCTTCCCGTTCCGCTTCGGAAAGATCCTTTACGGTCAGCGTCTGAATCGCCTTGTCGCCCAGAGTCTTTACAAACGCTCCGGCATCACCGTTCTGGGCAGCAAGCGGCCCCTGCATTACCAGGGTGCCGACGAATACTGTCAGACATACGAATAGGAACGGACGGAAAATCGAGGACATTGTTTACTTTACCAGCTCTGCCCGGGGTCCAAGTAGCGACTCATCTTCCTCCAACGAGATACTCGGTGTCGGGATTGGATCATCAGACGCACCGTTGCGAATCGCATCGGCCCGCAGCTGCCTGTATAGGCTGCGAATCGTCACGTAAAAATCGAGGGACGATTTTTCAAGGTCGTCCAGCGTCTTTATGAAACGCGAACGCTCATCCAGTCCACGCACGATGATACGTCCGATAGGAATTGCATTGCGGTCCGTATTGTCCGCCCACATGGTGACGGGATCGATCAGGCTGGCGACAACCATCCCGGAGGCATCGCGCGGGTTTGACGGCCCGAAAATCGGCAACATCAGGTAGGGTCCTTCACCAAGCCCCCAAACAGCCAACGTCTGCCCGAAATCTTCGCCCCGGTACTTCGCGCCAAGATCGCCAGCCGGATCACCGAAGCCACCAAAACCTGCGACCGTATTTGTGGCGAACCGGGATACCGTCACTTTGGCGCCCTGCAGGTCGCCCTGCAGAAGATTGTTCGCCAAGATGACCGGGGATTTAAGATTGTTCAGAAAATTTTGAATGCCATCACGCAATGCATCAGGAACAGTGTCCCGGTAAATTGCTGCAATCGGCTTGAAAAACACGGCGTCCAAGCCTCTGTTAAACGAGAACACGGCCCGGTTGAATGGCTCAATCGGGTCATTCGCCTCGTAATAGGCCTCGCGATCCGCAGGGTCTTCGGGCACACCAGCACACCCGCCCAGCATCAACAGACCGATTAAAGCGATCGCAAATCCGGCTTTCATATCGCCTAAATATTTTTTTGTCCTGGAGATCACACCACAGCCTCAGCCTTGTTTCCCGCAAACATTCCCAATGCCTGTCAAACACATCCGGCGATACGAAATTTAGCGGTATCCCTAAGATACAGCATCGCCCTAGTGCCTAAAAAACCTTTAAACTTTATCCGGTTAACATTCCCCCCGACGCCAAAGCCTTCGCAAACCAAATCACTGACAGGCACGTCGAAACCTCTATCACAAGCCATATGATATGGCCATACGGCTTGCTACTCCGCTATGCGCTTGATCACACTACTGTTGCAAAAATATCTCGATCCCTGCTGCGGCCGTAAAATTCACAAGCTCCTTGCCATACATAACGATATGTTTATATATCTATCTAGAATTCGACATCGTTTCGCGGAAAAACGGGCAGACGTCAGGTAAAATGGACACCTTATTACAGGGTATGAGAGCCGTTGCAGAGCCGACCCGATTGCGGTTGCTGGCTCTTTGCGCCCATGCGGAACTGACTGTTACCGAATTGACACAAATTCTGGGACAAAGCCAGCCGCGGGTGTCCAGGCATCTCAAATTGCTTGTCGATGCAGGGCTTCTTGACCGGTTCCGGGAAGGCACATGGGCCTTCTACCGGCTTTCAGAACAAAATGCATGCGCCGCACTGGGCCGTCAGATCGTTGACCTTATCCCAGCAGACGATGCCGTTCTGGCCCTTGACCTCGAACGCCTTGAAGCGATCAAGAATGCCCGTGCCGAACAGGCCGCCAATTACTTCCGGATGAATGCGGAGAAATGGCGCGAAGTCAGCGATTTTCATATCGATGAAGCCGAGATCGAACAGGCTATTCAACAACTCCTCCCGTCCGACCATGTTGGTGACCTGCTCGATATCGGGACGGGTACGGGCCGCATCCTCGAGGTCTATGGGGCCACCGCCCGGCGTGCTGTCGGTATTGACCTATCCCGGGAAATGCTCGCAGTAGCGCGCGCCAATCTTGAAAAGGCCGGTCTCCGAAATTGTCAGGTCCGGCTTGGTGACATGTATCAGCTCCCCGTTCCGAGCAGCACTTTTGACTCTGTCACGATCCATCAGGTTCTGCATTACGCTGATGCGCCGGGCGATGTAATCGCTGAAGCCGCGCGGACCCTGAAACCCGGCGGACGGCTGATTCTCGTCGATTTCGCGCCACATCAGGAAGAATCACTTCGCGTCGAACATGCACACCGCCGGCTCGGCTTTACGGAGGAAGAAATTTCCCAATGGCTGAATCGCGCCGGTCTGTCGCTGATCGAAACCCGGCATTTGCAGGGCAGTCCACTCACCGTTTGCCTCTGGTCGGCGCAGCGAACTGCCGCAGAAACATGCGAGGCGCCGCGACAACATCGTGCCAAAGAAACAGTTTGATAATACAAAATGGATAAAAGCTTAGTGCAAAGGGGTAATCCGTGACCAAAATTCCATCCGTAAGTTTCGAATTTTTCCCACCGCACGACGATGCGGGCGAAGAACGTCTCTGGGCTGTCACAGCGCGGCTGGCCCCATTGGCGCCGACATTCGTCTCCGTCACATATGGCGCCGGAGGCACCACACGTGAGCGCACCGATCGCGTTGTCCGCCGAATACAGTCCGAAACGGGACTGGATGTCGCCGCGCACCTGACCTGTGTCGGGGCCAGCAAGGCCGATGTGAACGAGACGGCAGAAGGCTGGTGGAAAGCCAATATACGCCAGATCGTCGCGCTGCGGGGAGACATGCCGCCGGGCGCCGGCGCCTACGAACCCCACCCGGATGGCTATGCGAATGCTGAAGAACTCGTCCACGGATTACGGCAGATCGCCGATTTCGACATTTCTGTTGCAGCCTACCCGGAAAGCCACCCCGATTCGCTATCACCGGAAGCCGACATCGACAATCTGAAGCGCAAGATCGACGCCGGTGCAACCCGGGCCATTACCCAGTATTTCTTCGATACCGACCTGTTTCTTCGCTTCCGGGACCGCGCAACGGCGGCCGGCATTACCGTTCCAATCGTGCCCGGTATCCTGCCGGTAACCAATTTCGCAAAAGTCGTAGAGTTCAGTGCACGATGCGGTGCTTCCGTTCCGACCTGGATGGCGGACTTGTTCGACGGGCTTGATAACGACCCGGAAACACGAAAGTTCGTCGCGGTTTCTGTTGCCGACGATCAATGCCGGCAATTGCAATCCGAGGGTATCGACCGTTTCCATTTTTACACGCTGAACCGGGCAGACCTGAGTTACGCCATATGCTGGCGTCTCGGCCTCCGCCCTAACAAATAAAAGGCGACGAAATTGACCGATCTATTGACGGCGCTGCGCGAGCGCGTCCTCCTCTGTGATGGCGGTATGGGCAGTCACGCCCAGGCCGCAGACCTGGATGTCGACGCGGATTATCGTGGTGCGGAAAACTGCACGGAAATCCTGAACCTGTCGCGTCCGGATTTTGTCGCCGGCGTTCACCGGATTTATCTCGATGCGGGTTCCGATATCATCCAGACAAACAGCTTCGGCGGTTCGCCGATTACGCTGGCGGAATTCGACCTTGCCGATCAGGCGACGGAGATCAACCGCGTCGCGGGTGAGATTGCCCGCGATGCAATCGCCTCTATGCCCGATGATGGCAGGCAGCGTTTCGTCCTTGGATCGATAGGACCAGGTACCCGGCTTCCGAGCCTTGGGCATTTGGATTACGACAGCCTTGAGGCTGCGATACGCGTCCAGGCCAATGGCCTGATCGAAGGCAAGGTGGATGGCTTTCTGATCGAAACCTGCCAGGACCCCCTGCAGGTCAAAGCGGCCGTCAATGGCGTGAAGCTTGCCCGACTGGATTCCGATGTTTCCCTGCCGATTTTCGTTCAGGTAACGGTGGAAACAACCGGGACCATGCTGGTCGGTACCGACATAGCCGGGGCGGCGACCATTATCCGTGCGCTCGGCGTCGATTCAATGGGCCTGAACTGCGCAACCGGCCCGCAGGAAATGTCCGAGCATGTGAAATGGCTCAGCGAGAACTGGCCCGAGATGATCTCGATTCAGCCGAATGCCGGCCTTCCCGAACTGGTGGATGGGGCGCCGCATTACCCGCTTGGTGCACCGGAAATGGCCGATTGGCTGCGCCGGTTTGTGACGGAGGACGGAATCAACCTGATTGGCGGGTGCTGCGGCACGGACGTCACACACATCACGGCCCTGGACGCCATGTTGCGCAGTCTGGCACCCGATGGCTACCGGCCGGCGCCGGCTGGACGGACAGCGAACTGGACACCATCACTTTCATCGCTGTACGGGCCCGTCGCCTACCGGCAGGAAAACGCCGTCTTCTCCATAGGCGAGCGCTGCAACGCCAATGGCAGCCGAAAATTCCGCGAATTGCAGGAATCCGGAGACTGGGATGCCTGTGTCGAGATGGGGCGTGACCAGGTTCGCGAGGGCAGCCACGCTATCGATGTCTGTACCGCTTTTGTCGGACGGAACGAAATTGAGGAAATGGATGCGGTCGTTGAGCGCATGCGCGGTTCGGTCGATGCACCGCTGGTCATCGATTCAACAGAACTGCCCGTGCTGGAATCCGCCCTGCGGCTGTATGGCGGCAAACCGATCATCAATTCGATCAATTTCGAAGATGGCGAGGAACCCGCTGAAAAGCGTCTGAAACTGGCGCGCAAATTCGGTGCCGGCGTCATCGCCCTGACCATCGATGAAGAGGGAATGGCGAAAACGGCAGAAGAGAAACTGCGTATCGCAAAACGCCTGTATGATTTTGCGGTCAACAAGCATGGCCTGCCGCCATCCGATTTGCTGTTCGATCCGCTGACCTTCACGATCTGCACCGGTAACGAGGATGATCGCCTGCTGGGCGTGCATACGCTGGATGCCATCGAAATGATTGCCCGGGAATTGCCCGAATGTCAGATCATTCTGGGACTTTCCAACATTTCATTCGGTCTGAATGCCGCCGCACGCCATGTGCTGAATTCGGTATACCTCGATCACGCCGCCCGTCGCGGCATGACCGGCGCCATTCTGCATGTCAGCAAGATCATGCCGCTGCACGCCATTCCGGAGCAGGAAGTAAAAATTGCCGAAGATCTGATTTTCGACCGGCGTCGCGAAGGATATGACCCGCTCAGTGAATACCTGGCACTGTTTGACGGGCGGACTGCGGAGAAAAGCGCAAAGAAGGAACGCCCCGAAGCAGTTGAAGAACGCCTTTCGCTGAGGATCGTGGATGGCGACCGGCAAGGCCTCGAGGAGGACCTGACCGAGGCCATGGAAACGCACGCGCCACTGCATATCATCAACACTTTCCTGCTGGATGGCATGAAGGTCGTTGGCGAATTGTTCGGCGCCGGCAAAATGCAATTGCCCTTCGTTCTGAAATCGGCGGAAACAATGAAGGCCGCCGTCGCCTGCCTGGAACCGCATATGGAAAAAATTGAAGGGCAGGAAAAGGGCACCATCATCCTCGCGACGGTGAAGGGCGATGTGCACGATATCGGCAAAAACCTCGTCGATATCATCCTCACCAATAACGGCTACAAGGTCGTCAACCTTGGCATCAAACAGCCGATAGCGAATATCATTACAGCCGTCGGCGAACATCAGGCCAACGCCATCGGCATGTCCGGCTTGCTGGTGAAATCAACCGTCGTCATGCGCGAGAACCTGGAAGAAATGACCCGTGCCGGCGTCACACTTCCCGTCATCCTGGGTGGCGCGGCATTGACCCGCGCCTATGTCGAGGAAGACTGTGTCAGCGCCTATGGCAGCGGCGGCGTCGCCTATGCGCGCGATGCTTTCGATGGCCTGCACCTGATGGACAAGGTTGTAAACGGCGACTTCCAAAGCCACCTTGCCTCGGTTGCGGAAAAGCGTTCGACGCGGCCAAGCAATACCAAAAAATCCCTTGGCAGAGCGCAGCGAGCAGCGGCCCCGGCCACCAAGGAGCAGGGCGAGCAGCGTCGTGCCCTCGTACAGGATTCGGAAACCCCGACACCGCCGTTCTGGGGCCCACGTATTATCGCCCGGGTTCCCGTGCCCACGCTGGTGCCTTTCCTGAACGAAAGGATGCTGTATCAGTTCCAGTGGGGCTACCGTAAGGACGGAAAAAGCCTGACCGAATATATGGAATGGGCGAAAAAGGAATTGCGGCCCATTCTGAAACGCATGGTCGATATCGCCGTCCAGCAGGATATTCTTGTGCCCCAGGCCGCCTATGGATACTGGAAAGCCGCCGCTGAAGGTGATGACCTTGTCCTGTTTGATGAGGACGGCAAGACGGAAGTGGCCCGTTTCGCCCTGCCGCGACAGGCGGAAGGCGACAACAAATGCATCACCGATTTTATTCGGGATATTTCCAAGGGATCAGACGATCGCGATGTTGTGGCATTGCAGGTCGTCACGATGGGGCAGCATGCGTCCGAAGTGGCCCGGGACTGGTTCGGTGAAGACCGGTATCAGGACTATCTCTACCTGCACGGGCTTGGCGTCGAAATGGCGGAAGCCATGGCTGAATATACCCACAAGCGAATCCGGGCCGAACTGGGTTTCGCCAGCGAGGAAGCCCGTGAAATCGATAAAATGCTGCAGCAGGAATATCGCGGCAGCCGTTACTCCTTCGGTTACCCCGCCTGTCCGAAAGTCGAGGATCAGGATAAAATCCTGGCGCTGCTCGGCGCAGACCGGCTCGGTATAGAATTGTCTGACGAATCCCAACTGCACCCCGAGCAATCGACCAGTGCCATCGTCATACTGCATCCCGAAGCAAAGTATTTTTCGGTCTAGCCCCGGGCCCGACTCTTGCCATGAAATAATCGCCAGACTAGGCTCCGCGTCATGACAGAAAATGAACCGCTAGAACTATATTCCTGTGTCGTCCGCCCCGAATGGATCGACTACAACGGCCATATGAACGTGGCGTACTACCTGCTTGCGTTCGATTACGCGACCGATGCGTTCTTCGATCATATCGGCCTGGACCAGGCGTATAAAACCGAGGCCAACAGTACGACATTCGCCCTGGACATCAACATTTCGTATCTGGAAGAAGTCCTCGAAGGCGACCCGCTGCGGTTTACAACGCAATTGCTGGATGCAGACGAAAAACGGCTCCACTTTTTCCATTCCATGTACCACGCGGATAAAGGTTACCTGTCCGCAACGAACGAAATTCTATCGGTCCATATCAGCCTGGAAAACCGTCGCGTCGCCCCGATGCGGAGCGATTTGTGGCGCAGCGTTGCAACGCTGCTTGATCGGCAAAATACGCTGCCGACACCGAAACAGGTCGGTCGGCCCATCGGAATCAGACGAAAATAGCCTTTTTTTCCGGTTTTATTCTTTGAATCCCTAATAATTTAGTTGCCGCTGGTAAGGACTCTGTTACCTTTCCGGCCGACAATGGATTAATCAGAATTATTGCGGTTGCGGGCATGGAATATTTGGACGGTCTCGATCAGGCTACGGAGTATGCAGAAGAAGCCATTTCCTTGATGACAAAACACAATGTCGCCAAGACGCCGGCAAATTTTGAACTCTGGTATACCCATGTCAGTGGCCGGGATGAAAACCTGAGTAAAACCATTGAAATTCTCGTTTCAAACCAGCAGCCCTTTACGCAGGAACAGAATGGTTCGCTGCGGCAACAGTATTTTGAGTCCAGTGACGCCGCATCGGCAATATCCAGCGCAGGCGAGCAATTCGGCAATTCCATGGGTGCCGTTCTTGGCTTCCTGAACGAAGCCAGCAGTGGCGTTGAATCCTATGGCAAGTCGTTGGAAAGCAACCTGGGCGACATGGCCAGCGCGGATAGCATGGAAGGGTTCCGCCGCGCGATAGAATCGCTGGTATCCGATACAAAGGGCATGCAGGCACAGAACCAGTTGCTGAAAAGCCGGCTGGATAAATCATCCGGCGAAATCGAATCCCTGCGCCAGAACCTCGAAAATGTGCAGAAGGAAGCGATGACGGATGCCCTGACAGGTATCGGCAATCGCAAATTCTTCGATATCAGTCTGCGTGACCTTGCCGCAGAGGCAATGGAATCCGGTGAACAGCTTTGCCTGTTGCTCGGGGATATCGATCACTTCAAGAAATTCAATGACAACTACGGTCACCAGATCGGCGACCAGGTCCTCAAGCTCGTTGGCATGATCCTGCGCAAGGAAACGTCCGACAAAGCTAAAGTCACGCCGGCCCGTTATGGCGGTGAGGAATTTGCCATCATCATTCCGAACGTCGTTCTGGATGAAGCCCAGGTATTTGGTGACAAAGTCCGCACGACGGTCAGTTCCAAACGAATTCGCAAGAAATCAACCGGCGAGGATTTTGGCAATATCACGATGTCCATGGGTATCGCGCTGTTCAAGCATGGCGAACCCCTGGACGATCTCGTCCAGCGTGCCGACCAGAGTCTGTATCACGCAAAAGGGACGGGTCGGAACAGGGTCGTGACGGAACAGGAACTCGAAAGCGCCGAACTCGAGAGCTGACAGGCCAATCGGGTGCCGGTGCCCGTTGCCGGTTGATCGATTATCTGCATTAATACAGACACGGCCAGCCCGGCCGTAAATTTCGTGGCGAAACAGTGACTTTTCAACCCGTCGAGACGTCTCTGCGGAGTCTTGGCCGTATGGTCAAGAACGAGCAGATTATCCTGACGATTCTAGCGGCCCTGGTCGGGCTGCTGGGCGGCGGCGCGGCCATCGTGTTTCGCGAAGGCATCGCACTTGTCCAATCGCTCGCCTTCGGCTTCGATTCCGAATACGTGTTCAGCCTGGCGAGCAAGTTGCCCTGGTGGCATATCCTGCTGGCGACAACCGGCGGCGGATTGATCGTCGGGCTCCTGATTCGCTTTGCGATGCCGGGCCAGCGGGTGCATGCCGTTGCCGATGTTATTGAAGCCTCCACGCTGCGCGACGGGGAAATGAGCCTGCGCAACGGCCTCGTCTCCGCCCTGATCAGCGCCATTTCACTGGGCGCCGGCGCATCGACCGGCCGCGAAGGCCCGGTGGTGCATCTCGGCGCGACATTAAGCGTCTTTGTCGCGGACAAGCTGCGACTCGGCCGGCCGCTGGCGCGCACCCTGCTCGGGTGTGGCGTCGCAGCGGCGGTGGCGGCTTCCTTCAACGCGCCAATTGCCGGCGTCTTTTTCGCCCTCGAAGTCGTCATCGGCCATTACGCGCTGAAAGCCTTTGCCCCTATCGTCATCGCGTCGGTGACGGGTACCATCGTCAGCCGGATCTATTTTGGCGACTTTCCAGCCTTCCTGATCCGCGAATACGAAGTCGTTTCTTTTCTCGAATTTCCCGCCTTCGCCATGCTGGGCCTGATCAGCGCCATGATGGCAATCATCTTCATGCAATCGGTCGCCTTCACCCAGAACACCATAAAGAAAACCAATATTCCGGTCTGGCTGAGACCAGCCTGTGGCGGATTTCTGGTCGGGGTTCTCGCCCTGGCATTCCCGCATGTTCTGGGCGTTGGATATGAAGCCACGAATGCCGCCATGCAGGAGCGCATGGAGCTGTGGCTGCTGGTCAGCCTGCTGGTTGCAAAGACCGCGGCGACCGCCGTCTCCCTCGCCTTCGGATTTGGCGGCGGCGTATTTTCACCGTCGCTCTATCTGGGCGCCATGCTGGGCGGCGCTTTTGGCCTGATCGCAACGCAGCTGTTTCCGGAACTGTCATCCGGAAATGGCGCCTATACGATTGTCGGCATGGGCGCCGTCGCCGGTGCCGTGCTGGGCGCACCGATATCGACCATCCTGATGATCTTCGAGTTGACCAATAATTACGCCATTACGATCGCCGTGATGATCGCCACGGTTATTGCGTCTGTCGTAACCCGCCACGTCTTCAAGCATTCCTATTTTACCTGGCAGCTCGCGACGCGGGGACTCGATGTGAAAGGCGGGCGGGAACAAAGCCTTCTGCGCGCGATCACCATCGCCACCGTGATGAAAAGCGAGTACGAAACCGTCGATCCGGATGCATCGCTGGATACGGTCCGGCACAGACTGCAGGAATCCCATTACGGTGAAATTTTCGTGGTCGACCATTTCGGCATGCTGCATGGCACGATCACCTTGGCCGACCTTGGCGATGCCGCCTTTGATACCACCGACGATGCCGGCCGCAGCGCCGAAGATGTCGCACGCCATAATCCACCGGTCCTGACGCCGGACGACACACTCGACCAGGCCTTGAAGCTGATGGATTCGGTGCATGAAGAACATATCGCAGTGGTCGCCGACCGATACGTCACCCGCGTCGTTGGCTTCGTCCACCAGCTCGACGTGATGTCCGCCTATAATAATGCCGTACTGCAAGCGCGGGCCGAGGAGCAGGGCGAGGTCTAGCCCAGCCCGGGCCCTCCCGCCGGGAACAGCGGCCCTAAGCCAGCTTTTTACGCCGTGTCTCCCGGTGCAGGGTATACAACCCGCTACCGACGACCAGTACCGCGCCGCAGATTAGATAGGCGTCCGGCACGTCGCCCCAGATGACGAAACCGAGCACCGCCGCCCAGACAATCGACAGATATTTGAACGGCGACACCACGGCAGCCGCAACCAGCTGGAATGCGCGGATGGTCAGGAAATGGGCGGTTCCGTTGATCAGCCCCGCCACAATGAAAATTGCCCAGTGTTCCAGCGGCGGCATCGTCGTGCCGGTCCAGAGCATCGTCAGCCCCCCGAACCCCACGGAGACCGTCACGGTGTACATCAGGATGGTCACCGTTGAATCATGCGCACCCAGCCGCCGCGTCAGGATATCGCGCAGGGCCATCACCACCGCAACACCAAGCGGCAGAAGCACCAGCCAGCCGATCCCCGCACCGCCGGGCCGGGTCATCACCAGCACCCCGGCAAACCCGACGAGCACGGCACTCCACCGCCGCCAGCCGACAGCTTCGCCCAGCATCCAGGGTGACAGCGCCGTGACGATCAGCGGACTGAGGAACACGATGGCGAAGACATCCGCGATGGGCAGCAGCGCCAGCGCCGAAATGATCAAGACCCCGGCCGCCGTATTCAGCAGCGCCCGGATCATGTTCACCCCCGGTTCGCGACTGCGCAAGACCGCAAGCCCCCCGGCGCGCCAGACAAAGAAGGCCAACGGCACGTAGGCCCATATTCCCCGATAAAAGAATATTTCACCGAAATGATAATCGGTGGTCAGGTACTTTGAGACCGCGTCCTGGCTCGTCAGCATCAGTGTGCCGGCGATCATGTAGACGATCCCGCGCGCTACCGATCCGGGTGACGCGCGGGTCGTATCGGTCAACCGCCGGGCCGCATCATTTCAAAGACATTTTCGGTCGCGCTGTAATCCATGTAACCGTGCCGGGCCAGCGGGTGATAGGCCGTTGTATTCACCATGCCGTCCTCGATAATCCGGTCGTCGATATGAACGCCGACGACTTCGCCGATGATCATGTTGTTGCGCGAAATCGGATTCGAGCTCGGCATGCTGATCCGGGTCAGGAACTTGCATTCCAGGCTGGCGGGGGCCTCCTTAACGCGCGGCACTTTCACATGCACGCAATCGGCGGGGGTAACGCCGGCCAGCGCGAATTCATCGACATCGGGATCGACCGACGCCGATGACTTGTTCATTGCGTCACGCAATTCCCAGCTGCACAGGTTGACCACGAACTCGTTGGTTTCTTCGATGTTGTTCAGCGTATCCTTGGCGCCGCCCGCGGGCCGGGGACCATTGGGCGAGAAGAAAACCATGGGCGGCGCATCCGCCACCGCGTTGAAATAACTGAACGGCGCCAGATTCAGTAAGCCGTTGCTGTCCATCGAGCTGACCCAGGCAATCGGGCGCGGTGCGACCAGCGCCTTGAACGGGTTGTGCCGCATTTTGTGGTTCTTGGGATCGTCATAAAACATGGCCTGCTCCTGCCGGATAATGTGTTGAATAATATTACCTTACAGTGATTCGGCTCAGGAGCCCACAGCATCCCCAAAGGCCGCCAGCGCCGTAAGCGAGCGCGGGAATCCGGCATAGGGACCGGTCTGGATAATCGTTTCAATCACCTGCTGCTTCGTGAGCCCGACATTCATTGCCGCCTGACCGAATTTCACGACCTGCGGTAAATGATCGATCGCCGTGAAGGCGGCAACGGCACAAATGGCGCGCTGCCGGAAATCGAGATCCGGTCGGCTCCAGATTTCGCCATAGCCATAGGCGATCGCGGTGGGATAGAGCATGCCCGTAACCGGATTGTCCGGCGACGCATAGCTCTGCTGCGCACGGTCGCCATGCAGCGTAATCATTGTTTCCACGCCCAGCGCCATCATCGCGTCGGCATCAAGCTCCGGAATATCGACATCGGGCACCGTGACCCCGGCATCGGCAAAGGCCTCCTGCGCCATGGTCAGCGCGTTCAGGGTCGCGGGAAACCCGTTATACAGCGAGCAATGCACGAAAATTTCCTGGATCGTCCGCGCTGGCATACCGATATTCAGCGCCCCGGAAATATAACGTTTGAGCTGCGGCAGCCGTTGTTGCGACATCAGCGCCGACAACACGGCCAGCATGCGATCTTCCAGCGCCAGATGCGGCCGCGCCCAAACCGACCCGAACACCATTTCCTCGGTCAGCTTGTCCAGGCCGGGCGCAAGCGCGCCCACATTGCTGGTGCCGACAAAGCCGAGTTTCTCGCGGATGGCAGTGCCCTTCTGCCGCAGTTCTTCCCGTGTCGTCATGATATCCCCCGTTGATTCAATCGCGCATATGCGTTGGCGGCAATTCTGCACATCGGGCAGCGCGGCAGGCAAGCCGGGTTCGCATCATCGATGGAATGGCGCATAATCAGCGCAAATTCAAACAGGGAGCATACGGCATGGATCTCGATCTCAAGGGCAAGAAGGCAATCGTCACCGGCGGCACACGGGGCATTGGCCGCGCCATCGCTGAAACCCTCGCGGCGGAAGGCTGTGACGTCGCGACCTGCGCCCGTGACGGCGCTGCGGTCGACGCGGTGGTGAAGTCGCTGGTGGCAAAGGGTGTCAAAGCCACCGGCCGGGCCGTGGACGTCACGGACACCGACGCGACGGCGAAATGGGTCAATGACGCGGCGGCGGAACTGGGCGGGATCGACATCGTCGTGGCGAATGTCAGCGCGCTGGCCGGCGGGGCGGATGAAGACGCCTGGCGCCGTATGCTGGAGGTCGACATGCTCGGCACGGTGCGTGTTGCGGAAGCGGCGCTGCCCTTTCTTGAGAAATCGGATGCCGGGTCTTTCGTTTCGATTTCCAGCACCGCGGCGCTGGAATCCTCGCAGGGCATCCGGGCCTATACCGGCATGAAGGCCGCCGTGATCGCCTATATGGCCAACGCCTCCAACGCCTGGGCCGAAAAAGGCATCCGCGCCAATACCGTTTCCCCCGGCAATGTCTTCTTCGAAGGCGGCGTCTGGGATATCCGCAAGAAGGAAAGCCCCGACCTGTTCCAGACAAGCCTGGAGCGCAATCCGCTGGGCCGCATGGCCACGCCGCAGGAAGTCGCCAATGCCGTGGTCTTTCTGGCCAGCCCGGCTGCGAGTTTCATCACCGGCGCCAATCTGGTCGTTGACGGCGCGATGACCCGGCGCATCCAGTACTGATCGCAAAGGCGCGGCCGAAATGAAACCATGTAATGCGATTGGCATCGATTGGCATTTGTTGTCATCGCCCTCTCAACACGCCATTTTCTCTAAAAAGACAAATTAGGAATATATACTATTTCCGTCGATAAATCAAGATATTCCCCGAAAGCGAGCCGCCAATGACCGCACAAACGGAACAGAAGCCGGGCGCGCTGGACGGCGTCACCGTGCTGGATTTCAGCCGCGTGCTCGCCGGGCCCTATTGCACGTTGCAGCTGGGCGATCTGGGCGCGGAGATCGTCAAGGTCGAAAATCCGAAGGGTGGCGATGACAGCCGGGGCTTCCGCCCGCCGGCGATGGGCGATGAATCGAGCTATTTCCTGGCCATCAACCGGAACAAGAAAAGCATCGCGCTGAACATTTCCACCCCGGAAGGCCAGCAGGTCGCACGGGATCTCGCCGACCGCGCCGATGTGGTGGTCGAAAATTTCAGCGCCGAAATCATGCAGCGCTTCGGACTGGATTACGACAGCCTGATACAGACCAACCCGAGCGTGATCTATTGTTCGATTTCCGGCTATGGCCGCGACGGACCCTTCGCAGCGCGCGCCGGATACGACCCCGTCATCCAGGCGGAAAGCGGCATGATGGCGGTGACCGGCGATCCGGCGGGCGACCCGATGCGGCTCGGCGTGTCGCTGATCGATGTCTTCGCCGGCATGTTTGCGTCGCAGGCAATTCTCGGCGCGCTGTACAGCCGCAAGGTCACGGGGCTGGGCCAGCGCATCGATGTGCCGCTGTTCGATTCCGCCAGTGCGGTGATGATTCCCTTCGCCAGCAGTTACCTGACCGCCGGGGTGGACGCGACCCGTTTCGGTAATTCCTCCCCCGTGGCCCAGCCGGTTGGCGCCTATGAGGCGGCGGACGGGCCGTTCATGCTGACGGTGGCGGGCGATGCCGTGTTCCGCAAACTCTGCCTGACGGTCCTGAACCGCCCCGACCTGCCGGAAGACCCGGATTTCGCGGCCAACGAAGGCCGGGTCAACAACAAGGACCGGCTGAACGCGACCCTGAACGGGCTGTTCGCGGGCGACACCCGCGACAACTGGATTGCCGCGATGCGCGCCGCCGGCGTTCCCGCCGGCCCCATCCGCACGGTTGCGGAGGCAATGGAATCGGAAGAAATGACGACCAGCGGGCTGGTCAAACAGGCGCCGCATGCCAGCCTGGGCAGCGTTCCGGTCGTGGGCTCGCCGATGCGTTTCACCGGCACGCCGGTGCGCGACCCCGTTGGGGCGCCGGTGCTGGGCCAGCATTCGCGGGAGATTCTGCGGGACCTGTTGGGGTATGACACGACGCGCATCGAAGCACTGGAAACGGCCGGAACGATCCGCGCGCCGAAGGACCCCTAGAACCCGTCAGCCGGCGAACAGTTCCTGCAGCGCCGGGCATGCCGTTCGCCCCTGACGGCATTCCGAAACCAGCGCCCCCAATGCCGTTTCCAGCCGCCGCAGCGCCGCGATTCGGTTGCGCACATCCGCGATATGCCGTTGCGATATCACGCGGACCTCATCACATTGATCATCCGTCGCATTTCGCAGCGCCAGCAACACCCGCACATCGGCAAGCGGAAAGCCCATGTCGCGGCAGCG
Source organism: uncultured Alphaproteobacteria bacterium (assembly GCA_943788635.1). Taxonomy (GTDB): domain Bacteria; phylum Pseudomonadota; class Alphaproteobacteria; order UBA8366; genus MarineAlpha4-Bin1. Next base: position 70,362 of record CALSRA010000010.1, on the reverse strand, counting down.
CTTGACGAATGCCAGCACCGCGACCTCGTCATCGGTGTAGACGCGGCGCCCCGATGCGGACCGGCCGGGGCGGGGGACCACCCCTTCACGTTCGTAATAGCGGATGGTTTCGATATTGATCCCGCTGCGGCGGGATGCCTCGCCGATTGTCGCCATCGCCGCCGTTCCTTTTCCGCTTGATCCTGTAGTCACAACAGGAAGGATACTGCATTCATGAACGATAAATCACTTCTGAAACTGGGCATCATCGGTACGGCATTGACGGCGTTGTGCTGTTTCACGCCGATCCTTGTCATCGTCTTTGGCGCAATTGGCCTGTCGGCGCTGGTAGGCATGCTGGATGTGGTCCTGTTGCCACTGCTTGCAATTTTCCTTGTCATCACGGGATACGCGCTATGGAAACGACGCCGGACGAGCTGATCCTGCAATCGGATATCACCTGTCCTGAATGCGGGCATGTGGAATCCGAAACGATGCCGACCGATGCCTGCCAGTATTTCTATGACTGCAAGGGCTGCGCCGTGGTCCTCAAACCGAAACCGGGCGATTGCTGCGTGTTCTGTTCCTACGGCACGGTGCCCTGCCCACCGATCCAGGCCGGGGATGGCTGCTGCAGCTGATGCGTCACATCCGCTCAGTACCCGGCGGCGGGGTCGATTTCCTGCAACAGCGATTGACCAGCTTCCACCCGTGCAATGTTTTCAGCGATCCCCGCGACCAGCAGCGCCACGGTCGGGCGGCGGGCCACATGCGGCATGACCGTCACCTTGGGATGCGCCCATAACGGGCTTTCCGGCGGCAGCGGTTCGGGGTAATGCGCATCCAGCGCCGCATAGGAAAGCTGCCCGGAATCCAGCGCCGCAATCAGGTCGTCGTTCACCACATGCTTGCCGCGCCCGACATTCACCAGCATCGCCCCTTTCGGCATCATCGCGAAGGTACGGTCGCAGAAAATGCCCTCGGTCTCCTTTGTCAGCGGCAGCAGGCAGACCGCTATATCGGTCTCTCCGAGGAACGCTTCGAGCTGGTCCTGCCCGTGCATAATGGGTACTTCTTCGTGTTCGCGCGGACTGCGGACCCAGGCCTTCACATCGAATTCCAGTGATTTCAGCACCAGCGCCGGTGCCTTGGCCATCATGCCGAATCCCAGAAACCCGACGCGCCGCTGTTCGGGGCGGACAATCGGCACCACGTCCCGGTACCAGTCCTTTTCGGCCTGGGCCTGCTGATAGCGGGGCATGTCGCGGTGCAGGCGCAGCACATGCATGACGACATATTCGGTCATCATCGGGTCGCCACGCGACGGTTCGACCTTGCCAAGCGGCACCTTGGGAATTTTCGGGTGGTTGATGAACCCGTCCACGCCGGCGGACCGGCTGAACATCGCCTTCAGATTGGGCAGCGGCGGCAGCACGCCGAAATCGGGCCGCACGAAGGCGAGGTATTCGATATCCGCCGGATCACCGATATCAGGCCAGAGCCGCAGTGCCATGCCGGGAAGCTGACTGGCGACCGTATCGATCCATTCCTGTTGACTGCCGATCTGTTGATCCAGATTGACGATAAGCAGCGCCATGGCATTCCCCTGCGGTTACACAATTTCATTCCCGGACGTTACGCGGCCAGACACCGGGATTGCCGCACGACCCTTAAAGCGCGGCGATCCCCGCAACCGCGCAATCCTCGTCCTGTTGCGACGTACCGCCGCCGACACCGCAGGCGCCAATGACCCGGCCGTCGCGGAAAATCGGCATCGCCCCCTGGCCCATGATCATATGCTCGCCTTCCGCCGCACGAATGCCAATCAGCGTCGGGTGGGCTGCGCGTTCCTGCAATTCGGCGCTGGAACGACCGAAGGCAACCGAAGCAATCGCCTTGCCCTGGCTGCCATAGGCACCGGCCCAGGTCGCATTATCCATGCGCTGGAAGGTGACCAGCCGACCGCCGCTGTCCACCACCGCGACATTGATACCGATGTTCAGCGCCTCCGCCTTGGCGATTGCAGCGTCGGCAATAATGTTGGCTTCCGCGCGTGTCAGCGACATGGCGTCTCTCTCCTCTGCTCGTTCATCTTCCCGCTCAACTGCGGACCCGGCCTTCTTCGTGCCAGGCGATCTGCTCGGCATATCCGGTGTTGTAGCTTTCGATACTTTTTTCGTATTCGGCCAGATTCGCGGCGGCATCGGCACCGGGATGCGCCTCCAGTTCAAAATTTCCGTAGCGGTCTTCACCACGCACCAGCATGGCACGCTGCCGCGTTGTGCCAATATGGCGGGTGGTGGCCGGGATGAAGCTGATGCCATAGCCGATGCGGCGATCATCCGATTCATTCGGCGGGGAACTATGGACGCACAGCGTATGGTGCAATGAAAATTCCCCCGTCCGAAGCATGCCCCGCACGCCTGAATCCTCGTCGAATGTCTCGACAATGGCCTGACCACCGCCATTGATGCTGTTCGGTTCGACATTGGCCTTGTGGTGATACAGCCGCGCCGCGCCGTTTTCGGGAATGAAGGTCATGCAGCCCGATGTGGCGGAAGCGTCGCTCAGCGCGACCCAGGCGGTAATGTGATCATGCGGGCGCAGGCCGAAATAGGTCGCATCCTGATGCCAAAGCGTTACGGCGTCGGTCCTGGGTTCCTTGACGAAGAAGGTGCTGGTCCAGACCAGGATATCCGGCCCGATCACGGATTCCACCGCATCCAGAACGGCGGGATGGGTCACGATGCCATGCGCCCAGGGCAGTTTCACATGCAGCTTGTAACGGGCGGAGCGATCAAGTTCCGTCAGCGTCCCACCCATGCTGGCTTCATAGGCTTCCAGTTCGGCCCGCGCCGCCCTTGCGTGTTCGGCGCCGATACCGGTGACCGGGAAATGAAATCCATCATGGCGGTATCCCGCAACCTGTTCCGCCGTCAGCACACTGGTCATGACAATCCTCCCGAAGCAGATAACAAGAACCGTTACTATCGGCGAGGGCGACCGCCACAAGCAACCCCCCGTCATCTTCTGCCGATCACAGGAAATTTTAATCGTGGCCGAAAAACAGCGGCTATACTGTCTGCATCAGCACTGGTGCAGGTTCATTGCAAGGGAAGAGAACGACCATGTGGCGCTATATTTCGGTATTCCTCGGCGGCGGCATTCTGGGCGCAGGGTTCGGCGTTGCGCTCGGCTTCTTCCTGTTTCCCTATGTGTTCCCGCCGCCACCCGCGATGGAAAACCTGAGCGCCGCGGAGCAGAGCGCGGTCGTTGCCAACGGAACCTTCATCCACGCACAACCATCTGACCCGGTCCATTACGGTTCCGGACGCGTAACGGTTTACGAGAAGACTGTCTTTCTGGAGCCGGATTTCAAAGTCGGACCGGGACCAAAATACCATATCTACCTGGTGCCAAAAGCTGAAATCAGGGCCTCGTCGGATCTGGACGACGCCATGTTCATCGACCTGGGTCGCCTGCGGTCTTTTGAGGGCAGCCAGAAATACACGATCCCAGACGGAGTGACATTGCAGGATTACAGCAGCGTCATAATCTGGTGCGAACAGTTCGGTGCGCTGATTTCACCGGCGGATCTGGCATTCCGATAACCCTGATATCCAATTACATAACAAAGGCAAACAGGAAAAATGACCGAAAAGAAAATGCAATTCGGCGTGATGCAACGCGGCGTATTCGACTGGAACGACAACATGCCGGCCCGGTTCGAGGAACTGATGGAACAGGCAAGGGTGCTGAACAGTCTGGGCTATGACTCGATCACCAAGGGATCGCATTTTTCGTCCTACCCGCACCGGGAAATGACACAGATTCCCTACCTGTGCCGGGTCATGGCCGAAGCGCCCGACATGCGGTTGAACGCGGGCATCGTGCTGTTGACCCTGCATAACCCGCTGGAGGTAGCGGAAACCTTTGCGACAATGGACCTGATGTCCGGCGGGCGCATGATCTTTGGCTGCGCGCTGGGCTACCGGGATGTCGAATACAAGGCGTTCGGCGTGAAGAAGGGCGAAGGGGTCAAAGGCTTCGAGCAGAACCTGGAAGCAATCAAGCGGCTTTGGACCGAGGAAAGCGTCACCATGACCGGCGACAAGTTCGAGCTGGACAATGCCGGGATTTCATCGCCGCTCCAGCAGGACCCGCACCCGCCGGTCTGGATCGGCGCCAATGCCGATAACGCGATCCGGCGGGCCGCGCGGCTGGGCGATTGCTGGTACCTGAACCCGCACCAGAAGATGGAAACCTTCATTCGTCAGATGGATATCTACAAGGAAGAACTGGATCGGGTCGGCAAGCCCTTCCCGAAAGAACTGCCAATGCGGCGCGAAGTATTCTGCGCGCGAACCCATGACGAGGCGGTCAAGGTCGCCGGCCCGTATATCAAGTCAATGTATGACGTCTATGCCGAATGGGGCCAGGACAAGGCGATGGCGGCGGGCGACCGCGACATCACCCAGGATTACGAAGAACTGGCCCGGGACCGTTTTATCGTCGGCGACCCGGACGAGGTGGCCAAGGAAATGCTGCGCTATAACGAGGTGCTGGGCGTGAACCACATCATCATGAGCGTACAGGGCATCGGCATGCCGCAGGGGCAGGTGCTGGATTCCTTCCACCTGATGGCGGAAGAAGTCTTCCCGAAGGTCCAGAAGGGCATGCCGTAAGGCACATCACCTCTGAGCATTCTATGATTTAGCCCTTCGGATTATCCGCGAGCAGCCGGCCCCGGTCGGGCAGGCTGTCGCGGATACCGAGCGCGTTCATCGCCCCCCAGACCAGCGCCTGATTGGTGGCGATAACCGGTTTGCCGATTGCCGCTTCCCAGCCGTCCAGGTATTTCATCGTCTGGAAATTGCCGCCGGGTAAAATGAAGACCTCGATCTCCGGCGTATCAAGCCGCTTCAGTGCCTCGGTCGCCGTGTCGGGGCTGATATTGCCGATACTGTAGGCATCGGTCGCGCCGAAACCTTCCAATCCCGAAGCAACCAGCCCGAAATGTTCACCGTAATAATCCGCGGCGCGCTGGATGACCTCGTTCGAATAGGGCGTCACGATACCGATACGCTGTGCCCCCAGCGCCTTCACGGCCTTACCGATTTCCTCTGCCGAGGTCAGGCCGGGAACGCCGGCATTCTCCGCGATCATCTTCTTGACCCGCGCATCATATCCTTGCTCAAACAGGCTGGCGGAGGTCTGGATAACGCCGATCACTTCAACCTTGGCATAGCTGAGCATCTTCGCCTGATAGGCAACGTCTTCATCCTTGCTGGGGTGGAAGGGCGTCCCGGCGCTGACCTTGTCGCAGCGCGCGTAGTGAAACATCAGTACGTCCTGCGGCAACTGGCTGTATTCGGTTTCGATGATCGTATTGGTCGCCGGCAACAACGCCCCGATATGCCGCATCATGATTGATCCCCCCGATATTCACAACAGTACCGGCGACTATAGGGGGATCGGGGCGCGGCAGCCAGTGGGGGGCAGTACTGCCGCGCCCGTCACGCACCTCAGATCGGGACGCCCGTCAGCGGCCCGGTCCCGAGATTGTTTTCAACCGACGTTACGCCGGGCAGTGTCCTGGCGACACGTTCCGCCACCGCAGCTTCTTTACTGTTTTCAACCACACCCCAAAGCCGGACCTTGCCATCGGCAACGGTGACGTTGACAAGAACCGTATCGAGGTCGTGTTCATCCAGCAGTATCTGCAGTAGCTCGTCGCGGATTTCACGGTCCCGCGCAGCACCGGGTTCATGTCGTTCAACGATGGCGGCGGCAAGCCCGTGCAGCAGATTGGCGCGGCTGACGATCCCGACCAGTCGGCCTTTTTCCAGTACCGGCACCCGCTTGATGTGCTGGCTTTCCAGGATCTGGGCAATTTCATTCAGCGGCGTATCGCCAGCGACCGTAAAAACATCGCGCGTCATCACGGTACTGACCGTGCGAGCATCCGACTTCTTGAACTCAACGGATTTCCCGGCGAAAACCGCCTCCAGCCACCAGGGACGCTCAACCGCAATGCGTTCATTGCCTTCCGGCCGCAGCAGGTCGCCCTCGCTGACGATGCCGATGACGTGTCGTTCGGAATCGATAACCGGCACCGCGCTGATCCGGTGCTTCAACAGCAAGCCCACGACCTCGTGAACGGGCGTATCCTCGGTAACGGAGATGACATTGACGGTCATGATATCCTTGGCCTGCATCGCAGATTCCTCTTTAAATTCGTCATTACGGGCGTAGCATGCACGCCATCCGGCCGTCGCCGCATTGACCTGAATCAACGGTTTTCCGGGCCAAAATCGGATATGAAGTATTCACGAGGCACATTCGGGAGAATGTGCGTTATAATGGTGCGTCGACAGCACCGTTACGCCGGTGACAATTCGGCCTGGGAGGTATGGTGATGCATTTTGAAGATTACACGCCGTTGTTTCAGGAACAGGTCCTGGCGCTGGCGGATCGGATTTCCGGCAAGGGCTATTTCCCCAACCCGTCTTCGATCTCAAAGGGTCCGAACGCCTATATGGTGCTGTGTCTGTCGGATGATGACGAGCTGATCGGTTTCGCCCATGGCACGGTATTGAAGAAGGGTACGCTGGCAGCGTTCCTGGAGAACCGGGTCAGCGAATTCCCGGACGATCTGCGCGAAGCTGATACCGAAGGCACGATCGGCGTGATCCAGACCATCGGGGTGCTGCCGGAATATCGCGGCGAACGCATTGGCTCGAAACTGCTGAATATCGTCCATGACAAGCTGGTCGGGCTGGGCGGCGACAAACTGATCGCGACCTTCAAACGCGGCCCCGGCTCCACCAAGATCGAAGGCGTGATGGAGCGGATGGGGTTCACGTTCTGGACCAGCCAGGACAGCTACTGGCGCGAACAATGCGACAAGGGGGAATTCCTGTGCGAACAGCGCACCGACAAATGCAATTGCCAGGCGCTGTTCTTCCGCAAGGCGGTCTACTAGCGCGATGCCCTAGCGTGCGCCGCGCAATGTCCGGCGCGCAATCGCCATGCGGTGGACTTCGCTTGGCCCCTCATACATCCGCATCAGGCGAACCTTCTGCGCCATCAGCTGCAGCGGCAGTTCCTTGGTCATGCCCATCGCGCCGAAGGCCTGCATCGCGTTGTCGATCACTTCCGTCGCCATCTCGGTTGCGAACACCTTGATCATCGATGCTTCGGTGCGCAGCTCGCCGCCAGCATCAAGCTTGACCGCCGCGTCATAGACCATCAAGCGGCAGGCGTGAATCCTGGTCGCGGCATCGGCGATCCACCACTGGACCGCCTGCCGGTCGGCCAGCAGCGTGCCAAATGTCACGCGCTGCGAGGCATGCTCGCACATCATGTCCAGCGCGCGGCGCGCCATGCCAACGCCCCAGGCCCCCATCTGCAAACGCCGCACCGTCAGCCGCAACTGCATCGGCGCGAAGCCGTAGCCCATTTTACCGAGCACCTGGCTTTTCGACACGCGGCAGTCGTCAAAGACCAGTTCATAGGTAATGTGCCCCGCGAGCATGGGAATGGCCCGCTCGATAATCATTCCGGGCGTGTCTTTTTCAACGACGAAGGCGGTAATACCGCCATGCGCACCTTTGCCCTTTTCTGTCACCGCCATGACGATGATGAAGTCGGCGCGCGCCGCCCGGCTGATCCAGATCTTTCGGCCATTGATAACCCAGTCATCGCCATCCTGAACCGCCGTGGTCGTCATTGCCTGCGGATCACCGCCGGCGCCGGGTTCGGAAATCGCGATGGCCGAATGGGCCTCGCCCTTCGCATAGGGCTCGAGATACAGCGCGCGCTGGCGTTCATCGGCCGTCGCCATGAGCATATGCAGGTTTGGTGAATCGGGTGGGAAATCGAAGGGCACGATCGTGCGGGCCATTTCCTCGTTCACCCCGACCATCGCTACCGCCGGCAGGTCCGCGCCGCCGAATTCCTCGGGCACATCAAGCCCCCAGAGGCCAAGCTCCCGGCATTGCTGCAACAACGGCGCTTCCTCCTCCGCGGTCAGGCGGCATTCCTCACCCTTTATTTCCCGCGCAAGGACATTCGCCTCCAATGGCATAAGTTCGTCATCGACGAAACGGGCCACCAGATCCTTCAGCATCTGATGTTCTTCGGGAAGCGTGAAATCCATTCGGTGTTTTCCTGTTCTCGGTTCTTCGGGCCGGATCAGTTTCAATTCCCACCGCCCTTTGTCAAGGCACCGCATTGCGGGTCCTTCAGCGGCAGAACTCGACATGGAAGGCAACGGCGCCAACCGGCTGCACGCAATGCCTTTCTTCCGGGCTGACAATACCGTCTTCACCGGGTTTCAGGACGATTGCCTCGCCGGAATCAGCAAACGTAAGCAGCAATTCTCCGCTTTCCACGACGATCCGGCCCCAGACCCCGGCCTTGGTGGCATGGTCATCCAGCAGCGCCTTTGGAATACTGCTTTCCGCAAAACGCGCAGTGCGGCTGTATTCGGTCACATCCGATGGAAGCGCCTTCATGCCCGTACCAACACAACAATGCGCCCTGCATCGACGATATCGGAAAGAAGGCCCTTGAGGCTCTGGTGGTCCAGGGCAAACCTGAAATTCATGCGATACTTCCTTTCCCTTTCTTGATAAAGCGATGCCGGGTTCTGCCGAATTCCGGCAAGGCGGCATTATTCCACAGCGGTTTGCGCCCATGCCGCGCGCAGGTAACGACGGTCGATATAGGCTTCCGCCGATGTGCCGCGCCGGTTGGGCAGGGCCCGGATCAGCCCGCTGATATCGATGAGCGCCTGCACACCCGCGCTGCTGACATCGCCATTGCGGGGAAAGATTTCCGCCGTCGTATACTCATCCCAGGCGGCGGCCGCATATTTTTCCGTGATACCGGTTTCTGCCATGGCAATGCGGATCATCGTCGCGCGGTCGGCGAAAAACCGTTGATGCGCGCGCACGAAGGCGCGCATGAAACGCGCCATAAGGTCGGGATTCGCATCGGCCCAGCGGGTATCAACATGCAGGGAGGCAAACTGGAAGTCGGGAAATTCATCGCGCGGTTCCGCCAGCGTCGTATAGCCTTCGTCGATGGCGATATAGTTCAGCGGCGCGCCCTGCAGCCCGGCCTGGATTTCACCCGATTGCAGTTTCTCCCATCGGGCGAGAATCGGGCCCACCTCGTCGATCGCGTAATCGTGCGGGTATTCCAGCCCGTGCGCCGACAGCATTTTCATCACCAGCGAGGAACTGCCCGCCTTGCGGGATGACACACCGATAGTTCTGCCACGCAGATCCTCGAAGCTGCGGATATCCTTCCCGGCAATGAACGAAAACGGCAGCTTGTTCACCTTGCCGCCGATGATCATCGTATGCCCGCCGGCCTCGCGGTCGAGAATCACATGCTCCGTCACCCCATAGGCCAGGTCGACGCGCCCGTCCTCAAGCCGGCGGCTTACCGCGTCAATCGGTTCATGCAATTCGACCTCGACATCGAGCCCTTCATCGTCGAACAACCCGCAATGAACCGCGACCCAGAGCGGCATATTAAAGTAATTCCGCGATACCGCCGCGAATTTAATCCGATCCATGCATTTCCTATGCGCGCATATTAAATAACGTTCGCCGAGAACCGCTACGGTACGTAGGGGGTCGGGTGTGCCCGGTGGAATGGGCGGGTTTTCTTTCAGGCTCTCGCGGAAGTCATGCACCATGCGCATGATCGCGCCGCGGACCCAGCTTGCTTCCAGCGCGACATTGGTTTCTTCCTTCGGGTCCTGGATCAGATTGAACAGGTAGGGCGATTCCAGTTTGATGGCGCCGTCGTTCACTTCTTCCTCCCAGATGAAATGCATCTTCCACTGTCGCCATTTCGCGGCGCGCATTTCTTCCTTGATGTAATAGACGAAGCCCTCACGGTTCGATTTTTCCTGCGCGCCGCAGAAGAAATCGCGCTGGTCAACACCGTCAATGACCCGGTCGGACGGCACATCCCCGCCAGCGATGCCCAGCAGTGTCGGAAACAGATCGGCGATATGCACGATCTCGTCGCTGACACCGCCTTCCGGCACATGGCCGGGCCAGCGCATCATGAAGGGCACGCGCAGGCTGCCTTCCATCGCCGTGTGGTAGGTGCTGCGCCAATACCCGGCGGTGCCGCGCCAGGGGCGGCGGAATTCCGGGCCGTTGTCGGAACCGAACAGCAATATCGTGTCATCGGCAAGCCCCAATTCATCAATCGCATCGATGATGAGCCCGACATTGTAATCCATTTCCGCCAGCGAATCGGCCATTTCGCCATGGCCGGTCCGGCCAATGAAATCGGGATGGGCGAGGCTGGGGAAATGCAGCTGGGTGATCGGCACATAGGCGAAGAACGGTTTCGAGGCTTCCTTGCTTCGCTGCATGAAATCGATGGTCAGCTCCATCGCCTCCCGGTCGATCAGACGACGCGCATCCGCATCAAGAACCTTGACGTTGGTGGACACCGAACCGCGCTCGCCCGCCATGATATACGGCACGTCGACGACATCGGAATCGTAATTTTCATGGCTGGTGAACAGCGCTTCGTTCATCGTACGCGGCAGGCCGTACCATTCGTCGAATCCCCGGTCGTTCGGCAGGCGCCCGTTCCGGTCGCCAAGATGCCACTTGCCGTACAGTGCGGTCGCATAGCCCTGCGCCGACAACAGTTCCGGCAGGGTGACCTCCCAACGGGTCAGCCCCTGCGGCAGCCCGGCCGGCACCGACTGGAAGGCGCCGGTGCGGATCGCCTGTCGCCCGGTCATCAGTGCCGCGCGGGTCGGCACGCAATCGCTTTCCACGTTGAAATTCAGAAAGCGCATCCCCTGCCCGGCCAGCGCATCGATTCGCGGTGTCGGTGCACCACGCAGGATTCCGCCGCCGTAACAGCCAAGCTCCCCCCACCCCAGATTATCGGCAAGGATCAAAACGATGTTCGGCTGCGAGGCGGGCATGGATACTTCCTTCACTATGACGACGGCGAATTTCCCAAAGAGGATAACAACAGATCAGCGACGCGCAAGATAATCGCCAGCAGCGAACCGGCAACCGCGATGAATATCAGCCCAGGGCAACCTGATCGCGATACTCCGGAACCATACACGACCACCCCAATGTTTCTTCGATCCGGTGGCGCAACGCGTCGGCGGAAGACGGCTCGCCATGGGTCACAAAGGTTTGGCGTGGCGGCGATTCAAAACCCTGCAACCACCCCATGATCTCATCCGCATCCGCATGCGCGGACAGCATATGCAGGTTCGCAACTTCCGCCCTGATGGCGACATACTCCCCAAATATTTTTACCGACTTCGCGCCCGATGTCATCGCGGCCCCGCGCGTGCCCCCCGCCTGAAAGCCGGCGAACAGAATCGCGTTGCGATGATCCGACGCCAGATGGCGCAGGTGATGCAGGATCCGCCCGCCCGTCGCCATGCCGCTGGCGGAGATAATAATCATCGGCATGTTGATATGGTTCTGCATCAGGCTTTTGGATTCATCCACGGTTCGCGTATAGCGAACGGCGCCGAATACCCGCGCGCACGCATTGGCATCGAGCCGGTGGTCCTTGATATGGCGACAGAAAATTTCGGTCGCATCAATCGCCATCGGACTGTCCAGCACGACCGGAATATCGGGAATGCGGCCCGCCGCCTTCAGCCGGTGCAGGTGGTACAGGATGCTTTGTGCCCGCCCGACCGCGAAAGCCGGAATCAATACGGTACCGCCGCGCCCGGCAGTTCGGCTGACAACGTCCGCCAGCGCGGCTTCCGGGTCCTGCGCCGTATGCTGCCGATCGCCATAGGTCGATTCAACGACGAGCCAGTCCGCCTGCCGCACCACCGCCGGGTCATGCATTGTCGCATCATCCGGCCGCCCCAGGTCGCCGGAGAACAGCAGATGCCTGCCCTTGAAGCTGAGGCGAATCATCGCCGCGCCGAGGATATGACCGGCCCGCATCATCCGCAGCGTCACGCCGCCGCCAAGGTCGGTATCCGCGTCAAAATCAACATCCGTAAAACGGGGAATGACCTCTTCGCCTTCTTCGCGCGTATAGAGCGGCAATGCGGGATGATGTTTCGAGGTACCGTGCCGGTTGGCGAAATCCGCCTCCCGTTCCTGCAGGAACCCGCTATCCGGCAACAGGATATCGCACAGGTCACGCGTCGCCGCCGTCGCATAGATACGACCGCGATACCCGCTGCGCACAAGCACGGGCAGATAGCCGGAATGATCGATATGGGCATGGGTCAGCACCACGGCATCGATGGTCGACGGATCGACCGGCGGTGGCGACCAGTTGCGCAGGCGAAGCTGCTTGTAGCCCTGGAACAGCCCGCAATCGACCAGGATCTTCCGGTCCCCGGCCTCTACCAGATATTTCGAGCCCGTAACCGTTCCGACACCGCCCAGGAATGTGATTTTCAATTTTCAGCCTTCCGTTGCTGCCCGGCCATTCATCATGACGAACGATCGCGGTTCGAAGACGCAGAATAACGGGCCGACCAATGACATCATGCTGGCATCATACCGACCGGAACAACCAAATCAGCCGTTCATGATTAATTAAAATAATACGTATACAATACAGTTGCTTAGTGAGTTTTTTCCAATGTCCCTGACAATCGGAAAGGAACATGGAGCCCATTTTTCAGACCCGTCTGACACCATCCCATAAGGCTATAAACAATCTATTTTTAATCTTATTTCCAACAACTTAAGACCGTTTGTGGAGTATCCAGTCCATGATCAATGTCATTTATGCCAGTGCCGCGACACAGAAAATGTACGCGCATGAACTGGCCAAGCTGTTGCAGGACGCCCGTAAAAACAACGAGGCACTGGATATCTCCGGCATGCTGCTGTTTCACAATGGTTCCTTCCTGCAGATTCTGGAAGGTGAGGAGGATGCCGTGGAAACCCTGGTCGCAAAGATCAAGCAGGACCCCCGACACAAGTCCTTCAACCTTCTGCTTCGGGAAGAAATTGAAGAGCGTGATTTTGAGGACTGGTCCATGGGATATGTGGATGTATCCGGCCTGGCCGACCAGATTCAGGGGTTCGTTGATTACAAATCACAATTCCAGGCGGCGCTGAATGATACCAGCAAGGCGCGCCGGATTGTCAAAGCGTTCAAGGAAGGCATCTGGCGCCAACACGTCGAGAATTAACCGGGCCTTCACCCCGGAAACCGTTCCACCATCCAGTCACGTCCCCGCAACATCGCGTCCAGCGGGCCAAAAGCGCACATGTAGTGACCGGTAAAGCCGGTCGCTTCGACGCGGCGGAACATGTCGGTGAAATCGATGATTCCCTCGCCCGGCTGCATGTGCAGTTCGTATTCGCCGTTGCTGTCGGCGACCCGTACCTCGCCCAACCGGTCCACCGGCATGGCATCAAGGAACCCGGCAATGCCTTCCGGTACCAGGGTCGCGTGGTTGATGGTGAAGGACCAGCGCAGCGCCGGTGACGTGATGGCATCGAAGTAGTAGAGGCATTCCTCAACATTGTGGGCGAGGTAGTTTACCTCTGCCTGCGCCGGTTCCGCGTTGAGGTTTTCCAGTAGCAGCTGCACGCCTTTTTCTTCCGCATAGCCGGTGGCGCGTTTCAATCGTTCCAGCCCGGCTTCCATGCGCAGCGGCTTGTCGTCGGAGAAATGATACCCCGCATGCACTTCCACCCAGGCCGCATTCAACCGCGCCGCCACGTCGATATAGGCACGCAGATAGGCGTCCGTCGCATCACGCAGGAAGGGGGACACTTCCGCGATATTCACAGCCGACAGGGTATGCAGGCCGAGCGTCACCCCGGCATCCGCACAGCGCTCACGGATCGCCGTGCAGACCGGTTCGGTGAACCGTTCCAGCGCATTGGGTGCGATGTCGATGCGGGTATCAATATAGCGCACACCATTCGCAACGGCCCATTCAACCGCGTCTTCCGTTGCCAGCTTGTCACCGGCATCGATGCCGATCCGGTCCCTGATATCGGTCATGTCGCCCCCCCCTGATTCACACCGCATACTAATGGCTGGCGGCATCTGTTCAATCAAATGACGACTATCGCGCGGCCCGGTTTTGTGAACTGATAGCAACGCAAGACAATAAACGCCCCGGCGTCAGGCATTCAGCCGCCGCAGGAAAGCCCACGTTTCAGGGGAGGAACAGATGTCCGAGGCTGACAAGGTGTTCACGGGATCGATTCCCGAAATTTACGATACCTATCTTGTTCCAATGATATTCGAAACCTACGCCAACGACCTGGCGACGCGCATTGTCGCGCTTGCGCCGCAGTCGGTTCTGGAAACGGCCGCCGGGAGCGGTGTGGTCGCACGGGCGCTCGCCCCGCAATTGCCACCCGATGCCCGATACGTCGTCACCGACCTCAACCAGCCGATGCTCGATCAGGCGGCCAGCAAACAGGGCGTCGATGATCGCATCACCTGGCAGCAGGCCGATGCCCAGTCACTCCCCTTCGACGATGCCACGTTCGATACGGTTGTCTGTCAGTTCGGTGTGATGTTTTTCCCGGATCGGGTTGCCGGGTTCAGCGAAGCGCGCAGGGTCCTCAAACCCGGTGGGCATTACGTGTTCAATGTATGGGATCAAATCAAGGCAAACGAATTTGCGGATATCGTGACACAGGCAGCGGCCGAGGTCTTTCCCGACGACCCGCCGCAGTTTCTGGCCCGGACGCCCCATGGCTATCACGACACCGGGTTGATAGAGCGAGACCTGGGCGCCGCCGGATTTGCACAATTCACAATCGATACACCGGTCCGGACAAGCACGGCACCAACGCCGCGCCACCCCGCGATGGCCTATTGCCAGGGAACGCCGTTGCGGAATGAAATCGAAAGCCGCGATCCCGACCTGCTGGAGCACGTGACGGAACGTGCCGCAAAGGCCATTGCGGCACGATTTGGCGAAGGCCCCGTTACGGGTATGATCAAAGGGCATGTCATCGTCGCCACCGCCTGAAGAAACCGAATATGCCTGCTATCGACACCGCCATCATCATCGGGCTGACTTTCCTGCTGGCCGGACTGGTCAAGGGCGTCATCGGGCTGGGCGTACCAACGGTGTCGCTGGCCATCCTGACCGCAACACTGGGGCTGAAACCGGCGATGGCGCTGCTGCTGTTTCCATCCTTTGTCACCAACCTGTGGCAGGGACTGGTCGGCGGCGCGCTGGTGGATATCCTGAAGCGGCTCTGGCTGTTGCTGGCCATGGTATGCGTGGGCACTTGGTTTGGCGTTTCGGTTCTGGCGGCAGCAGATGCACGCACCATGTCGGCGGTGCTGGGCGGGGTGCTGGCGGTCTATGCGGGCGTCAACCTGTTGCGCGCGCAGGTACCGTCGCCGGGGAAGGCCGAGGTTTTCGTGTCGCCCGTGATTGGCGCGGTCAACGGCGTGTTGACCGGCATGACCGGGTCCTTCGTCGTGCCGGGGGTGCCCTATCTGCAGGCGCTGGGCCTGCCGCGCGACGTGCTGGTACAGGCGATGGGCGTGCTGTTCACGGTGTCCACCGTGGCGCTGGCCCTGTCGCTGGGCGATCAGCGATTGCTGTCGATGGAACTGGGCCTGACCTCGCTGGCGGCTGTCATTCCGGCATTGATCGGCATGGTCGCCGGGCAGCGCGTCCGCAAGCGTCTTTCCGAAGCAGCCTTCCGCAAGGTGTTCTTCTGCGCTTTACTGGTACTCGGGATCTATATTGCCGGGCGGGCCCTGATTTGATCCCTGCCCGGTTCAGGGGGGAAATGTCATGAAAATCACCGGAGTCGATATCCTTGTTGCCGGCGCGGGCTGGCGCAATTTCAATTTCCTGAAGATCAGTACCGATGAAGGGCTGACCGGCTGGGCCGATTTCTCCGAAGGCAATGTCGGCGGCATCATCGCGCCGCTGATCCGCAGGATGGGCCAGCACCTGATTGACCGCGATCCCCGCAATGTCGTGCCCCTGATGGAGGAAACCCGCAAGCGCAGCTACGGCGTCGCCATCGGCGCCGCCGCCCGCGCACAGGGCCCCATCGAAAATGCGCTGATCGATATCAAGGCCAAGTCGCTGGGCGTTCCGGTCTACGACATGCTGGGCGGCGCGATCCGTGACCCGATCCGGCTGTACTGGTCACATTGCGGTTCCTATCACGTCATCAACCCGGAGGTGATCGGCGTCGACCCCATCGAATCGCTGGACGATATCGTGAAACTGGGCCGCCGGGTGAAGGATGAAGGCTTCCACGCGCTAAAAACCAACCTGATCATGTTCGACCGGGATAAGCCTTACCTTTATGGACCCGGCTGGGTCGGCGGAAATGGCGACAGCGATCGCAACCCGAACCGCAATGCGATTCATGCCGCCGTCGAACAGATGTCCGCCTTCCGCGAAGGGGCCGGGCCCGGCGTCGGGCTGCATCTCGACACCAATTTCAATTTCCGCATGGAAGGCTTCCTGCGCATGGCACGGGCGCTGGAGCCGGTCGACCTGGAATGGCTGGAAGTCGATGACTTCGATCCGACCGCGCTGGCGCAACTGCGGCAGGGCACGCGCACCCCCATCGCCTCCTGCGAGACGCTGACCGGCATGAAACAGCTTCGCCCCTATCTGGATCACCAGTCGGTCGACGTGGTCATTACCGATGTCATGTATAACGGCATCATCGATTCGCTGCGCATGGCAGCGTTGAGCGACGCCTTCGACATCAATGTCGCCAGCCATAATTACAGTGGCCCGATCGGGTCGCTGATCACGGCGCATTTCGGCGCGGTCGTGCCGAACTTCCGGGTTATGGAAATCGACAATGTTCAGGTGCCCTGGGCCTACGATCTGCTGACGGCGAAACCGGTGATCGAGAACGGCCACATGCACCTGCTGCCCGGCCCCGGCTGGGGCGCGGATGTCAACGAAGACGCGGTGAAGGAATACCCGCCGATCGAGGCCAAAAGCGGGCTGGTCTAGGCGGCATCAACGGGCGGCAGCATAAATCCCGCTGCCGCCCCGATGCCGCTCTTTACGGATGTTGCGACGCAAGGCCGTCACGCGTTGACGGTAACCCCGCCATCGACCACGAACTGCCCCCCGGTCGCATAACTGGCGCCGTCCGATGCCAGGAAGGCAATCATCGGCGCGATATCTTCCGACGTGCCGAGACGGCCGAGCGGGATCGCCTGTTCCATCATTTCCTTGCGACCGGCAGGGTTCGGATGCTCATCCCAGTCAGGCGTCTGCTCCAGCGCGCCAGGGCACACCGCGTTACAGCGGATACCGTGTTTTGCGTAATGCACGGCGATATGCCGGTTCAGCCCCAGCAGCCCGCTTTTCGCGGTCATGTAGGACACATTCCCCGACCGGCCGCTCAGCGCCGTAATCGAACTGACGATCACGATGGATCCGCCGCCACCCTGGGCGATCATCTGCGCCAGGGCATGTTTGCAGGTGCGCACCACGCCGCGCAGATTGACGTCCTGGGTCCGTTCCCATTCCGTCATGTCCATTTCGGGCAGATTCACGTCGGTCTTGTGGCGCTGTATTCCGGCATTGGCAACCGCACAATCCAGCCGCCCGAATGCCGCAACCGTCGCGGCGACCGCTGCTTCGACAGCTGCTTCGTCGGTGACATCCGTCGGAATGGCAATCGCCCGGCCGCCCTTCGCGTTGATCTCCGCCGCAACCGCGGCGGCTTCCGCTTCAGGAATACCGGCCAGTGCGACCGCCGCGCCGCCTTCGGCCATCAGCCGCGCCGTGGCCGCCCCTATCCCGCTGCCGCCCCCGGTGATAAGAACGGTCTTGCCTTCCAATTCCATCGTCATTTACCCCCCAAGTTCAAAAAGCGGCGTTTCCATTGCGTTGGATCGCGCCGCCGGATTGGCCCCTGTATAGCAATTCCATGCAAACGCTTCCCGGATTTTTAGACATCAACCTTGTGCTCGCACTGGCAACGGTGGTCGCCGCCGGGTTGCTGCGCGGCTTTGCCGGATTCGGATCGGGCATGATGATGGCGCCCGTCTTCGCCTTGCTGTTCGGCCCCGTAAATACCGTCGCCATCATTATCCTGCTCGATATCGCGGTAACGGCGCAGATGCTGCCGGCGGTCCGAAAGACCGTCCAGTGGCGCTTCGTCCTGCAGATGGGATTTGTCGCCGCGCTGTTCATGCCGCTGGGAAGCTGGCTGCTGGTCACCATCGACCCCGAACCGATGACCCGGGCCATCGGCATCGCCGTCATGGCCTACGTCGTAATCCTGTCGACAGGCTGGCGCTATCACGGGATCAAACACCCGCCGGTGACGGCGCTGGTCGGGGCAGTTTCCGGCACGATGATGGCCGCGAGCAGCATGGGCAATCCGCCGGTCATGCTCTACATGCTGTCCGGACGGGACGGCGGCGGCGCCGCCCGGGCAAACGTCACCGGCTATTTCGCCGTGACCCTGGCGGCGCTGATCACGATCATGCTCATTTCCGGGCTGGTCACGACCGCCGCCGCGCTGACCGCATTGACCCTTCTGCCCGCCTATATGCTGGCCGCCTGGATCGGGTCACGCCTGTTTCGCGCCGCCAACGAAGCCTGGTACCGGCGGGTCGCGCTGGTCTGCCTGTTCATCGCCGGGGTTATCGGCCTGGTGGGATAGGCCGCGTTCCCTAGCGGCTTTCGAATGCAAGACGGATACCCAGCACGATCAGTACCGAGCCCGCCGCGCGTTCCATCCAGCGTCCCGCGTATCGGCGGCCTTGCAGCAGGCGGCGAAGCTGCCCGCCCGCAATTCCGGCACACGCCATCACGACAAAGGACACACCCATGAAGATCGCCCCCAGCACAATGAGCTGAAGGGCGACCGGCGCGCCCCCGGGCGATACGAATTGCGGCAGGAAGGCGAGGAAGAACAGCGCCACTTTCGGATTCAGCAGGTTCATCACGACGGTCTGTCGGTAAATCGCGCCAAGCGGCTGGGCCCGGCTGCGACCGGTCACATTCTTCGCGCCGCGGGCCCGCCACATGCCAATGCCGAGCCAGACCAGATAGGCCGCGCCGGCGATCTTGAATAGTGTGAAGGCCGCCTCGGAACCCGCAAGGATCGCCGATAGCCCGGCCGCGCAAAGTGCCGTATGCGCGATGATCCCGGTGCACAGCCCCGCCGCAGCCACAACCCCGGCCCGCGCCCCCTGTGCTGCGCCGCGCGCAATCACATAGATAATATCCGGCCCCGGCGTAATGCCCAGCAGTGCGGATACGGCGATGAACGTGGCGAATTGGGCGGCGTCGGGCATTGGCTGTTTCTCAAGAATTCCTGGCGAGACGCGACCCTGTAATGCGCGTTGGCGCTATACTATTGTGCGATGGCCCTCTGACGGCAAGCTTGAAGGAAAAGGCAGACATGATCGACCATATCTCAATAGCCGTAGGTGACCTTGCGGGCAGTGCCGCGTTTTATGAACGGCTGCTGGCGACCATCGGCATGACGAAACTGGTGGAGCGGGAAGGCACCGTCGGTTTCGGCAAGAAATATCCCGAATTCTGGCTCAACGCCCGCCCTGGCAAACGGCCCGAACCGGACGGCACGGGCACCCATATCTGCCTGCGGGCGCGCAACGAGGACATGGTTGACGCGTTCTACGAAGAAGCGCTCGCCGGCGGTGGCCGGGACGATGGCGCGCCGGGCACACGACAGGCCGCGATGACCAGCTATTATGGCGCCTTCGTCCTGGACCCTGAAGGCAACAAGCTGGAAGCCGTGACCTTCCCGAAGGATTAGCGGCGTTCTTGAAGCGTTTCGGGCAATGGGCGAGTAAGGCCCCCGGGCGGACTGTACCAACCCCGGCCCACCCTTGGACGCGGTCGGGCAGCCCTTGTCTGAAAAGGACCAGGAGGTGTTGTTCAGCACCAGTTCGCAGCACGCAAGCTGCGGCCCGTCATCCCGGTTGATGCACACGCAACTTTTCACGGTGTAGGACTGGCCACGATAGCGGCAGGTACAGTTCGGATCGGCAATTGCCGCGGGCGCGGCGGCCAGCATTACCAGACCTGTCAACGCCAGCAGGAGGCCAGAGGCTATGCTAAGGCAACGCATGGGCCATCTCCGTATCGGAACGATGGCCCATGCTAACACATTCAGTGAACGAGCGGAACGCGCTTAGCCGCCGAAGCCTTTCGCCATTGCCTCGGACATCCGCCGCGCGAAGGCCACCGGGGTCGGGCAGGGTTTTCGCTTTCAAGGATGCGGGCCTGGTCGAGCAGCAGGAAGGCCGCGTCCTCCATGCCGCCGGAATCTGCCTTGGCCTGTTCGGCGAGCCGGCGGATCAGCGGATGGGTCGGGTTCACTTCCAGGATACGCGGTGCCCGTTCCGACACCTGGCCATGCATCTTCATGATCCGTTCGAGGTTCATATCAAGATCACCGTCGCCGGCGACAAGACATACAGCGCTTTCGGTCAGCCTGTCGGAGGCACGCACATCCTTCACGTTCTCGCCCAGCGCCAGCTTCAGCGCCGCCGCCAGCCGGCCGATATCTTCCTCGGCGGGTGCGTCTTCGGCGTTTTCATCGTCCTTGCCGTCTTCTTTCTTGATCTCGGCAAGATCCGCCCCGCCCTGGGTCGCGGATTTGAACGGCTTTTCGTCGAACTGAGCGACCATCGGCACCCAGAACTGGTCCACCGGGTCCGTCATCAGCAGCACCTCGACCCCGCGCGAACGGAACCCTTCGAGCTGCGGGCTGCGGCTTACCACGTCCAGGGAATCGCCGGTGATGTAATAGATTGCCGTCTGGCCTTCCTTCATCCGGCCGACATAATCCTTCAGCGACACCAGTTCATCGCCATGGGTGGAGCGGAACCGGGTCAGGCCGAGCAGCGATTCACGGTCGCCCGATCCGTCATACAGGCCTTCCTTCATCACCGCGCCGAAATTTTCCCAGAACACCGTATAGGCTTCGGCATCCTTTTCCGCCTTCGATTCCAGCTCACGAACCACGCGGCTGGTGATGCCGTTGCGGATGCGGGTCAGCACCGGATTGTTCTGCAGCATCTCGCGGCTGATATTCAGCGGCAGGTCCGATGAATCGATCACGCCATGCAGGAAGCGCAGCCAGCGCGGCACCAGTTCCTCACAATCGTCCGTGATGAACACGCGCTTCACATAGAGCCGCACCTTGGAGGCTTTTTCCTGGGTATACAGGTCGAAAGGCTTGGACCCCGGAATATACAGCAGCCCGGTATATTCGATCACACCTTCAGCGCGGAAATGCAGCTTGCTCCACGGGTCGCCCGGCGTATGCGAAACATGGTGGTAGAATTCATTGTATTCCTGGTCGGTCACTTCGCTCGCCGAACGGGTCCACAGCGCCGACGCCGTGTTGACCGCTTCGGGTGTCTTGTCGGCGTCATCCTCGGAATTGACGTCCCCTGACCCGTGATCGGGGAAAGCGATGTGATCCGAATAGGTCTTGACCACATTGCGGACCCGGAAGGCATCCGCGTATTCCGCCTGCTCTTCCTTCAGATGCAGGGTAATGCGGGTGCCGCGCCCATCGGCCTGCGCTTCCGCCATGGTAAAGGCGCCCTTGCCGTCCGACGACCATTGCCAGGCTTCGTCCGATCCGGCGCAACGGCTGATCACGTCCACCGTTTCGGCCACCATGAAGCTGGAATAGAAAACCGACACCGAACTGGCCGATGACGGAAACGTCCTTCTTCGCGTCACCGGATAACTGCTCAACGAATGCGGTCGTGCCGGACCGCGCAATGGTGCCCAGGTTTTCGATCATCTCGTCATGGGTCATGCCGAGCCCGTTATCGCTGATGGTCAGCGTGCGGGCATCCTTGTCGACCTCTATGGCGATACGGAAATCCGTGTCGCCTTCGATCAGCGCCGGCTCGGTAATCGCCCTGTAGCGCAGCCGGTCGCAGGCATCCGCCGCGTTCGAAACCAGCTCGCGAACAAAGATTTCCTTTTCGCTGTACAGCGCATTGGCGACGATATCCAGCAGGCGGCTCACCTCCGCCTGGAAGGAATGCGTTTCGCCGCCGGTTTTCGTTTCCGCCGCTTTTTCGTTCGTTTCTTCAGTCGATGTCATCTGTATTGCCACCACCCTCAATCATTGCCTGCGGCCTATATGTGTTAGTATGCCCTGTCTCGCAAGCCCCGAGACCCCTTCGAAATCGTAAGAAACGGACGCATGCAGGACAAGTTTGCCCCGGAACGCCGCCGGATGCTGGATGCCATCGCCCGGAACGCAGTCGAAACCAGCCACTATCTGGGCCGGAATCACCTCAGCCCGGCCGTCATCGACGCACTGGAAACCGTGCCGCGGCATGAATTCGTCCCCGAAAACATGCAGGCTGCGGCCTATGAAAACCGCCCGCTGCCCATCGGCAGGGGCCAGACGATCTCACAACCCTTCATCGTTGCGATCATGACCGAGCTGGCGAACCTGTCGCCGCAATCCCGCGTGCTGGAAATCGGCACCGGCTGCGGCTATCAGGCCGCCGTGCTGGCGCAGATCGCCGCAAAGGTCGTTACCATCGAACGGATCGCCTCACTGGCGAACGAGGCGAAAGCGCGGCTGAAACGGCTGGGCTGCGGTAACATCACCGTCCTGCACGGCGACGGCGGCAAGGGCTGGCCGGCAGAGGCCCCCTATGACGCAATCCTCGTCACCGCCGCAGCAGCGGAACTGCCGACGGCGCTGCTGGACCAGCTTCGCCCCGGCGGCCGCATGGTCATCCCGCTCGGCCGGCAGGGCATGACCCAGTCACTGACAGTGATGGAGAAAGACGCCGAAACGGGCGCGATCCACGAAAGCTGCAACCTGCCCGTCGCCTTTGTTCCGCTGCTGGGCGGTATTGACTGAAACCGGGTAACGCGGACAAACCCTGTTGACTTGCAATGGTTTATGCCCAAGCTAGCGCCAATTGCCCGCAACCCGGTCCGGCCATCATGAACCAAGCGCAAATAATCGAAGACCTGCTCGCCTTTATCGCGCGCGATGGCGCCGATGACGACACCTTCAACGCGATGGCGTTGCGCGTGTTCGGTTACCAGTTCGAACACAACCAGCCCTATCGCCGGTTCTGCCAGCAGCGTGGCCGCACCGCGCGCATGGTGAAGGACTGGCGCGACATTCCCGCGGTGCCGATCAACGCCTACAAGGACCTGACCCTGAGCTGCTGCGCGCCGGAAGACGCCGGGGCCGTGTTCATGACCAGCGGCACGACCAAAGACGGGCTGCGCGGGAAATGCCATCACCCCGACCTGCGGGTCTATGACGCATCGATGAAAACGCATTTCCGCGATCGCTTCATGGCGGGACAGACAAAAATGCGTATCGGGATCGTATTCCCGGATGAAACCATGATGCCGAATTCATCGCTGGCGCATTACCTGGCGCTGGCGATGCGGGAATTCGGCACACCGGACAGCCATTCCCTGATCGGGCCGGACGGTTTGGATACGAACACGTTATATGCAGCACTGGACCATGCGGAAGCGACGGGCGAGCCCTATGCGCTGCTGGGGGCGACATACAGCTTCGTGCATCTGATGGATGACATGCGCGAATCCGGACGGACCGCGAAATTGCCCGCCGGTAGCCGCATCCTTGATACCGGCGGGTTCAAGGGCCAGTCCCGCGAACTGGAAATGGATGATTTCTACAATCAGCTTTCCGCGACATTCGGCGTGCCGCGTAGCGACTGCATCAACATGTACGGCATGACCGAGCTGAGCAGCGAGTTCTACGATAATGGCAACACGGTGGTGCCCTCGGTAAAATCCGGCCCGCACTGGATCCGCAGCCGGATCATCAATCCGCTGACCGGCGTGGAACTGCCGCGCGGCGACACCGGGGTGATCGTGCATTGCGACCTGGCGCATTTCAATTGTGTTTCCACCATCCTGACCGAGGATGCCGGGATCGCAGTCGATGACGGGTTCATGCTTCTGGGCCGGGTGCAGGGCGCGGAGGCAAAAGGGTGTTCCATGGCCGTCGACGCCTTCCTGGAAGCGGCGAGAGGATAGCCGGTTGACCGAACGGGCAGGGTATCTTCCGGGAATCGCCGAGGCGGATATCGAATGGCAGACGCTCGATTTCCAGCGCGGCAACGCGGCGCTGCACGTTGAAGTGCCAGTGCTGGATGATGCCCAGATGGATGCGCTGGCCGTGCGGGTAAAGCTGGCGAGCCGGACCATACTGAAAGCCCTAACGGTATCGGAAATCGTCGATATCACGGACCGCGCCATCGCCCGGCTGCTGGACCGCAACGATCCCTACCGGCGGAAATGCGAGGCGCTGTTGCCGCTGGTCACGGGATACGATGCGGAAATGGTGCGGCTTGGCCTGACCGGCTACCTGAAAACTTTCCGCAAACCGAACCTGCAGAAATTTATAGCCGAGGATTTCGCCAATCCGAAAATTCTCGACGAATTTCAGCCCGCACCCAAAGGCGGCTTCACGAAGGCCATCGGCCCTGACCTGCTGGTCCATGTCTGGGCCGGCAACGTGCCCGGTCTGCCGCTGTGGAGCATGGTCGCGGGGCTGCTGGTCAAGGCGGGCAGCATCGGCAAGGTGCCCAGCGGCGAACCGCTGTTCGCCGGCTGGTTCGCGCAATTGCTCGTCGAAATCGAACCCCGGCTGACCGACTGTCTCGCCGTCGTGTGGTGGAAGGGCGGCGACACTGCGCGCGAAGACGCGCTGCTGAAACAGGCCGATACCGTGCTTGCCTATGGCGGCAATGAATCGCTGACCGAGTTGCGCAAACACGTGCCGATCACGACGCGCTACCTGCCGCATGGGCACAAGGTCAGTTTCGGCATGGTCGCCGGCGCCACGCTGGATACCCGCAAGGCGGCGGGCGTGGCGCAGCAAGCAGCTTATGACGTGGTGCGTTACGACCAGCAGGGATGTTTTTCGCCGCACCTGTTCTTCGTCGAACGCGGCGGCCGGGTTTCACCGCGCGAGTTCACCCGATATGTCGCGCATGCCCTTGCCGGATTTGAATCGAAATACCCGCGCCGGGAACTGACCATCGCGGAAGCGGGCGGCATCGCCGCCTGGCGTGACGCGGCGGAAACCGAGGCCCTGTCCCATCCGGATATGGAGGTCATCGCCAGCGAGACCGGAACCTGGTGCGCGGTGTATTCGGAAGATACGACCACCCTGAATCCCAGCGGGCTGAACCGGACGATCCGTATCGTTGCGGTCGATGCGCTGGACGATGTCGCGCCGCTGGTCGCGCCCTTTAAAGCCTTTCTGCAGACCGCCG
Organism: uncultured Alphaproteobacteria bacterium; assembly: GCA_943788635.1. Lineage (GTDB taxonomy): Bacteria > Pseudomonadota > Alphaproteobacteria > UBA8366 > MarineAlpha4-Bin1. Next base: position 45,114 of record CALSRA010000010.1, on the reverse strand, counting down.
GTATTGCGGCGCCGCCAGAAGAACTGCACCGGCTGGCGAACGTGCTGGGCACAGCGGGCGTCACCCGCATCTGCGCGCTGGGCAATATGACCGCACCCGAGGCGGGCTGGCACCATGACGGGCGCTTCAACCTGCTGGACCTGATCAGCATGGTTGAAATCGAACAATCAGCGGAGACCGCCGCCGAAACCTTCGCGCCCTATACCGACTGAATACGGGCCCATGGATTTTGTCAGCCTGCAAAAGGTCACCCACACATATCGGGATGCGAACGGCAAACCGGAACTGATCGTCGACGGCTTCGACTGGGCCATTGGCGAGGGCGAGTTTCATTGCCTGGTCGGCCGCAGCGGCTGCGGCAAGACCACCTTGCTGAAACTGGTCGCCGGACTGTTGCAACCGGATAGCGGATCGATTGCATTGCAGGGACAGCCCTTGCGCGACCCGGGCGAACAGGTCGGCTTCGTGTTCCAGCGGCCCACCCTGCTGGAATGGCTGACGGTGGCGGAAAACATCCTGCTGCCCATATCGCTGAAACGGAAACCCGGCCCCGCGGACCACGAAAAACTGGAATCGCTGCTGGCGCTGGTCGGGCTGTCGGGGCTGGCCGACCGCAATGCGACGCAGCTTTCAGGCGGACAGCAAAGCCGGGTCGCCATCGCCCGCGCGCTGATCCTGGAACCGCCGGTGCTGCTGCTCGACGAACCGTTCGCCGCGCTGGACGCCATCACCCGTGAGGAACTGCAGGACGATCTGCTGAAACTGTTCCGGTCGCGCAATACGACGGTGCTGTTCGTCACCCATGACATCCGTGAAGCCGTGTATCTGGCCGACCGCGTCGCGGTAATGGATCGCGGGCAGTTGATCCGCGACCTGACCATCCCGCTGCCCCGGCCGCGCGACGGTGAAATCCGCTACAGCCAGGGCTTCAACGACCTGTGCGCCGATGTCCGCCACGCGATGGATGTTCCGGCATGAAGCACAAGCTGATATCCACTGCGCTGTTCGCCGCCTTCCTGATCAGCTGGGAGGTGTTTTCCCGCGTATCGGGTTTTTCCGAGCTGGTGCTGCCGTCACTGTCAGCCGTGCTGGCAACATTGTGGAGCGGGCTGACCACCGGGTACCTGTGGCCGCATATCTGGTTGACCGGCGTGGAAATGCTGCTGGGGCTCGCCACGGGATGCGCCATCGGGTTTGTCTGCGGCGTTGTACTGGGTGAATCGGTGTTCCTGCGGCGGATCCTCTATCCCTATATCATCGCCAGCCAGGTCATTCCGAAACTGGCGCTGGCCCCGTTATTCATTGTCTGGTTCGGCTTTGGCATGACCTCGATCGTGGTGATAACGGCATTGATCTGTTTCTTCCCGCTGCTGGAAAACACACTGACCGCCATCCAGCATATCGATCCGCAAAAGCGCGAACTGTTCCGCATGCTCGGCGCGACGCGCATGCAGACATTGCTGCGGCTGAAAATACCCGCCGGTCTGCCGGTGATCATGGCCGGGTTCCGGGTCGCGGTGGTGCTTTCGCTGGTCGGCGCGGTCGTTGGTGAGTTCATCGGCGGGCGCGACGGGCTGGGCGCCATGATAATCGCCTCTCAGGGGATGATGGACTCCCCCTTGATGTTCGCCGTGCTCATCGTCATAACCGTGCTTGGCATGATCTTTTTCCAGGCAACCATCTGGTTTGAAAGATGGCTGCTTCGCAAACACATAACAGGAACCGAACAATGATCCGCACGCTGCTTCGCGCCCCTTCTGTCGTCGCAATATCCGCCCTGCTGATGCTGGCCATACAGGCCCCGGCACAGGCTGCGGACAAGATCACGGTCGCGGGCTGGGGTCCGGCAATCAGCGAGATCACCAATCTGCTGGCGGAACCGGACAAGGGGTTCTTCAAGGCGAAAGGGATCGATGTCAGCTTTGTGCCCGGCAAGGGCGGCGGTTCGGCCATCGTCAACATGCTGTCGGGACAGGCCGATATCGCCTTCACCGACCCGTCCAGCCTGTTTCTGGCGCTGGACAAGGGCGAAAAGCTGATCGCGATCTACAATATCTATCCGCAGAACGTGTTCAATGTCGTCTCGCCGAAGGATCGTAACATCACGAAGCCGTCGGACCTGAAAGGCAAGCGCGTCGGCGTATACAGCCTGAACAGCGGCACGCGGCAGAACCTGCAGGTCCTGCTGGCGCAGGTCGGGCTGTCAGAAGCGGATATCAACGTCGAAGTCACGGGGCTGCTGAATTTCGCACCCGTCATCCAGGGCCAGGTCGATGCCACCGCCGCAACCGATACCGGGCTGTATGTCGGCAAACTGCGCGGGCTGGGCGACGTTAATGTCATCGAGGTCCGTGACCACCTGAACCTGCCCAGCGACTTCTTTGTCGTCACCGAGGAAATGTACAACACGAAGAAGGACCTGCTGCGCCGCTTCCTTTCTGCCTATCGCGACAGTGCCGCCTGGATGATCGCCAATCCCGAAGAAGCCGCGAAAATCGCCATGACGCGCGCGATCAACGGGAAGGACGAAAAGGTCAATCTGGACATCATCAAGCTGCGCAACCTGTCATCGGTTTCGCCAACGACGGCCAAGCACGGGCTGGGCGCGTTCGATATCGAACCGCTTGAAAAAGGCGTTGAGACGTTCAAGAAACTGGGCCTGATCAAGCATGATATCGACATTTCGAAAGTCGTACGCACCGACCTGATCCCGAAATAGCGCAGGACAGAACCGGACGATGGATTTTCGCGGTCAGACCATTATCGTCACCGGCGCCAGCCGGGGGATCGGCGCGGCCGTTGCCAAGGCCTTCGCCGCCGAAGGCGGCACGGTCATCGTCAATTACCTGAAGAATGCGGAAGCCGCCGACCGCACCGTCGAGGCCTGCAAGACAGCCGGCGGCGACGCCCAGGCGATGCAGGCCGACGTCAACGATCGTGATGCGATCCAGCGCATGGTCGATACCGTGGCGGAGGAATTCGGCCGAATCGATACGGTCGTCAACAACGCGTTCCGCCCCTATACCTTCGATCCGGACAATCGCAAGCGGTTCGACGAACTGGCCTGGACCGATTACCGCGACCAGGTCGATAGCGCGCTGCAATCCGCCTATAACCTGTGCCATGCCGTGCTGCCGGTGATGAAGAAACGGGCCACGGGCAGCATCGTCAATGTCGCGACCGACCTGGTGGCGCGCGCGGTCGTTCCCTATCACGAATACACCACGGCAAAATCAGCGCTGGTCGGGTTCAGCCGCACGCTGGCGGCGGAACTGGGGCCGCTGGGCATCCGGGTCAATTGCGTCGCACCCGGGCTGGTCTATCCGACCGATGCCAGCCGCGACACGAAGGAAGCGGTCAAGGACGCCATCATCGAGCAAACCCCGCTGCGCCGTATCGCGACGCCGGAAGATGTGACCGGCCCCGTGCTGTTCCTCGCCTCGGACTGGAGCCGCTTCATGACCGGGCAGACGCTGTATGTGGATGGCGGGCTGGTGATGGGCTGAAACGCGGTCCCGCGTTTGCTCATGCATCCTCGTAGCGGATTTCCAATACTTCTATTTCCATCGCACCATTCGGTGTCTGCATCCGGGCGACATCACCTTCGCTGGTCCGCATCAGGGCGCGCGCGATCGGCGAAACCCAACTGACCTCGCCGTTTTCCAGCCGCGCTTCATCGATACCGACGATACGGACCGTCCGCTCGAGATCGTTTTCATCGCAATAGGTCACCGTGGCGCCGAAGAAGACCCGGTCGCGGGTGGTCTGTTTAGCGGGGTCGACGACCTCTGCGATTTCCATCCGTTTCTGCAAAAAGCGAATGCGGCGATCGATTTCACGCAGGCGCTTCTTGCCATAGATATAATCGCCGTTTTCCGACCGGTCGCCATTCCCCGCCGCCCAGGACACAACCTCGGTCACCTTCGGCCGCTCGATGCTGAGCAGCTGTTTCAGTTCCGCGCGCAAACTCTCGAAGCCTTTCGGGGTGATGTAATTCTTCACGCCCTTCGGAATCGCCGGCCCCGCATCGGGCTCGACTTCCTCGACCTCGGTTTCCTTGGTGAATGCCTTGCTCAAAGGTCGCGTTCCTCGCCATTTCCTGCCTGAAGAGTAGCGCGAAACGCTGCCAGTACGCCAATCAATGCTGGTCCGGTAACCGTGTTTCACGGCTGCGTGAAAGGCTGCATCAAATCACGCGGATTAGGACTAGGGTCCACGACACTTTCAAAAAAATGAATATGAGGTCACCCATGTTTACTATCCGCCACAACCTGTTTCCCGGATTGCTGCTCGGCATTGCCGTTCTCACCTTCGGCATCGCACCCGCCAGCGCCGATGGCGACGGGTTGATTGTGAAGCAGAGCGACTTTGGCGTGACCAAGACGCTGGATCGGCTGGGCATCGCGCTGGAACGCAAGGGCATCAAGGTCTTCGCCCGTATCGACCATGCGAAGGGTGCGAAAAGCGTGGGTATGGATATGACGCCGACGGCGGTGATCATCTTCGGGTCGCCGAAAATCGGCACGCCGCTGATGACCTCGAACCCCGCCATCGGGCTGGACCTGCCGCTGAAGGCTGTTGCCTGGCAGGCCGCCGACGGCAGCGTGAAGCTGGCCTATACCGACCCCGCCGTTCTGGCAAAACGCTACGGCATCACGAACCGCGACAAGGTCTTCGCCAATATCACCGGCGCACTGGGCAAGTTTACCGACATGGCAACGAAGCGGGGCATGCTGCCAAAGCAGTAACCGCCAACATCCGGACCGGCTGTTACAGCACCGTATCGTGATCTTCCGCCGCATCGGCGAGGCGGCGGGCGATAGCGGCGAAGGCAAAATCGCTGCCCGGCGCACCCGCGAGCAGGCAGCCGACCGGCAAGCCTGCCGCCACCCGCCCTGACGGCATCGTCACCACGGGCCCGGCCAGCGCGGTCCAGGGCGAGATATAGGTCGCGTCGCCGGTCCAGGCGATACCTTCGGGCGCGGGCTTCGGCGTTGCCGGCCACAGAAAGGCGTCGGTGGTCGGGAAAGCGGCGAAGAATTCGGCGCGCATCGAATCCAGCGAACGCCGGGCATCCTGATACGCCGCATCGGAAATTTTCAGCCCGTCGCGGATGGTTTCCAGCAGCAGCGGGCCGATCATGCCCTGCGGCTCGTCCAAAAAGGCGCGGCGAATGCGGCCGATTTCGTATTCCATCGTCAGCCGATGCGCCTTGAATATCGCCTGGAAGGGGACAGGGGATGCCACCGTGGAAACCGCATGCCCCGCATCGCCCATGCGCGCAGCCGCGTTGGCGGTGGCGCGGTGAATTTCCGCATCCGCCTGTTCGATATGCGGATCGGTCAGTACGGTCACAGCCAGCGCCGCCTTCGTTGCATCCGCAGCAACGCCGCGCAGGCCCGGCGGGCAGACCGCTTCGAACACCGTGCAGGCATCCGCAACCCGCCCGCCATAGAATCCGACCGTATCCCAGAGCGAGGACAGCAAGGCAATCCCCGCCCCCGGCATCGCCCGGGTCGTGGGTTTGAACGCGCCGATCCCGCAATAGGCAGCCGGCCGGTTGACCGACGCCATGGTTTGCGTGCCCAGCGCAACCGGCACCATCCCGGCGGCAACCGCGGCCCCCGACCCGCTGCTGGACCCGCCGGGCGTATGCGCCAGGTTATGCGGATTGCGCGCGGGGGACGGGTCGCGCAGCGCGAATTCGGTCGTATGCGTCTTGCCCAGCATGATGGCGCCGGCCGCCCGCAATGCCGCGACAATTTCCGCATCCGCCGTTGCCGGCGCGATATCGGCGCGTGAATTGCTGTTGCACCGCGTCGGCAGCCCGGCCACGTCGATGATGTCCTTCACCCCGACGGGAATACCGTGCAGCGGCCCGCGAATCGTTCCGGCCTTCGCTTCCGCTGCCAACGTTTCCGCCGCGGCCAGCGCACCAGCCGCATCGAGTTCCCGCCAGGCTTCAACATCGCCATCCACCGCCGCGATCCGGTCCAGATAGCCCTGTACCAGATCAACCGGTGACAATGTGCCATCACGGATGTCCCGCGCCAGTTCGGTGACCCGACCGGGGTCCGCGACATATTGCTTTTCAGTATCGCCGCTCATTCTCGTACTCCTATTTCCAGATCGGTTTCCCGCTGCCCGGCAGGCCAAGGTCGTTCCACATCGCATCGACCTTTTCCACCACGTCATCGGTCATGCGCAGTTCGGTGCCCCATTCGCGTTTGGTTTCCGGTGGCCATTTATTGGTGGCATCCAGCCCGATCTTCGATCCCAGGCCCGATTCGGGACTGGCAAAATCCAGGTAATCGATGGGCGTATTTTCGATGATGGTGATGTCGCGGGCCGGGTCCATGCGGGTGGACATCGCCCACATCACATCCTTCCAGTCGCGCGCATCGATATCGTCATCCACGACAATGACCCATTTCGTATAGCTGAACTGCCGCAGATACGACCACACGCCCATCATGATCCGCTTGGCGTGGCCGGGATACGCTTTCTTCATCGACACCACCGCGATGCGGTAGGAGCAGCCTTCGGGCGGTAGCCAGAAATCGGTGATCTCCGGAAATTGCTGCTGCAGCAACGGGATGAAGACTTCGTTCAGCGCCTCGCCCAGCACGGAGGGCTCATCCGGCGGGCGACCGGTGAAGGTCGACAGGTAGATCGGATTGCGGCGCATGGTGATCGCCTTGATCCTGAACACCGGGAATTGTTCGACCGCATTGTAATAGCCGGTATGGTCGCCGTAAGGCCCTTCATCGCCGTATTCGTCGAGCGAGACTTCGCCTTCCAGCACAATTTCGGCTTCCGCCGGGACCTTCAGCGGGATGGTCTTGCAATCGACCAGGTCGACTTTCTGCCCGCGCAGCAATCCGGCGAACTGGTATTCCGACAATGTATCCGGTACCGGGGTGACCGCGGCCAGGATCGTGCCCGGGTCCGCGCCGATCACAACGGCGGCTGGCAGGGGTTCGGGCTTTTCCGCCTTCCAGCGGGCATGGTGCTGCGCGCCGCCGCGATGGCGCAGCCAGCGCATCAGCGTTGTATCGCGCCCGGTGACCTGCATGCGGTAGATACCAAGGTTGAAGCTGTCCTCGCGCTTGCCATCGGGATTCGGCCCCTGTGTCACCACCAGCGGCCAGGTGATCAGCGGGGCGGGTTCGCCGGGCCAGCAGGTCTGGATCGGCAGCTTGCCAAGGTCGATATCATCCCCCTGCCAGACAATTTCCTGGCAAGCGCCGGAACGCACCGTGCGCGGCTTCATCGCCATCACGGTCTTCAGCAGCGGCAGCATGCCCATCGCCTCGCGCCAGCCGCCCGGCGGTTCGGGCTGGCGCAGGAAAGCAAGCGTCTCGCCGATTTCGCGCAATTGCCCCGGCTCGCGCTCCATGCCCCAGGCAACCCGCTCCACCGTACCGAACAGGTTGACCAGCACCGGCATGTCGTGCCGCGTGCCGTCTTCGTTCACGACGTTTTCAAACAGCACGGCGGGGCCGCCCTCGGCCAGCAACCGGGTTTGTATTTCGGTCATTTCCAGGTTCGGCGAGACAGGCGCCGACACCCGCACCAGCCGGTTTTCCGCCTCCAGGCGGGCGATGAAGTCGCGAAGGGATCCGTAAGACATTGCGGTACAGTAGCCAACCCGAACCGAATGACAAGCGCCCGAATTAGGGTTATGGAATTACCATGAACAATGATGACCGCAACGCCGCACTCGCCCGCGCGCGCGATTACCCCTACCCGCTGCCGGACCGGTCCTATACCTGGCGCGGTAGTGCGGTGCATGACTTCGACCCGGACCTGACCAGGGGACGGACGCCAGTGCTCGCCGTCGGCTCGAATCAGGCACCGGCGCAGCTCACCCGCAAGTTCGGGCTCGACGCCGATGCGGTGATTCCCGTGCAGCGCTGCACGCTGAAGGATTTCGACGTGGTCTATTCGGCGCATATCGCGGCCTATGGCTCGGTTCCCGCCATGCTGCAAGCCGCGCCCGGCGTTCATGTGACGCTCTTCGTCAACTGGCTTTCCGATGAACAGCTTCCCGTGATGCATGCAACCGAACTGGGCGCCGAAAATTATCATTACGGGCGGCTGGACGGGATCGACCTTGTGCTGGAAGAAAACGGTGGCCCGCTTGAATCCGTGCATGGCTATATCAGCCGGCGCGGCCATGTTTTCCACGACGAGAACGCCGTCGCATTGGCCAAAGTGCCCGCAACCGGGCGGCAATGGGCAGCGATGACAACCGCCGAGATGCTGGAAAAAGTGCATTCGCGGCTTGCACCGGACCATGACCTGGAAGAATTCATCCTGCGGCTGATTGCGGACACGCCCTACCGGCGCGCTTGCATCGAATCGCTTTCCCGCCGACGCCATCGCGTTCGGGGCGCCCTATCATGTCGTTGCCGGCTGAATGAACATCATCGCCTCACCGGGGCGCGGTATCCTGCTTTTTGTGTCGGCGATGGCAATCTTCGCCCTGCAGGACGGCATCACCAAGAATATCGCCAATCTTTATTCGCCGGCACAGATCCTGATGGTCCGCTACGCCGTTTTCGTGCTTCTGGCAGCGCTGCTGGCGATGCGAAAAGGGCAGCTCAAGGCAAGCCTGCACAGCAACCGACCCGTCCTTCAGGTCGTGCGATCGGTCGTGGTCATCACCGAATCGGCGTTCTTTGTCCTGGCAGTGCAGACCATGCCGCTGGCGGACGCCCATGCAATCATCGCCTCAACGCCGTTATTCGTGACCGCGATGGCGATGTTCTTCCTGCATGAAAAAGTCGGGGTACGCCGCTGGACGGCGGTGATCGTCGGCTTCGGGGGCATCCTGATTATCCTGCGGCCGGGTGCGGGCCTCGTGGAACCATCCGCGCTGTTCGCACTGGCGACGGCGGTCGGCTACGCACTGTATATCGTGTTGACGCGGCTGGTCGGACAGACCGATACGGCGGAAACCTCGACCCTGTATATGGGTTTCACCGGCTTCCTGCTGGCAGCGCTGTTCGCGCCGTTTTTCTGGGTCACCCCCGGACCTCGCCGGCTGGGGACAGATGGCCGCGATTTCGGTCATGGCGGCGACCGCGCATATCTTCCTGATCATGGCGTTGCAGCATACGCAGGCATCGGTGCTGCAGCCGTTCAGCTACATGCTGCTGGTCTGGGCGACGATTGTCGGTTTCGTATTCTTTGGCGACTTCCCGGACACCTTCACCATCGTCGGCGCGGTCGTCATCGTCACCACCGGGCTGTACACGATCTACCGCGAGCACATCCGCAAGGCAGAAACATTGCCAACTGCCGAGTAACCGGAAGACCGCTGATCAGGCGTCGGCCCTTGCTTTCAGATAGGGGTCGGCGAATTCCATCGGCAATTCCGCCCACATCAACAGATGGTCGGACATCTGCCGCCGCCGCCAGTGGTTCCGGTAATAGCTTTTGGGATTGCCCGGCGCGGTCCCGTCCGCCTTGACCAGATTCGGCGGCATATTCGGGGAACTTCGCGTCGCTGTAGATCGTCGTGAAATAGTCGAGCACCCCTGCCTGCAACGGCTTCACATTGGGATTTCCGCCCAGCAGAAACGCGATCTGGTCATATTTGCGCGGCTTCGAGCCGACATTGGTGACCGGCAGGCTTTGGATATTATTGGGAATTGTGAATCCGGCATCGGTCAGCGCCGTGAAGGTCGGGCTGTCCTTGTCGAAGATATTGAAATCCCCCAGCAGGATCATGTTGCGCGACCATGTGCCCGTCTGCTCCAGCCGCTTGGCCAGGAACCCGGCGACCTGCCGAATTTCCGCCAGCCGCCCCGGATCGGCCCGTTCATTCTTGCCGAATTTGATATGGACCGTCGACATCATGAAGTCGAACCACCCGGCCTTGAAGCCCGCGATATAGGGTGTCCGCATGATCTGGTCCGGGTTCACAACCTTGCCCGCCGAATCCTTCACCGGCGGCAGCACGATTTCACCGGCCATCCCACCAAAGCGAACCTTCCGCGTATCGAACAGGAAGGCCAGCCGCTCGTCATTGCCGCCATTCCCCTCGGACGCATCGGTGACAAGATAACGCCACCAGGGGCCAAGCAGTTTTGTCACGCGTTCCAGCTCGCCGAGGTCCCGTTTCACTTCCTGAATCGCAATCAAGTCAAAGCGGGACAGGATTTCCGCGATATACCAAAGGCTTTCCTCGGTTCGCGACGATGCACCGAACGCCTGTATATTCCAGGTCGCCAGCAACAGGCTGTCCAGGACAGTCCGGCGGGGAATTTCAAGGTTCAGTTTCCGGCGCAGTTCGATAAGGTTTCGGGCCGTCCGCTTGGCATCAATCGGCCCGGCAACATCGTCGAAATCGTAAAAGAACGGCATTTTGGCGGCTCCCCAATTCGTCGCGCGATGCCGCAGAATTTACCATATATGATTGTACCGCGCGCCTAAAATATCGTGCCGGTCACCCGGCGATCATGCCCGCCAGCACGATCAGCCCGAAATACCGGTTGGACTTGAACTTGGACAGGCAGTCCGAGGGCGAATCGATATCGATCGTCGCGGCCTGCCAGGTAAGTTGCGCCGCGCCCAGCGCCAGCATCGCGAAATACGGCCAGCTCAGCCCAGCCGACCAGCCCGCTGCGCCCAGCAGCGCGACCGTCACCGCATAGAAACCCCATAACCACGGACCGGTATTGTCACCGAATTTCAGCGCGGTGGATTTCAGCCCGATCAGTGCGTCGTCTTCCTTGTCCTGATGGGCGTAGATCGTGTCGTAGCCCAGCGTCCAGGCGATCCCGGCGACATACATCAGCACGGGTGCCGCCGACAGATCGCCCGCCACCGCCGTCCAGCCGACCAGCGCCCCCCAGTTGAAGGCGAGGCCGAGGAAGATTTGTGGCCAGTAGGTCACGCGCTTCATCAGCGGATAGATCACCACCAGCACCAGCGACGCGATGGACATGGCAATCGTATAGGTGTTGAAGCTCAGCAGGATCGCCAGCCCGATCAGCAGCAGCAGACCCATGAAGGCAACGGCCTGTTTCACCGAAATTTCGCCGCTTGGAATCGGCCGCAGCGCCGTGCGCGCGACGCGGCCGTCGAAATCGCGGTCGACAATGTCGTTCCAGCAGCAGCCCGCGCCGCGCATTACCAGCGCGCCAATGGCGAACAGGATGAAGAATACAGGGTCGGGCCAGCGCCAGACCGGTTCCGCCGCCGTCGCCAGCGCCACGCCCCACCAGCAGGGCAACAGCAGCAGCCAGGTGCCGATCGGCCTGTCGATCCGGGCGAGCCGGATATAGGGCCGCATCGGCGGCGCCACCATTCGAATGGTCCAGTGGTCGCGAACGATGTCGCTGGCGGAATCGGTGGAATGAGTCATGACGGGTTTATAGCCGTGAAATGTTTCAACGGACCAGCCCCAGTCGTTCATGCCATTCGGCGATGGATTCGTCAGGATAGCCGTTGAAGGACTTGTCGTTCTGCCGGATTTCCGGGTCGACCCAGGATGCCTTGGAATCCAGCAGCAGATGCGTTGTTTCCGGCGGCACGGGAAGGTCGGTATCAATCGCCGAGGCGAAGGGGTGCACATGGTCCGGCCAGCGCGAATCCCAGACAAAGAGCATGGTGCCGCATGTCCCGCAGAAATGGCGTTCCAGCGGGCTTTTCTGCCCACCGCCCACATCCACCTGATAGACACGTATGTGGTTCCGGCCGGTAACCTTGAGAGTTTCGTATCGCGCGCCGAGGTTGATCGCATACCCGCCACCGCCCGCAAGCTTGCGGCAGATTGAGCAGTAACAGCGGTTGAACGGATAGGGATGCGGCGATTCAACGCTGAACCCGGTTGCGCCGCAATGGCATGAACCTTCGAGCAACATTGCGTGATTCTCCCATGGCGTGGGTTTCGTTCGGGGCGATTCCTGTATAAAGCGGGTCAGAGTTCAAAACCACGCTTCAGGTCGCATGCGATTATACACCGAACATGACCTTGCCGCCGGGCAAACGGTCCCGCTTCCGGCGAATCAGGTGCATTACCTGCGCAATGTCATGCGCGCCCGCGCCGGGGACACCGTAATGGTCTTCAATGGCCGGGACGGGGAATGGGAAACGCGGGTCGAAGCGATATCCAAAGGCGCCGGAACGCTGGTCCCGGCGCAGCAAACGCGCAGGCAAGCCGCTGAACCCGGCCCCTGGCTGCTGTTCGCGCCCATCAAGCGCGGCCCGCAGGATATTCTGGTGCAGAAAGCCGTGGAACTGGGCGCATCCGCCTTGTGGCCGGTCATGACCGAGCGCACCAATGCCGGCCGCGTCAACATGGAGCGACTGACCGCCAATGCCATTGAAGCGGCGGAACAATGTGAACGTCTGACAATTCCGGATTTACGGGCACCGGAAAAGTACAGTACAGTACTGGACAATTGGCCGCAGGATCGCCAATTGCTGGTTTGCGTCGAACGCGGCGCGGCACCGGCAATGGGCACCGTTCTGCAGAATTCGGTCGATATTGACGCCTGGGCTATCCTGACGGGACCTGAGGGGGGTTTCTCGCCAATCGAACTTGATCTTCTGACATCACTGCCATTCGTTTCCCCCGTCAGTCTGGGTCCCCGGATCCTCAGGGCGGAAACGGCCGCGCTCGCAGCGCTGGTTTGCTGGCAGAGTACCTCGGGAGACTGGAACCGTCCGACACCTCCCCGGACCCAATAATTTAAACGGAACAACAACGCATGTCCGCAACGTCATCTTCGGCCGATAACGCCATTGCCGGAAAGGCAGAACTGATTGCCGATCTCGAAACCGGCAACAAGCCGCCGGAAGCCTGGCGCATCGGGACGGAACACGAAAAGTTCGTCTTCGACCTGAGCACGCTTCGTCCGATCCCCTATGACGGACGCCCGGGTATCGGCGCACTTCTGGGCGGGCTGGAGCGGTTTGGCTGGGAACCGGTTCGCGAGGGCGCGAACACCATCGCCCTGAAACGCGGCGATGGGTCATCGGTATCGCTGGAACCGGGCGGACAGTTCGAGTTGTCCGGCGCGCCGCTGGAAACCCTGCATCAGACCTGCGCCGAAGTCGGCGAACATCTGACCCAGGTAAAAGAGGTCTGCGCCGAGCTGGGCGCGGGCGTCATGGGGGTCGGCTTCAATCCGAAATGGCGGCGCGAGGATGTCTCCTGGATGCCCAAGGGCCGCTACAAGATCATGCGCGAATACATGCAGAAGAAAGGCAACCTTGGCCATGACATGATGCTGCGGACCTGCACGGTGCAGGTCAATCTCGACTACCAGTCCGAAGCCGATATGGTGAAGAAAATGCGCGTCGCCGTGGCGCTGCAACCGATTGCGACGGCACTGTTTGCCGATTCGCCCTTCACCGAAGGCAAGCCGAATGGTTACCTGAGCTACCGCAGCCATATCTGGACCGATACCGACCCGGACCGTTGCGGCATGCTGCCCTTCATCTTCGAAGACGGGTTCGGGTTCGAACGCTGGGTCGATTACATCCTCGACGTACCGATGTACTTCATCTATCGCGACGGCGTTTACAACGATGTCAGCGGATTGTCCTTCCGCGACTACATGGCCGGAAAATTACCGGGCCATGAAGGCGAATTGCCGACCATGGGCGACTGGACCGACCACATGACCACGGCGTTTCCCGAAGTGCGCCTGAAGAAATACATCGAAATGCGCGGCGCCGACGCGGGACCGTGGCGCAATCTTTGCGCCCTGCCGGCGCTTTGGGTCGGGCTGCTGTATGACACCACCGCACTGGATGCCGCCTGGGATCTGTGCAAGGACTGGACGGCGGAAGAACGCGAGCAGCTTCGCGACGACGCCCCCCGGCTGGGCCTGAAAACCCCGTTCCGCGGCGGTACCCTGCAGGACATTGCCAAGCAGACCATTCACATCGCCCGCAGCGGGTTGCAGGCGCGCGGCAGGCTGAATGGCCGCGGGAATGATGAAAGCGGCTTTCTAGACGTGATCACGGAAATCGCCGAAAACGGCATCACCGAAGCCGAAAAGGAACTCGCACTTTATCACGGTGAGTGGGGCGGAAATATCGACCGGCTGTTCGAAATGCGGGCCTATTGAATCACCGGGCAACCGGGCGGCGTCCTTTGACGGCAGAAGGAAGAGCCATTACGTTTGATGGCAATAACTGGACACAAACCATTTCTGTTCTCTAACCGGAGGAGATGCCGATTATGGCGGATAAATACCATCTGATCAGCTCCTACACCTGACCGTGGGTACAGCGCGCCGTGATTATTATGCGTGCGAAAAAGGTCGAATTCGAAGTCACATACGTCAATCTTCAGGATAAACCGGACTGGTTCCTGGCGATCTCACCACACGGCAAGGTGCCGGTGTTGAAGGTCAATGACCAGATCCTGTTCGAATCCAACGCGATTGCGGAATATCTGGACGAAGTTGTCGCCCCGCGCGTGCATCCGGAAGACCCGATCAAGCGGGCACAGAACCGGGCCTGGACAGATTTTGTCCCTGATTTCGCCAAGGCATTGAGCGGGACCTATTACAACAAGTCCCGGGATGAGAGCGACAAGGCCATCGCGGCAGCCCCCAAGGCGTTGCAGAAGGTCGAAGACGCCATCGCCCGGGAACGCGGCAATGACGGTCCCTATTTCAACGGCGACACCCTCAGCCTGGTCGACGCGGCCTATGCGCCCTTCTTCCAGCGCTTCCTGTTCGTCGATCGTGAATTGAAGACCGGCCTGCTGGACCAGTTCCCGCTACTCAAGGCCTGGGCGGAAGCGTTGATGGCGACGGAAACCGTCACAGGTTCGGTCGTCGATACATTTGACCAGGAATTCGAAAAGAGCCTGAAACGGCGCGGATTCTGGGTTGCCGACCTGTTCGAGAAAAAAGCGGCGGCGGCGGAATAGCCCGACCCGGTTTTCCCGACACAAATGATCGCGGCGGCTGGAACGATGGTTCCGGCCGCCGTTTTCGTTAGCGGGCCTCAGACGGTCTGGTCCGTCCGCAGCGATTCCAGGAAATCGAGCTGCGGTTTCAACAAATTCGTTCCGGCACGGACCGTGTCGCCCAATTCCAGATACGGGCCGCTCTTCGCCTCAAAACCCGGCCAGTGCGGCAGGCCCGGCCCGTTTGGGTCGCCTTTAGCGGCGAAATTTGTCCAGTAACCGATCATCGTATCGGACAGCGCCTGCTCTTCCGCGTTCGGATACGATCCGAACTGGCCACATTTGACGCCGCTGCCGAAAATATAGGGGATTTCCGCCCCGTGATGGGCACCCATCACCCTGCCCCCACGCCACGGCGGCACATGGGTAAAGAAATACGACCAGTTCGGAATACCGGCTTTGGACAGCAAGCGGGCATGGGTTCGCGCGGGCAATGCCATACGCTGGTCCGTCGACAGGCGGGCAATGGCGTCCAGCGCCGCGGCATCCGTTGCAGCCGGGTATTCGTCAAAGATCGCACCGGCTTCATCACCGAATTTTTCGGTCAGGAACGCGCGGTATTTTTCCGCCGTTTCAAAACGGTCCGGATCCATCTGCGTGAACATCGTACCTTCATCGGCGTTGACCCCGATGATCGTGGGCACGCGATGTATCCTCCCCTCGGCATAGAGCGCGCATGGATCGTCCGGAACAACCCATCCGTCGACAATCGGGTTATTGTCCAGCGTGACCGCATCGCATAATTCCTGCCAGGGCTTCGCGCGCAGGGCGGCCAGCGGATCATCCGCCGTATCGCAGCCCAGCCTGGCAGCGATTTCCAGCCCCATCGCCTCCCGCGCCGCCAACGGCAGACTGACATCACGCAACGCGCCGCTCTGGCAGATGGCACGATCAAACAATCCTTCGGCCAGCGGCGAGGCCATCAGAACGGCGATGCTGCGGCTGCCGGCGGATTCACCGAACACCGTCACGTTGCCGGCATCGCCCCCGAAACCGGCGATGTTCTTTCGCACCCAGCGCAACGCGGCGATCTGATCCATCAGCGAATAATTGCCCGACGCATTTTGCCCGGAAGCCGCGGTCAGCGCCGGATGGGCGAAGCTGCCCAGGACATTGAGCCGGTAATTGAAGCTCACCACGATAACGCCGGCCTTCGACAGGTTGACCGCGTTGTACATGGGGTTATCCGGCGCGCCGACCCGGAACGCCCCGCCATGAATCCAGACCATGACCGGTCGTTTTTCACCCGTCGTCCGCGCCGGAGTCCAGACATTCAGATACAGGCAATCCTCGGAAAGTGCCGCCCCCTTGGGCGGGCCGAACATCGCCAGGCCGTCGCCAACCGGCTGCAGGCAGGCAGGCGAGTATGCCGTCGCATCCCGCACGCCCTGCCAGTCCGGTACCGGAACAGGGGGGCGCCAGCGCCTTGCGCCAATCGGCGGCGCCGCGAAAGGCACATTGCGGAAAATCGACACATCATCGTTTTCAGGCGCGGCACACCCTGCCAGCAACCCGTTCGAGACCCGCACGGGCCCTTGCGCATAAAGCGGCGCATCCGCCTGTTGATCAGTCATGCCATATCCCTAGCTTTCGCGGCGCTGGAACCAGCCCGATTCCCCATCGCGCGCCGCCGCATCGATCAGCCCCGCCAGATCTTCCGGCGGCAGGATATTGGGTTCAGCCCGCCCGCACGCCAGCGCGTTGCCCAGCCGCTGCAACACCAGATTAGCCGGCGTCCGAATGCCATGCAACCGGCCGAGTTGCACGATTTCGCCATTGATGTAATCGACCTCTGAATCGGTATTGCCGCGTTTCAGGCTTTGCAGGGTCGACGTGCCCGACCGGCCGACACCGCGAATTTTGCCGTTCTCCAGCAGATCACCATGGCGCGCGTCCGCTTCTGCAGCCGTGGCATATTCGATCCCGGCGGCATCGAGCACGTCGGTCCCTTCCTGCCGCAACCGCCTCAGGATATCGCGGGTATTGCTGCCACGCGGACAGACAGCCGCCAGGGCGTTGTTCAGATTGAAAACCAGCTTGGCATATTTCCAGCGCATGATATTGGCGACCGGTTCGGCGCTGCAGTTGATGTCGGTCAGCGCCGCCATCACAGCAACCAGGCAGTCATCCACACCATGCGGGTAGCAACCGGCATCCATGACACCAAGCGTCTTCAGCGAATGGGTTTGCACGATACCCGGTTCCAGGAAATCCGCCGGCAGATGCACATACATGCCATAGACATGCGCGAAACGGCGCGCCGCCATTTCCTCGTTGCGCACCCCGTTCTGGCCACAGATCACCGGCACCCCGTCGCCCGCCGCTTTGTATAGGTCTTCCAGCGCACCCAGCGTGTGCTGCGATTTCATCGTCATCAGCACAACATCGTCATCGCGGAATTCAATTTCCGACGGATGGCCAACCGCCGGAATCTTCAGCGTCGCGGACCGATGCGGCGTTTCATAAATCAGCCCTTTGGTCTGCAGCGCCTGCAAATGGGCGCCCCGCGCGATCAGCATGACCTCATAACCGCGTTCGAACAGTTCCGCACCCAGAACGCAGCCAATGCCGCCCGCGCCGTAGATGATGATCCGCATGCCCGTTCGCCCTCAGTCCACCAGCGACTGATAGACCAGTGCGCGCAGTTCCCGCCGGATCGGATAGGAGGACGATGGCAATACCTGGGTCATGAAAACGACCGAGATATCCTCGACCGGGTCAATCCAGAAAGCCGTCGACGCCGCACCGCCCCAGGCATGTTCGCCGACCGAGCAGGCCCCTTTGGACGCCGCGACATCCATCACCACCGAAAAGCCGAGACCGAAGCCGATTCCGTCAAACGCCGTTTCGCTGAACACCGGCTGGCCCATCGCCGTCAGGTCCACATTGCCCGGCAAATGGTTCATGGTCATCAGTTCGACCGTGCGACGGCCCAGGATTCGCGTTCCCTCCAGTTCACCCTTCCGGCGCATCGCCTCGGTGAAACGCAGATAATCGCCGACCGTTGAAATCAGCCCGCCACCACCGGAGAACATTGTCACCGGCCGCGCCCAGGACGAACTCTGGTTCGCCGGATCGACGAGTTCAACGCCGCCATCCTTCGCCGTAAACAGCGCCGCCAGGCGGGGAAGCTGGTCCGAGCGCAACTGGAACGCGGTGTCGTTCATGCCCAGCGGGCCAAAGACCCGTTCCTGCAAGACTTCGTTCAGGGGCTTGCCGCCGAGCACTTCGACCAGACGGCCCAGCACATCGGTCGCGACGCTGTATTCCCAGCTTGTGCCCGGTTGTGCATGCAGCGGCTGCTTCGCCACTATGCGCACGAGGTCTTCGAGCACGGCGTCGTTGCGCCGGGAAAAATCGGCCCCGGCCTGCTGGTACAGCGCCCCGACCGGGCTCGCCGTTCGCGCGCCATAGACCAGCCCGGATGTATGGGTCATCAGGTGCCAGATCTTCATCGGTTCCTCGACCGGACCGGTAACCATCGCGTCCCCTTCTCCGGACACATGCACGGGCGTGTCAGCGAATTCCGGCAGGAACCGCGTCACCGGATCGTCAAGCTGGAAGCGGCCTTCCTCGAAAAAGGTCATCGCGGCAGCGGTCACGATCGGTTTGGTCATCGAATAGATTCGGAACACCGTGTCTTCCGCGATCGCACGGCCTGAATCGGGATCGGCCAGTCCGGTGCAACCCAGATAGGCAATACGCCCCTTGCGCATCACCGCGGTCAGGCAGCCCGGCAGCTTGCCCGAATCGACATAGCCCTGCATCCAGCCATCGATGCGTCGCAGCCGCTCGGCAGACATTCCCACAGTGTTCGGTTCGGTGCGGCGCCAGCATGGATTGTCCCCTCGTCAGCCGTATGGAAAAATGTCGTGAACCGGGGTGCGAAATCCGCACCTGTCCGGCCGGGGGACAATGCGTTGCCCGGTCAAATCGTGCAAGACCTTAGGGGTAATTTCAACCATGCCGTTACTCGATGGGCTGCAGGTACTGCAGATCGGACCCGGACCGGGCGCCGCCGTTTGCGGCAGGATATTTGCCGACCTGGGCGCCGCCGTTCGGACAGTGTCGGCCGGGAAAGCGACCGCCTTGCGCCTGTGGCTGGATAGCGGAAAACAACCGGCCAGTGTACTGGCGGATGCCGATATCATCATTTGCGAGGGGACACCGCAGCAACGGCGTGACAACGGCTGGGACGAAGCAACCTTGCGGGAGCATGCGCCGGATGCGGTCATCGTCCTGATCGCTCCGTACGGGCAGACCGGCCCGCAAGCAGAGTGGCCGTCCAGCGACCTGACGCTGTTTTGCGCCAGTGGTATTGCCTATCTGCTGACCGGGCAAGTGGATGATCTGAGCGAATCACCAATCCGGCCGACCGGACAGCAATCGGCTTTCATCAGCGGCTTGGCCGCCGCCTGTGCCGGCATGCATGCCCTGCTATCCGACAGAAGCAACGACCGCACCGTCGACGTATCGACCCAGGAAGCGCTGGCAACGCTGGCGATGACCGAACTGGCGCGCGCGGGGATGGGCAAGGGAAGCTGGCAACGCAAGCGGCTGACCGACGGCAATGGCGCGACCGTGACTATCCTGCCCGCCAGCGACGGCTATGTTGCGGTCTCGCCGCGCGAAAACCATCAATGGGCCGCATGGCGGGCGGTGATGGGAAACCCGGACTGGGCTGACGACCCGCGCTTTGCTACCATGCCGGACCGGGTCGCCAACTGGGACGCGCTATATCCGCTGCTCTGCGACTGGAGCCGGACCCGCACCAAGCGCTGGATCGCCGATGCGGCACAGGATGCCCATGTACCGAGCTTTCCCCTGCAGGAACCCCATGAACAACTGGAATCCGAACAGCTCGCGCATCGGAAATTTTTCAGGTCCATCGACATAGACGGAAAATCTGTCCAAGCGCCCGGCAATCCGTTCGCCATTTCCGGCGAGGATCAAACCGGGCCGATCCGGACAGTACCGGCCGACGCCATGCCGCTGGCCGGGATCCGCGTACTGGATTTCAGCTGGGTTATCGCCGGACCGACGACAACGCGCACCCTCGCGGCGATGGGCGCGGAGGTGATCAAGGTGGAAGCGCCCGGACGCGGCGACCCCGGGCGGGCATCGGAACTGCACACCGTGCTGGGTCAGGGCAAACGCGCCATCACGCTGGACCTGAAAACCGAAGACGGCCGCCGGATCGCGCGGGAACTGGCCGCGCAATGCGACGTGCTGGTGGAAAACTTCGGGACCGGCGTCATGGAACGCTTCGGGCTGGGCGCGGCGGCACTGCGGGCGGAAAACCCCAGCCTCATCTACCTGTCGGCGTCCGGGTTGGGCCGAACCGGGCCGGAATCGCGCAAGGTCGCCTATGGCACCCTGCTGCAATGTTATTCGGGATTCGCCGGGCTGAACGCGCATCCGGAGGTGACACCACGCATCGGGCTGGCCTGGCTGGACCCGATGTGCGGGCTGATGCTTGCCTGTGTCATCGCTGCGGGGGTCTGGCGGCGACGCAAGACCGGTGCCGGGTGCCGGATCGATTTTTCCATGCTGGAAGCCATGCTGTGGACAATCGGGGAACCGCTGCTGGCGACACAGGCCGGGGAACGACCGGCACCTTTCGGCGACGCCGATCCATGCAACACACCGCACGGCGTCTTCGCAGCGGCTGGCGACGATGCCTGGATCGGCATCGCGGTCACCAGTGACGAACAATGGCGAGCGATGTGCGGAATCATTCCCGGGCTGGTGGCCTATGCGCAGGCCGGTACCGATGATCGCCGGAAGAATCAAAAAGATATCCACGCCATCGTGGCCGAATGGACAGCGGCGCAACACGCCACAGACGCCGCCGTGCGCCTTGTCGCTGCCGGGATCGCAGCTTCGGCCGTAAATACATCGCGGGAGCTGCTGGAAAGCGATCATCTGAAGGCGCGGACATTCTGGAAACTGGCGGAAACGGGGGGTACTGCCGGGACTGCCGTGGAAGACCAGTTTCGACCGGGCCGTCGGCCCCGCCCCCGCGCTCGGTGCCGATACCGACACGGTGCTACGGGATATCCTGAAGCTTTCGGAAACGGAAATTAGCGCATTGCGCGCTGGTGGTGCCTTCGGTTGACCAGAGTCACGGGTTGTTTTTCCAGTTCTGAAACCGGTGGCTGCTGACGGCGATGCCTGTTGGCACACCCTTTATCTTTGCGGTCGCCACATGGATACCAATCAGGTGATAGCGGTCGCCGCGACGAATAAGGATCGGGGACCCTGAATCGCCGCGCGTCGCATCACAATCATGAAAGACGGTGTCTTCGGAATTCCAGAATTTTGTAAGCTTGCAGCCGACATGGCGCGACAGGATATGCCCCTTGTCCTGGCTGTACCCAGCGCGAACCAGCACGCCGCCTTCCTTTCGGTAAGACGTCCAGGCCTTCACGGTCAGCGGCGCGATCTCGATGATACCTGTTGCCTTGCCCAGTCCCTTTTTCAGCGTCAGCACCACCCAGTCATCGCGCGCCTGTTTGAGCACGCCGCGCATCGGCTCCTGGCTGAGCAACGCATAGGACGCCACCCGCGCATGCGCCACGTATACGCCGCGCCGATACCCGGCAACGAAATGTATCATGGCCGGCGGCAACCATCGCTTTCGCCGTTCATCCCACAGGCAATGCGCCGCCGTCAGGACCCGATCATCGGCGATCAGGGTGCCGGTACAAAACCCACCACTCGACCGGTTTACGCGCCCGATGGCGCTCCACGGCCAGGATGAGCTTTCCACCAACTGCCGATCGTCCGCCCCCTTGATGCCGGGCAGCTTCGCGCCGTCCGCATGCGCGGTTGAAACGCCAAGCGACATCAGCAGCAAAAAGGCGAGCAGGCGCATGGGCGTCAGTACTCGTCGCTACGGTAAATTTCGTCGAGCCGTTCCTTGGCTTCCGGGGACGGTTCGGGCCAGGGTTCGCCGCGTTTGCGCAACGCGCCGGTAAAGTTCGGTTTGCGCTTCTCATTGAAGGCCTGCCGCCCTTCCTCGCCATCCCAGGTCGTCTGGATCATCATCGTGTTCATCAGGTTCTGCACATGCCAGGCCTGATCGGTCGGCATGTCGCCGAACCGCACCACGAATTCCTTCATCATGCGGGTTGCGACCGGGGGCAATTCGACGATGTGGCGGGCGAGTTCTTCTGCCCGCGCCAGAAGCTGGTCATGCGGCACCACTTCGTTGACCAGCCCGATACGCAATGCTTCCGCCGCATCGAAGGGCAGATCGGTCAGCAGGACTTTCATCGCATCCGCATACCGTAATTGCTTGACCAGAAGACTGGCCCCCGGCCCGTTGCCAAGCCAACCCTGGCTGAGCAGCGCGAACTTGAACCGCGCGTTTTCCGCGCTGGCGATGCGGATATCGGTGGAGGACAGCAGGATATACAGCCCGGCACCGGCGGCCCAGCCGTTCACCGCGGCGATAACCGGCTTCCAGACGCGCGGGTAATGGTCACCCATGCGGCCATCGGCACCGATTTTCGCGCCGTGCACATGTCCCGCCAACGGCCAGTACATCCGCTGTGTCCGCAGGTATTCGCGCTCTTCCTCGGTAATGTCCGGACGGGTTGCCAGGTTGTGACCACCGCAGAAATGCTTGTCCCCGGTGCCGGTCAGGATGGCGCAGCGGACCTCGCGATCTTCCCACATGTCGATCCAGCATTCGGCGATTTCATCCGAATTCTTGTGATCCAGAATGTTCGCCTTTTGCGGATTATTGATCGTGATATAGGCGACCCCGTCGCGTTTTTCGTAATCGATACTCATCTTCGGCTTCTCCCCCGTTTGGCCACCCGCCCATCCTGGGCGCGGTATGGTTGACAGTAATTTAACGCGGTCCCACGATGGAAACCGAATCGACACTGAAATTCATCGAAATCGGAAGGAAGAAATACATGGGCATGCTGGATGGTCGCGTCGCGATCTGCACGGGTTCAGGCAGGGGCGTGGGCAAGGAAGTCGCAAAGATGTACGCCGCGAACGGCGCGAAGGTCGTGGTCAATGACCCGGGTGTCGGCGGCGGCGGCGAAGGCGGCGGTACCGACCCGGCCCAGGAAACCGTAAATGAAATCAAGGCAGCCGGCGGCGAAGCCGTGGCCAATTTCGGATCGGTCGCGAAGTACGAGGATTGCCTCGACATGGTCACCCAGGCGCGCGATGAATTCGGCGGGCTGCACATCATGTTCAATCCAGCCGGTATCCTGCGCGACCGCATGTTCCACAAGATGTCGCCGGATGACTGGCAGGCGGTCATGGATGTGCATCTGAACGGACATTTCAATTTCTTCCGCTCCGCCATCAACCTGATGCGTGACCAGGAATACGGGCGGCTGATCATGGTTGGTTCAACCTCCGGGCTGCTGGGCAATATCGGGCAGGCGAATTATGGCGCCGCCAAGATGGGCATCGCCGGGCTGTCACGCATCGTGGCGATGGAGAACGCGAACAAGAACATCACCAGCAACGTCATCTGCCCCTCGGCGGATACGCGCATGACCCGCGCGGTGCCAACGCCGAAGGACCCGACCGCCGCCGCCGTTCGCGAAGAACGCCTGCGTCGCAGCCCGGCCGACGCGATCGCACCACTGTGCACCTTCCTGGCGTCGGAAGATGCGGGTTACGTGAACGGCCAGATCTTCCACCAGCGCGGCGCCGAACTGTCGCTGTACAGCCAGCCACGGCCGGTGAAGATGGTGCATCAGCAGTATGGCTGGTCGCCGGAAACCATCGCGGAAGTCGGCATGCCCTCACTGAAGAATAATTTCTTCGAGATGGGTGATTCCCGTGCCGTCCACCCGGGTACGCCGCTAGAATAGGCGCAACAGGTCACGTCATCGAAAGACGGGTGCGCAACGCCGCGCCGGGGGAGGAAGTCATGTATCACGTCTATGTCACCGTTTCGGGCGAAGGCCGTATCGCCCGTTTTTCGATGGATCCTGAAACCGGGGTACTGCGCTTCAAGGGCAATACCTTCGCGTCCGGCCGGCCTGCGCCGCTGGCGATAACACCGGACCGGAAGTTTGCCTATGTCGCCCGGCGCGATGATCTGAAGCTCACCAGCTACGCGCTGGATTCGATGAGCGGTAATCTGACCGAAATCAACACGGTTCCGCTGGAGTACGACCCCTGTTACCTGGGCACGGATCGCACAGGCAAGTGGCTGTTCTCGGCCTGCTATCTGGGCCACAAGGCCGGTGTCCATAAAATCGAAGCGGACGGTTCGGTCGCCTATCCGCCGGTGGAATGGCTGACCACCGACCGGGGCGCGCATTGCTTCCGCACCGACCGGTCGAACAAATTCGCCTTTGTGCCGCATATCGACGGGCACGGCGCGCCGAACACGATCTACCAGTACAAGTTCAATGCGAAAACCGGCCGTATCACGCCCAACGACCCGGCACTGGTAAAGCAGCCGAAGAATACGGGGCCGCGGCATTTCACGTTCCATCCGACCAAGGACATCCTTTATTTCTCGAACGAACAGGGCTGCAGCGTCAGCGCCTATAATTTCGACAAGAAGAAGGGCACCCTGTCGCGCTTCCAGACAATCACCACCCTGCCCAAGGGCTGGAAAGGCGACAACTCCTGCGCCCAGATCCACATGACCCCGGACGGGAAATTCCTGTACGCGCCGAACCGCGGCCATGACAGCATCGCGCAATTCGCGGTGGATGCTAAAAGCGGGCGGCTGAAGGCGCTGGGACAGGTCGCGGCGGAAGCCCGACCGCGGACCTTCAACATCGACCCGGCGGGCAGGTTCCTGGTCTCGGCCGGGCTCAATTCAGGCCGGTTGCGCACCTATCGCATCGGCGAGGACGGCAGGCTGGAACAGAGCGGCAGCACCAGTGTCGGCAAGGACCCGATGTGGGTGAGCATAATCCCGGCGGGTTAAACCGTCATTCCACCAGGTCCCAGTGGGGACGGCCGCCGAAGCGTTCGATCAGGAAATCGGTGAACAGTCGGATTTTGGCGGATAGATGGCGAGTCGGCGGGTAGATCGCGGACAGGATCACCGTCGTCGGTTTGTAGTCATGCAGGATTGTTACCAGCCGCCCCGCCTGCAGGTCCGGCCCGGAGATGAAGGTCGGTGTCAGGGCGATGCCCAGCCCGCGCACCGCCGCATCGCAGATTACCTGCCCGTTATTGGACACCATCGCGCCGTCGATATGCACGCCCGTGCTGCCGTCGGGGCCGTTCAGCCGCCACATACCGCCGGTCGACAGGTTGCCGTAATGCAGGCAGCGATGATTGCGCAGGTCAGAAGGATGCTGCGGGGTGCCATTCGCGGCGAGGTATTCCGGCGACGCGCAGATCACCCGGCGGGCCTCGCAGAGGCGGAAATCCACCAGGGTCGAATCCTCCTGCGGTTCGGCGATGCGGATGGCGAGGTCGTAGCCTTCCTGGATGATATCGACGAAACGGTCATTGAGATTCAATTCAATCGTCAGGTCGGGATGCCGCGCCATGAAATCCGCCACCGCCTTGCCCAGATGCATGATGCCGAATGACATCGGCGCGTTGACCCGCAGCCGGCCAACCGCGTCGCGCCCCGTATCGCCGAGGTCACGTTCGGCCTCCGCCAGGTCGGAAAGGATCGACTTTGCGCGGTCGTAGAACGCCGTCCCATTGGCCGTAGGCGATACCCGGCGGGTGGTGCGGTTCAGCAACTGCACCCCCAGTTCGTTTTCCAGGGTGATGACCAGCCGGTTCACCGCCGAGCGGGATTGCCCCAACGCCCGTGCCGCCGCCGCAAAACCATCCGCCTCAACCACCGCAACATACGCGTTCAACGCCGCAAACTTATCCATGTCACCGCCCTATTGTCCCGTTTTTCAGGACAGTTTGTATCATATTTATAGAATTGTCGATTCATACGGAATAACCGATATTCGCTGTCAAAAACAACCAACACCAATGTGGAGGTCTTTCAAATGCATTCGCTGCGACTTTCCGAACATCGCGGTCACGCCAACCTGGGCTGGCTGGACAGTTATCACAGCTTTTCTTTCGGCCATTACCACGACCCGGACCATATGTGCTTCGGTGCGCTGCGGGTCATCAACGAGGACCGCGTCACGCCGGCGCCGGGTTTGACACGCACGGCCATCGCGACATGGAGATTGTCACCTGGGTCATCGAGGGCGCGCTGGAACACAAGGGATTCGATCGGCACGGGCTCTATCATCCGGCCGGCGAATTGCAGCGCATGAGCGCCGGCACCGGTATTCGCCACAGCGAGTTCAACGCCTCGAAAACCGATCCGTACATCTGTTGCAGATCTGGATCCTGCCGGAAAGCGACGGGATTACGCCGGGCTATGAACAAAAGGCGTTTTCAGAAACCGAGCGCAAGGATGGACTGCGGCTGTTGGGGTCGCGCGACGGCCGCGAAGGATCCGTCACCATCCACCAGGATGTCTCGCTTTACGGGTCGCTTCTGGCACCCGGTAAATCAGTGACGTTCGACGTAAAGCCCGGCCGCAAGGTCTGGGTTCAGGTTGCGCGCGGCGCGATTTCCGTAGCGTGCCAGCCGCTGCAGGCTGGCGACGGGCTGGGCATCGAAACCCCCGGCGACACCCAGATTACCGCAACCGGCAACGCCGAATTCCTGCTGTTCGACCTGGCTGCCTGACCCTCATCATTTACCGACAAGGAACACGATCATGACAAAACTGCTGGTTCTCTATTACTCCACCTATGGCCATATCGAAACAATGGCCGAATCGATTGCCAACGGCGCACGGAGGTTGATGGCGTTGACGTAACCGTCAAGCGGGTCCCCGAGCTGGTGCCGGAGGACATCGCACAGAAAGGCGGTTTCAAGCTCGACCAGAGCGCGCCGGTGGCGACCCCCGCCGAACTGGCGGAATACGATGCTGTCATCTTCGGCACACCGACCCGGTTCGGCAACATGGCCTCCCAGATGCGCAACTTCCTGGATCAGACCGGTGGGCTGTGGGCGGGAGGCAAGCTGATCGGCAAGGTCGGTTCGGTCTTTACATCAACCGGCACCGGTGGCGGCAGTGAAACGACGATCACGAGTTTCTGGAATACCCTGGCGCATCACGGCATGGTCATCGTCGGCCTGCCCTATGCCAGCCCGGAACTGACCGATATCAGCGAAGTGCGCGGCGGGTCGCCATACGGCGCCAGCACCATCGCCGGGGCGGACGGGTCACGCATCCCTTCCGACAAGGAACTCAAGCTGGCCGTCGATCAGGGTCGGCATGTGGCCGGGATTGCCAAACGCCTCGCTGCCTGAGACCATCCGGCGATGCGCACAACGCGCGCGTATCGCCGGAACCGGCCAGCAGGGGAAAGACAACCAATGACCATCGCCACAGATTTCGCCGATTTTCTGACACGCACGCGATATGACGATCTGCCGGAACAGGCCGTCGATCATGCGGCGATGCTCATCGCCAGCACCATTGCCAGCGCCGCGAGCGGAAAAGAAATCCAGTCCGCCGCGATCATTCGCGATCTGTCACGGGAACGCGGCGGCACCCCGGAGGCGTCCGTCTGGTTCGATAGCGGCCCGAAGCTGCCGGCTATATACGCCGCCCGCGCAAATGCGCTGATGAGCGACGCGGGCCGCATCCGACGATAGCGACCTGCGCAACATCGTTCATGCCGGGACGCCGTTGACCGCCACCGCACTGGCGCTGGCGGAACAGACCGGCGCAACCGGCAAGGACGTGCTGACCGCCATGGTGGTCGGATACGAAGCCGCCGGGCGGATCGGCGCATCCGTCACCAACGGGATCAACAATCTGGGCTTTCACGGCTGTCTGGGTGCTGCCTTCGGCGCGGCGGCGGCGGCGGCGAAACTGCTGCAACTGGACGCCACGCAGGCATCGCATACGCTGGTCCTGACCGCGACCTCGATGGGGGGCATGCGGGCGGCGGCGAATACCAGCTTTTCGCGCGAATACCATGCCGGGCAGGCGACGATGGCCGGCATCGACGCCGCGATGGTCGCGCAAAAAGGCTATACGGGCGAGCTTGGTATCTTCGAAGCACCGAAGGGCTTCTGTGCGGTTTTTGGCGGTAGCAGCAGCGACGGTATCACCCTTGATATGGGTCACGAATGGGATATCGTCACCGACATGGCCGTCAAACTGGTACCCAGGCGGACACCATTACCATACGATGGCGGAGGCCGCCGCAAACGCCGCGCGCGAGGGGTAATATCGCACCGGACGACATCACCGCCATTATCGTATCCGTTCCCGGCGTCACAGCACTGACCCCGCCGCTGCATCCGACGAACCTGATCGACATGGCGCACAGTCCGGCCTATTTCACCGCCGCCGGCGCCGTGGACCGCACATTCGGCTGGGCCAATGCCAGCCCGGAGAAAATCGCGGACCCGGCCATTCACCGGGTCATCGACATGGTGCGGATCGGTCCGGAACCGACGGAGAATGTTTCCGCATACCGGCAGGGCGCGACGGTGACGATTGAAACCACGGATGGCCGGTCGGTGACGAACACCGTCCATGTGCCGAATGGTGCTGGAATGCTGGGAATCGACTGGGCGGATATCGACACGAAATACCGGGCGCTGGCGCCACAGGCACTTGATGACCAACAGATTGTGGACAGCCTCGCGGTGATCCACGACTTCCGTCAGATTTCAGATGTTTCCGCGCTGATCGACCGGATTCGGTAACCGCCGGTAGATAAAATCAGTGCTAGGCCGCGCGGCCCTTTTTTGCACGCCGCCGGGCTTCTTTGCACCGCGATAGTGCCGTACCGGACGCTTCTTCGACGCTGCAGCCTGCGGGCGGACCCGCCGGGGCCGCTGGCAATATCGGCTGCGTGAAAGGGGTGATCCACGATCACCGACATGTTCTGTTTGGTCGCCCGCTCGATCGTGCGCAGGTATTTGTGTTCGTCGCGGTCGCAGAATGAAATGGCGACGCCCGCTTTGCCCGGCGCGCGCCGTGCGGCCGATACGGTGCACATAGCTTTCTGAATCGGTTGGCAGATCAAAATTGATGACATGGGTTACCCCCGAAACATCAATGCCGCGCGCCGCAACATCGGTGGCGACGAGCGCGCGAACCTGCCCCGACTTGAAACAGTTCAACGCGGTTTGCCGGTCCCGCTGTCCTTGTCGCCGTGTATGGCTTCCGTTTTTATGCGATTGCGTTCCAGATACGTCGCCAGGCGATCGGCGCCGCGCTTGGTCCGCGTAAAGATCAGTACCCGCTTGATAGCCTCGTTGTTCAGCAATTCAACGATAAGCGACTGCTTCTTTTCCTTGTGAACGAAATAGACCTGCTGCGTCACTTTCTCAGCCGTCGTCGCAGCCGGTGCGGCTTCGATCCGGACAGGGTCGCGCAACAATGCATCGGCAAGGCCCTGTATCGATTTCGGCATCGTGGCCGAAAACAGCGCCGTCTGGCGGCGTTTGGGCAGGGCGGCCGTAATCTTCTTTACATCGGGGATAAAACCCATATCGAGCATGCGGTCCGCTTCGTCCAGGACGAAGAATTCCACGGCGTGAAGCTGCAGATGACCAAGCTTCATCATATCAAGGAGACGGCCCGGGGTGGCGACAAGAACATCCACACCCTGCGTCAGCGTCCGGACCTGCGGCCGCTTGGGCGCGCCACCGAAGACCACTGCGGTGCGTAAGGGCAGAAGACGACCGTAACGCCGTAGACTGTCGGCAATCTGGCAGGCGAGTTCACGTGTCGGGGCCAGAATCAGCGCCCGGGTCTTACAGCGTTGCCGCTCACGTTTGCTTTCCAGCAGACGGTGCAGCATCGGTAAAGCGAAAGCCGCCGTTTTTTCCGGTACCGGTCTGTGCGATACCCAGAAGGTCGCGCCCGGCCATTAACGGTGGAATGGATTTAGCCTGAATGGGGCTTGCCGAAGTATATCCTTCATCCGAAACGGCACGAAGAATGGGTTGGGCAAGTTCAAGGCCGCAAAATCGGTCATATCACGTCGTTCTTTCTCACATTAATACCACTATGCGGATCTCGAAAACGGCATGGCGGATGAAAGCGCGATGCATGCAAAACCGAAGCGGCGTGCCAGTAACAGCAGGCGAACTGTTCGCCTGGTCCTCGATTAGCCGCCGCCAGCCGAGGCTGGCGGCGTCGTCGATCGGTATTAGTCGACGACAGAGAGATTCTCTGCGGACGATTTTCCGTTCTGACCGGCCTGAAGCTCATAAGAGACCTTCTGACCTTCGTTCAAGGTGCTCAGCCCGGCGCGTTCAACGGCCGAAATGTGGACGAACGCATCATTGCCGCCATCTTCCGGCTCGATGAATCCAAAACCCTTGGTGGGGTTAAACCACTTAACTGTACCTGTAGCCATAGTATTTTCCTCTAACAGAAGTCATGTTTTCGCGCTGCACACCATGTGCCCACGCGGTCGTATAACGATCACATTGTCAGGGGAAAACTAGGCTAATCGGCGTAACCGGCTATTCAAGTAACACATAACAAATGCAACGGCGTATATGTGTTAGGTAGAGAATTTCCGGTAGAAGTCAATGGTCTGGGTTCAATCCGCCGGGTTGGATTCAACCTTTCATTCTCCGTTGACGCATGAATGTCACACCCCATCCGTCCCGATACAAGGCATCTCTTACGGTTTGTTTTCAATCCCGTATACGGATCAGCTTACGCATGCTGCGCAGATCGTCGGGCGGCGGATTGCCGTTGGAAAAGGGAAAACGCGGCCAGGCGGTAATATGACACTTCGCCGACATACAGGTCGCCGTGGCTGTCCACCGCGAGACCGTGCGGCGAGAGGAATTGATGCGGTCCGCGGCCGGCGCGAATATCGCCGACACGCGCGAGGACGTCACCCTGGTTGGTCATCACGGTGACGCGGGGCCCAAGATTCGGCGCATTGATATTGACCGCCATGCCAGGCCCCGATTTCACCGACATAGCAAAGCGGGTTGGCGCAGGTTTCCATGCACAACCCGCTGGGCCGGTGCATATTGTGCCACTGGGTTTCGAATTTTCCGTTGCCGTCGAACACCTGGATGCGATGGTTTTCCCGGTCAGCGACATAGACCCAGCCATCCGCATCGGCACAGAATATTGTGCGGTAGATTGAACTGACCCGGCTCGACCCCGGATTCACCCCAGGGAAAAAAGCAATTTGCCGTCCGGCGAATATTTATGGATCCGGGCATTGCCATAGCCGTCGGAAACATAGAGATCGCCATCCGGCGACAGCGCGGTGTGCGTGCAACGATGGAACGGTTCACCCGACATGTATTGCGCCGGCCTGCCGGAAATGCCGATGGTCATCAAAACTTTGCCATCCAGCGTGCAGGCGCGCATCGTATGATCACCGTCATCGGTACAGTACAGGGTTTCATTTGGACCGATATGGAGCCCGTGCGCCTTGGTGAAGATGTCCTCCCCCCAGGAACGCAGGAAATTGCCCGCCCGGTCGAACACGATCATCGGGTGTTCCCCGCGGTTGAACACATAGACATTGTCCTTGCTGTCCACGGCGACGCGGCGGCGACATCGGTGTATGACCAGCCTGGCGGCAGTGTTCCCCATTCGGTATCGACCCGATACCGGTAGTCCCCGCTTCGATGATGACCGACACGGCAATCCTCCCGCCTTGTTCAACCATTACTGAATTGATACTAGACAAGGGATCGAATACGGGACAACCAATGCGACGTGGTGACCAATACAACACCCGCAACCATCCAGGGATTTCGGCGGCTGCCAGTGTGGGCTGGTTGTCGGGCTATCGGATACAGTAAGGTTACATTTCAAATTTCGGCATTGCGGTTCCGGATGGCGGAGCCCGGGGAGGAAAATCCATGACTGACTCTGCACACGCACGTTCGTTGATTCCGGATAACTAATGAAATTCGGCATCTTTCTGGCGCCGTTCCATCCCATGGGCGAAAACCCGACCATGACCATGGAACGCGATATGCAGTTGCTGGAACATCTGGACATGCTTGGCTATCACGAAGCATGGGTCGGCGAACATCATTCCGGCGGGATACGAACTAATCGCCTGCCCGGAAATGTTTATCGCGGGGGGGCCGCGGAGCGCACAAAACATATCCGGCTGGGTACCGGCGTCGTGTCGCTGCCCTATCACCATCCTTTCACGGTCGCGGGCCCGGATGGTGCAACTGGATCACATGGACACGGGGCCGTGTGCATGCTGGGCGTGGGTCCGGGCGCGCTGACCGGCGACGCCCTATCGCATGTGGAATCGATCCGGAAGCGCAGCGCCGCATGATGAACGAATCGCTGGGACGTTGTGGTTCGTCTGCTGGACGGCGAATCGGTGACGCAGAGAAACCGACTGGTTCGAAGTGAAGGATGCACACCTGCAGCTGCGGCCCTATTCACAACCGCGCACCGAAATGGCCGTTGCCTGCGCCCGGTCACCATCGGGGGGCACTGGCAGCCGGCAAGCATGGCCTCGGCATGCTGTCGATTGGTGGCACCAATGACGACGCATTGGCCAAGCATGCCGAGAACTGGCGCATGTGCGAGGAAGCGGCGACGAGAACGGCAAGACCGTGCATCGCAAGAAACTGGCGTCTTGTCACAATGATGCATATTGCCGAAACACGCGAAAAGGCACGGGAGAACGTTCAGTTCGGCCTGGAAAATTTCGCGCAATACTTCCGCGATATCGCGACATTCCCGATCATCCCGGCGGGGATCGACGATCCCTATGAATGGCTGATGGAAACCAAGAACGCCATTATCGGCACACCGGATGACGCGATCGAATACATCGAAACCCTTCTGGAAGGGTCCGGCGGCTTTGGTTCGCTGATGCAGCTGCCCATAACTGGGCGGACTTCGATGCGACGAAGCGGAATTACGAACTGATTTCACGCTATGTCTTCCCGCATTTTCAGCGCAGCAACGACATGCGCGATCTCAGCTACGACTTCAGCTTCACCAATCGCGACAAGTTTGTCGGACAGGCCGCTGATGCGATCCAGAGCGAAATCGACCGCTATCAGGAACGCAAGAAAAGCTAGGCCGGTAACGGAACTGACGGGAACCGGGCGGGGCGAACAAGCCGCCCGGAACGTTGCAGCACAAGACTTTGCGAACTGGGGGGAAATCATGATTCTGAAAGACAAGGTCGTGCTGGTGACCGGGTCGGGCAATGGGATCGGCCGCCGCCATCACCAACGCGATGGCCGAAGCCGGCGCCACGATCGTTTCCGCCGATATCGACCTAGAAGCGGCGCAACGCAGCGCCGACAAGGCCGCATCCTACCAGGTCCAAATCGCTGGCGGTGCAGGTCGACGTCCGCGATGTGGCGTCTATTAACGCAATGATCGCGAAAGCCACGGCCGAATTCGGCCAGCTCGATGTCATCGTCAACAATGCGGGCGAGACCCGCCGCGCCTATATCCATGGACCTGACCGAAGATGACTGGGACCGTATTCATAACGTCAACGCACGCGGCGTTTTCTTCTGCCTGCAAGGTGCCGCACGCGTGATGATCGAACAGGGGGGCGGCCGCATCATCAATATCGCCTCCGTCGCGGGGCGCGGCTATATCAACACCTCCAATGCGGCCTACGCGGCCAGCAAGGGGGCCGTGATCTCCCTGACCAAAACGGCGGCGCAGCAGCTTGGCCCGCACAACATAAACGTCAATGCAATCTGCCCCGGGGTCACCAACACGCCGATGGGCGACGCTATTGCTATCGTCAAGGCGAAGGAACAGGGCGTTTCGGTTGAGGAAGCGCGGCGCGGTGCGCTGGAGACAATCCCCATCCGGCGGGCCAACGAGCCGGAAGACATTGCGGCCCTGGCGGTATTCCTCGCGTCGCCGGGCGCACGGAATATCACCGCGCAGTCCTATAACGTCGATGGCGGCCTGGTGCCGTGCTGAAACGATTCAGGGCTGAACGGATGACCCGATCAGCCCTGAAAAACAGTCCCGTCGCATAACAGCGATTACGCTGCTTTCTTCAGTTTCTGCCCGGCTTTGGCTTTAGGCTTCGCCTTTGGTTTGGCCTTGGCTTTGACAGGCTTTGCTTTCGGCTGCATCTGGCGCGCCCGGGCTTCCAGTGCCGGCAGGACGGAAGCGATAATTTCCTCGTCCAGATCGGCCGCGACACCCGGATAGCCGGCCTGGGCGATCATCTGGCGCAGCTTGCGCGCCTTCAGTACCTCAAGCGTCCATTCAAGCTGGTCGGGAACCAGGGTCTTGTCCCAGTAAATCCGATGATTCTTGTTGCGCGGACCGTAGTGGTAGTGCGGCGCATTGCGGAAACAGTCGAAGGCCAGCATTTCGGTTTCTTCGGCGAAGGGGTCGCTTGGCTTGCCGACCACATCCGAAAGGACATGGATCGCCAGACCGCCATCGTCGCCAAGGGTGCGCAATTCAAGACCGAAGCGGATATTGCCGGCTTCGAACATGTCGGTGCCGCGGTTATGCTTCACCGTGCCACGCTTGTTGAAGAACTCGTTGCGGGCCGCCGCATCGACTTCGTCCAGCTTCGTGTCGACCAGCTTCATGTTGACTTTCTTTGCCACGGTTTCGAAACCGGCAGCCGTCAACATGGCTTTCATGTTCTTGCGCATTGTCCGGACGCTCCAGCCGATGGCGTTGCCATCGGTGATCGGATCGATCCAGCATTTCCTGGCCTTGCCGTCCGGCGCATAGGTATAGCTTTGTTCGACATCGAAACAGTTGAACCGAAGCAATGCGGTATCCGCGCCATCAACATCACCACGCACCATGATGATAACACCCTGATCGGGGTGGCTGTGGATATTGCCGTCCCACTGCTGTTGTTCGATCGTAAATGTCACCGCACCAGCTTCGATGACCGGGCTGCCTCTTCGCAACATGACGGAGTCCTCCTGAACAGGATGAATAGTGAAAGTGCAAAACCGTATTTGATTTAACCGGACAGTAACAACCAATACGCTCGGAAATCAACATCCGGCAACCGATCGCCGAGCGGGTTTCCGCCCGGCGATCAATCTGCAGGTTCGCCTATTTTACGGAGGAGAAGGCCGTCGGCTGCAGGAACGAGTTCTCGACCGAAGCAACGATCGCGCCGTCTTTTTCGGTTTCAGCCCGTTTGGTATGCCATTCCGGATCGGCCTGAAACGCATTCCATTTCGTTTCACGGTCCGCCAGCGATTCCCATTCCAGCATGTAGTAGAGATCCTGGTTGGAGTTGCCGACCAGTACGGTCCAGAAACCGGCCTGCTTGATGCCGTGACGTTCCCAGATCTTCAGCGTAATCGTATCGAAGCGGTTCAGCAGCGCCGGCAGCCGCCCCGATATACAGTGGTACACGCGCAGTTCGTAGATCATGATCGTTCCTCCCTGATTGCCAATAATCCAGTATCCGATTTTACCGGATTACCGGCAATTTGGGAATTGGCCTTCGTTACTGCGCTTCCTGAGGCTTGTTCTTTTCCGCCAGCTGTTCTTCGTATGCCTGCTTTTTCACTATGCCATGCCGTTTCTTCGGCCTTGGATTTCCATTCGGTCGGCTTCATCCAGACCTGTACGTTATCCGGATAGATCTGCGCCGCACCGGATGCCGCGTCCACCAGAATACCGATGCCACCACCGAGAATGATGTTACCAAGCGTCGCGCCGGCAAAGCTTTCTTCCACGTTGATGGTCGTTGTCTCGTAGCCCTTCTTTTTCACACGTGATGTTCATCGGGCCATTGCCCTTCTGTACAGTCGCACTTCCGGGTGTGCTCGGCAGGAACCACTCGCCACTCTTACTGTCGGTCAGCTTGCAGGACGCCCCGGTCAGTTGCGGTGTTTCGATAAACATCGACTGACTGGTTCCTGAAACAATAGATGCACAACCACTCGCGACAACGGCCAGAATGGCGATACTGATGGTCTTAGAGTCTGACTCGAAATGATATCCATGTTTTCATGCTCTTGCCAATCGTCGGGCGAGCAGTTGAATGCTGGCGATCAGGAGCCATGCCTCCGCGCTTTCGATGGTTTCCTCGAAATCTTTGGCGAGACGGCGGTTACGACCGAGCCAAGCGAAGGTGCGCTCAACCACCCGGCGGCGGGGGCAACAATACGAACCCCTTGGCGGCGTCGGAGCGCTTTGACGATCTGCACGGTCCACTTCCCAAGTTTGGCCAGCGCGTCGCGCAACTTCGGTCCCGCGTAACCACCATCGGCGGAAAACATGGCGCAACCGGGGAAAGGCGTGGCGTTATCGACGCCAACAGCGCGGGGGCGCGCCGTCGCGATCCTGGATATCGGCGGCGGGTGAACCATGACGGCGACCAGAAAGCCGCCCTGTGTCGGTCACGATATGACGCTTGCGCCCATTGACCTTCTTTCCCGCGTCATAGCCCCGAACACCGCCGCTTTCCGTGGTTTTCACCGTCTGGCTGTCGATCACCCCGGCGGTCGGGCTGGTCGTGCGCCCAGAGGTTTCCCCGCATCGACATCACCAGTTGGCGATTGATGACGTGCAAGGTTCCATCCGAGCGCCAAGCGTAAAAAATATCGCTGGATCGTACTGCGTGGCGGAAATTCCCAGGGCACCATGCGCCATTGGCAACCGGTGCGCGCCACATAAAAAAACCCATTCACCACTTCTCGAAAATCCGTGGTTCGCGGGCGGCCTAATCGACGCGGCGGGGACAATAATGGCGAAATCAAACGCCACTCCTTATCCGTCAAGTCGCTTGCGTAACGAAGGCTCGAACGATCAAACTGCGGGCGGGGTGATCTCAGTCCACATGTTGTGTCTCCCTCATTTGCTTCAACACAAACGAGAGAATCACAACTTACTGAAATCACTCAACTCATTTCGGGGCCGGACACTTAGAGTACATTAGTCCCTCCCTTGGTTTTTGTAGTTTCGGGACCTTGATTACGTCAGTACCGCAGCGCACTCAACCTAAAAGATAAGCTTTACGACGAAAATACATTCAGGGGGGCGCAACCGGTAGTCCCCCGCCGCGGGATGGCCGCCCTTCGAAAAAGAAAAAGCCGGCAGAAGTCAAATACCTTCCGCCGGCTTCCAATGACCGGTCAGGTCACAGGCTCTTCAAATCCGCCAATACCTGGTCAGGATGTTCGGCGGGCTTCACCGAGGCATATGCCTTGGCGATGGTCCCATCCGGGCTGATCAGAACCGACACGCGGGTCGGCTTTTCAGCATCCATACCGGCCGCCGCGCCATAGGCGACGGAGGCCGATTTCTCGGTATCGCTTAACAAGTCGTACGGAAAGTCGAACTTGTCACGGAACGCCTTGTTCGCATCAGGCGAATCAAAGCTCACGCCGAGAATGACGGCGTTACTGTCGTTGAATTCCTGGATTCGATCACGGAACCCCTTGCCTTCAACGGTTCAGCCGGGTGTATCGGCTCTTGGATACCACCACAGAAGCACGTATTTCCCGGCGAAATCGCCTGAGGAAACATTTTCTCCGTCGTGGTTGGTCATGGAAAAGGACGGTGCCTTCTCCCCTACCCCTAACAACGGCATAATTAGCCCTTCCTGTTATGGAACATGGTTGATGCATCCATTCTACCGCACGCGCCTTGGCAGCAAAAGAGTCCTGAGGGCACGAAACGAGGGTAATTTTAATCCGGACCGATAAATTCGGCCGGCGTATGGCCGACGCGCATAGCATATAATCGTCGGCCATCCCCTTCGG
Organism: uncultured Alphaproteobacteria bacterium; assembly: GCA_943788635.1. GTDB lineage: Bacteria > Pseudomonadota > Alphaproteobacteria > UBA8366 > MarineAlpha4-Bin1. Next base: position 7,472 of record CALSRA010000010.1, on the reverse strand, counting down.
CGGTATCGGATCAGCGCCCCTTGAACGGCCCCGCCGGGCGTTTTTCCGCAAAGGCACGCGCGGCTTCCTGGAAATCCTCGCTGAGGTACAGCTTCAGCGGCGCGCTCATATGCAGCATTTCCTCGCTGCGCCGATGCATGTACCAGCGCCGTGCGCGCACGGTCGCACGCACGCTCAACGGCGGGTTCTTGTTGACCTCCGCCGCAAGTTCGCGCGCGACATCCAGATACGTCCCCTTGGGTGCAATCCGGTTAATCAGCCCGGCTTCCTTCGCCTCCTCGGCAGCGAAGAACCGGCCGGTCAGCGCCATTTCCGTCCCGAATGCGGCGGCGCCGCGGAAGTCCAGCAACCCCCAGTATTTGGCTGCGCCCAGCCCGCGCGAAGTTTCGGTAATCTGGAATTTGGTACCTTCCTCCGCCACCACCAGGTCGCATTCGAACACGATGCCGACCGATAGCCCCAGCACATAACCATGGGGCGCGGCGATGACCGGCTTCCAGTTCACCGATTTGGTCAGCAGGTCATGCGAGCTGGCGCCATGGCCCTGCGGCCCGCCCAGCTTCTCGAATTCCTCCTTGCTGCGCAATTGGCGCTGTTGCACATCCGCACCGCTGGAAAAGGCCCGCCCCTCGCCGCAAAGGATCGCAACATTGGCATCCGGGTCCGCGTCGAACTGCTTCAGCCGCCGATCCAGCGCCACGACGAGTTCGTCATTGAAGGCGTTCAGCTTCTCAGGCCGGTGAAAGGTGATGGTCGCGATCTGGTCCGTGCATTCATAGGATACAAGATCGTCCAGGCTGGCTTCGGTCATGATTTCCCCCTTGGCTCTGCGCCAGATGCAGGCGCGCATCCCATTACTGGAACAGAATGCGTCCCCACGGACAAGTGAGGGTCCGATTTGGCAGCGCCGGGAGGCCGGACACGAAAACGCCGCCGGCAGCGGTTTCAACCTGCTGCCGGCGGCGCCCGTGTTAACAGTGCTTGCGTGTGCGGGTCAGACCTTGCGGCGACGACGCCGTGCGACAACACCAAGGCCGATCAGGCCCATCCCGAGGAGCGACAATGCTGCCGGTTCCGGAACAGACGCAACGACAATATCGATCGATACGCTGGCCAGCGGATCAACCGACTGACTGTCGGGAAAACGCTTCAAGCGTGAACGTGTAGACGCCTTCAACATCGGGATCGAAGATATCGAATGGCGCGTCGTTGGAAGAACTCCATGCTCCAGGAATTCTGCGCGACGTTGTTGTTGGCGATCGCTGTTGCATACTCGGTTTCGCGGTTTGGATTGGTATCCCGCGTATCAACAGAGGCCCCACCGCCATTACCTGTTGCATTGGTACCTGTCGCATGATCCGCGAAGGCGAGGTTGATCGGATCAAACGACAGAAAATTCGTCCCTGCCGTCGGATCGAAATCCAGGCTGATACGGTAGATCAGGTCGTCCAGGTTATTGCCCGACGTTCCGTCGACGTTGGAATTGATCGACCATTCAAAGTTCCAGACCGGCGTTGTCGGCGAATCGGGCGCAAAGCTAAAACCGGTCGGTGGCGTAAATGGCTGGAAACTATAGGTGCCGTCGCCATTACTGTTAAAAGTATTCTGCGGCTGATTATTCGAATCGAAACGCAGCTTGCCGCGCAGGCCCAGTTCGATGCCGTTATTCGTGGTCGACGGTAAACGAACCATTTGCGTTGCCTGACCCGAAGATCACATCCGGCGTGACGTTCTGGTCGAATGAAACGACGGCGTGTGCTGATCCTGCCGCGCCTAAAAACCCGGCGGCAGCAATAATTGCTGGAAACAAGTATCGCATTGTTTTTTCCTTTGGTATCGTTTCGCTCTTATAAAGAGGAAAAGTCTTGCGCTTCATCATCCCACCCTAGAGCGTTAACCACTGAAGCAACATTCATGCCGAAACGGCAACATATTGAAAATATTGATTTTTCCTTTTTATAATTCCCGCGGTAATTGCAAAACGTAAAGAATTCCGACACTTATTTTGAGAGCCATACACCAGGAACGATTTTTTTTATATTATAAAACAACACCTTACCGCCCTTTCGAGAGACCATTGGAGTTGTAAGGTATTCCGACGCCCCGATAATCCGGCTTGCAGCTTCGCCACGTTGACTGTTCTTGTCCCAATGAAATGGCATCAAACTGGTCCAGGAAAATGTCGACCCAAACCAACAATAAACCCGTCCTGATCATCGCCGGCCCAACCGCGAGCGGTAAATCGGCGCTGGCGCTGGCCGTGGCACAGGAATTCGACGGCGTCATCATTAATGCCGACCAGCATGCAGGTCTATCGGGAGCTGCGGATTCTCACCGCACGACCCAGCCCGGACGACGAAGCCCGCGCGCCGCATCGGCTATACGGCGTGCTTTCCGTGCACGAGACCTGTTCGGCGGCGCGATGGCGCGACATGGCGATTGCCGAAATCACCGCAGCCCATGACGCCGGAAAACTGCCGGTCATCTGCGGGGGTACCGGACTTTATATACGCGCCCTGACTGAGGGGCTGTCCCCGATGCCGGATGTACCGGAAACGGTTCGCGACGCCGTGCGCCAGCGCCTAGCCCGGGACGGCGTAGACGCGGCCTATACCGCGTTGGAAACGGTCGACCCCGCCACGGCCGCAAGATTACCACCGGGCGATCGCCAGCGAATTGCCCGCGCGCTGGAAGTGTTTGAGGCAACGGGTCGGCCGCTTTCCGAGTGGCAGGCAATTCCAGCGGAAGGCCCGCCGCCGGGGCTGCGCTTCGCCAGCATTGTCGTGCAGCCGCCGCGCGCCACGCTGTATGCCGCCTGCAATGACCGACTTGAGGCCATGATCAGCGAAGGCGCCCTTGAGGAAATAGCGCCTCTTTACGGGGCGGGAATTAATCCGGGCCTGCCGGCGATGAAGGCGCTGGGACTGCCGGACTTCATGCGGCACCTCGCCGGGGAAATTCCACTCGAAACCGCCGTCGCGGCAGCGCAGCAGGCAACCCGCCGCTATGCAAAACGCCAGACAACATGGTTTCAGAATCAGATTATTGCTGATTATCGTATTTTTGTGAAATATTCGCAAAAATCAGAATTAGAAATCTTTGCATTTATTCGCCAAAACCTGTTGACCCCTGAAGAATGAGCCCCTATGTTCGTCGCCCTTCGCCCCCTGAAAGGGCGGAAAACGTGGCGAAACGGAATATCGAACGACTGACGGACGGGCCAGGCGGCCCCCGACAGCAAGAACCGAACCAGATGTGACATGCCCGGTTGCAGCGCAGCACAGGCAAAACATTTCGGGGCAAATGGAGAAGATCATGGCTAGCGAGAAAATGACCGGAGCGGAGGTGATCGTCCGATCCCTGATGGATCAGGGTGTCGAAGTCGTCTTCGGCTATCCAGGCGGCGCGGTGCTGCCGATTTACGACGCGCTGTATCAACCAGAACGAGCTGCGGCACATCCTGGTCCGCCACGAGCAAGGCGCGGTCCATGCAGCCGAAGGCTATGCCCGTTCCACCGGCAAAGTCGGGGTCGTTCTGGTGACCTCCGGACCGGGCGCTACCAACGCGGTCACGGGCCTCACCGACGCGCTGATGGATTCGATCCCGATCGTCGTGCCTGACCGGCCAGGTGCCGACCCATCTGATCGGCAACGACGCCTTCCAGGAAGGCCGACACCACCGGCATCACCCGCCCTGCACCAAGCACAACTATCTGGTGAAAGGACACCGACGAGCTGGCCGACGTCATGCACGAGGCTTTCTATGTCGCCCGCACTGGCCGGCCCGGCCCGGTGGTGATCGACCTGCCGAAGGACATCCAGTTCGCCGATTGGCCCTACACAACGCCAAGCCGTCAGAAGCCGAAGCTACCGGCCGCAGGTCGAAGGGCGACGACGAGCGCGATCGAACAGGCCGGTCGAGCTGATCGCCAAGGCGAAGCGGCCGATCTTCTATGCGGCGGCGGCGTGATCAATGCCGGCCGGCAGCGTCTCAAAGCTGTTCAGCGAATTCGTGCGCATGACCGGGTATCCCTGCACGCTGACGCTGATGGGCCTCGGCGCCTATCCGGCGCTCGGACCGCAATTCGCTGGGCATGCTGGGCATGCACGGAACCTACGAAGCCAACATGGCGATGCACGACTGCGACGTGCATGATCTGCGTCGGCGCCCGTTTCGACGACCGCGTCACCGGCCGTCTGGACGCTTTCGCGCCGAACTCGAAGAAGATCCACATCGACATCGATCCGTCGCTCGATCAACAAGAACGTGCAGGTCGATATGCCGATCGTCGGCGATGTCGGCCACGGTGCTGGAGCAGATGCTCGCGGTGTGGAAGGCCGCAAGGCTGCAAGCCGACGGAAGGCGCTGGCCTGGTGGGCGAGATCGACGGCTGGCGGGCGACAAATGCCTCGGCTACAAGCCGAGGCACGAGGATCATCAAGCCGCAATACGCCATCAAGCGGCTGTACGAGCTGACGCGGACAAGCGACGCTATCATCACCACCGAAGTCGGCCAGCACCAGATGTGGGCGGCCCAGTATCTATCGATTTCGACGAAGCCGAACCGGTGGATGACCTCGGGCGGGCTCGGCACCATGGGCTATGGCTTGCCGTCGGCATGGTCGGTGTGCAGATCGCCCATCCGGAGCGCTGGTGGTCGACATCTCCGGCGAAGCCGTCGTTCATGATGAACATGCAGGAACTGCGCCACGGCAATACAGACGCCTGCCGATCAAAGTCTTCATCCTGAACAACCAATGGATGGGCATGGTCCGCCAGTGGCAGGAACTGCTCCACGGCGCACGCTATTCGGAAAGCTATTCCGAAGCGCTGCCGGACTTCGTGAAGCTGGCGGAAGCTTTCGGCGGGGTCGGCCTGCGCGCGACCAAGCGCCGAATTGGACGACGTGATCGACGAGATGATCGCCACGCCGCGCCGGTGATCGCCGACATCATGCGTCGATCCAAGCGGAGAACTGCTTCCCGATGATCCCGTCGGGCCGCGCATAACGAGATGATCTGCGTGAGGCCCAGGCGCTCAGGTGCAAGGACGGCGTGTCGGCGAGCGGCATGGTCGCTCGTTTGACGGATGACTGGAATGGCCAGGAATACCGACAACCGGTGCCGCCGACACTTCTGGATATCGGCGATAAGGAACGAACGCATACCATCGCGGTGCTGGTGGTCAACGAGCCGGGCGTCCTCGCCCGCGTGATCGGCCTGTTTTCCGGCCGCGGCTACAATATCGAAAGCCTGACGGTCGCGACGGTCCGGACAGCAACAAGTCGCGCATTCACCGTCGTGACCTCCGGCACCCCGATGATCATCGAGCAGATCAAGGCCCAGCTCGACCGGCTGGTGCCCGGTCAGCGACGTGCACGACCTGACGACGGAAGGCCCGTCATGTCGAGCGGGAAATGGCGCTGGTCAAGGTGCTGCACACGGCGAAACGGCGAGGAATCCCTGCGCATCGCCGATATCTTCCGCGCCCGCGCGGTCGACAGCACACCGAGCATTTGTAGTTCGAGGTCACCGGATCGAAGGAAGATCGATGCCTTCATCGACCTGATGCGCGCTGGGCAAGGTCGAGGTCTGTCGCGCACCGGGGTGGTGGCCATCGCCCGCGGTCCGGTAGACGCATGTTGCACGCCGGCCGCGGTGGTATAGGCACGGCACCCGGCGACGGCACGCCAAGCGGCACCGGTGCGACGAAACCCGCCCGGCGCCACCGGCGCAACAACCTGGACCGGCGCCGGCCGCCGCGGCGAAAGCGTCGCCAGACACCTGACTACCAGACACCCGACCGAAACGATACACCCGAAATAGAGACCAACGGAAGCCCGCAGGAGGGAGCGCACACCATGCGCGTTTATTACGACCGCGACGCGGACGTCAATCTGATCAAAAGCAAAAAGGTCGTGCATCGTCGGATACGGCAGCCAGGGCCATGCCCATGCCATGAACCTGAAAGATTCCGGCGCCAAGGACGTGTGATTGCGTTGCGCGAAGGTTCAGCCACCGCCAAAAAGGCGGAAGCAGCCGGTTTTACCGTCATGACACGTGCCGACGCCGCAAAAGTGGGCCGACCTGATGATGATGGCCGCTCCCGACGAGTTGCAGGCCGGCATCTGGCAGGACAGCATTGCCGGAACATCAAGATCCGGTGCTGCAATTGCATTCGCCCACGGTTTGAATATTCATTTCAACCTGATCGAGCCGGGTAAAGACATCGACGTTGTCATGATCGCGCCGAAGGGCCCTGGCCATACGGTGCGTGGTGAATATCAAAAGGGCGGCGGCGTGCCTTGCCTGATCGCGGTGCAGCAGGACGCGTCCGGCAATGCGCTGGACATCGGCTGTCCTATGCCTCGCCATCGGCGGCGGCCGCGCCGGCATCATCGAGACGACCTTCAAGGAAGAGTGCGAGACCGATCTGTTCGGCGAGCAGGTCGTGCTGTGCGGCGGCCTGATCGACTGATCCAGGCCGGTTACGAGACGCTGGTCGAAGCCGGCTACGCGCCGGAAATGGCCTATTTCGAATGCCTGCACGAGGTGAAGCTGATCGTCGACCTGATCTATGAAGGCGGCATCGCCAACATGCGCTACTCGATCTCCAACACCGCCGAGTTCGGCGATTACGACGTGGCCCGCGGATCATCACCGACGAAACGCAAGGCGGAGATGAAGCGGGTGCTGGACGACATCCAGTCCGGCCAGTTCACCCGCAACTGGATGCTGGAAAGTGGTCGGCCAGACCGCGTTCAAGGCGATCGGCGCGCGCGAGCCGAGCACTCGATCGAGAAGTCGGGCGAAGCTGCGCGGCCATGATGCCGTGGATCGCCGAGAACAAGCTGGTCGACAAGACCAAGAACTGATCCGGCAACATTCCGGCAGTGAAATCCGACGCCCGTGACGCCCCTTGGCGTTGCGGGCGTCGTCCGTTGAAAGGCCAGAACGCATTTTAACCGGGTTACCGCAAAAATTCATGCGCCGGAGTCTTGATCGAATATATGCGTTTTCCTTTATTATGCCGAATGATTACTATACGTTAACGATATTCGGGCACCATTACAGCAACTCGATACAGTTGAAACAGGTCCAGACAGAGTTAATCCAGCCTATGGCAGAACACGCGATTTCGTGTTTTCAAACCGCAGGCCAGCGATGTAACCGGGCGTTTTGGGGGTAAGTCGGTAACCATGTTTTCACGAATTCTCGGTATGTTATCTGCCGATATGGCAATAGATCTCGGCACTGCGAACACGCTCGTCTATGTGAAGGGGCGCGGAATCGTTCTGAACGAACCCTCCGTCGTCGCCATTGCGGAAATAAAGGGCCGCAAGCAGGTATTGGCGGTCGGCGATGAAGCCAAAATGATGCTTGGCCGGACACCGGGCAACATCCAGGCAATTCGTCCCTTGCGTGACGGCGTTATCGCCGACTTCGAAGTCGCGGAAGAAATGATCAAACAC
>CALSRA010000009.1 GCA_943788635.1 uncultured Alphaproteobacteria bacterium | reverse complement strand
GGCATAGGAGACCTGCCCCTCGCCGATGAAACCGTCCTGATAGCCGATGCTGACCTTGTAGGTATCGGTCATCGGCCGCGCCGCCGCCCCCGTCACCCGCACGCGGTCGGGGCCGGATTCGGTCAGCTCTACGTTGGTGACGTCCAGCACGCAGTCCGGCGTGATATAGGCGGCGGGATCGTGCATTTCATACAGCAGTTGTTCGGTGGCGGTGGCGCGGTCCAGCCGCCCGCCGGTATCGGGGCATTTGCCGAGCTCGACCCCGCCATCCAGCGTGATATCCGCATAGGGGTTGCCGAGATGGGCCAGGTCCGGCACGTCCTTCATGCCCGGGTCGGCGAAGCAGCCGCCGGTGAGCTGCCCGGAACATTCCAGCAGATGCCCGGCAATCGTACCGGCGGCGAGGCGCGGCAGGTCGTCCGGCGACCATTTCCAGTAATGCATGGCCGGCGCGAGGAACAGCGAGGGGTCGGACACCCGGCCGGTAATGACCAGCGGCGCGCCGGTTTCCAGCCCCCGGCAGACAACATCTGCGCCCAGATAGGCATGGGCCGCGACCATGTTCGGCAGCAGGCTTTCCACCGGTTCGCCGGTTTCCATGACCGGCAGTTCCGGCATGGTGCGGATGATGCTTTCGATATCGTCGCCTTCGACTACCGCGACCGGCACATCGCCCAGCCCCTGTTCTTCGGCCATCTTGCGCACGGCGCGCGCACCGCCGCGGGATTGGCCGCGCCCATATTGGTGACGATGCGAACGCGCTTGTCGAGGCAGAGTGGCAGGATGCGTTCCATGCGCTCGATCAGGCGCGGGTTGTAGCCTTTCTCCGGGTCGTGGCGCTTGGTCAGGCTCTCGCGCGCGGTGGTCCGCTCGGCCAGGCATTCGAAGACGAGGAAGTCCAGATCGGCGCGTTCGACCAGGTCGATGGCGGGTTCGATACGGTCATCCGCGAAACCGGCGCCGACGCCGATGCGCACTACATCCGTTGGTTTGGCCATGCTGGGTATTCTCCGGCTCAGGAATTCGGGTTGGCGGGCATTATGGAACCGCGCCGCGCGGTTGCGCAACGCCCGGCGGGGCCTCGCAGCGCATGACGGCGCGGGGTTATTCCGCGGCGCGGCCCGTATCGCGGGGATAGCGCCGCTGCAGTTCGGCGACGATGGTCTCCAGCGGCTCCACATCGGCCATCTTCATGTCCATGTCGAACAGGTTCGCGCGATGCGCGGTGGCGCTGCGGTCGCCGACCGCTTCCTCGGCGATGATGACGCGGAAGTTGTGCGAAAAGGCGTCGTTGGCCGCAGCCCGGACGCAGCCGCTGGTGGAGATGCCGCAGATGACGATGGTGTCGATATCGTCATAGCGCAGGAAGGATTCCAGCGGCGTTTCGAAAAAGCACGACGCCTTGTTCTTGAAGACGACCACATCCTGTTCGCGCGGGGCGTAGGCGTCGGGCCATTCATCGGCGCGCGCATCCCGGCTGTAGATCATGTCGCCGGCGATGCCCAGCTTGTCGTTCCACATGCCGCGGCGGATCGGGTGGCTGCGATCGTCCCGGCGGCTGTAATAAATCGGCAGATCCATGTCGCGGAATACGCCGACAATCCGCGTGATGGCGGCGACAAGGGCCGGGTCGCCGTCGCCGCATTGCGGATAGGCGGGGTCGACGAACATATGGGTCGTGTCGATGTTCAGCAGCGCCGCACGCCGGCCGAAGCCGACCCGCTCGCCGAATTTCCCCTTGGCATAGGTTGCCAGTTCTTCCGGCGGCAGGTGATCCGCCCATTTTTCCAGCTTGTTCATGATGTCCGTGCTCCCGAATTCCAGCCCGATCCCCGGCTTGCCGCACCGTTTCCGTGCCGGCCGAAGGGGGGGGGACGTTAAACATTTCGCAATATCCTGAGCGCAACGTAACCCGATCATTGAGGAAGGCGCTATGCCATGAGTGCAGATCAGCAGAACCGGCGACTCGCAAAGCGGGTCACGACACGCCGGATGGCGCATATTTCCGCCGCTGAAACCAGCCATGCCAGCTATGTCGAGGATATCTCGGCGGGCGGCGCGTCCCTGCATATCGCCGATCAGGATGTGGCGATGTTCGAAGTGGGCGAGCCCGTGAACGTGGAAGTCGATGAAATGACACCGGTTCCGGGCGATATCGTCCGGGTGGACCCGCCGATTGTGGCGGTCGCTTTCACCGATATCGACCAGCAGGACCAGAAGCGCATCGTCGCGGAAATCATGGACCGGGCCAACAAGTTCGGCCTCGAGGACCCCGACGCAACCGCAACGGACGACGACTGACGGCCATCGGCTGCTGTAAATTCACCCGCGGGTGGAAACCGTTTCCATGAAGGCGGCGATATCCGGTTCCTCCGATAGCGCCAGGCACCGCGCGTAAAGCGCTTCCGCCGCCGCGTCATCCATGGTCCGGCGGCAAAGCTGCACGAACTTGCGACCCAATTGTGCATCGCTGAGCGGATTGCCCGGCCCGCCGGTCGCCCGGGTCACGTGCTCCGTCACCACACCCGCCGCGCCAAGGTCGATGGTCACGCGCGCCTGTGTTTGGGGCAGATCATCGTCGCGCTGCACCGTGATGCGCTGCCGTAATGCGGCAAGGTCCGGGTCGGCGACCGATGCGCGTTCAAAGGTCGCGAAATCCGCATTGCCAAATGTCAGCGCCAGCGTGGCGGCATGATGCAGGCTGAACCGGCTGCTGATTGCCGATGCCGGGTCCTGCTTTTCTGCCAGCACCGCGGTGCGGGGATGCACATGGATATCGACGGATCGAATGCCCGCCACCGCGAACCCGTCGCGCCGGGCGATGGCGAGGCAGGCGTCGATGACCGGATGGATGACGACCCCGCAAGGATAGGGTTTCAGGCTGATCTCCGTTATCAGAAACTTCTGCCCCAACTCGCCCAGCAGCGCCTGGTATCCGTCAACCGGCGGGAAGGTGCTGAAATATCCGAAGGCGTCATCGAACACGGCCGGTGCGCTGGTGAGCCCGGCGTCGGCCAGCAGCGCCGCCATCACGCCGTCCCGCGCCGCCTTGCCGACATTCAGGTTCTTGCCCTCGTTGGGCAGCATGGCCCGCAACCCGGCCGCCTGGGTTGCCGCCATGGCCAACGCCCGCGCCGTCGCCTCCCGGTCCAGCCCCATTAATGCACTGGCCGCCGCCGCAGCACCGATCACCCCGGCGGTCGCCGTGATGTGCCAGCCCTGATCGTAATGGCCGGGGAACAGGCACCGCCCGATATGCAACTCGACCTCGATGCCGATGGCGACCGCATCCAGCAGCGCCCGCCCCGTCGCCCGTTGTGCTTCCGCCATCGCCAGCGCCGCCGCGACGACGGTGCCCGTCGGGTGGATCAGAGTCGGCACATGCATGTCGTCGAAATCCAGCACGTTGGACGCGAAGCCGTTGACGAAGGCCGCGCTGGCCATGTCCATCCGCCGCCCGCAGCCGATTGCGGTAGCTGCCCCGTTGCCCGCGACCCGATCCATCACGCCCAGCAGCCGCGACACGGAGCCATCCCCGCTGCCGCCGACCGTACAGGCCAGCCAGTTGGCAAAGGCGCGCGCGACATGCCGGTCAAGCCCAGGCAGGGGAACCGCAGCATTGTAGTCGGTGATGAATGCCACGATCCGGCCGGTGACCGGCCCGGTGGTCTGCTCAGGTCTGTCCGGGTTCATGATCGTCGATAAGTATCCCTTGGGTCTGCCCATAGATTTCGAGGGACCGGAACGGCCTGATCTGATTTCGTACCATTGCGGTTCGGCGATAGCAGCGGAAAAATCTAATTGACGAAAGATTCTTTCAAAATTGTCACCCGGACAATAATTATCTTGATTATAGGTCAGTAATATTGACTTATATGACTCATGAATTGTGGGGAAGCCGGAGAGAGACGATGAATGAGACCGTGACGGACTGGGAGCCGGCCTATGCGCGCCGGGCGGCCCGTATGAGCAGTTCAGAGATCCGCGAGCTGCTGAAGCTGCTGGACCAGCCGGATATCATTTCCTTCGCCGGTGGCATTCCCGACCCGGCGCTGTTCCCGCGCGAAGAAGCGGGCAATGCCTATCAGACCATCATGGGCGATCCCACACGCGCCAACGCGGCGCTGCAGTATTCGACCAGCGAGGGCTACCTGCCGCTGCGCGAATGGATATCCTCTTACATGACCCGGTTGGGGGCAAATTGCGACCCGGACAATATCGTGGTGACGTCCGGTTCGCAGCAGGCACTGGATTTTCTGGCGCGGTTATTGGTGTCGCCCGGCGATACGGCGCTGGTCGACTGGCCTACCTATCTGGGGGCACTGCAGGCGTTCAACGCCTATGAGCCGCGCTATGACCGGATCGAATTCGGCGCGACCAACCGGACGCCGGAATCCTATGCCGAAGCGGCCTCCGAAGCGATGGCGGGCGGGCGGGTGAAGTTCGCCTATGTCGTGCCCGACTTCGCCAACCCCACCGGTCGCACCCTGACCGAAGCCGAGCGGCTGTCGCTGCTCGACCTGGCGGGTGAACTCGACATTCCGGTGATCGAGGATGGTGCCTATGCGGCGCTGCGCTATGACGGCACCCCGGTGCCGCCGGTGATCGCGATGGACGCGGCCCGGACCGGCCATGTGGACGGGGCGCGCACGATCTATTGCGGGACGTTTTCCAAGACGCTGACGCCGGGGCTGCGGGTCGGCTGGATATGTGCCGCGCGGCCGATCGTGAAACGGCTGGTGCTGGTCAAGCAGGCGTCGGACCTGAACAGTCCGTTGCTCAACCAGGTGGTGATGCACCAGCTTGCCGAGTCGGTCTTCGACCGCCAGGTGACGGCGTCGATTGCCTGCTACCGCGAACGGCGCGACCGGATGCGTGCCGCGCTGGACCGGCACATGCCGGAGGGTGTGACCTGGACCAGCCCGGAAGGCGGCATCTTTCTGTGGCTGACCCTGCCGGAAGGATTTGACGGGGCCGAACTGCTGGCACGGGCGGTGGCGGAAGAAAAGCTCGCGTTCGTGCCGGGCCGAGCGTTTTTCGCCGACGGGACCGGGGCCAACACGCTGCGGCTCAGCTTCTCGCTGGCGAACCCGGAACAGATCGAAACCGGTATCGCCGCGCTGGCCCGGCTGATCCGCGGCTGAGCGCCGGCACAGGGTGGAATCATGGAAACCGTTCTTGCCTTCCTGGGCGTGGTGCTGCCACTGACGCTCAGCCCCGGTCCGGCGACGATCGCGATTGCGGGAATCGGGATGCGCAGCGGCGTCGCCTCGGCATTGCCATTCTATGCGGGGATGATGATTGCCTGCGCCGCCATCGCGCTGGCGGCCGCGTTCGGGCTCAATGCCCTGTTTCTCGCCAGCCCCATGGCCTATGACACGGTTCGCTATCTGGGAATCGCCTATATCGTCTATCTCGCTATGCGCCTGTTCCGCAGCAGGCCGCCGACGGACGACGAAACGACGAAAATATACAGCCTGTTTGACGGGCTGATGCTGTCCATACTCAACGCCAAATATTATGTCGTTGTTTCGGCGGTATTCAGCCAGTTCCTGAAACCGGACGACGCGGCCAACTGGATATTCGTCCTGGCGTTGATTGCGCTCGTGGCCTTCTCGCAAGGGGTCTGGCTGGTTACCGGGGCGGGCCTGCGGCCGCTGATGCGGTCGGCCGTTGCCTTCCGCATTCAGAGCATCGTCTTCGGTTCATCGCTGATCGGCGTTGCGGTGTATTTGCTGTTGCGACGTTAGTGCGGGTCGATTGAAAACCCCTTGCCGTCTATACGCGTAACGGGAAGGGCTTCAATGGTATCCCGGTCGACCCCGTCCAGACAGAAAACGTTGACCGTATAGGCGTCCGGCGCGATGCGCGGGCGGTGAAACGGGTACATGCCGCAATGCCCGCAAAAGTAGTGCTTGGCTGTTCCAGTATTGAACTGGTAGAGCACAAGCGCATCTTCCCCCTGAATCAGGCGAAAACGGTCGGCCGTCACCCGGTGCATGACAGCATTGCGTCTAATGCATATCGAGCAGTTGCAGATCGCGACCCCGTCCAGGGTGGTATCGATTTCGAATACGATGTCGCCGCAATGGCAGCGCCCGGTGAAGGTTTGCATCGCGGGAAACTCCTTCGTGTTGTGAGTGGTATTCAAGTAAGTAAATGACATGATGGCATAATTTTTCGGTTGGCGCCTGCCAATCCTGTTCCGGGCCCGTCATTGATTCGATTTATATAAAATTTTAGAAAAATAAGTAAAAATTATGGTAAATGTCAAGTAAAAATAATTTCAACGTTTTATATACATGTAATAATGCAATATTAATCATTATTAATAATGGTTAATGAAGTTTTTATTTTGACTGTTTCAAGTAACTGAGCTATTACATTAAGCATCCAAGCGGACAATAGAACTTGTGGGGACGTTAGGGTGGGTATGTATTGCGCGACCATCGTTTGGGCTTACGATGATATGGATCTTGCGCGTCGGCTCTGGCCACGGGTCAAGACAGCAGTCGAAGAGCAGATCGAACGGGACGATCTTGCAATGGACGTTGGCAGACAGCGTCAGGTGATTGCCGCCATCGTGAATGATCTGATGGAAAAACGACGCCCGCAGAAGCGTCAATGGTGCTCGCCCAAATCAATCAGCAAACTGCTGCATCTGTTCCGCAAGCCCAATCCAAGATCAAATCCCCTGCCAAAACCGACTGCATTGTCGAAGTCTTCGCTGGTGTCGGCCGGTACCACGGTAACGCGGCATTAAGTCAGCGCGGTAGCTGGTTCCGGGCCGGGCAGGCCGGTACGGCTGGCGCCAATATTCAAAATGCACTCAAAAGTAGAAATTTATCCCGCTGCGACGCGCCTTTGTGACGATTAATTCCCGAAAATCTTTTCCGGGGCGGTGACGACAGTGCGCCCGTTGCCGGACCTGTGCGTTAAGCCCTTGCGGTCGAAGAATTCCAGCAGGCTGATCGTCAGGTTTCGGCCAATGCCGGAACGTTTGTTGAAGTCGCCGGCGGAAAAGATACCGTCCGGCACTTCCGTTGCCAGTACGGCGGCCATTTTGCCCAGCTTCATTAATGACTCCGGCAGGAAAAACCGGTTATCCGCGACCTGATGTATCAACCCGGCCCGTGCGGCCCGGGCGAGAAAGCGTTCTGTCGTGCGCCGGTCCAGTGAGGTTGCTTCGGCCAGTTCCAGGACGCGTGGCGGGCGGATATCGCCTTCTTCCAGCAAGGCGTGGATCTGATCCCAAAGCGCGGTATCTTCCGCGGAAAAGACGGCACGATGCCCCGGTACGGTGAGATAGACGCCGTCGCGCGCAATACGCTTTCCGTGCAGCAGGTCCAGGATTGCCGCGCTGAACAATGCCGCCGACGGTCGCCGGGTGATGGCGCGGCGAAGGCGGGTTTCCTCGGGCCCTGGCTGGTCGGGCCGTTGTGCATGCCATTCGCGCAATGCCGAAACGATGTCGTCGCGCAGACCGTCCCAGTGCGCCGGTGAAATGCCGACCTGATCCGGTGGCGAGCCGACCCGGATCATATCGACCTGATCCCACAACATATCGGTTTCATCCGGGGTCAGATTGAAGGTCTGGGCGAACCGGCCAAGCGCGACACCGTCGACACTTTGGCCAAGCCGTGCTGTCAGAGCCTGCGCCGGGGTTGCATCCCGCATGGCCTGCAGGATTTCCAGCCGTTGTGGTCGTGCCCTGCCGCGGGCCGGTGAAAAGGGATCGACAATCCGGCCGCCGCCAATGGTGCGCCGTGCCGACTGATCGCGCAGGATAAAGCGGTCGCCGGCCAGGGCGCCGATGGGATTATCCAGCACGATCTGCACCAGACCGGTATCGCCCGGTGCGATAGAGCCACCTTCAAGGATGGCGACCCTGCCGGTTTCGGCGCTGGCTGCCATATGGACATGGACCGGGGTCCAGTGCCGTAACGGTTTCTTTTCGCCGTTAAGCAGGCGCAATGTTGCATCGAGCCGACGCACCGGTGCATGGGCGGGTTCTGCCAGAACCCAGTCGCCGCGTGCCACGGAATCGAGGCCGATGCCTTGCCCGGTCAGGTTCAGCGCGCAGCGCTCGCCGGCGCGGCCGGATTGTGCGTCGCGATTCTGCGCGTGGATCGCCCGGACCCGGACAGGGGTTCCGGCAGGCGACAGGATCAACCGATCGCCGACACTGGCCTGCCCGGAATACACGGTGCCGGTGACGACCAGTCCTGCCCCGGCCACGGTAAAGGTCCGGTCGATGGCAAGGCGGAAATTGCCACTGTCGGGGCGTGCCGACATGGTCTGCGCGGTGGACTCCAGGTGGGCCTGCAGCGCGGGCAGTCCGTCGCCTGTCATCGCGGATAGTGGAAAGACCGGGACCTGTTCCAGCGACGTGCCATCGACCAGAATTTCGACTTCCGCAATGGCTTCTTCCAGCCGGGCGGGTGTGACGCGGTCGGTCTTGGTAATCGCAATCGCGCCGGTCGATACACCCAGCAGGTCGAGGATCGCGAGGTGTTCCTCGGTCTGGGGCATCGGGCCGTCATCGGCGGCGACGATCAGCAAGGCAAAGTCGATGCCGCCGACACCGGCCAGCATGTTGCGGACGAATTTTTCATGCCCCGGCACATCGACGAAACCGAGTACCGCGCCGTTGTCCAGATGCCGGTAGGCGAAGCCAAGATCGATTGTCAGCCCGCGCCGTTTTTCTTCCGGCAGGCGGTCGGCGTCGACGCCTGTCAGCGCCTTTACCAGCAGCGTCTTGCCGTGGTCGATATGGCCTGCGGTGGCGACGATCATGTCAGATTCAGACGATCCAGTTGCGCCGCGAATGCCGCTTCATCCGTCAGGCATCGCAGGTCGAGGAAAAAGGTGTTGTCCTGGATTCTGCCGATAACCGGTGCCGGCAGGGCACGGAAGGCATCAACGATACCGGTCAGAACCCGGGCCGATCCACGGCCCTGTTGCACGGTCCTGATCGCCAGGGCGCTACTTTCCAGCAGATCGACCGGCAGGGAACCGCTGCCGATCTGGCTGCGGCAGTCCTCGACGGTCACATGGGCAATACCGTCCAGTCGCTGTGCCACCGATGGCAACAGGCGCTCCGCCAATGCCCGGATCTCCGCGCTTGAACGGCTCAACAGGTTCATGGTGGGCATTTGGGTGGCGAGCCGGTCCGGATTGTCATACAGCCGCAGCACGGCTTCCAGCGCGGCAATGGTTGTCTTGTCCAGCCGCATGGCGCGTTTCATCGGGTTTTTCTTGATCTGCGCAATCAGGTCGGCCCGGCCGACGATCAATCCGGCCTGCGGCCCGCCCAGCAGTTTGTCGCCGCTGAAGGTGACGAGATCGGCGCCAGCGGCCAGCGTTTCCTGTGGCGTGGGTTCATGCGGCAGCCCGTAGCGTTCCAGGTCGACCAATGCGCCGGCGCCAAGGTCGACCACAAACGGCAGATCGCGGGCATGTGCCGCCTGCGCCAGATCGGATTCCGCAGGTGATGCCGTGAATCCCTGTATCGCGTAATTGCTGGCATGGACCTTCATCACCAGGGCGGAGTCTTCGTTGATGTTCGTTTCGTAGTCGCGCAGATGCGTGCGGTTGGTGGTGCCGACTTCGCGCAGGGTGCAACCGGCCCGGGTCATGATGTCGGGAATGCGGAAGGCGCCGCCGATTTCGACCAGTTCGCCGCGCGATACCAGAACTTCCCGGCCTTGCGCCAGCGTGCCGAGCACCAGCAGCACCGCCGCGGCGTTGTTGTTCACCACTGTCGCAGCCTCGGCGCCGGTCAGCCGCGTCAACAGGGGCTCGAGATGTGAATCCCGGTCGCCGCGCGTTCCCGTGTCCAGGTCGTATTCAAGATTGCAGGCGCCCGCTGCCTGGGCCATGGCATCGATTGCCACCTGCGGCAGGGGGGCCCGACCAAGGTTGGTGTGCAGTACCGTGCCGGTCAGGTTGAAGACGCGTTTCAGCGACGGTCGTGCCAGTGCCTCAAGCACGGCCTCGACCCGGGCGACGACTGCTGCCGGTTCGGCATCGTCCCGCACCGCGTCGGCATCTTCCGCCATTCTGCGGCGCAGTGAGGCCAGAACGGTCCGCACGGCATCGGTTGCCGCCGCGCGCCCATGGTCGGCCAGTACCGCCGACATTTCCGGCTGGTTCAATATCCGGTCCACCGATGGGATGATGGCGCGGGGGCTGGCAGTCATTTGTGTCATGGACGGACGGTCACATTTCCGGGGTCATGGCGGCACATTCAGGTAAGCTTGCATACCACGGAAGCAGGGCATCCGTGAATTTTCGCCGGATGATACGGAGCCGGGGTTGCGGTTACAAGCATGCGGGTTTCAAAGGCTCGATGCACCTGCTCTGAAGGTAAAAAGTTTAATAAAATCAATTACTTATTTTAAACGATAGTAAATGCTTCATTAATGAATACCGGCTAGTGTGCTAACCATGATGATCCATGAAAGATTTCGCCGTCAGGATATATCACCCTCTCGGCGGCGCTTCACGACCGTGCTGGCGCTTGCCGCGGTACTGGCCGGTTGCGCAGCGAACCCGCCGGAAAAATTCGCCGATAGCGATGCGAAAACCGATGTGTCGGAAACACTGGCGCAATCCGCCGGGGAAAGCCGGGCACGCGGCGACTTCGCCGGTGCGGCGACCCTGTACCGTCACGCACATGCGGCCAGCCCGGAACAGACGGCACCGCTGATCGGGTTGGGGCAGGTACAGGCATCGAGCGGCGCGCCGAAGGATGCGGCCGAAACATTCCGCCGGGCGCTGGCGCTCGAACCGCAAAACGTGGAAGCGTTGCGCGGGCTGGGCAATGCGATGGTCGCGATAGATCAGCCGGAGCTGGCCATCGGGCATTACGATCGGGCACTGACGGTTTCACCGGCGGACCCGCGCGTCTTCAATGGCCTCGGCGTGGCCAATGACCTGCTCGGCAAGCACAAGGATGCACAGGACTATTACCGCGCGGGGCTGTCCGTTAAACCGGATGATACCAGTTTGAAAACCAATCTCGGCCTGTCACTGGCTTTTGCCGGGGAGCATGATGCCGGGATCGATGTCCTGCGGGAACTCGCGACCGCGTCACAGGCCAGTATTCAGAACCGCCAGAATCTGGCACTGGCGCTGGGGCTGGCCGGGCGTAACCGGGATGCGGCGAAGATCGCCAGCGCCGACCTGGACGAGCGTTCGGTACGATCCAACGTTGTTTTCTACGAAACATTGCGGGCGATGAAGGATTCGGTGCAGCGGGTCCGGGCGATCCACGCGCGTTACGCAGCACGCTAGACCCGGATACGAAAATGGCCGCCAGTGTCCTGGCGGCCATCATATTCGTCATGGATGCGTCGGCTCAGCTTGCGTAATTTTCGCCTTCCAGCATCTGCCGCACGGCTTTCCACTCGCGTTCGCCGTGATCAGTTTTCCCGTTATAGCGCTCCATCATGCCGTCAACGATATCCATCGGCAGTTCGATGAGCTCGGCACCGCCGGCCATTGCGTCGACCTGAATCTGGCAGGCGCAATCGAGCCAGTAGAGCAACTGCCACGCCGCCGGAATGGTTTCCGCACAGGTCAGCAGCCCGTGATTGCGCAGGATCATCGCGCGCTTGTCGCCCAGGTCCCGGCCCAGCCGTTCGCGTTCCTCCAGGTCCAGCGCGACCCCTTCGTAATCGTGATAGGACAGATGGCCCATGACGATCATGGCCTGCTGGCTGATCGGCAGCAAGCCACGCTTCTGCGCCGACACCGCAACACTGGCACGGGTATGTACATGGGTGACGGCGTTCACGTCCGGTCGTGCCATCAGTACGGCGCTGTGGATCGTGTAACCCGCCTGATTGAATTCACCCTCGCCGATGACATTGCCGTCAAAGTCCAGCTTGACCAGTGACGATGCCGTGATCCGGTCGAACGGGACACCGTATTCATTAAGAAGGAAGGTGCCTTCCTCACCCGGCACCCGGGCGGACAGATGGGTGTAGATGAAATCGGTCA
The DNA here is from genome assembly GCA_943788635.1 of uncultured Alphaproteobacteria bacterium. Taxonomy (GTDB): domain Bacteria; phylum Pseudomonadota; class Alphaproteobacteria; order UBA8366; genus MarineAlpha4-Bin1. The sequence goes on along the minus strand of CALSRA010000009.1, from coordinate 21,534 downwards.
TGCGGAACCGGGCAAGGGTCCGGTATAGCGCGGCCAGGTCGCAACGGGTCTGCCACTCGGCTTCGCTCATGTCGCCTTGCGGCTTCAACTGGGTAACGGCCATCGGTTTCTTCCTTTCTTCTTGTCGTGTCCGAATAAGGGTCAAATCGCGTATTCTATGCCTTCACGGGCGAATTTCCGCTGAAATGCGCTCCATTCCTGCATACCCATATCACCACCGGCCAGCCATTCGGCATAGATTTCATGGCTTTTCGCCACGATATCTTCGGGTATTTCGCGAATGGGCCCGCCGCCGGCCATCGTATCGACCTGAATCTGGCACGAGGTTTCGTAATAATAGGTGAAGTGCAGGGCTTCCGGGATCGTTCGGCCAAGACAGAGCGATCCGTGATTGTGCATGTTCATGACGAATTTATCGCTGATGTTCTCGCGCAGGGATTCCCGTTCCGCCAGGTCCAGCGCGGGCCCTTCATAGGCGTGCTCCGACATGCTCAGCAGCGGCCATAGCGAATGCTGGGAAAGCGGCCGCAGCCCGCCGACCATGGCCGATACCGCGATGTTCGCGCGGGTGTGCAGATGCGTGACGCACATCGCATCCGGTCGCGCGATATAGATGCCGCTGTGAATGCAAAATCCGGCGAAATTGAACCCTTCGCCGCTCAGCACATTGCCGTCCATATCCATCTTCACAAGGCTGGACGCGGTGATCTCGTCGAACATTTCACCGTAATTGTTGATCAGGAAGGTGTCTTCTTCGCCCGGGATGCGCGCGGACAGGTGCGTGGCCAGAAGGTCGGTAAACCCCAGACGGTGGATGACCCGGTACAGCATCGCGAGGTCGACCCGCGTTTGCCATTCGGCCTCGCTCATTTCCGATTTCTTCGCAACCGGCCTGCCGGATTTACTCACGAGTGGGGTGACGGCCATGACACTCTCTCCTCTGTTTCCACATGAATAGCGCCAGCTATCGGCTGGTGCCCGGTTCCTGATTGACGCGAGTAGGTGAAATGCTACACGACCCCTTCGCGACAGCACAAGGGGAGCCCATCATGGCGTTTGAAACCACGCAGCTTGGCACAGGTGTCGATGCGATTGCACCGGACGGGTCGGAAATCCGCTTTCTGGGACAACGGGCCGGCGGCAGTTTCGTACATTGCACGCTGCCTGTCGGGGGTGTGTCGCTCGCGGTGCGCCATCGCCAGGTCGAGGAAATCTGGTATTTCCTGTCCGGAAAGGGCGAGGTCTGGCGTGCACAGGATGATGTCGAGGCGGTGGTTCCGGTTGGTGCCGGTACGGCACTGACGATACCGGCCGGCGCGCATTTCCAGTTTCGCAACACCGGCGACGCGCCATTGGCACTGGTGCTGGCCACCATGCCGCCCTGGCCGGGCGCGGAAGAAGCGGTGCGCGTCGCCGATTACTGGCAAACGGCCCCCTGAGTATTTCGCCAGCCGGCTATTTCCAGCCTTCGACCCCGGCCATGTTGGGGAGTTCGTGGGCGATGCCCTTGTGACAGTCGATGCAGGTTTTCTCGCCGCAAGCCGCGCGCCTTGGTATCGTCGGGATGCATGAAACACAGGGCATTGGGAACCGCTTCGTAGAGTTCCGGCACCCGCTGCGCTCCTTCATTTCAAAATGACAGGTAATGGCAATAGCGGGGCGATCCGGAGTAACTGGGAGGACTGGCAAGCAATTGATATATCCAGATCGCAAAACCGTATCCGCCGACAATTGCGACGGACAGGGCCGGGGCCAGAACGACGGTCCGAAAAAGAAATCCCTTCAGCTCACGCTTCCTGGAAGCGGGCTATTCTGTGTCTTCCATTCGAATTTCCCCCCTGTGATAAACCAGTATTTCGTGTGCTTATGGGGGGGCACCAGCGGCGCGCGTGATCTACGTCAGTTCACCAGCATATTCAAAAGTAAGAATAGTCATTTACTGGAAGCTGGAGTGCCACTTTCTGTATCAGTTTGGCTGAGGGTTGCCAGCCATTCCGTCACGCGATCCTGGTTCACACCGAAATCCGAGCGTCCGTAATTTGCCCGGCTGTAAATCGCGAGCGTCGCGCGGCTGTCGTCAATCGGGATGAACCGCACCGTGATGGAATCCGGAAATTTCAAAAACCGGGAGCGCTGAACGAAATCGTATTGCAGCGCTGCATCGTCTGCCCCCGCGAGGGTCAAGCGGGGGCGGGTTTTGATCATGCGCATCCATCGGTCGCGTAGTGCTGTTGCCGGCATATCGAATGTCGGGCTGATCAGGCCCGGCGTTGCCGAGCAATATCCTTCCGGGCAGACCAGAAAAGCATTCTGACGGGTGCCCAGATCCAGGGTGGCAAAATCGATGCGTGCAGGCGCCGGGTTCGGCATGGCGCTCATCATCGTGTTGTTCCAGCCCATCAGAAAGACGCCGATGAGCGCCGCGACGATAAAGCCGAGCAGATAGCCGCGAAAAACTCTCCGGTGCCGGACCAATGTTGCGTCATCCCCATTCCCGCCTGTGACCAGACGCGCTTAAATTGTGAATCAAACGCGCGATTCCTGTCCCTACTTTGCGCATCTCCGGGGCTGAAGACAACGGGATAATCAGGTGGTGACAGGGCACGATGTCGCCCGCTCAGACAGGGCGGTCGCCCGAAAGCTGGGTGCGGCGCATCAGCCGGCGGTAACGGCCGTCGAACGAATCCCGCCGGTGCATGCTGCAGCGATTGTCCCACATCACGACGTCGCCGGCGCGCCACTGATGATGCCACGAGAAAACCTGCTGGGTCGCATGTTCCCAAAGCCGGTCGAGCAGGGCCTCGCTCTCCGCCACCGGCAGGCCGGTGATATAGCTGCCGGCGCGGCGGCCGAGGAACAGGGCCTTGCGGCCCGACCCGGCATGGGTGCGGATCAGCGGATGGATCGGGCCCGGCCCCTGACTCACATCGTTCAGATGCGCGTATTCCGGCCGTCGTTCGCCACCGCTGCTGAAGGTCGGGTCGTGCTTGGCGGATTTACCCTCGATTGCAGCGCGCAGGTCGGCCGGCATGGCCTCCAGCGCCAGGTACATATTCAGGAAGCCGGTATCGCCGCCGCTGGGCGGGACCTCGATCCCGCGCAGAATGCTGGCCGCGGGTGGTACCTCGACAAAATTGCTGTCCGTGTGCCATGCGGCCTCACCGTCACCCAACTCGCCAATCGGTTTTCCATCCGCCTGGATGTTGGAGATGATCGCGATCTCCGGCGGCGTGTCAGGCGGTCGGCCCGCGACATGGGGCCGTTTCAGTAGATTGTTGGGGCCAAGTTCCGTCGGGCCGAATTGCCGGGTAAAGGCGAGCTGTTGCTCGTCGCTCAACGACTGGCCACGAAACAGCAGGATCAGGCGTTCGTGCCAGATGTCGCGCAGCGCCGCTACCGTATCCCGGTCAATCGGCTGGCTGAGGTCGAGCCCGCGAATTTCCACCCCCAGGGGCGCATTGATCAGGCGGATATCGAGCGTCGATTGTTTGCCACCATGCATCGTATCTGTATTCATTTTCGGATCCCCGTTGATCCTGCGCGCGTTTCGGCGCAGCCGGTCCATAATGTCCCGATCCATCGCTGCTGACCAGTGGGGCGTTCTTCAGCGGCCTCTGCGCAGCAGCGCGCCGGGGCCCCGCAGATGCCACAGGATCAGCACAAGCGAAGAGCCCAGCGTCGCGGCGAGGCCGGTCGACAGGCCGATTGCCGAACCGAAACGTTGCGTCATCAGGTGCGCGGTCAGCAGGGCGATTCCAAGCCCGACCAGCGGCACGACGGCACGGGCAAGGATCGCGGCTGTGGCGCCACCGCCGAGCCGCGCCAGCAACACGATGGTCGCGCTGATGAAGACGACGGGGAAGATGGCGAGAATGCCCGATGTTTTCGGCCCCAGCGCAGCACTTGTCAGCGAAACCGTTATCGTCAGTGTCGCGACCAGCAGCGCGCGCAACGGCAGGTCGAACCAGCGCGACGGCGCGGGGATCGCAACCCCGGGACGTCCCCATACCTTTGTGATGGCGAGGGCGATGATAAAGGTGGCAATGTTGAGCGCGATGGCGTCGGTGACACCCCACTGAACCGCATGGATGGCCCAGGAAGAGAGGCACCATGCGCCGACGGCGCCAAGGATGGTTGCGCCCGCGCCGGTGCGCGTTGCCAGGACCGTACCGGCGGACAGGAATGCTGCCATCGAGGCATGGGCCGCGAAACTGCTGAGCGTGCTGTCGGCGATAAAGGCGTTCGAACGGTCGATGGCCATGACCACGTATATCGGTCCCATGGATACCGGTAGCGCTGTGATCAGCGCGCTCCAGAACGGGCCGGATCGTTCCGCCGCGATGGTCGCGCCAACGACGACGATAACGGCGAACCCGGCCTTGAGGAGCAATAAGTAGAGGTCCGGCACGACACGCCCGATCCGGTTGCGAATGCGAGCGCCTTCTTACAGCACAAGTCGTGCCGGATCATCAGGGAACTGCGCTGGTCTATCGATTTGCCTCGACCAGCGCCGCCAGCCCGGCTCGTTGCATGCCGGCTTCATCGAAGTTGGATTCGTCCAGCCAGCTTTCGAAGGCCCGCTTCAGCGCCGGCCAGTCGCTGTCGATGATGGCCAGCCAGTCGGTATCGCGGTTGCGGTTCTTGTACATCGTCGCCTGCCGGAACTGACCTTCATAGAGGAAGCCCAGCCGCAGGGCGGCATTGCGTGATGGCGCGTTCAGGGCGTCGCATTTCCATTCGTATCGTCGGTAGCCCAATTCGTCGAACACGCGGGCCATCATCAGATACATGGCTTCGGTCGCCATCCGCGTGCGCTGCAGGGGCGGTGCGAAATTGATATAGCCAACCTCGATACTGCCAACAGCCGGATCGACGCGCAGGTAGCTGGCGATTCCCGTTGCCCGCCCGCTGCTGTGGTCGATGATGGCATGCGTGATGCGCGACGTATCGGCGCAATGCGCGGCATACCAGTGATCGAATGCTTCCCGGCTGTCGAAGGGCCCCTGCGGCAGATAGGTCCAGTTGCGTCCCTCGCTATCCAGCAGGAAGGCGTTGTACAGGTCGTCGCAATGGCTGGGCGCGATGGCTTCGACGCGGCAATAGCGTCCATCCATTGGGGTTCCATCCGGAATTTGCGCCGGTTGCCAGTCCGGCATTGCAAACCCGATGGGTTGGCCGAGTTCGTTTGTGCGCGTGGTCATTGGTTCGCTCTTTGTCGTTCCGGTTTGTGTCGCGCTTTATCCACCGTTTTGTCGGTCCCGGGAAAGAGCCAATAGTACCATTTGTCATAAGACCAATTGAGCGACAGGCAGAACCGTCCCCGTAACAGCGTTCGCATGGACATTCCCGTTGCTCATGAAAGTTGTCATGCTGTACGGTGGACCATTGAAGACCGTTGCCAAAAGTTCGAAAATATAATGATTTAAGGATGATGCGTGCTTGTTCCCTGGGGCGTTTGGAGCATTCAAAACCCTGACCGGGGTGAGGATATCGGCGATGCCCGGCTTGTAACGGGCGGCACCTACCGGATCCGCGAAGACGGTTCCGTGCGGGTTGATGCCACCCTTCGGAATGGTTCGGGCGTCTCCGAAACGGAATCCTGGAGCGGGTCCATTACCCGCCTGGAGGAAGCGGAACTGTCCATCCGCTTCGACGATGGTGATGTCGAAGCCTTCGAGGTTCATGATGGGAGCGGCCTGCGCCGCAGCATGACCACGCGCCTAACTCGGGAAGACGGTTTCCTGATGACCCGTACTGGCCCCGTCACCGATGAGCCGGAGGCGGCGCATAGCGATATCCCGCCGGTTTTCTTCAATACGATGCCGAAATCGGGCAGCATTTTTATCTCCCGCTGGCTCAGCAAGGGGTTGGGCCTACGGGAAATGAAGGTAGCGGTATGCCTGTTCCCGGACGATCTGATCATCCGCGATGACATGGACCGCCTCAGCAAGGGCGGCTGGGTCTGCCAGCAGCATGTACCCGCCAAGGATATCAATGTGCGGTTTATCGCCAACCGGCTGAAACGGATGGTGGTGCATATTCGCGACCCGCGACAGGCAATGCTGTCATGGGTTCATCACCTCGATAATTTTCACGCACATCGCGATAGCGTTCCGGCCTGCCGCCTGGGGCTGGAGGCGGTGATGCCGGCGCTGCCGGTGGACTATTTCGACCGGACGCTACCAGCGAAAATCGACTACCAGATCGATGCCCATCTGTCGGCACTGGTCGATTGGACGCAAGGCTGGCTGACCGCCGCTGATGCCGGGCAGCACGGGCTGGAAATCCTGATCACGACGTTCGAGCGTTTTCGGCAGGACCCCGAAGAAACGATGCGCGAGATTCTTGCGCATTGCGGCATTCCCGAAGCGAAATTCGACTGGTCGGCCCGGCCGGATCAGGTCGCCAACACACATTTCCGCAAGGGCGAAACCGACGAGTGGCGCAGCGTCTTCAGCGACGCCCAGCAGCACCGGGCAACGGCGATGCTGCCCCCGGTATTACGCCAGCGTTTCAACTGGCCTGACTGACCGAACCAGCCGGATAAATGAAAAGAGGCCACGAAAAAATCGCGGCCTCCCTCCATGCAAGCCTGATGTCTTCTAGTCGTCGCCGGCTTCCAGGGCGGCGGCTTCGGCCGCGACCTTGTCAGCGGGCTGGTAGAGTTCGCCGCCGGTTTCCTTGAACTTGTCCGACATGTCGAACATGCCCTTTTCGGCGAATTCGCGGATTTCCTGCGTGATTTGCATCGAGCAGAATTTCGGCCCGCACATGGAGCAGAAATGCGCGATCTTGGCGCCTTCGGCCGGCAGGGTCTGGTCGTGGAAATCCTCCGCCGTTTCCGGGTCGAGCGCCAGATTGAACTGGTCGCGCCAGCGGAAATCGAACCGGGCCCGGCTGACGGCGTCGTCCGCAGCCGGGCCGCCGGGTGGCCCTTGGCGAGGTCGGCCGCATGCGCCGCGATCTTGTAGGTGATCGACGCCGTCCTTGACGTCCTTGCGGTCGGGCAGGCCGAGATGTTCCTTCGGTGTGACGTAGCAAAGCATCGCGGTGCCGAACCAGCCGATCATCGCCGCCCCGATGGCGCTGGTGATGTGGTCGTAGCCCGGTGCCGATGTCGGTGACGAGGGGCCCGAGCGTATAGAACGGCGCCTCGTGGCATCTCTCGAGCTGCTGGTCCATGTTCTCCTTGATCTTGTGCATCGGCACATGGCCGGGGCCTTCGATCATGACCTGCACGTCATGCTTCCACGCGATCTTGGTCAACTCGCCAAGGGTTTCCAACTCGGCGAACTGGGCCTCGTCATTGGCGTCGGCCATGCTGCCCGGCCGCAACCCGTCGCCCAGCGAGAAGGCGACGTCATACTTCTTCATGATCTCGCAGATTTCCTCGAAATGCGTATAGAGGAAGCTTTCCTGTGATGCGCGAGGCACCATTTCGCCATGATCGAGCCGCCGCGGCTGACGATGCCGGTGACGCGCTTGGCGGTCATCGGGATGTAGCGCAGCAGGACGCCGGCGTGGATGGTGAAATAGTCGACGCCCTGCTCCGCCTGTTCGATCAGCGTGTCGCGGAACAGCTCCCAGGTCAGGTCCTCGGCGACGCCGCCGGCTTTTCCAGCGCCTGATAGATCGGCACCGTGCCGATCGGCGACGGCGGAGTTGCGGATGATCCATTCGCGGGTGTTGTGGATGTCCTTGCCGGTGGACAGGTCCATCACCGTGTCGCCGCCCCAGCGGGTGGCCCAGACCATCTTCTCGACTTCTTCCGCGACCGATGACGAACCGCGGAGTTGCCGATATTGGCGTTGATCTTCACCAGGAAGTTCCGGCCGATGACCATCGGTTCCGATTCCGGGTGGTTGACGTTGTTCGGGATGATCGCCCGGCCGGCGGCGATTTCATCGCGGACGAATTCCGGCGTGACGACGTCGGGGATATTCGCGCCGAAGGTTTCGCCGTCGCCGCGTGTTCCGACCGGCCCAGATTTTCGCGGGCGGCGACGAATTCCATTTCCGGCGTGATGATGCCGCGCCTTGCATAGGCCATCTGCGTGACAACGGCGCCGTCCCTGGCGCGCAGGGGGCGGTGCTTTGCCGGGAATTCCGGACAGGCGTCCTTGTCGCCTTCCTTGCGGTTATTGTCTTCGACCTTGATCTCACGGCCTTCGTACTCTTCGACATCGCCGCGCGCGCTGATCCAGGATTCGCGGATGCGCTCGATCCCGGCGGTTACGTCGATCGTGACGTCATCCGCCGTATAGGGGCCGGAGGTATCATAGAGCCTTACCGGGGGTTCGTTGGCGCTGTCTTCCAGTTTTACTTCGCGGAAAGGAACGCGCAGCGCGCCGTCTTTACCGGCGTTGACGTAGACTTTCTTCGACCCGGGTATCGGGCCGGTCGAGATAACTATTTCGCTGTCTTTGGGCATTGTGAATCTCCTGCCAATGGTTTGGGGAGATCCGGAATCGGAATGGGAGAGAGGATGCGCCCGCGAAGGCGTTGGGTTGACGAGATATGGCGTTCGCGTGCGTTATTGGTTTCCTGTCCCTACGCCGGTATGATCCGGATCAGGTTCGAAGGGTCACCGCAACGAATTACGGACAATCCGCAATGCCAACGATATCTCAGCCTCTGCTTGAGGCCCCCCTAGGAATGCCTGTATTTTCGCGAACCCGTTCCGCATTCGTCAAAGGGTTTCGCGCGAATTGCGATGTTCGTGGAATTATGAAGACGAATCAGGAACTTCGTGTTTTCCACGAGGCGCCCGTTTTCGGAGCGGCTGCCAGAATGTCGCGGGATTTTGCGAATCAGGAGATTTTCGCTGTCAGGGCAGGGCCAGAATGTCCGGCAATTCGCGGGCGCTTGGTGATTGGTTGACGAAGTCCGCGACGCTGACATTTTCATCCGTTACGGTCTCGATCCGCTGCAGTTCCTGCGCCAGAATCCGGCGGGTTTCCAGCAAGTGGTTGAACTGTGCATCGCATCCCGGAATGGGCCCCGGATAGTTGCGAATTTCCGCCGCGACTTCAGCCTTGCGCGCGATGAGCGCGTCACGAAGGGCGGCAAGGTTCATGGCGATTTTCATCCTGGTAAGATAGTCGAAATTCGGTTTCGAACCAATAAGGGTTACCGTCCGGGCATTCCGCCCTACCGCGCGACGGATGGCCCTGTTACGCTGAGGCTTCAGCGTAACGCCAGGGCAGGAGCTCGTTGATGCGGGTGATCTTGTGATCTGCGATGCGGCCGAGCGTGTCGGTGAGCCATGCCTGCGGGTCGACGCCATTGAGCTTCGCGGTCTCGATCAGCGTATAGGCAATTGCGGCTGATCTGCCGCCGCCTTCGGAGCCCATGAAGAGATAATTCTTCCGGCCCAGGGCGATAGCCCGCATGCTTCTTTCTGCGGTCTTGTTGTCCAATTCCAGGAAGCCATGTTCCAGATACGGCCGAAGCCGTTTCATTCGTGTCAGGGCATAGCGAATGGCTCCGGCAAGGGGCGATTTGCCGGATATCCTGGTCAGTTGGGCATGCAGCCATGCTTCCAGGTCGTCGAGAACAGGCTTTGCCTTTTCCTGCCTTAGCCGCCGCCGTTCATCCGGCGGTGAACCGCGCGCCGCTTTCTCGACGGCATAGAGTTGGGCGATCCGTTTTATGGCCTCATCAGCAATCGCCGATCCCTGAGATTTGTGGATATCGACGAACTTGCGCCGGATATGGGCCATGCAGGCGACCTCCGTCACTTTGCCCGTGCGGTACAGGTCATTGAAGCCCGCATAACCATCCGCGTGCATGAAGCCCTCGTAGGCAGCCAGATGTTCACGCGGACGAACGCCCTTCCTGTCGGGCGAGAATTGATACCACGTGGCGGGATGCGCCTCTCCGGCCCAGGGACGTTCGTCGCGGACATAGGCCCAAAGTCGGGCTGTCCTGGTTTTGCCGAAACCTGGAGCCAGCAACTTTACCGGCGTGTCATCGGCGAAGAGAGCCTGTCCTTTCAGGACATGGCGCGCGATGGCGTCCGCCAAAGGTTCCAGCAGGGCCGTGGATTTACCAACCCAGTCGGCCAGGGTGGAGCGATCCAGGTCGATACCCTCGCGCTCGAATATCTGACTTTGCCGGTACAAAGGCGAATGATCGGCGTATTTATTTACCAGAATATGGGCGAGCAGACCGGGGCCGGGACGCCCGCGCTCAATCGGCCGCGACGGCAGGGCCGCCTGATGGAACGTCTCGCAGCAGGTGCAGGCCATGCGGGGGCGGACTATCCGGTTCACCACAAAACGTCCGGGGACATATTCCAATTCCTCGGTGACATCGTCGCCAAGCGTTTTTAGTTTGCCGCCACAGTGCCCACAGGCGTCGCCCGGCGACAGTGTAGTCTCGTTGCGCGGGAGATGACCGGGCAGCGGTTTACGCTTGGGTTTGCCCTTTGGCGGCGTTGCGGCTTGATCGGTATTGGCGTCGTCTGGCGCGGGTTCTTGCGCGGCTGCGGCAATCTCTTCGTCTTCCAGCGTCAACGTCAGTTGATCCAGGGCCTCGGAACGGGACCCGAAGCGATGTTGACGCATCCCGGCTAATTGATGTTTGAGCTTCTCGATCAGAATGTCGCGAGACTTCAACTCCGACGCCAATGTCGTAACCAAACCCTTCAGGGCGGCAGCGTCATTCGGGAGGTTCTTGGCGTTGTCGAGCATGCCAGTAATCTATCAGACGCCACCGTCCATAGGAATCCCCAAGGATTGGCAAACCTTTGCTGTGAAACGATTTTACCCAACCGTCAGCGGTCGCCACGTTCGTTGCGGCATGCGCCAGTCGATCCCTTCAAGAAGCATTGAGAGTTGTGCCGGTGACATCGACACCTTGCCGTCTTTCGCCACCGGCCACACGAAGCGCCCCCGCTCCAGACGTTTGGAGAACAGGCAGGCTCCTTGTTGGTCCCACCAGATGATCTTTAATAGATCGCCACGCCGACCCCGGAACACGAACAGGTGGCCGGAGTACGGGTCTTCCGACAACGACGCCTCAGCTTGCGCCGCCAGCGTATTAAAACCCCGCCGCATGTCCGTCACGCCAGCCGCCAGCCAGACCCGCGTGTTGCTTGGAACGGGAATCAAGAACCCAACCCCCGCACAAGACGGCACAGCGCCTCGGGGTCATAGGCGCCGCTGACGCTGATGCGATGTCCAGACGGCGAGACAATCTCGATCTGCGATCCCGACACCCCAACCTCATTGACAGGGGCACCGACAACCGGCGCGTCGATGACGGGAGGACCAAGGACGAGCGGTTCGGCGACCACCTCGACTGGAAGAAATGATGGGGTGGCGTCTTCGACTGGCAGCGGATTGAAACGCGGATCACGCAGCCATTTGAATATCAGATTTGCGTTCACGTCATAGCGACGCGCCACCTGTGAAACCGATACCCCCGGAACTCGCGTCTGCGCCACGATCCGTATCTTCTCTTCGTCTTCCCACAACCGCCGCACGCGTCGATTCTTTGGCATCCTTAAACCCACTTGGTGTCCACCATCGATAGTGGACACCAACGCCCTCCATCAGGCGGGAACTGTCGCAGATAATGACGCGGTCAAATAGGGCGGGTTCACCAAACGCTTACCAATAAGGCGCAGGAATTTCATCCGTAAGGCACAGCGTCATGAATGCCTGTTTTGTATTCAGAGTCTACGAACGATTAAAAAATAGGCATCAAAAGGCGCGCAACGGAACATTGCGCCAGGAGCCCAAAGAATGAGCAGGTGCCGGCCTTTGCGATGATTCTTAGCCAGCACTAAAAATAAAAATATTATAATTCAATATGTTGGTGGAGTGTGGGGCGGAAAATATCGCGCGTCTAACAGTTGTGGCCCCGATCTTGCTTTTTATGTCTGTATCATCAACTCACGTAATGGAGGCAATGATGGAAAACGATGAAGGCCATCCGCTGAACGGCCCTTTCCCGACCGACTGAGCAAACATCTGCGGGTCCGCGTGTTTCCATACCGCGCGGACCTGCGGCGGTGTTTCACGGTTCTGATACGCCGTAACCGGATTATCCGAACAGATAGGCGGTAATTGCGACCGCCGCGACGATACCCGCGATATCGGCTGTCAGGGCGGCTGCCAGTGCATGGCGGATCCGGCGGATCTGTACTGCGCCGAAATACACCGCGAGCACGTAGAAGGTCGTTTCGGTCGACCCCTGCAGCGTCGTCACCAGATAGCCGACATAGGTATCGGGCCCCGTCGCCGGGTCCGCGATGATCGACGCCATGATGCCATAGGCGCCTGACCCCGACAGCGGTCGCAGCAGGGCCATGGGCAGCGCTTCCGGCGGCAGGCCGAACGCCCCCGTTACTGCGCCCAGCGGCGTGATCAGCAGTTCCAGCGCCCCGCTTTGCCGCAGCATCCCGACCGCGACCAGGATCGCGACCAGATAGGGGATGATCCGCAGCGCCACATTGAAACCCTCCTTTGCGCCCTCGACGAAGGATTCATAGACAGGGACGCCGCGCAGCGCGCCAAAACCGAGCAGTGCCACCATCAGCCCCGGAATGATCCACGGCGCGATATCCCGCCCGTACAGGATCGTGACCGGCACGAAGGCCGCAACCGCCACCAGCACCAGCATCGAAACCCATAGCGGATAGGGGGCGCTGGGTTCTTCTGAGAGGTCCGCGTCCGACGTGACGGTTTCCGCGGTGTCGCTGCTGTCGGCGATGGCCTCGGGCACGACCGTGAAACGCTGGTACAGCTTCACGGCGATGATGGCGACCGTGGTCGAACAGATTGTCGCGAACAAAGTTGTCGGCAGGATTCCGGCCGGGTCCATGGAACCGGCCGAGGCGCGCAGGGCGATCACGCCCGTCGGCAACAGGGTAACCGAAGACGTATTGATCGCCAGGAACATGACCATCGCGTTGGTCGCCGTGCCTTTATGCGGGTTCAGCCGGTCGAGTTCCTGCATTGCGCGGATGCCGAAAGGCGTCGCCGCATTGCCCAGCCCCAGCACATTGGCGGAAATGTTCAGGATCATGGCCCCCATTGCCGGGTGGTCGGCCGGGACATCGGGAAACAGGCGCACCATCAAGGGCCGCACAGTCCGCGCGATGATGGCGAGCAGGCCGCCGGCCTCCGCCACCTTCATCAGCCCCAGAAACAGGGCCATGACCCCGACCAGCCCGATGGCCAGTTCGACCGAGCCCTTGGCGGCGTCTATCATCGCCAGGCCCAGTGCATCCATCGGCGCACTGGTTCCGGCGACGGGAATTTCAGTTACCTGACGGTAACCCGCGACAACGAAAGCGATCAGGACGGCGGCAAGGAAAACGGCATTCATGGGCGAAATCCGTACAGGAGGCGCGGGACTCCTCTATACCAGATTCGCCCGGTTTCACCATTGCCGGCGAAACCCGGTCCAAAAGAAATTTGACGCCATCGGCGAGGGGATGCGAAAACGCCATGCTTCGCGCCAAAAAAATCAATTCGAAGGGAATGACGCATGAACGGTCCGCTTGACGGTCTAAAGGTATTCGATCTCACCCGCATTCTTGCCGGGCCGACCTGCACGCAGATCCTGGGCGATCTTGGTGCCGAGATCATCAAGATCGAGCGGCCGGAAGTCGGCGACGATACGCGCAACTTCGCGCCGCCCTACCTGCCGGATAATAACGGCGAAGACAGCAGCGAAAGTGCTTATTTTGCCGGCGCGAACCGCAACAAGCGGTCCATCACGTTGAACCTTTCCGATCCGGAAGGGCAGGCGCTGGCCAAGAAGCTGTTGGCCGATTGCGACATTCTGGTGGAGAATTTCAAGACCGGCACGCTGGACAAATACGGCCTTGGTTTCGAGGAACTGCACAAGGAATTTCCCCGGCTGATCTATTGTTCGGTGACCGGATTCGGTCAGACCGGGCCGTATGCCAACCGGCCGGGCTACGATGCGCTGATCCAGGGCATGGGCGGGGTGATGAGTCTGACGGGCGAACCGGAAGGCGAACCGATGAAGGTTGGCGTTTCCATCGCCGATATCATGTCGGGCATGTATGCCGGTGTGTCGATTCTCGCGGCAGTACGGCACCAGATGCTACACGGCGAAGGCCAGCATATCGATATCTCGATGCTCGATACGCATGTTTCCTGGCTTGCCAATCAGGGCATGAGCTACCTTGCGACCGGCGAATTGCCGACACGGCTCGGCAATATGCACCCGTCCATCGTGCCCTATCAGGTCATGCCGTCGGCCGATGGTTACTTCGTCCTGTCGGTCGGTAACGACCCGACCTTCGAACGGTTCTGCAAGGCCGCGGGCTGCGAGGAATTGCTGCAGGACGAGCGGTTCCGCACGGCGACTGAACGGGTCCGCAATCGCGATCATGTTACCGCGACACTGAATGACGTTACGCGCCAGCATCCGGCGGCCTGGTGGCTGACGGAACTGGAAAAGGCGAAAGTCGGCTGCGGGGCGATCAACAATCTGGAGCAGGTGTTCGCCGACCCACAGGTGCAGGCGCGTGAGATGGTGATTGAAATGGATCATCCGGCAACCGGCGGCAAGCCGGCAAAGCTGATCGCCAGCCCGATCAAGATGTCGGCGACGCCGGTGACCTATCGTCATGCCCCGCCGACGCTTGGCCAGCACACCAATGAAGTGCTGAAGGAAAAACTGTCGCTTTCCGACGACGATATCGCCGCCTTGCGCGACAAGGGCGTCGTCTGAAGATATATGGGAACATGAACGGCGCATGGAGGAAGCATGACGCTGCCTGAAAATTTTATGGAGATCGCGTTGCATGTATGTGCGGCGGTCTCGGTATTGCAGATCATCGCGACGATTGCGTCGGGCAGCCATCGGACGGAAAAGTCCCGCAAGACGTTGTTTCTGACGGTGCCCTTTATCGGGTTTTACATATATCTGATGCTGAAATAGGACAGCGGGCGCGGCATTAACGATCCGTTAACTCTGTTTGCGCGACACTGTCGCCATGTCCGGTACGCTGGTCCGATCTCAATCGCCTCTCACACGCGGCAAGACTCTGTCTGCCGCGCGGCCATCACCTGCGTCTGCAAAGGACGCAGTCTGCTGTGGTGAAGCCCGAAGAGCACGCCCAGTCCGACGGCTATATCCCGTTCAAGATCCGGTTCCAGGCCTGGTGGGAAGGTGTTGAGCCGGGGGCGATTGTCCGCAAAGGCCAGAAACAGCAAAGTGTTGCGCCCGAACGCGCGATAGAGCTGGATTCAGAACCCGAGCTACCGCCGGAAACCATACTGGGCGCAGCACGCGTTCGTATCTGCGATCAAGTATGGGGCGACGGTTTCGCGCAGCCCGGCGGCGCCACGTATGGGTTGGAGCACGCCGGATCGTTCCCGCGCGGGGCGAAAAGCGAGGTGCTGGACCTGAGTGCTGGCCTGGGCGGCCGCATCACGGAACTCGCCACTGAAAAACGGATTCAAGGTCACGGGCATGGACCGCGACGAAGAACTGGTCGATTACGCGCAGCAACGCGCGGAACTGGCACAACTGGATAATGTGAAGACGATAACGCAATACAATCCGGACCGATTGAATCTGCGGGGGCCTCAAATACGACGGGATTGTCGCCCGGGATGTCTTTTTTACTGTACCGGAGAAGCTGGGCCTGATGGGTACGATACGCGGCGGCCTGCGGCAGGGCGGCATCCTGGCATTGACCGATTTTGTTCTGGCCGAACATGACCAGAACGAGGGCCCGGTTATGGAACAATGGCAGGAGACCGAGCCGGTCAGGCCGATGCCCTGGTCAATCGACGAATATCATGACTGCCTGACGGCATTGCATTTCGACATTCTGAATTTCGAGGACGATACGGACGCCTATCGTGACCTTATTGTCAGCGCATGGCATGGTTTTGCAAACGGGTTGGACTCCAACGGGCTCGACCGGGCCTTTGTTGATGCGCTGATCCCGGAAGCCGAATTATGGATGCACCGGGTTCGGGCACTGGAAAGCGGCCAGCTTCGACTATTGAAGGCAACGGTGTGTAACAGCAGGGCAAGTTAGTCTGATCCCGGACCTGTGACGCCGGTCTGTTCCTGCTTTCCTATTCCGCGCCGTCGCGCGTGACAACCGCGGTTCCTTCCGCAATCCGGTCGCTTGGATGCAGCAGGACGTATTCATCTTCGGCCAGCCCGTCGAGCACTTCGGCCATGATCGCATTGCTGTGGCCGATCCGGACGATCCGTTTTTGTGCGAGGCCGTCGGTCACGGTGAAGACAGCCCAATCCTGACCTTCCCGAAACAGGGCGCCGACCGGAACGCGCAGCACATCGTCGCTCCGCCATATGACAATCCTGACCTCGACCCGGAAACCGTGGCCAAGGCGGCGCCATATTTCAGGCGGGTCGGCAATGTCGATGACGACAACAACCCGCTGTTCCTCGATTCCCAACGCGGATACCTTGGTAAAGCCGGTTGGTTCGATCCGCCGCACCAGGCCATTTAAAAAGCCGGCACCACCCCATTCTTCGATGATGACGGGGTCGCCTTCATGGACCTGCACGGCATCGGTCGACAGCAGTTCCAAGACAATTTCCAGTTCCCGGGCATTGCCGACTTCGAGCAACGGCTCGCCCGCCGCGACAACACCGGCACTTTCATGCAGCACGCGCAGGACCTGACCGTCCACCGGCGCCCGGACGGTCACGCAGCAGGTTTCGCGATCGGTGTTCCCGGTCGTGCCGGCGCCGGCTTAGATCAGCGACGCCCTTGCATTCTTTAATTCGAATTCACGGACCCGCACCGCCGCTTCCGCTGTGGTCAATGCCGCCTGCCGGACCCTGGCATCCATGACCGCGCGATCAAGGGCGGTCTTCGAAATCGTTTGCCGCTTCACCAGTTGCCGGGCGCGGTCCAGTTCTTCCAGTGCGAAATCCAGTTCTGCCCGTGCCCGTTCCTGATCTGCCCGGGCGAGTGACAGGGCGGCTTCGGCGCCGTTCGCCAGCGCTTCGGCCTGGGTGCGGGAACGAATATCCAGAGGTGTCGGGTCGCTGGGTTCAATGGTCGCCAGTACCGTTTGCGAGGCAATGACGGGGTCACCGGCTTTCTTCGTAATGCGCATGGCGCGGCCGGGCAGGGGGGCGGAAACGACATAGATATCCCGCACCCGGGTCTTGCCTTCGTCATCGACCGTAATTTGCAGTGTGCCCCGGCTGGCCTGGTCCAGGTCGACCGCGACCGGTTGCGGCATGAAGGCGTAAATCAGTCCCCCGGCCAGTACGGCGCAGAGGATGCACCAGAACACGATACGGCGAATTTGCGGTGCCATGTGCGGCTACTCCCTGGTTTTGAGTACGGCGATCAGGTCGAGGGTATCGATGCGCCGACGCACGAAAAGGCCGGACACAACGACCGCAGCGACAATGACGGCCGTGGCGATGCCAAATGAATCGCGCTCGATATAAAATGGAATACGGTAGAGTTCGGTTTCGAATATCGAGGACATGAAACGGCATAGACTGTAGCCGACAGCACATCCAATCGGCAGCGCCAGAAAAGTCAGCGTGGCCAGTTCGCCCAGCAGGATATACGAAATTTCAAATCGCGTCAGGCCCAGAACACGCAGGCTGGCCAGTTCCCGCCCGCGCTCGGACAGCGAAATACGGACACTGTTGTAGACGACCCCGAATGCCAGCAGGCAGGAAAACATCACGTAGAAACCCACCATGATATACATTGTTTCCCCAATGGTTTTTCGGAAGGCCGCGATGGCGGCGTCACGCTGTGTCACGCCGGCCACTTTCGGCATGTCCTTCAGGACCGCGTTCAGCGCTGTTTTCTGCCGGTTGTCGGCAAGGATATAGCTGCCCGATATGCTGGGCGCTTCACGCATTAACTGGTTCAGGGCGTCGAGGCGCATATAGGCCGGCGTGCCCAGGTAGGTGCTGAAGATGGCGGCGACCTGGATGTCGCGGACCGGCCGCCGTCCTTCCAATACCTCGACCGTGACCCGGTCGCCGGCCCGACGCGCCCAGCAGCTTCGCTAGCTTGTCGGATAAAAGCAGCCCTTCCGGCGGCAAGGGAACGGGCCGGTCGCTTTCGTCGAGTACCCGGCCAAGCTGCGGGTTGGCGATCAGGCCGGTCAGCGCCTCGCGACGTTCCCGATGGCCGAATTTGAACCGGACCGCGACGGCGCGAAAGGGCTCGACCGCGATAACACCCGGCAGGCGCGCCAGTTCGTGGACAATACGCAGGGGTTGGGGATCGGTCATGGTGACGCGCACATCATCACGCTGGGCCAGATTGTATTGAACATCGATGATCCGGTCGATTGCGTCGATCCAGTACATGGAACTCAACAGCACCGAAAACGACAGGGCGATGCCCAGCACGCTGAGCGCGGCCCGCAACGGCCAGCGCATGATATGCCGCACGATCATGCGTGTCGGCTGGTCCAGTGCGTTCAGAAACGGCAGCCGCTGCAAGAAGCTGCCGTGGTAGCTGGTCGGGGCAGGTGGTGCCATTGCCTGGGCCGGCGGCAGGATCGTGGCGCGCCGGACGGCGCCGGCGCTGCCGACCAGCGCCGCAATCAGGCTGATACCGACAGCGCCTGCGAAAACGGTGCTGTCCAACCGGAAATACAGATAGGGAAAGCGATAGAACTGGGCGTACATCTCGGTCAGGATATTGCCGAGCCAGGCACCCGCCGCGCAGCCCAGGAACACCCCGCAGGCGACCATGGCCAGCACAAACTTGATATAATGCCAGCCGATTGCAGCGTCGGTATAACCGAATGCCTTCAGCAACCCGATCTGTTCGCGTTCGGTCGCGATGAGCCGCGACACAACCATGTTCAACAGGAAGGCCGATACCGACAGGAAGATCGACGGCATCAGCGTTGCCATCGTGTTCAACTGGTCGATCTCGCTGGACAGGAACCAGTTGGATATCTGGTCCTTGCGTAGGAAAGCTCCGGTACCGCCATAGGGGTCAAGCAGGGTGTCGATCTGCTGAATGACTGAATCCGGCCGCGCGTTGCGCAGCAGCGAAATCGAGACAGTCGTTGAATGCCCCGTCCATATCGAAGGCGGCGGCGAGCGCGTCCCGGCCCATCCAATGATCCCGAAGCGACGGTCGTCCGGCATCAGCGCACCGGGTGCGATGAAATGACATATTCGGGCGACAGGGCGATTCCGACGATGTCCAGTTCCCGCCTTTTGCCGTTGATGGTGGCGAGGAGGCTGCTGCCCGGCAGCAGTTTATGCGCTTCGGCAAAGGCCTCGCTGATGACGGCTTCATCCGGTCGGCCCCGCGCAACCCGCCGGCCCTGGCGGATGAGAATGTCGTTTAAGCCGATAAGGCCGGATTCAGGTATGGAAACCAGCCGCCCGGTTACCGGCTCGTCGAAATTCGCCATATCGAGCGTGACGTCGCGCACGATGCGCGTATCGACGGCACGGACTCCCTGAATACCGGCAATGCGTGGTACCAGCCGTTCCGGCGCCCGTTTGGCAAAGCCGAAGACATCCGCAAAACGATATCGTCGTAATAGGCGTCGCGTGTTTCCTCCAGCGCCCGCACGGTGCTGAGCGACATGACGAATGTTGCAATACCGGCGCCGATCATCCAGGGGCGATGGCGATCACCAGTCCTCTGACATGCCACAGGTCGCGCAACAGTTTGCGGTTCAGAGGGGGCATGGCGGCTACCAGATGATATCGCGCGCTGCTTGCGCTGTGCGTGGTTTCGGTGCCGGCGATCCGGCCATCGGCCAGGGAAACAACCCGGTTTTGCCATGGCGGCGATGCCGGCATTATGGGTGATCAGCGCCATTGATGTCTGGAACTCCCGGTTCACTGCCTCCAGCGCCTCCAGCACGACGACGCCCGTACGACTGTCAGCGCGCCTGTCGGTTCGTCGCATAACAGGATAGCGGGTCGCTTGGCGATGGCGCGGGCGATCGCCACACGCTGCTGTTCACCGCCGGAAAGCTGGGACGGGAAATGATCCAGCCGGTCTTCCAGGCCGACAAGGGCCAGCGCGTCTTCGGGCGTCATCGGCTTGCGGGCGATTTCGGTCACCAGGGATACGTTCTCGCGCGCCGTCAGGCTTGGTATCAGATTATAGAACTGGAACACGAATCCGACATGGTGGCGGCGGTAGTCGGTCAGGGCCCGGTCGTCGAACTGGGTCAGTTCGTTGCCGTTGAAGAAAACCTGCCCGCCGCTGGGCGCGTCCAGCCCACCGATTATGTTCAGCAAGGTCGATTTGCCGCTGCCCGACGGTCCGAGCAGTACAACGATCTCGCCACGGAACAGGTCAAAATCGACCCCATCCAGTGCATTCACCGTGACATCGCCGGTATGGTAGACCTTGGTCACGCCGCGTGCCGATATCGTGCGATCCGTATCCATACGGCCTAATTAGGCGATTGCCGTTATGAAAGCCATGTTTCAGATCAATAGGGCGTCCACGCCATTGTCGCGCGAAACTGGCGTTAACCAGTATTTATAAAAATACGACCACATTATTTGCATGGTCAAATTTGTGAAAACTAGGCCGGTCTGACGCTATCGCTTTGGGCGGTACCCCATTACCTTCGGCTGGTGATGATGAGGCGGAAACAGAAATTGTGCGATCAGGTGAGGCGGGTCGATGACGAGTTGCCGGACCTGGATTCCGCGCTTGCGATCCGTGAAGCGGTATGGGGCAAAGGCTACGTCAAACCGGGCGGAAAGACGCCATTCTCTCGCTGGCCGGTCCGGCGGAATTGGGCGAAGATTCACCGGTACTGGTCCTGGGAGCCGGCCTTGGCGAAGGGGCGATGGCGGTCGCCGGCGAATGGCTTGCCAATGTCGAAGGCCTTGTGACTGCCGGTCCGACCGCCGAGAAAGCGACAGCCCGAATTGCGGCGCGGGGCATGTCGGATACGGTATCCGTTACTTCCTATATGCCGCAAAATGCACGGCTGAAGGGTAAATCGCGTGTACCGATGTGTGCTGGCGCGGGAATCGTTTTTCGACCTGATGGCAAAGCAGACATTGCTTGAGCCCGCATTTCCCAAGTAAAAGGGAGAAGTCACTCCTCTGACGACAATTAATGTGTTATATTGCAGCATGTTAAGTGGGCTTAAGGCGGCGGATCATGGATCACCCAAAGGAGTGCAAGCGAAACGGGATGGTGCGCGGCTTAGTTTGGACCGACGGGTCCGGTTGGAATTTCATGGTTCGAAGATCAGTTCGGACGGATTACTGTTGTTCCGGGAATTGGATGAAGTGCTTGGCCTGCACGACATTGCGGGCGGATTTCTGAGAGACACGCGAACTGGCCACAATCGCCTACACTCACGGTTGGCTTGTTGCGCCAGTCGGTCTTGGGCGGCTGGCCGGATATGATGATGTGAATGACGCAGACCCGTTTCTCGCTTGATCCGGTGATGCGGCAGGTCGTTGGAGGGCGTGCCGTGATGCCAGGCCGCGTCCGCGAGCCAGATGGGCCGGTTCGAGACCGAGGTGTTGGCGGCAACCGACAATCGCACTGTGCTGGCGGATTTATCAGGAC